>DATILY010000039.1:0-92610 GCA_035475895.1 Casimicrobiaceae bacterium | reverse complement strand
CGCGTGGCGGTCATCGACAGCCACCATGCCTTGCCCGACGTGTCGTAGGTGAACCAGGTGACGAAGAGCACGTCGCCCTGCTGCGCGATGTTGAGACCCCATCCGGATTCGGAGTTGGCCGGCGCGTTCCACCACATCCCTTCGTACTGCGCCGACGCGACCGCCAATCCCGTGCTCGCCGCGAGCACCGACGCATACGTATCCAGCATGCCGGTCCCGCACGTATTGGTCGTGCAGTAGCACTGCAGCTGATCGATGAAATCGCCCGATGCATCGTGTTGCGGCGCCTTGCAGGCGGGCACGATGGTGCCGTCGCCGTTGTCGCCGCCCGTGGTCGGGAAGAAGCGCGCGGTGGCCTGCACGATCTGGCGCACCTGCGCGGGTGCGAGTGTCGGCCGCACGCTCAGCATGAGGGCCGCCGTGCCGGCGACCAGCGGTGCGGCGAAGCTCGTGCCGAGCGAAGCATTGAAGCTGTCGGTGTAGGTCGAGCCCGTCGCAGTCGTCGTGCCCGAATCGCTCGTCGTCAGGATGGGATAGAGGCAGGGAGAACCGGAGGTCGTGTTGACGCAATTGCCGGCCGGCGCAGCGACCGCGATTTCCGCGCCCAGATCGGAGAAGCCGACCTTGTCGCCGGCATGGCGCAGGCCCGCGACCGCGATGACCCCACCGCAATTCGCCGGCACGCCCACGGCATGACCGGACGAATTGCCCGCGGATGCGACGATCGTCACGCCTGCGGCCATGATTTCGGCAACCGCCTGCACGTACGCGGCCGTGCACACGCCTTCGCCGCCAAGGCTCAAGTTGATCACCTTCGCAGGGGTCGGGTTGGCGGGCACGCCGGGCACGCTCAATCCGGCAGCCCACCGCATGCCGGCAATGATATCGGAGTCGAATCCGCCGCATTTGCCGAGCGCGCGCACCGGCAGCAGTCGAACGGTTCGTCCGACACTCGCCATCCCGATGCCGTTGTTGGTGAGCGCCGCGAGGATGCCGGCCACCTGCGTGCCGTGCCACGAGCTGTCTTCGGGCGCGTCCTCGCACTGGTAGAACGGGCCGCCGCGCTGATCGATCTCCGCCTGCGTCACCCAATCCCCGGGGTCCGACGCATCGGCGTCGCGTCCGTCCCCGTCATTCGCCATGTCGACGTCGCTGACCATGTCGTAACCGGGCAGCAGATTGCCTCCGGCGGCGACGGCGAGCAGATCGGGGTGCTCGAAGCGCACGCCGGTATCGATGTCCGCCACCACGATCGTGGATGATCCGGTCGACATATCCCACGCGGATTGCGCATCGATGCCGGCGGGCACCTGTGCGCTCGGCGGACGCAGATACCATTGTCCGGAAGCGGGTCCATTTGCCTGCGGGCCGGCGAAGTACAGCGCATCGTTCGGGATCGCCACCTTGTGCCGGCGCTCGTCGGCAACCGCGTACTCGACGTCGCTCTGTTGCGACAATTGCGCCGCGAGCGTCTGTGAAGACACGCCCGGCGCAACGACCACTTGCGCGCGCGCGTTGACGGCCGGCCCGGCCGTGAGCGCGACACCGACGCGTTGTGCAAGCGCCTTGGCGCGCTCGACACGGTCGGCGCTTTCCGACCCAGCCTTGGTGCGCAACAGCGCAGCGTCGGACTTGAACTCAACGATCACGCGCGCATTCGGTGCAGCGGGCGCCTGGGCCGGTGCGGTCGACGAAAGGGCGACCAGAAGACCAAGCAGCAGAACGCGGACGAACAAGGGAATCGACATCGGCAAACGAGGCTCGTACCAGGGCATGAACAGTAACAGCCGGGCGCCTTTCGCGCATCCCAGCGACACCTTTTGTGACGAATTGTGGCGGTCCGATGAGCCCCGCCGCGCTCAACCGTCGATGTCGTCGAACCGGGCGATCGGCTCGGGACCATTGGCCGCGCGCCGGCCGCGATGGAGCGCATAGGCCTTCATCCCCCACGCGAGCGCCAGCCATAGAGTGATCGCCGACAGCGGCCAGGCGAGCACGCGCGGCCACACCGCCGCGACCACGCCGATGAAGCCCGCCGTGAGCGCCATGAGCAGCAGCAATCCGGCTTCGGCCGGGCCAAGCGTACGGCGATTGGTGAGCGCGGCGCCGAGCGCGCTGCCGACGCTGACCGCACCCGCGGCCGCCCGCCCGGCACTGCCCGAGACGGCGCGGCGCGCATTGCGCGGCAACGGGTCGACGCCCGGTGTGCTTTCGGCGCGACGCACCCGATTGCGCGAGGTGAGCACGATCTCCGTGGCGCAGGCGATGTCGCGCTCGTATTGGGCGGCCATGATCTGCGCGAACTCCGCATCCTCGATCGCGACGTCGAGCTCGTAGTTCGACATCCACGACGCCAGATTGAGATTGGTCGATCCGACGCGCGCCCAGCGTCCGTCGGCAACGGCCGTCTTGGCGTGCAGCATCGTGCCGTTCCATTCGAACACGCGCACGCCGGCTTCGAGCAGCGGGCGATATTGCGCGCGCGACAACGGCGACAGCGCGGGGATGTCGCTGGCGCCCGGCACCAGCAGCCGCACGTCCACGCCATCGCGCGCCGCCGCGCACAAGGCCTGCACGTAGGGCGTCGTGCCAACGAAATACGCGTCGGTGAGCCACAGGTTCTGGCGCGCGATCGACGCGACGATGAGGTCCATGCGGAACGTACCGGCCACATTGGGCTCGTTGGCGATCACATGCATGCGCACGTCGCCGGCACGCGCGTGCGAGCCTTCCGCCACGAGCAGCGCCTCGGGCAGCGGCGCGCCGCAGGTCGCAAACACCTGCGCGAACGCGGATTCGAGTGCGCCGATCGCAGGCCCCCGCACCTCGATGCCTGTGTCGCGCCACGGCTCGAGCTTGCGCGCGGGATCACCGACCCACTGCTGGCTCACGCACAGGCCGCTGACGAAGCCGACGTCGCCGTCCACGACGATGGTCTTGCGATGGTCGCGCGACAGCCAGCCAAGCGGGCTCGACAGCCGCGGTGGATTGAACACCCGCACTTCGCCGCCGGCGGCGCGCAGGTCGGCCCACATGCCGAGCGAGGTCCATGAGCCGAGCCAGTCGACCATCACGGCGACCTTCACACCGGCGCGGGCGCGCTCGGTCAGCAACTGCGCGAAGGAGCGGCCGATCGGATCGTCCGCGACGATGTAGCACTCGAACAACACGTACCGTTGCGCTGCTTCGATCGCGGCCTTCCACGCGGGAAAGTTCTCGTCCGCGTCGCGCAGCAGCCGCACCGCGTTGCCTTCGAGCGCCGGCGCCCCGGCCGCGCGCGTCATCGCGAGGCCGGCGAGCTCGACGATGTCGAGCGGGTCGTCGATCGGCAGACGGCGGGGAGAGATGCGGGCTTTGGCCATGGCGTGCGCTGCGACCGACGGCACGCCGCCGGGCCCGCGCATTATGGCTGAAACGGTGCGTCGATCCGGCGCGGCCCGGTGGGGTGCGCAACCGTCAACGTGCGCCGGGAACGTTGCGGGTGGCGAGGAACTGCTCGAGCGTCTCGCCGCGCATCGAGGCGTAGACCTCGGGGTTGGACAGTCGAACCACGCGGGCGAATTTCTCGAGCACGAAGAAATTGACGCCATAGCGCACGAGGCCGAGCCAGTCGCGCCGGCGCACCAGCGTACGCTCGGGCTCGCTCAAGGCCTCCTGCTCGTACAGGGCCTCCTCGTCCTGCACGAAGCGGGCGCGATACGCTGGATCGGTCATGCGCCAGAAAAAACGGTTGACATGCAGCGTACGCACGCTCGCCGCAAGGTCGAAGACATAGGTCCCGGGGACGTTCTCGATGCCCGCAAGCTGTGGATTCATGGCGTCATGCGGCGGGTCGCAGCGCAGCCCGCGGCGGCGATTGCTCCAGCGCCTTCGGCTCCTCGTACAGCACCACCGTCATGGCCGTGGTCATGGGCAGGTAATAGTTCTGATGCACCTTGCGGATATCGTTGGACAGGGCGCCGCGCATCGCAAGCCACATGATCACCTCGACGCCTTCCGCGCCACCCAGCTCGACGTACTCGGCGTGGCGCATGCGGGCAAGCGCCAGCGGATCGCGCTCGACGAGGTCGAGGAAGCGCATGTCCCATTCCGTGTTGTTGAAGCCCGTGCGCTCGCCATGGATCTGGTGCGACAGGCCGCCCGTTCCCACGACGACGACGCGCAGGTCCTCGGGATACGACGCGATCGCGCGGCGCACCGCCTGGCCGAGCTTGTAGCAGCGCATCGCAGTGGGCAGTGGATACTGCAGGACGTTGATGGCGATGGGAACGACAGCGCCCGGCCAATCGGGGTCGTGCGGCCAGAGCATGGACAGCGGCGAATTGCAGCCATGGTCGAGCGGGCGCTCCTGGAAGGTGGCGAGATCGAATTCGTCGTTCACGAGCGATTCCGCCAGGTGAATCGCGAGGCCGGGATGCCCGTGAATGGCAGGCAGCGGCCGGCGTCCTGCACCTTCGTCCGGCAGCTCGAAGCGCGGACTCACCCCGAGCGCGAAGGTCGGATAGAGATCGAAGAAGAAGCTCGTTGCGTGATCGTTGTAGAAGAACACGAGCACGTCCGGGCGCTGCTCCGCGAGCCAGCGGGCCACGGGCTCGTAGCCTTCGAACAGCGGTGCCCACGCCGGATCGTCGCGCTTGCCTTTGTCGTACGCCACGCCGATGGTAGGAACGTGCGAGGTGCCGATGCCGCCGATGATGGTTGCCATGGCCTGATCCCGTGTCAGTGCGTCGTGCCGCCCACTGCGAGGAAACGGTCGAGCGTAGCCGTGTCCGCGAGCAGCGCGTCGCTACGAGCCGCGTGCACCACCGTGCCACGCTCGAGCACGATGGCATCGTGCGTGATCGGCAGGATGCGCGCGGGATTCTGCTCGACGAAGATCGCCGACAGGCCTTCGTCGCGCACGATGCGCGTGAGCGCCGCGAGCAGCTCCTCGACGATGATCGGCGCAAGGCCTTCGAGCGGCTCGTCGAGCAGCAGGAGCCGCGGGTTGAGCACCAGCGCGCGGCCGATCGCGAGCATCTGCTGCTCGCCACCCGACAGCTGCGTGCCCAGGTTGCGGCGGCGCTCGGCGAGACGTGGAAACATGTCGAATACGCGCCCGGGCGTCCACGCGCCCGGCCGCGCGACCGCCGTGAGGTTCTCTTCGACCGACAACGACTTGAAGATGTTCCGCTCTTGCGGCACCCAGCCGACACCCGCGGCGGCCCGCTGGTCGGGGCGCAGTCGAGTGAGCTCGACGCCGCCGAGCTCGATGCGGCCACCGCGATGACGTGTCACGCCCACGAGGGTACACAGCAGCGTCGTCTTGCCGGTGCCGTTGCGACCCAGCACGGCCAGCGAGCGACCCTCGCCCAGCGTGAAGCCCACGCCATCGATGACGATCGCCTCGGCGTAGCCGGCGCGCAGCCCCTCGACACGCAGGAACTCAGGCAAGGCTCGCCTCGCCCAGGTACACCGCCTTGACGCGCGGATCGCGTGCGATCTCGTCGGCCGAGCCTTCGGCGAACAGTGCGCCGTTGACCAGCACCGACATGCGCTTGGCGAAGCGGAACACCAGGTCCATGTCGTGCTCGATCAGCAGAACGGTGACATCCGCCGGCAACGCCGCCAGCGTATCGAGGATCTCGCGCGATTCGCCGGTGGGCACGCCTGCTACGGGCTCGTCGAGCAGCAGCACGCGCGGGCGCGCGGCGACGGCGATGGCGATCTCGAGCAGCCGGCGCTTGCCATACGGCAGCACCGTCGTCTTCTGCGTCATGACATCGGCGAGATGAAAGCGCTCCGCGAGCGCCGCGGCCTCTTCCGCCTGGGCTGCGCAATGCGCGAGCGCGCCCCACATGCGCGCCCCGATGCCGTCGCGTTGCGCGATGACGAGCGCAAGCGTCTCGAGCGGTGAAAGGCCGGCGAACAGCTGGTTGATCTGGAACGTGCGCACCAGCCCGCGCGTGACCCGCGCGTGGGCCGACAACCGCGTGATGTCCTCGCCGTGGAGCTGGATCGCGCCGGCCGATGGCTGCAGCACGCCCGTGAGCAGATTCACGAGGGTCGTCTTGCCGGCGCCGTTGGGTCCGATCAGCGCGTGGCGCGCGCCCTCCTCCACCGTCAACGACACGTTCTGCGTCGCATGGATGCCGCCGAACGACTTGCGCAGACCCTCGGTGCGCAGAGCAACCGCCGTCATGGCGCACCGTCCGCATCCGCTGCAGCGCCGCGCGGTCGCAGGATCGTGCCCATGCGCCGGAACGGGCGCACCAGCCGGTCATGGCCCACCAGCACCAGCACGATCAGGAAGAGGCCGAGCCAGAATTGCCAGTACGTCGTCGTATAACGGGACAGGACGTCGTAGAGCAGCCGGAAGACGACCGCGCCGATGATGCCGCCGTACAGATAACCCGTGCCGCCGATGATGAGCATGAGCATCACGTCGGCCGAGCGATGAAACTCGAACACGTCGAGCGACGTGAAGCCGGTGGTCTGGGCGAGCAGCGCGCCGGCGGCGCCGGCATAGGCCGCCGCGATGGTGTAGATGGCGGCGAGCCGCGCATTGACCGGGATGCCGATCGCCGTTGCGCGCATCCGGTTGTCCCGGATCGCTTCGAGCGAGAATCCGAACGGCGAATGCACGAGGCGGCGCGCGAGAAGGACCAGCACGAACAGCACCGCGAGACTGTAGGCGTACGCCGTGCGCCCCGACAGGCCGAACGAGAACGTGCCGAGCAGCGGCTTCATGACGATGCCCTGCAAGCCGTCCGCGCCGCCGGTGATGTTGTCGAAGCGGTTGGCCAGCTCGTAGAGGATGAGCGCGATGCCGAGCGTCACCATGAGACGCGTCAGATCCGAGCCGCGCAGCACCAGCGGGCTGGTGACCAGACCGACCAGCGCGGCGACCGCCGCACCGAACGCGAGCCCCACGAGGGGATCGCCCGTCACGTGCTTGGCGAGCAGTCCCGCGGCGTACGCGCCCGCCCCGAAGAACGCGGCATGACCCAGCGACACGATGCCGGCATAGCCGAGAATGAGGTCGAGCGAAACCGCGAACAGCGCGAGGATCGTGATCTCGTTGAACAGCGGCGACTGCGAGGGCGCAACGAACCATGCGCCGGCCGCCACCACCCAGACTGCCACCTCCCACGGCTTGATGCGGGTGCTGCGCGCCAGCGCCGCGGTCGACGAAACGGCACGGCCGGCGGCGCTCATCGAGCGGCCGACCGTGCGAACAATCCCTGCGGACGCACGATCAGCACCAGGATCATCACGCAGTAGATGATGAACGCGCCGATCTTGGGCACGTAATACTTGCCTGCGACATCGGCCACGCCGAGCAGGAGCGACGCGAGCAGCGGCCCCGTGATCGTGGTCGTGCCGCCCACCGCGACGACGACCAGGAAGTAGATCATGTATTTCAGCGGAAATGTCGGATCGAGACCCAGCAGCTCGGCCCCCAGCGCGCCTCCCAGGCCGGCAAGTCCGGAGCCGAACGCGAACGTGGCGAGGAACACGACGTTGACGTTGATGCCCAGCCCCGACGCAACGCGCGGATCGTCCACCGCCGCACGCAACTGGCTGCCGAAGCGCGTGCGCGCCATGATCCATTCGAGGAAGAGCGTGAGAACGCCGCACACCACGATGATGAACAGCCGATACACGCCGATGCCGACGCCTCCGATCTCGAAACGACCCTTCAGGTAGTCGGGCAGGCGGACGAATTGCTGAGTGGCACCGAAGAAATAGTCGGTGCCGGCCACCGCCATGAACACGAGCCCGATGGAGAACAGGACCTGCTCCAGATGCGGCCGCCGGTACAACCGCCGATACAGGGTCGGCTCGAGCAGCGCGCCGATCGCTGCAGCAAAGAGGAACGCGAGCGGCAGCGTCGCGAGGAACGGCACACCCATTCGCGTGGACAGCACGGCGGCGAGATAGCCGCCCGCCATGGCGAACGCGCCGTGCGCGAGATTGATGAAATTCATCAACCCGAGCGTGACGGCAAGCCCGCTCGCGATGAGGAACAGCAACATGCCGTACGCGACGCCGTCGAACAGGATCGTCAGCATGCCAGACGACGCTGCGTCGCGAGCGGACGTCTCACCACACGCATCTCAGGCGTACGGTTTCAGGTTATTTGTGCAGGGGGTCCTTGACCGCGGGAACGGTCGCGAACTCGATGTTCCACAGTTCGCCGTTCTGCTTTTCCACCTTGCGCAGGTACACGTTCTGGATCGGGTCGCGGCTCGCCGGGTCGATCGTCACCGGCCCGCGCGGGCTCTCGAACTGCAGGCCCTTCATCGCGTTGACGAGCGTCTCGCCGTCCGTGTTGCCCTTGGTCGCCTCGAGCGCGCGATAGATGAGCCGCATGCCGTCGTAGCCGCCGACCGAGTGGAAGTTCGGGCGGATGCCGTTCAATTTCTTGAAGCCGTCGACGTACGCCTTGTTCGCGGCCGACGGATGCGCGGCCGAATAGTGCATCGAGGTGATGACGCCCAGCGCGACGTCGCCGATGTCGTTGAGGATGTCGTCGTCCGTCACATCGCCCGTTGCGATGAGCCGGATGCCGCCCTTGTCGAAGCCGCGCTCGACGAACTGCTTCATGAAGATGGCGCCCACGCCGGCCGGCACGAACACGAACACCGCATTGGGCTGCTCGTCCTTCACTTTCTGCAGGAACGGGGCGAAGTCGGGATTGCGCAGCGGTACGCGCAGCGAGTCGCTGACCTGCCCGCCTTCAGCCGTGAACTTGGTCTTGAAGGCCGTTTCGGCGTCGATGCCGGGGCCGTAATCGGTGACCAGCGTCACGACCTTCTTGATGTTGTTCTTGGCCGCCCAATCCGCCAGCGGCGTGGTGATCTGCGGCAGCGTGAAGCCCGAGCGGACGATCATCGGCGACTGGTCGACGATGGACGAGGTTGCCGCGGCCATGACGACCATCGGCACCTTCGCCTGCGTTGCAATCGGCGCGGTCGCAAGCGCCAGCGGCGTGAGGCCGAATCCGGCCAGCACCTGCACCTTGTCGTTGACCACGAGCTCCTGCGCCAGACGCCGCGTCGTGTCCGGTGTACCGGCGTCGTCCTTGACGATGACTTCGATCTTCTTGCCGGCAACCGTCGTGCCGTTCTGCTGCATCCACAGCTTGACGGCGCCGTCGATCTGCCGGCCGGTGGACGCGAACGGCCCGGTCATCGGCAGGATGAGCCCGATCTTGACGGTGTCCTGCGCGCCCGCCGAGGCCGCAATGAACACGAGCGCGAGCGCGGCGCGGGCCAGCCACTTGGTCAGCATGTCGTCTCCTGCAGAAGGATCGTTGCCAGCGAAAGAATCGTCATACGTCGCCCCACACCTCGCGCGCGGTCTCGATCACCAGGCGCAGCTTGGCGGCCTGCGACTCGAGCGCGATGTCGTTGCCATGCACCGTGCTGGAGAACCCGCATTGCGGCGACAGGCACATCTGCTCGAGCGGCGCGAAGCGTGCGGCATCGTCGATGCGTCGCTTGAGGTCGTCCTTGTGCTCGAGGGTGCCGACCTTGGTGCTCACCAGGCCCAGCACGACCGTCTTGCCCTTGGGCAGATGGCGCAAGGGCCGGAAGTCGCCGGAGCGTGCATCGTCGTACTCGAGAAAATAACCGTCGACGGCAAGCTCGTTGAACAGCACTTCGGCCACCGGCTCGTACCCGCCTTCGGCCGCCCAGGCGCTCTTGAAGTTGCCGCGGCACAGATGCACGCACACCGTCATGCCTGCGGGACGGCCCGCGATCGCCGCGTTGATGAGCCGCGCGTAGCGCCGTGGCAGCTCGTTCGGGTCGTCCCCGCGTGCACGCGCGCCTTCACGCATCTTCTCGTCGCACAGGTACGCGAGATTGGTGTCGTCGAGCTGGACGTACGTGCAGCCCGCGTCGGCCAGGTCACGCAGCTCCTGCTGATAGGCCTTGGCAACATCGGCGTAGAACGCCTCGAGATCGGGATAGGCTTCCTTGCTGATCGCGTTGCGGCCCCCGCGGAAGTGCAGCATCGTGGGCGAGGGGATCGTCACTTTCGGCGTGCGCGTGGTGATGCTGCGAAGGAACTCGAAATCGGCGCCCTGGATGGGATGCCCATGACGCACCGGGCCCGTCACCTTCATGACAGGCGGCGAGAAATCGACGTTGCCGGCCGCGCTATGGAAGCTGACGCTGATCCCGCCTTGGGTCTCGACGCCGTCGAGCTGGGTCAGGAAGTCGATGTGGAAATAGGTGCGGCGGAACTCGCCGTCGGTGATGCCGCGCAGGCCCAGGCCTTCCTGGAAGCGGACGATGTCGCGGATCGCGGTGTCTTCCACGCTGCGGAGCTGGGCGGCGGAGATCGTCCCGGCGCGCCGTTGCTCGCGCGCGTCGAGCAACGCCTTGGGACGCAGGAAGCTGCCCACGTGATCTGCCCGAAACGGCGGTGCCGTGCGCCGTCCGAGCCCGGCCACGGCCGTGGTGGCGGTGTCGCTCATCATTTCCCCCGATGCGCGCCTGCCCTCATGGAGCACGACGCTCGAATGCCGTGCCTGGCGGCCACGGCGTGCGGCTTGCGCCGCGACTTGCGGAGGATTATGCCATCGAGGCGATGGAGCCGGCCGCGGGCCGCCATGGAGCGGCCGCAGACGGTCGATTGCGTCCGGCCGCGCTCCTTACGCGGGGCCGGACGCCGCGCGCGCGATCAGGCCGCGAGCTCGAGCGGCTGCGATGCCTTCGCGGGAATGCCCAGGCACTCGTCGACCAGCGAGCCCGGGACGGTTTCCTCTTCGAGCAGGGCCGCGACGAGCGCATCGAGCCCGGCGCGATGCGCCTGCAGGTTGGCATCGCAGCGCGACGCGGCTTCCTCGAGCAGGTCGCGCGCTTCGCCGAGCAGCTGGTCGTGCAGGCCTGCGGGGATCGTGTCGGCGGTAAGGGCCGCGTAGCTGAACGCGCCGAGCGTCTTGCCGAGGCCCAGCTCGCTCACCATCTTGTAGGCGAGCTCGGAAGCCCGCTTCAGGTCGTCCGAGGCACCGCTGGACGCTTCGCCGAGCACGAGCAGCTCGGCAGCGCGGCCGCCCAGCAGCATTTCGATGCGGGCCACCATTTCCGAACGCGTATGGAGGAACTGCTCCTCGTCCTGCGTGACGAGCGTGACGCCCAGCGCGCGACCGCGCGGCATGATGGTGACTTTCTCGACCACGCCGCAATCGGTGAGCTTCGCGATGACCGCATGACCCGCTTCGTGCACGGCGATACGGCGTCGTTCTTCGGCCCGCATCGACTTGCTCATGGCTTCGACGGGCGCGCCCATGCGCTTTTGCTCGAGCGCCGTCTGGAAGTGCGCGAGCGTCACGGCAGGGGCGCCATCCTGCACCGCGAGCACGGCAGCGGCGTTGACCACGTTGGCGATCGTTGCGGGCGACAGCCCCACCGCCATGCGCGCCAGCGCGCGGAACAGCGCATCGCGCGCCGCCGGTTCGGGTACGGCGAGCGAAACGCCTTCGGCGTAGAGGCGGAACAGCTGCTCGCGCTCCTCGAGGCTGGGCAGGCTGAGATACACGCAGCGGTCGAAGCGGCCGTCGCGGGTGAGTGCGGGATCGACGTTGTCCGCGTGGTTGGTGGCACCGACGACGATCACGCCGTCGTTGACCTTGAAGCCGTCGAGCTCCACCAGCAGTGCGTCGATGATGCGATTGTTCTCCGTTTCCGCGGCGCTGGCGGAGTTGGCGGAGCGCTGGCCGATGCCGTCGATCTCGTCGATGAAGACGACGCACGGCGCGAGCTCGCGCGCCTTGCGGAACAGGCGCCGCACGCGCGCCACGCCGACGCCGAGGAACTTGTCCGAGAAGTCGCTCCCCGACAAGGCGATGAAGTTGGCGCCGCATTCACCCGCGAGCGCCCGCGCCAGCAGGGTCTTGCCGGTTCCCGGCGGCCCCTCGAGCAGCACGCCGCGCGGCGGCTTGGCACCGAGCGCGGTGAACTGCTTGGGCGACTTGAGATAGCTGCAGATGTCGGCGAGCGCGGCCTTGGCTTCGGCGACGCCCAGCACGCCGTCGAATCGCGTGGGCGGCTTGCGCTGCACCTTGAAGCTGTTGTTGCGATCGAGGAACGGCGTGAGCGTCATGGCGGCCGCGCCGCACAGGAGCAACAGCACGAACACCTGGTACGCGGCCTGGCCGGAAACCTTGGCGAACATCGCAGCAACCGGATTGCGCGGCGGCTGCACCCCCTCGATGGCGAAGACCTTGAGGCCCTCGTTTCCAAGGTGTGCGGCAAGCAGCGTTGCGAGCGCTTCATGACCGGTGGGGATATTGACGTAGTAGCGCGTGTCGTCGTTGCGCGAGACGAGCGCGTAACGCTCCGCGACGCCGATGGCCGAGACGCGTCCGGCGCGCAGATCGCCGCCGAGCGTCGACAGATCCTCTTCATGATCGAACCAGGCAGCCGAGTCCTCGGCCATGGTGCGCGCCAGTGGCGAACGATCCTGGTTGCCCGGCGCGAACGCCATGACGAGGACCACGGCGCTGGCCACGATGACGCAGAGGAGGATGAGCTTCTTGCGCAAAGACACGGTGATTCTCCGTGGCAGGATCGTTGTGCGCACCGGACGCTCGCCTGCCGTCGCATTTCCGGTCACGGGGCAACGCGCCGCGGCGCTTTTTGTCCCGTCGGCTCGCCCGAGGCTCCCTACCCCGTGGCGCGCCGCCTGTTTCTCGGGGTGCGCGGCGTGCGCGCCCCGTGCTCGATCCCCAACAACCCGGCCGCGTGCTCCCGAGGGATCTCACTCAGCCTATCGGCAGCCCCGGCCATTCCAACAGGGCAACACGCAGGATTTTCGCCGCCTGCTTGCCGCGCTGCCGAAATTCCGCGCGACAAATCGCCCCCGTCCGCCTCGTTGGCGAGGCGCCGGAGATGCGCGCGGAAGTCGTTGTTGTGATTGAGCGGAACCGCACCGGCGTCGAGCCGGACGGTCCTGCACGCCGTGCGGGCGCAGGCGTGAGTGCCGTCATCGCCCATGGTGCATGCAATGCGGCGCCGCAGCAGCTAATTTAGCACGGCGGTTCGCGCGTGTCAGCCAAAACCCGACACGCGCTTACCGGTAAGTCTTACACGCGCCGGAGTCGCGCTACCGTAGGTGCTACATTTCCGGCCGGTGATTGCGCGACCCCAACATAGGCCCGCGCCGATTGCCCATCCGAATGACCCCAGGAGCTTCACGATGCGGTTTCGTCCGTCGGCCCTCGCGGCCCTGTTGTTGACCCTTCCTTGCGCAGCCCACGCGGCTTCGTCCTGCGACACCCTGATTCACGCCCTCGGCAACGCCATCACCGATGTCGTGTGCTTTCCGAGCACCGACCTCACGACGGCCAATCCGGTCACCACGCCCGCCAACAACTCGATCCCCACCCTGCCGGTGGGCGCGTTCACGCCATTGACTGACCGCACGGTGATCGCGCCGGATCTTGCGAACAAGACGCCCATCACCAAGGCCGTGCCCGGTGTCCAGCTCGAGGCGCGTTTCGCCGACGACCCGACCGGTCAGGCGCGCTTCGTCATCCGGCTACCGGACGACTGGAACGGCAAGCTGGTGGTTGCCGGAGCGTCCGGCACACGCAGCGAATACAACGGCGACTTCGCGTGGAGCGATTACGTCGTCCAGAAGGGCTATGCGTACGCGTCGCAGAACAAGGGCGTGCTCAATCTTCAGATCACCAGCCTCAATTCGCCGACACCGCCGACACCCGACTCGTGCCGCTTGAACCCGAGCTCCACCGTCTGGGTGAAGTTCTACGACACGGACGCTGCCAAGCCGTTCACGCAGTGGACGCAATACATGATCGACGCAGGCAAGCTCGCGCAACGCGGCGTGAACGCGTTCTACCATCACCCCGCTGCAGAAACGTACGCCGTCGGCACATCCAACGGCGGTTACCAGGTGCGCCGCGCCATCGAGGAAGCGCCGGACGTCTTCGACGGCGGAGTCGACTGGGAAGGCACGTTCATCGACCCGCGCGGACCGAACATCCTGATCGACTTGCCACCCGCGATCCGCAACTGGCCGGCATACGTTGCGTCCGGATTCAGCGCGAGCAGCCCCGCGGCGCAGGCCATCATGGCGGCCGGGTATCCGCCGGACATCGTGAGCGGCTCCAACTCGCTCTGGGGACTGTATTCGGCGGCGTTCTGGGAAGTCACGCAGTGCCAATGGCAGAAGCGCTTCGACCCGACGTGGGTGACCTACGCCGACGGCCCGAACGACATCACCAACACGGGCGGCTACGACTACGCCGCGCGCGTGGCGCAGGATGCCTCGAGCTTCCGGCAAGTGGCCGAAGTCGCGACCACCGGCAAGATCAAGCGGCCGCTCATCACGGTTGCGGGGACGATGGACGCGCTCCTTCCCATCCAGCGCGGTGCACGTGCCTACGAGGCGCTGGTCAACGCGTCGCGCAAGGGCAACAACGAGCATCGTGAAGCGCAATACCGGCTCTATGAGATCCAGAACGGCAACCACATCGAGACGTACCGCTCGATCTTCCCGCAACTGGAGTTCATCGAGCCGCATGCGCAGAGGGCGTTCGATCTGCTGGCCGAGCATGTCGAGCACAATGCCCCGCTGCCGGACAGCCAGTGCGTGCCGCGCGGCGGCGCGATCGAAGGCACGCCGGCGCAGCCGGGTCATTGCGCGAGCCTGTTCGTGCCCTGACCTCACTCGTTTTGAGCTGGATCGACGGCCCTCCGCGCGAGGGCCGTTTTTCTTACGGCGCCGACGCGCGCGCCCGCAGGAAGGCGCGAAAGTCCTCGAACGAGACCCGGCCGGCATGGGTGCGATCGATCCGCTCGAAGTTTTGGGCGATCACACCGAGGCCCGCCTTGTTGTGTCGCCCCATCGGACGCAACAAGGGGCAGCGAGCGGGCATCTGACAAGGCGTCACATGCCCCACTGGCGCACGCGGCGCAGCCGGGCGCTACATTGATCCATCCGGCGCGTCTGCATCGTGCTGCGCGCGCCTGCGAAGCGTGTAGTAGACGGGCAAGCCGATCAGCGCCGCGCTCAGGATGAGCCAGTCCCACCACGACGGATGTCGATAACCGAATGCGCTCAGCACCAGCCCGCTGACGGCCACGAGCATCATCGGGAGCGCCGGTAGGATGCGGACGTGCAGCGGAACGGGCGGCGGGGGCCGATCGTTCCGGTGCCGCAAGCCATACAGCACTCCCACCAGGATCACAATAAGCGTGAACGCGATGAACGTGGGTATGACCGGGTCAACGGTATATGGCAACGATTAACCCCGCGGTGCGGGCAGCGTGCGCGCCATGATCGACTGCGCGAGCATGGCCGCTGCCTCTGCACGCAGCCTATGCGGTGAAGACGTATGTGATCCACTCAAGTCGAACGCTTCATGGTCCTGCAGGCGCTTCGACGCCACCGTCTCGTGGCAGACGAGTGAGCCCTCTATCAGCATTACCTTGTGCTTGCGACATGCCGGACATGTCCAAGGTGCGCAGCGCGTCTGCGTTATGTCCGACTGCCACAGAAACCGATCCATGGTTCCTCCAGTACGGAAGAGCGGACACAGGCGGGCACATCGAGGTGACGGCGAACCGACGATTTAAACGGCGTTCTTTAGGGGGTCATGCCCCATATCCACCATAGTGTCTTGATTTTATTGTGATGGTGGCGGAGACGCAGGGATTCGAACCCTGGATACAGGTTTTAGCCCGTATGCTCCCTTAGCAGGGGAGTGCCTTCGACCACTCGGCCACGTCTCCTTCGGTGGAGCGCGCATTCTACCCGGCCACCGCAATCGCCGCCATGCCGCGGCGGACGAACCGGCTCATGCGCTGGAGGGCATCTTCTCCAGCTCGAACGCCTTGTGCAGCACGCGCACGGCGAGTTCGACGTATTTCTCGTCGATCACCACGGCGATCTTGATCTCGGACGTGGAGATCATCTGGATGTTGATGCGCTCCTCGGCCAGCGCCTTGAACATCTTGGAGGCGAGCCCGACGTGCGAGCGCATGCCGATGCCGACCACCGAGACTTTCGCGATGCGGTTGTCGCCGATGATCTCGCGCGCTTCGAACTGGCGGCCTTTCTGGGCGTTCAGCACGTCGAGGGCACGCTGGTATTCGTTGCGGTTGACGGTGAACGAGAAGTCCGTGTGGCCCGACGCCCCGATGTTCTGCACGATCATGTCGACGTCGAGGTTGGCGGCAGCGATCGGGCCGAGGATGGCGTAGGCGATGCCGGGCTTGTCCTCGACTCCCATCACCGAGATCTTGGCTTCGTCGCGATTGAACGCGATGCCGGAGATGATCGCCTGTTCCATGCTGTCGTTTTCCTCGAAGGTGATGAGCGTGCCCGGCGACGTGCTGTCCGGGTCCTCGAACGACGAAAGAACCCGCAGCTTGACGAGGTACTTGCCGGCGAATTCCACCGAGCGGATCTGCAGGACTTTCGATCCCTGGCTCGCGAGCTCGAGCATTTCCTCGAACGTGATGGTGTCCAGGCGCCGGGCCTCGGGCACGATGCGCGGGTCGGTGGTATAGACACCGTCCACGTCGGTGTAGATCTGGCATTCGTCGGCCTTCAGCGCGGCCGCCAGGGCGACCGCCGAGGTGTCCGAACCGCCGCGTCCGAGCGTGGTGATGTTGCCGTCCGCGTCCACCCCCTGGAATCCGGCGACGATGACGATCCTGCCCGCCTCGAGGTCGGTGCGCATGCGCGCATCGTCGATCTGCATGATGCGCGCCTTGGTGTGCGCGCTGTCGGTTAGGATGCGCACCTGGCCACCGGTGTAGCTGCGCGCCTTCAGACCGAGGTCCTGCAGCGCGATGGACAGCAGCCCGATCGTCACCTGCTCGCCCGTGGCCGCCACGACGTCGAGCTCGCGCGGATCCGGATTGGGCGACAGGTCGCGCGCGAGGCCCAGCAGGCGGTTGGTCTCGCCCGCCATCGCCGACGGGACGACGACGAGCTGATGGCCCTCGGCGTGGAAGCGCGCGATGCGCCGGGCCACGTTGCGGATGCGCTCGGTGGACCCGACGGACGTGCCGCCGTACTTCTGGACGATCAGCGCCATCGGAAGCCTGCGCGCGAGCCGGCCCTATGCATCACGCCGCGCGGAACGCGAGCGTCGCGTTGGTGCCGCCGAAGCCGAAGGAATTGGACAATGCTGCAGCGATCTTCATGCGCCGGGCCTCGAGCGGGACGAAATCGAGGTCGCACTGCGGATCCTGCTTGAACAGGTTGGCGGTGGGCGGGGCGACCTGGTCGCGCAAGGCAAGCGCCGTGAACACGGCTTCGATGCCACCGGCAGCGCCGAGCAGGTGCCCGGTCATGGACTTGGTGGACGAGATGGCAAGCCGGTGCGCATGCTCGCCGAACGTGCGCTTGAGCGCGATGCATTCGGCGACGTCCCCGAGCGGCGTCGACGTGCCGTGCGCGTTGACGTAGTCGATGTCGGTGACTGCAAGCCCCGCGTTGCGCAGCGCGTGGTTCATGCTGCGCGCCGCACCTCCGCCGTCCTCGGGTGGGGCCGTGATGTGGTGGGCATCGGCGCTCATGCCGTAGCCCGCGAGCTCGCAATAGATCCGCGCGCCGCGCGCGCGGGCGTGGGCTTCTTCTTCGAGGACGAGGATGCCGGCGCCCTCGCCCAGCACGAAGCCGTCCCGGTCGACGTCCCACGGCCGGCTCGCGGTCGCCGGATCGTCGTTGCGATGCGAGAGCGCACGGGCCGCGCAAAAGCCCCCTACGCCGAGCGGCGAGACGGTGGCTTCGGCGCCGCCGGCGATCATGATGTCGGCGTCGCCGTATTCGATCAGGCGCCCGGCCTCACCGATGCTGTGGTTGGCCGTCGAGCACGCGCTGACCGTCGCGAGGTTCGGCCCGCGATACCCGTAGTGGATCGACACCAGGCCGGCGATCATGTTGATGATCGAGCCCGGCACGAAGAACGGCGAGATCTTGCGCAGTCCGCCCGCCGCGTATGCCTGCTCGGTTTCCTCGATCAGCGGCAGGCCGCCGATGCCAGAGCCGATGCACACGCCGACCTGGTCCTTGTCGCCGGCATAATCGTCGAGACCGGCGTCGCGCACGGCTTCCATCGTGGCCACCAGGCCGTAATGGATGAACGTGTCGTAGCGCCGCGCTTCCTTGGCGGAGAGCCACTTCGACACGTCGAAGTCCTTCACCTCACCCGCGATGCGCGAAGGAAACGCCGACGCATCGAACCGCGTGATCGCGGTGATGCCCGATTTGCCGGCAAGGATGTTGGCCCAGGCGGTCGCCACGCCGATGCCCACCGGCGAGACGATGCCAAGACCCGTGACGACGACGCGGCGGCGAGACATAGGCGGGCGAACGACGCTGTGGAGCGCGAATGCGAAACGGCGGGAACGGAAGCCGGCGCGCAGCGCCCGGCGGCGGCGCGACGACAAGCGCTGCTAGCGCCCGCCGCGCAGCGGCTACTTCTTCAGGTGTGAAGTGATGTAATCGACGGCTTGCTGGACGGTGGTGATCTTCTCCGCCTCTTCGTCGGGGATTTCGGTCTCGAACTCCTCCTCCAGCGCCATGACGAGCTCGACGGTGTCGAGCGAATCGGCGCCAAGATCGTCCACGAACGAGGATTCATTCTTGATCTCGGCCTCGTTCACGCCCAACTGCTCGGCAACGATCTTCTTGACCCGTTGTTCGACGTTTTCCATGCGTCTCCTCCCCCAAGGGGATCAAAGATCCAAACCGCCGGATTTTACCAGAATGCGCGTCGTGATCCGGCGACGGTGACAGGCAACGGCCGAAACGCCGGCCGCCGTCCGGTTCAAGCCATGTACATGCCGCCGTTGACGTGCAGCGTGGCGCCGGTGATGTACCCGGCACGGGCGCTCGCCAGAAAGGCGACGGCGTGTGCGATGTCGGCGGGCTCACCGAGGCGACCCAGCGGTACGCGCGCGAGCAGCGCCGTGCGGGCGGCGTCGGACAGGTCCCTGGTCATGTCGGTGTCCACCAGGCCGGGTGCTACGCAGTTCACGGTGATGTTGCGGCTGGCGACTTCCAGCGCCAGCGACTTGGTGAAACCGACGAGCGCTGCCTTGGCCGCGGCGTAATTGGCCTGCCCGGCGTTGCCCGAGGAGCCGACCACCGAGCCGATCTGGATGATGCGCCCGTAGCGCTGCTTCATCATGCCGCGCAGCATCGCGCGCGCGAGGCGGAATGCGGGCGTCAGGTTGGTGGCCAGGATTGCATCCCAGTCGTCGTCCTTCATCCGCAAGAGCAGGTTGTCCCGCGTGATGCCGGCATTGTTCACGAGGATCGAGACGCTGCCGTGGCGCCCGTCGATCGCGGCAAGCGCCGCCGTGCATGCCGCTGCATCGGTCACGTCGAGGCGGATGCCTTCGCCTTTGCCATGGGCATTGGCAAGGGCGGCGCTGATGGCGGCTGCGCCATCGTCGGTCGTAGCGGTGCCGATCACGGTGGCGCCTTCGGCCGCCAGCGCGAGCGCGATCGCCCGCCCGATGCCGCGCGTGGCACCCGTGACCAGCGCCACGCGGGCATCGAGATCACCCGGCATGGTCATGCGCCCTGCACGGCTGCCAGCGCTTCGCCGATGGCCGCATCGTCGGACAACGACAGCGCCGTAACGCCCTCCGCGATGCGCCGCGTGAGGCCGGTCAGCACCTTGCCAGGCCCGCATTCGACGATATGGGTCACGCCGGCAGCGGCCATCGCCTGGATGATCGCAGTCCAGCGCACCGGGCTCGCCGCCTGCTGCGCGAGCGCCGTGCGGATGGCGTCGGGGGTGTCGTGCGCGGCCGCGTCGACGTTGTGGAGCACCGGAATCGCCGGCGTACGGACGTCGATGTGTGCGAGGCGCAATGCGAGGCGCTCGGCCGCAGGAGCGAGCAGCGAGCAGTGGAACGGCGCCGAGACGGGCAGCAGCATCGCACGCTTGGCGCCACGCGCCTTGGCTGCGACGATCGCGCGCTCGACCGCCGCACGATGGCCGGCGATGACGAGCTGCCCCGGCGCGTTGAAGTTGACGGGCTCCACGACCTGGCCTTGCGCGGCTTCGGCGCACGCAGCGAGCACGGCGTCGTCATCCGCGCCAATGATCGCTGCCATGGCACCGTCCCCTGCCGGAACGGCGTCCTGCATCGCCTCGGCGCGAAAGCGCACGAGCGGCACGGCGTCGGCGAACGCCAGCGCTTCGGCGGCAACGAGCGCGGTGTACTCGCCGAGGCTGTGCCCCGCCATCATCGACGGCACCGGTCCGCCCGCCTCGCGCCATGCGCGCCACACCGCCACGCCCGCGGCAAGCATCACGGGCTGCGTGTTGCGCGTGAGATTGAGGGCCTCCGCCGGACCGTTCTGCACCAGCTCCCAGAGATTCTCGTGCAGTGCTTCCGATGCCGAGGCAAAGGTGGCCTGCACGACCGGATGCCCGGCGTAGCCGGCCATCATGCCGACCTGCTGCGATCCCTGGCCTGGAAAGACGAATGCGAGCTTCATGGTGGACGACCCAGGAGTGAGTGGAGGGACGGGCTACCAGCGCAGCAGCACCGAGCCCCAGGTGAAGCCGCCGCCCACGCCAAGGAGCAGCAGGTGCTGGCCGGCGCGGATGCGGCCGTCGCGCCGTGCAACGTCGATGGCGAGCGGAATGGAAGCAGCGGAGGTGTTGGCGTGCTCGGCGACGGTCGCGACGACACGCGCACCCGGAATGCCGAGCTTCTTCGCGGTGGCGTCCATGATCCGCACGTTGGCCTGATGCGGGATCATCCAGTCGATGTCGGCCGCCGTCATCGCGTTGGCCTCGAGCGCTTCTTGCGCCACTTCGGCAAGCACGCGGACGGCGAACTTGAACACGCCCGGCCCATCCATGTGCACGAACGGACGCCCGCTCGCCACGCCGTTGCGGATCTGTCCTGGCACGCAGAGGATGTCGCGATAACGACCGTCGGCATGCAGGTGGGACGACAGGATTCCAGGCTCACGCGAGGGCACCATGGCCACCGCGCCCGCGCCGTCGCCGAAGAGCACACAGGTGCCGCGATCGGTCCAGTCCAGGATGCGCGAGTAGATTTCGGCGCCCACCACCAGCGCGTTGCGCGCCATCCCGCTGGCGAGCATCCGATCCGCGATGGCGAGCGCGTAGACGAAGCCCGAACAGACCGCCTGCACATCGAATGCCGCACCGCCGTGCGCACCGAGCGCCGCCTGCAGCGTGCACGCGGTGGACGGAAAAATGGCATCGGGGGTGGTGGTGGCCAGGATGATGAGATCGACATCTGCGGGCGCGATGCCCGCATCAGCCAAGGCCAGACGCGAGGCCGCCAGCGCGAGATCGGACGTGCGCTCGTCGTCGGCCGCGATGTGCCGCTGGCGGATGCCCGTGCGCGTGCGAATCCATTCGTCGCTCGTAGCCACGCGCGCCGCCAGCTCGTCGTTGCTGAGGACCTTCGCCGGCAGGTAGCGACCCGTGCCGACGATGCGGCTATGCATGCGTGGCGGCCGCGCCCGGCGCGGAGGTCGGCAGGTCCTGCGGCGCTGCGGCGGGCGCGAGCATCGGCATTGCGGCGATCCGTTGCGCGATGCGGTCGAGCACGCCGTGGCTCACTTCGGCGTACGCCTTGTCGAGGGCGTTGGCAAAGGCGATCGCGTCGGCGCCGCCATGGCTCTTCACCACCACGCCCTTGAGCCCGATGAGCGTCGCGCCGTTGTAGCGCCGCGGGTCGATGCGCCGCTTGAACGCCATCAGCACGGGATACGCCACCAGCGCGGCGAGCCTGGTCAGCGGATTGCGCGTGAATTCCGTCTTGAGGAAGTCGTAGAGCATGGTCGCGAGGCCCTCCGACGTCTTGAGCGCGACGTTGCCGACGAAGCCGTCGCACACGACGACGTCGGTGGTGCCCTTGTAGATGTCGTCGCCTTCGACGTTGCCGTGGAAGTTGAGGCCCGAGCGCTTCAGCAGCTCCGCCGTCTCCTTCACGAGCTCGTTGCCCTTGATGTCCTCTTCGCCGATGTTGAGCAGGCCGACGGTGGGTCGCTCGATACCGTCGACCGCGGCGACGAGCGCGCTGCCCATCACTGCGAACTGGACGAGCTGCGCGGGCGTGCAGTTCACGTTGGCGCCGAGGTCGAGCACGGTGGTTTCACCCTTGCGGGCGGGCAGCTGGGAGGCGATGGCGGGACGATCGATGCCGGGCAGCGTCTTGAGCACGAAGCGCGCGATGGCCATCAGCGCACCGGTGTTGCCCGCGGACACGCAGGCATGCGCGGCGCCGTCGCGCACGAGATTGACCGCCACGCGCATCGACGAATCCTTCTTCTTGCGCAGCGCTTCGGCAGGCGGCTCGTCCATGTCGACGACCTCGCTCGCGGGCTGCACGCGCAAGCGCGTGCGCACGGAGGCATCCGCCTTGGCGACCGCCTGCGCGAGCACCTCTTCGCGACCGACGAGGATCACGTCGGCGTCGTGATGGGCCGCGAGGAAGCGGGCGGCCGCCGGAACCGTCACCGCGGGCCCGTGATCGCCGCCCATCGCATCGACGGCAACGGTGACGGTCATGACGACCGCGCCGGGAAGCCGCGCTTACTCGTCGGCCTTCGTCTTGACGACCTTCTTGCCGCGGTAGTAGCCGCTCGGGCTGATGTGGTGACGCCGATGCACCTCGCCGCTCACGGGCTCCACTGCGAGCGCCGGCGCTTGCAGGTGATCGTGGGCGCGGTGCATGCCGCGCTTGGCGGGCGACTTCTTGTTCTGCTGGACTGCCATGCTGCTCTCCTTGTCGGTTCAATTCTTCGCTGCGCCGGCCGTCCCGCCCGGTTGATCGGGCGTTGGGCATGCCGGGTGCCGCGGTGCAAACGGTGTGGCGAGCACCAGCTCATCCTCGACCAGCAAGAGCGGATCGAGCGGGTCGCTGGCGAGGACGACTTCGAGCTCGCTGTCGTTGTCGAGCCGCGCCATCTCGGCTTCGTCGTGCGCGAGCAACAACTCGGTGCGCTGCTTGACGGGCCATGCGACCACGCCCAGGCAACGCTGGCACTCCAACGGCAACAGCCCGACGACTTCGACCACGAGCGCCGGACGGCCCAGTGCGTCGCTGGCGCCTTCGATGCGCCAGGCGACCGGCGCGGTGTTTTCCACCAGCTGGTCCGCCAGGCGGGGCAGCAGGACGGCATCGACGTCGCCCTGCAATACGCCGCGGTCGCGGGACAGCCGGAAGGCATCGAACTTGCCGGTGCCCGGCATCTCGGTGGCGCGTTGCATGGCCTTCGCTTCCGCTATCGGGCCGCTACGCGCCGTGCGCTCAGGGCCGCCAAACGCAGCATAATACCGCGATTGGCCGGACCCGTCAAAAAAGACAAGCAAAAACAATGCAGAACGCACCACCGCGGATCGTCCTCGCCTCCACGTCCCGGTACCGCCGGCAGCTCCTGGAAAGGCTCGGCTGGCCATTCGAAGTGGCGGCGCCAGGCGTGGACGAGCGCGCGTCCCCCGATGAAGCGCCGGCCGCCACCGCGCTGCGCCTGGCCGAGGCGAAAGCCCGCGCGGTCGCCGCGATCTATCCGCGCGCGCTCGTCATCGGCTCCGACCAGGTGGCCGAGCTCGATGGACGGGCGATCGGCAAGCCGGCCGACCACGCGGCTGCGGTGGCGCAGTTGCGCGCCGCGTCGGGCCGCACGGTCGTGTTCCATACCGGTGTGGCGCTCGTCGACGGGGCCAGCGGCGGGTGCACGGCGCGGCTGGTCGACGTTGCGAGCACGTTTCGAACGCTGCACGACGAGGAGATCGAGCATTACCTCGCGCGCGAGCAACCCTACGATTGCGCGGGCTCGGTGAAGTCCGAAGGGTTCGGCATCGCGCTCTTCGAGCGGATCGCCACCGACGACCCCACTGCACTCATCGGGCTGCCGCTGATCGCGGTTGCCGCGATGCTGCGCGACGCAGGTGTCGACGTGCTGCGTCCGCCGCGGCCGTGAGCGGCTGCCTCTACCTCGTTCCGAACCTGCTCGGCCTGGTGCCGCCTCACAGCGTGCTGCCGCAGCGCACGCTCGACGTCGCGCGCACGCTCACGACCTGGATCGTCGAAACCCCCAAGGCCGCACGCGCGTTCCTCGCGGCCGTCGAGGTCCCTGTGCCCATTGCATCGCTGGACATCCAGGCGCTTCCCGCAGCTGATGCAGAAGCGGATTGGCGCGCCATGCTGGCACCCGCGCTGCGGGGCATCGACATGGGCTTGTTGTCGGATGCCGGCGCGCCGGGCATCGCCGACCCCGGCGCATTCCTGGTCGCAGCCGCGCACGACGCCGGCGTGCGGGTGGTGCCGCTGGTGGGTCCTTCCGCGCTGCTGCTCGGATTGATGGCTGCTGGCATGAACGGCCAGCGCTTCGCGTTCCACGGCTATCTGCCCGTCAAGCCGGAGGCGCGCGCAGAGGCCCTCAGGGGCCTCGAACAGGCATCGCGCGCGCAGGATGCGACGCAGCTCTTCATCGAGACGCCGTATCGCAATGCGACGATGATCGCGGCGCTCGCGCGCACGCTGGCGCCCGGCACGCTGGTGTGCGTGGCGGCGGACCTCACCCTGCCCACCGAGCGCATCGAGCGGCGCAGCGCCGCACAGTGGCGCAGCGTGGACGCAGCCTGGTACGACAAGCGACCCGCCCTGTTCCTGCTGCATGCCCCGCCAGCGGGGCGCTCGCCTAGGTCGTCCCCGCGGACTCGTTGATGTAGGACTTGAGCATGCGGTTCTCGAAGCTCTGCTCCTCGTAGACCGCCTTGGCAACGTCGTGGAACGACACCACGCCCTGCAGTGTCGTGCCTTCCATGACGGGCACATAGCGCGCGTGGCGCTCGAGCATGTTGCGGCGCAGGTCGACCACGTCCAGATGCGGATCGGCCGTCAAGGGATCGTGCTGGCAGATAGCGGCCACGCGGAGGTCGCCGAGCGCACCGCCCCGCTCGACCAGCGCCTTCAGCACCTCGGCGAAGGTCAGCATCCCGGTCATGCGGCCGCGATCGATCACGACCAGCGAGCCGATGTCGTGCTGCGCCATCACGCGGACCGCGTCCATGACGCTGCCGTCCGGACGCGTAGTGAAGAGCGTGTTTCCCTTGATGCGCAGGATCTCGCTGACCAGCATGGCGTTGCCTCCTCCGGCGACGTAGGCAGAAGCCAGAGTACGCGCGCGACCGGCGTCGCGCAACGCTGACGCCGCGGGCGCCGGTCAGCGCTCGAACGGACGCCGTTCGCGCAACGCCTGCGCCAGCGTGCCCGGATCGACGTATTCGAGCTCGCCGCCGACCGGCACGCCGCGCGCCAGCCTGGACACGCGCAGGCCGCGCGCAGCCAGCATCTCGCCGATGTAATGCGCCGTCGCTTCCCCTTCGTTGGTGAAGTTGGTGGCCAGCACCACCTCGCGCACGTCACCGTCGGTCGCGCGACGAAGCAGCCGATCGAGACGGATCTCGCGCGGGCCGACGCCATCGAGCGGCGACAGCCGGCCCATCAGGACGAAATACAGCCCCTGGTAGGCCTGCGTCTGCTCGATCATGAGCAGATCAGCGGGTGTTTCGACCACGCACAGCTGTGCACCGTCGCGCTTGGCGGAGCGGCACAGCGCACACAGCGTGTCCTCCGTGAAGGTGTTGCAGCGCTCGCAATGGCGCACCACGGCGGATGCGTGCTGCAACGCCTGTGCAAGGCGCGAAGCGCCGGCACGATCGTGCTGCATCAGGTACAGCGCCATGCGCTGCGCGGCCTTGGGCCCCACGCCGGGCAGGCAGCGCAGCGCGCTCGCGAGCTCCTCGAGGCTGCCGAGCGGCTCGCGCGGGGTGCTGCGCGGCGAAGACGCGCGCGGCGTTGCCACGGGTCGGTCCTCCACGCTCATGGATTGGGCTTGATGCGCCAGGCGAGCGTCGTCGTCCGCACGCGGGATCACGCCAGGCCGCTCAGAACGGCAGCTTGAAGCCGGGCGGCATCGGCATGCCCATCGTGAGACCCGACATCTTCTCCTGCGTCGTGGTCTCGACGCGGCGCACGGCGTCGTTGATCGCCGCCGCGACGAGGTCCTCGAGCATGTCGCGGTCTTCACCGAGCAGCGAAGGATCGATGGCGACGCGCTTGACGTCGTGGCGGCACGTCATGACCACCTTGACGAGGCCCGCACCCGCCTGGCCTTCGACTTCGATGTGCGCGAGCTCTTCCTGCGCGCGCTTGAGGTTGTCCTGCATCTGCTGGGCCTGCTTCATCAGGCCGGCGAGCTGGTTCTTCATCATGGTGCGGGGTCCTGGGAAGGCGGTTGCGTTGGCGTGGTCGCGGACAGCGGCTCGACCGTTTCGGGTTTGACGCGTCCATCGAAGCGGCTCAGAAGGTCGCGCACGAAGGGCTCCTCGCGAAAGGCCTGCTCGCCCTTGGCCTTCGCTTCCGCGCGCTCACGCCGCTCCCGCGCGGCGAGGGAGGCGTCCGTCGCGTCACCCACTTCGAACGCGAGCAGCAGCTTGCGGCCGACCGCCGCCTCCAGCGCGACCTTGAGCTTGTCGGCATAGGCGCGATCGGCCAGATGCTTGTGCGAGGCGGGCAGCACGAGCGTGAGCGCATTGCCGCGCACGGCGCGCAGCTCGGTTTGCGCTGCAAGCTGCGCCGCCATCCCGGTCAGCTTCAGCGTGGCCACGAAGGCAGGCCAGGCATCCGGTTCCGGCAACGGCACCGCTTCCGCGCTTGCGGTCACCGCGGTGGGCCGCGAGCCGGGGTCGGCCGCGGCACGCAAGGACGCGATATTGGATGCCGGATTGACGACGGATGCCGGACTGACGACCGGAGCACGCGAACCTGGCGCGGACGTCGTGTTCGCGTCCGCACCGCGGCCGGCCGGCGTGGGCGCCGAATCCATGTCCAGGGCGCGCGCCGCAGGCCGGGGCGCCGGGCTCAGCTCCGCAGCACGCACGGCCGGTCCGGGCGCCGGCGCGTTCGCTTCGGTGCGCGCAGGTGCTGCGCTCGCGCGGCGCGCAGTGCCGACGACGGCAGGGGCCGTCGCGCTCGACGCACGCGCGGACGCATCAGAAGAAGCGCCGGGCTTCGCAGGCTCGAAGGCGAGCAGGCGCAACAGCGTCATCGTGAAACCGGTCGATTCATCCGGTGCGAGCGCCAGATCGGCCCGGCCTTGCGCACAGATCTGGTAGGCGAGCTGCACGGCTTCGGGCGCAAACAGCGCGGCGTACGCCTGGGCGCGATCGCCGTCATCGAACGCTCCCGCGGCCGCGGGTACCGTCTGCGCAACCGCGATGCGGTGGAAGAGGCCGGCCAGCTCCTCGAGGGCAGCGGCGAGGGACAAGCCACGATCGCGCAACGCGCTCGCTTCATTGAGCAGCGCGGGACCGTCGTTGGCCGCCAGCGCGTCGACGATGCGGTAGAGAAACTCCCGGTCGACCACGCCGAGCATGGTGCGCACGCTCGCCTCTTCGAGCGCCCCGCCACCGTAGGCGATCGCCTGGTCGAGCAGCGAGAGGCCGTCGCGCATGGATCCGTGCGCGGCGCGCGCGATCAGCGCGACGCTCGGCTGATCGTGCGCGATGCCCTCGGCGGCGAGGATCTCGTTCAGCCGCTCGCCCACCAGCTCGGGGCCGAGAGGCTTCAGGTTGAACTGCAGGCAACGCGAGAGCACCGTGACCGGAATCTTCTGCGGATCGGTGGTGGCCAGCACGAATTTCACGTGCTCGGGCGGCTCCTCGAGCGTCTTCAGCATCGAGTTGAATGCGGCTTTCGACAGCATGTGCACCTCGTCGATGAGGTACACCTTGTAGCGGCCCGCGGTGGCGGCATAGCGCGCGTTGTCGAGGATCTCGCGCATGTTGTCGATGCCGGTGTTCGACGCGGCATCGAGCTCGAGCAGGTCGACGAAGCGTCCGGCGTCGATATCGGTGCACGCAGCGCATTTCCCGCACGGCGTGGCCGACACGCCCCGCTCGCAATTGAGGCTCTTGGCGAGGATGCGTGCGATGGTGGTCTTGCCCACACCACGCGTGCCGGTGAGCAGATAGGCGTGATGCAGCCGGCCGTTGCGGAGGGCGTTGGACAGCGCCGTGACGACGTGCTCCTGCCCCGTCAGCTCGGCGAACGTCTTCGGGCGCCACTTGCGGGCGAGGACCTGGTAGGACATGTGAGTTCAGCGCGCGGCCGCGGAAAGCGCGCCGCAACAATACAACATGAGGCTGAAAACGCGGAGTTTCAACGCCGGCTCCGCGCAGCAAGCACCGCAAAACCGGGCCTGAAACCGGCTATTGAAGAGACTCCGGAGACGGCCAGAACCGGCTTTTAAAGGAGACTCCGGGAGTTCCTTTTCGTCAATTCGGCGTCAGGCGAGGCGCGACGCGGGCGGCCGACGCGCCGTGTACGTGCAAGTACACAAGCGGCGGCCGCCAAGGAGCAACGAAGCATCACGCCGAATTGGCGGAAAGGCATAGGTGGCGAGCCGTTCCCCCGGCACTTACGGGTACCCGCTGTGGCTGCTTCCTTCCGGACCTGACCAGATTCACGAGCCCGCAATGCGGGGCGACCCGCCGTTGATCGGGGCGCATCGCGCGAAACGCCATTATACCGGGCGGACCGACGAAGCGCCGCGGCCCTTGCACCGCCCGTCGCTATAATCGCTCCGTTTCGTACGTCGACGGGGACTCTTGCGCAATCCCGATCCCGCTCGATGGCGTCGCCGCATCCAGCCCCGCGGGGGGCCGTGGCTGGTTGCGCTGGCCCTCTTGCTCACCGCATGCGGTCGCGAGCCTGCGCCGCCACCCTCGCCCGAGGGCAACGCGCTCATCGTCGTCGTGCGCCCGGGTCCCACGACGTGGTTTGCCGGCGAGAACGGCGAGCCCGACGGCCTCGACCACGACCTGCTCCAGCGTTTTGCACGGGAGCAGAAATTACCGATGAGCGTCGTCGTCGCCGACAGCGCAACCGCGCTCATGACGAAAGTCGCGCGCGGCGAAGCGCATATCGGCGCCGGCGGTCTTTTCCAGATGGCGCCCGAGCCCCTGCGAAACGACGGGGCAACTACCCGCGTGCTGTGGACCGATGGTTACCACGCCGTGGAGCCCGTCCTGATCTACAACCGCGACGGTTTCAAGCCAGCGGCGTGGAGCGACCTCACGGGCGCGACCATCGCGTATGCGCAGCACACGGGCCTCGAAGCGGCGATCGCCATCGTGCGAAGCGCGCATCCGGAGGTCAACTGGAAAGCGGTCGATCCGCCGACTGCCGATGCCTTGATCGCCCAGGTGTCCGAAGGCGTCGTGGACTACGCGATCGTCGCATCGTCGGATGCGGCGGCGATGCGCAACGTGTACCTCGATTTCGAAGTCGCCTTCACGGTCGGTCCGCGGCGCGAGCTCGCCTGGGCTGTCGCCCCCGGGCACCCGGAGCTGCGTGAAGCGCTCGACCAGTTTTTCCACCGGCTGCGTCGCGATGGAACCCTGGCACGCTCGATCGAGCGCTATTTCGGCGGGCGCGACATCGAGCGCGTCGACGCCGAAGTGTTCCAGGACCGCATCCGCAAGACGCTGCCGCAGTATCGCGCGTTCTTCCACGATGCGCAGGTGCAGACGGGCATGGAATGGCGCCTGCTCGCCGCGGTGGCCTACCAGGAATCGCAATGGGATCCCGTTGCGACGAGCGAAACCGGGGTCAAGGGACTCATGCAGCTCACCGAGGATACCGCGCGCAAGCTTGGCGTGGCCGACCGCCTGGACGCACGCTCGTCGGCGCTCGGCGCCGCGCGGTACCTGCGCGAGCTCAAGGACAAGCTGCCGGCGCGCATCGGCGAGCCCGACCGCACGTGGCTTGCGCTCGCGGCATTCAACATCGGCGTGGGACACCTCGAGGACGCGCGCGTGCTCGCACAGCGCCAGAAGCTCAATCCGGACCTCTGGAGCGACGTGCGCAAGACCTTGCCGCTGCTGGCTCAACAGGACTATTTCCTGCAAGCGAAGAACGGCTACGCGCGCGGCGGCATGCCGGTTGCCTTCGTCGACCGCGTGCGAGGCTATTACGACGTGCTGCTGCGCACCGAAGCGGCCTACCAGCCGCGCCTGCGTGCAGCGACGCTCGAAGCGCACCGGCGTTGAGCGCCACGCTCGTCAACCACAGGTTCGTGCCGTTGCTTCCGATCGCCTACCATGCGCGCATGCGCAATGCCGTGCTCGCCGTCCGCTGGACATTCGTCCTGTTGCTGTTCACCGGCCCGGCCGACGCGGCAAGGCCGCCAGGCAACCTGCTGCTGGAGGACATGACCTCCACCGAGCTCGCAAGCGCCGTGCGCGATGGCGTGACGACGGCGCTGGTCCCGATCGGCGGCACCGAGCAGAACGGCGCCCATATCGCGCTCGGCAAGCACAACGCCCGTGCAGCGGCGTTGGCCTTGCGCATCGCCGAGCGCCTGGGCAACACGCTCGTCGCGCCGGTGATCGCCTATGTCCCCGAAGGCCGCATCGAGCCGGCCACGGAGCACATGCGCTTTGCCGGCACCATCAGCGTGCCCGAGCCTGCATTCGAGCAGGTGCTCACGGGCGCTGCACGAAGCCTGCGCGCAGCCGGCATGCGCACGATCGTGCTCCTGGGCGATCACGGAGGCTACCAGCGCAGCCTGCAGAGCGTTGCCGAGCGGCTGTCGCGTGAATGGCGCAACACCGGCGTGCGCGTTCTCGCGCCGACGGAGTACTATCGCGCGGCGTCGCGAGGATTCGACGACATCCTGCGCAAGCGCGGCTACTCGGACGCCGAGATCGGCGTGCACGGCGGGCTGGCCGATACGGCGCTTTCACTGGCCCTCACACCGGCGCTGGTGCGCGCCGACCGGCTGGCGGACGCCGCGCGCACGCCGGGCGTCACCGGCGATGCGCGGCGCGCAACGGCGGAGCTCGGCGAGCTCGGCGTCGCGTTGATCGTCGACGCGACCGCCAGCGCCATCACCGGATCGCGGCGCTGACACGCGCGTTACCCGTTCATCTTTTCCTATCCTGCATCGAACCTTCGTGAATCCTTTTTCGTCCGTTGCCCTTATGCGCCTTGCCGTGTCCGCAGGGTTGGCCGCCACCATGCTCGCGCTGCCGGTGGCGGCGCAACCGGCACCCGGCGCATCGCCGGCCGCGCCCACTGCGCCTGTGGCACCGGCGGTCGCCACAGTGCCGGGCATGCCTGGCGTGGCGAATCCGGCGAACCTCTACAGCGAGGCGACGGCCGGCAAGCTCGCACCCGCGGTGCAGAACGCGCTCCCCCGCGTGTACGTCCCGAACCTGCAGTCCAACGACGTCTACGTGATCGACCCGGCGACGCTCAAGGTGGTCGATCGCTTCGGCGTGGGCCTCAATCCGCAGCACGTCGTGCCCTCGTGGGACCTGTCGACCTTGTGGGTCGCGAACAACGCGGAGAACACCCGGCGCGGCAGCCTGACGCCCATCGACCCTGCGACGGGCAAGCCTGGCAAGGCGATCGCCGTGGACGATCCCTACAACATGTATTTCACGCCGGACGGACACTTCGCCATCGTCGTGGCGGAAGCGTACAAGCGCCTCGATTTTCGCGATCCGAAGACGATGGCGCTGCAGTTCTCGCTCGACACGCCCGGCTGCGGCGGCATCAACCACGCCGACTTCTCCATCGATGGACGCTTCGCCATCTTCACCTGCGAGTTCTCGGGCGGCCTCGTCAAGGTCGACCTCGTCGCGCGCAGGATGCTGGGCTTTCTCAAGCTGTCACGCGGCGGCATGCCGCAGGACATCCGCGTGTCGCCCGACGGCAAGCTGTTCTACGTGGCCGACATGATGGCCGACGGCCTGTTCGTGGTGGACGGCGACACGTTCCGCGAAGTGGACTTCGTCAAGACCGGCAAGGGCACGCACGGGCTCTATCCGAGCCGCGACGGCACCAAGCTGTACGTCGCCAACCGCGGCTCGAACAAGATCCATGGTCCGCCGCACGGCGCGGGCAGCGTGTCGGTCGTCGATTTTGCGACGCGGCGTGTGGAAGCCAACTGGCCGATTCCCGGCGGCGGCAGCCCGGACATGGGCAACGTGAGCGCCGACGGGCGCCAGCTGTGGCTCTCGGGCCGCTACGACAACGTCGTGTACGTGTTCGACACCACGACGGGCGCGGTCACCAAGATTCCCGTCGGCAAGGAGCCGCACGGGCTCGCCGTATGGCCACAGCCGGGACGCTACTCCCTCGGGCACACGGGCAACATGCGCTAGCGCCCGGCCAGCTCCCGGGCGAGCGTGCGCGCGTCATAGATCTTCGCCAGCGCCTCGACGATCGCGCCGGCGTTCACCGCGATCGCACGCGCGTTGGGCACCCCATAGCCGAAGCGCCACGCGAGGCTGTCGAGGTTGCCGTCGAACACCAGCCCGACGAGCTCCCCCGTGCGGTTGACGACGGGCGAGCCGGAGTTCCCACCGATGATGTCGAGCGTGGACACGAAGTCGAGCGGCGTCGAAAGATCGAGCTCGCGTGCGCCCTCGCGCCAACGCGCGGGCAGCTCGAACGGAGGCTGGTTGCCGAACGCCGCGCTGCGTGCGTACAGGCCGTAGAAATTGGTTTGCCAGGGGGTCAGCGCGCCGTCGGCGTCGTAGCCGCGCACCGTCCCGTACGACAGCCGCAGCGTACCCGTCGCATCGGGATAGGTTTCGCCCGCGAGGTGCTTGAAGCGCACCTGGGCAATCGCGTCGGCCGCGCGCTCGATCGGCGTCTCGACCTCGATTTCCTCGATGCGCGCGAGGCGCCGATGCAGCGGATAGACCGTGCGCGCCACGACCAGCAGCGGATCGGTCGACGCATCGACGGCCGCTGCCCCGCCGTCGACCAGGCGCCGGCGCTCCTCGGCGCGGTCGAGATGCGTCGCGTCGACGAGAGCGGCCGCTGCGTCGGCGGCGGAGCGCCCGCCGAGCACCGCGCGCACGAACGGATGATCGGGGCCGAGCGTCTCGCGCGCCTGTTCGAAGTCGTCCGCGATGCGCACGGTTTCGAGGTCCCGGTAAACCGGCACTTCGGCGACGAGCCGCTCCGTGAGCCGTGGAATGGCCGAGTCGCGATACGCGGACAGGCGCTCGCCGTCGGGCAGCGCACGCTCGCGCGCGAGGGCGACGAGGTCGCCCGCCATCGAGAACAACGAGCGATAGCCGTAACCCGTCACCCAGGCCTCGCGGAAGATCTCGCGCTCGCGGCGCACGGCGGCGTCGATGCGCGCCCACGGATCGCCGTCGCTGCCGGTGCCGCGCAACGCGGCCTCGTCGGCGCGCTTGCGCCGCTCGAGCGCCGGGTCCTGCAGCGCCTTGTATTCGCCGAGCATGGCCTTGAGCCAGTTCTCGGTGCCGAAGAGGCGATCCTCCGCGCGCCGCTTCGATTCCGCCGAGCCCGCGCCGAACGCGGTCAGCAGCGCGCGCTGCCGCTTCGCCGACGCCATCATGAACGGATAACGCACGTCGCGGTCGAGCGCGAGCTGGGAGAGCGTGATGTCGCGATCCGTCGAGTACGGATGCCCCGCCGCGAACACGAGGTCACCTTCGGCGAGCGGCGTGCGCGCAAGCCGCAGATGCTGCGGTGTGGCCAGCGGCTTGCCGTCCGCATAGACGCGCAACAGGGCAAAGTCGAGGTCGTAGCGCGGGAAGACGAAGTTGTCGGGGTCGCCGCCGAAGAACCCGATGCGCGACTCCGGTGCGGCGACGAGGCGCACGTCGGTCCATACGCGGTAGCGGTACAGCTGATAAGCGCCACCGCGGTAGAGCGTGATCACTTCGCAGCGCAAGCCAGTGGCCGTCGCGCAGGCCCGCTCGGCGGTCGCGATGGCGGTATTGCGCTGTGCGTTGGCTTGCGTCTCGTCGGTCGCCGTGACGGCGTCGCGGATGGCGCTGCTGACGTCCATCGTCGACTCGAGGCGGCGCACTTCGATGCCGGGGCAGGCGCGCTCTTCGCTGCGTGCACGGGCCACGAATCCGTCGCGCGCAAGATCGCGCTCCGCGGTGGACAGGTTCTCGATGCAGCCGAGCGCCACGTGGTGATTGGTCAGCACCAGGCCCGCATCGGACACGAAGGAGCCCGATGCGCCGCCCACCCGCACGGCAGCCGCGCGGAGCGACGATAGCCATGCAGGCGTCGCCTCGAAGCCGTAGCGCTCGCGCAGCGCCTGCGCCGGCGGGCGGTCCAGCGTCCACATGCCCTCGTCGGCGAGCGCAGCGGTTGCCACCAGCAGCAACGCCGACGCCATCGTGGTCCGTCGTACGCGCCTGCGCTGCGTCATCGCCTCACCCCGCCCTGGTGACTTTCGTGGCCCCTGCCATGTACGGCCGCAGCACGTCCGGCACGGCGATGGAGCCGTCGGCTTCCTGGTAGTTCTCCATCACCGCGACGAGCGTGCGGCCGATCGCGAGGCCCGACCCGTTGAGCGTGTGCACGAGCTCCGGCTTGCCCTGCGCGTTGCGAAAGCGGGCCTGCATGCGCCGCGCCTGGAACGCTTCGCAATTGGAGCACGACGAGATCTCGCGATACGCCTGCTGCCCGGGCAGCCACACTTCGAGGTCGTAGGTCTTGGCGGCGGCAAAGCCCATGTCGCCGGTGCACAGCGCCATGACCCGATAAGGCAGCCCGAGGCGCTGCAGGATGCGCTCGGCGTGCCCGGTCAGTTCCTCCAGCGCCTCGTAGGAGCGCTCGGGCTGCACGACCTGCACGAGCTCGACCTTGTCGAACTGATGCTGGCGGATCATCCCGCGCGTGTCCTTGCCATAGCTGCCGGCTTCCGAGCGGAAGCATGGCGTGTGAGCCGTCAGCCGCATGGGCAGTGATTCGGCCGGGAGGATCTCCTCGCGCACGCTGTTGGCCAGCGTGATCTCGGACGTCGAGATGAGGTAGAGCGCTTCCTCGCCCTGCGTGCCGCCCTTGCGCACCGCGAACATGTCCGCCTCGAATTTTGGCAGCTGCGTCGTGCCGACCAGCGCTTCGGCGTTCACGATGTAGGGCGTGTGGCATTCGGAGTAGCCATGCTCGGTCGTGTGGACGTCGAGCATGAAGTGCGCGAGCGCACGATGCAGGCGGGCGAGATCGCCGCGCAGGAACGAGAAGCGCGCACCGGACATCTTGGCCGCGGTGGCGAAATCGAGCAGGCCGAGCGCCTCGCCGAGATCGACGTGATCCTTGACCGAGAACTCGAACGTGCGCGGGGCGCCCCAGCGACGCAGCTCCACGTTGTCCTCGGCCGAGCGGCCCACGGGCGTGCTGGCATGCGGAAGATTGGGCAGGTCGAGCATGAAGTCGCGCAGCGCAGCCTGCACCCGCGCAAGCTCCGCTTCGAGCGCCTTGAGCTGGTCGCCCAGTCCCGCCACTTCGGCCAGGGCAGCGGTTGCGTCCTCGCCGCGCCCTTTCGCCGCGCCGATCTGCTTGCTGGCGACGTTGCGCTTCTGCTGCAGCTCCTGGGTGCGTGTCTGGATGTCCTTGCGCGTCGCCTCGAGCGATTCGAACGTGGCCGCGTCCAGCGTGACGCCGCGTTGCGCCAGCGCAGCGGCGACTCCGGCAAGGTCGTTGCGCAGCAGGTTGATGTCGAGCATGCGTAAATTCTACACACCGGGCGACGGCGGCAGGTGCCTAGCCTTCTTCGGCTGGCTCCTGCTGGCCCCCCGCCTGCGCGTCGCGGGCATGGAGCGTCTGCAGGCGCTCGCGGATGCGCGCCTCGAGCCCGCGCTCGGTCGGCTCGTAGAAGCGCGCATCCGGCATGTCGTCGGCCAGGTAGCGCTCGCCGGCTGCGTAGGCGTCGGCCTCGTCGTGCGCGTAGCGATAGCCCTTGCCGTAGCCGAGGCCCTTCATCAGGCGCGTAGGCGCGTTGCGCAGGCGCAGCGGCACGGCGCGTGAGCCGTCCTGCGCGATGAACGCGCGCGCGCCGTTGTAAGCCATGTACACGGCGTTGCTCTTGGGCGCCGCGGCGAGATACAGGACGCATTGCGCAAGCGCGAGCTCGCCTTCGGGCGTGCCGAGCCGCTCGTACGTCGCGACGCAATCGAGCGCGATCTGCAGCGCGCGCGGATCGGCGAGGCCGATGTCCTCGACCGCCATGCGAATGAGGCGGCGGCCCACGTAGAGCGGATCGGCGCCACCGTCGAGCATGCGGCACATCCAGTAGAGCGCCGCGTCGGGCGCCGACCCGCGCACGGCCTTGTGCAGCGCCGAGATCTGGTCGTAGAACGCCTCGCCGCCCTTGTCGAAGCGGCGCAGGCTGCGCGCAATGGTGGCTTCGACGAACGCGACGTCGATCTCCGTCCGCCGCGCCTCGCCGGCCGCGACCGCCAGCTGCTCGACCAGGTTGACCAGGCGCCGGCCATCGCCGTCGGCGTAGCCGATGAGCGCATCGCGCGCCTCCTGCGCGAGCGTCACGCGGGGCATGGCTACGGCCAGCGCGCGTTCGAGGAGCTGCGCGAGCTCTTCGGGCGACAGCGGCTCGAGCACGTACACGGCGGCGCGCGACAGGAGCGCGCTGTTCACCTCGAACGACGGATTCTCGGTCGTCGCACCGATGAACGTCAGCACGCCCTGCTCGACGAAGGGCAGGAACGCATCCTGCTGCGCCTTGTTGAAGCGATGAACCTCGTCGACGAACAGGATGGTCGGCCGGTCGTATTGCTGGCGCACCGCCTGCGCGCGCGCGACCGCTTCGCGAATGTCCTTGACGCCCGCCAGGACGGCCGAGATGGCGATGAACTCGGCGCTGAACGCATCGGCCATGAGACGCGCGAGGGTCGTCTTGCCCACACCGGGCGGCCCCCACAGGATCATCGAGTGCAGCTTGCCCGAGGCGAACGCGACCGCGAGCGGCTTGCCCGGTGCCAGGAGGTGCCGCTGCCCGATCACTTCGCCGATGGTGCGCGGGCGCAGGCGCTCCGCCAGCGGCACACCGGGGGCGCGGGCGGCATCGAAGAGGTCGGTCATGGACGCGGGCCGTTGCGGCAGGCATCCATTACGCCTACATTGGTCGCCCGTGTCAAAGCGGTGCGCACATGATCCATTTCTACAGCGGTTCGGGCTCTCCATACGCCTGGCGGGTCTGGCTTGCGCTGGAGCACAAGGCCCTGCCCTACGAGCTGCACATGATGTCGTTCTCCGCCGGCGATCTGACCAGCGACGCCTATCGCGCCATCAATCCGCGCGCCAAGGTGCCCGCCATCGTCGACGCCGATCTCCGGCTGGCCGAATCGGCGGCGATCGTCGAATACCTCGAGGACGCCTATCCCGATTCCGGTCGACCGCTCTTCCCCCGCGAGGCGCGCGCACGCGCCGCGGCACGCGCCATGATTCGCGAGGCGGACGAGTATGTCGCGCACGCCATGGAGACCGTGGTCGAGCAGGTGCTGTTCACGGCTGCCGACCAGGCCGATCCCAGCGTCATCGCGTCGGGCCGCAAGCGCGTCATGGCGGAGATCAGCGCGTTCGAGCACCGCGGCGGCGAGCCGTTCCTGACCGGCGCCACGCCGGGCGCCGTCGATTTCACGCTGTATCCCATGATCGCGCTGCTGTTGCGCATGGAAGCACGCAAGCGCCCCGACCTGCGCATCGGCGAAGCGCTCGGGCCGCGGCTGCGCGCATGGATGACGCGCGTGGAGACGTTGCCGTACTTCGAGCGCACGTATCCGCCGCACTGGCGCGCCGCGTGATGCGCAGGCTCATCATGGGCGTGCTTCTGGCGGCTGCGCTCGTCCCGGTGCGCGCGGCCGCGTTCGACATCGAGGGCCATCGCGGCGCGCGCGGGCTCGCACCGGAAAACACGCTCGCCGCGTTCCGGCGCGCGCTCGCGCTGCGCGTCACGACGATCGAGACCGACCTTGCCGTCACGCGTGACGACGTCGTGGTGATCTCGCACAACCCGCGGCTGAACCCGGACATCACGCGCGACGCCGACGGCAAGTTCCTCGCTGCCGAAGGGCCCGCCATACGCACGCTGACGGCCGCCGCATTGAGCCGCTACGACATCGGACGCGTGGATGCGCAATCAGCGTATGCGAAGCAGGTGCCGGACCAGCAGCCCGTGGACGGCGAACATTTCCCGACGCTCGATGCGCTGCTCGACCTGGCCCGTCACGCCGACTATCCGGTGCGGCTCAACGTCGAGACGAAGCTCAGTCCCGACCTGCCGGGCGACGCACCCGATCCGGAGAGCTTCGCCGCACGCGTCATCGAGCGCGTGCAGGCCGCCGGCTTGACCGAGCGCGTGACGCTGCAGTCGTTCGACTGGCGCACGCTGCTGGCCGCCAAACGCATCGCGCCGGCACTGCGCACCGCGTGCCTCACGATCGAAACGGCGAACACCAACAACGTCGCGTCACGCGGCGGCCGCGCATCGCCGTGGACGGCCGGACTGGATCTGAGCGCGTTCGACGCGTCGGTGCCCAGGCTCGTGCACGCGGCCGGATGCGCGGTCTGGTCGCCCTTCTATCGCAATGCGACGGCCACCCGCATCGCGGAAGCGCACGCGCTCGGTCTCGAAGTGCTGCCATGGACCGTGAACGACGTGGCCGAGATGAAGCGGCTGATCGCGGCGGGCGTCGACGGCATCATCAGCGATTATCCCGACCGCCTGCGCGCGCTGGTGGACGCTCGCTAAGGCGCTCGCGGCTGCCCCACGACGTCCGCGCCGGGCGGCGGCGAGAAACGGAACAGGTCGGGCGCGAGCGAAGGATTGCGCTCGATCGTCTTGAACGTGAGCTCGGTGGTCTGCCCGAACGCGTCGACGAGCGTCATGGCGCGCGGCAGGTTGTCGCGGAAACCCAGCCGGATGCGCTTGAATTGCGAGTCGGCGCTGCGTGGCGTCGCCTCGACGTACTCGAGCCCGCCGTCCGTGCCCTGCGCCCCCGCAGTGAGGTCGAAATTGCGCTCGAGCGCATTGTCGCCCGCCAGCAGCGCGGCGGGCGTTGCGCCGAGCGCGGCGTCCAGCTTGCGGACGATCACCTGGTTGAGGTCCTTGTCGAAGACCCACACGCTCGCGCCATCGCCGACGATCAGCTGGTCGAACGGTTTTTCGTAAGTCCAGCGGAATTTGCCCGGCCGCGCGAACGCGAACGTACCCGAAGTCGTCTGGGTGGTGCGGCGCTGCGCGTTCGAGACGGTTTGCTCGAAGGTGCCCCGCGCCGTGCGCGTGCCTTCCAGGAACGCGTGCAGTTGATCGAGGCCGCTCGCCTGCGCAACCGAGGCGAGCGTGCCCAGCAACAGACCGAGCGCAAGTGTCGTGGCATGCATGCCGGTTAGTCCTTGCCAGGCCACGCCGGTTCAGCGCGGAGCGCCAACTTCGGTGCCTGGGATGTTCGCCTGGCAGTTGCCTACCGGGTCGAGCACGACGTAGGTGTGGGCAAGACCGCTCGGATCGTGGCTGCCGCCCTGCAGCTTGTACTGGTGAAAATAGATGCGCCAGCTGCCGAGCGCGTATTCGGTCAGCACGTCACAGCCGGAAACGAACCACGACGGGCCGCAGAAGTCATCGGGCAGCAGCCTGCGCGCCCGCGCGATGGCCTCCTCCTGCGTCAACACGGGCGCGGTGGCTGGCCGGTCGCGCGGACAGAACCGCGGCCCCTCGCGATAGACCTCCACCGGACCGGCAACGGCGCTCGCGCAAGCCAGCGCGACGAGCGCGAGGCCGACGCGCACGCGCAACGCGGCGGCCCCCGGAGTGCCCGGGCTCATGACTCCGACTTGGCGGCCGGCACCAGGACGTCGCGGTTGCCATTGGTCTGCATGGACGACACCAGGCCCGCGCGCTCCATCTGCTCGATGAGGCGCGCCGCGCGGTTGTACCCGATGCGCAGATGCCGCTGCACCAGCGAGATGGACGGCCGGCGCGTCTTGAGCACGACCGCGACCGCCTGGTCGTACATCGGATCGGCCTCGACATCGGCGCCGTCCGGACCAAGTGCCCCGTCATCGGCGTCGCCCGCCACGCCGCCTTCGAGAATGCCTTCGATGTACTGCGGCTCACCCGCGGACTTCAGGTGCTCGACGACGCGATGCACCTCCGCGTCGGACACGAAGGCGCCGTGCACCCGCAGCGGGTAGCCGGTGCCGGGCGGCAGGTAAAGCATGTCGCCCTGCCCGAGCAGCGTTTCCGCGCCCATCTGGTCGAGGATCGTGCGCGAATCCACCTTGCTCGCCACCTGGAACGCGATGCGCGACGGGATGTTGGCCTTGATGAGGCCCGTGATCACATCGACCGACGGACGCTGCGTGGCGAGGATCAGGTGGATGCCCGCGGCGCGCGCCTTTTGCGCGATGCGCGCGATCAGCTCCTCGATCTTCTTGCCGGTCACCATCATGAGGTCGGCCAGCTCGTCGACCACGACGACGATCAGCGGCATCTCCTCGAGCGGCTCGGGCGCCTCGGGCGTCAGCGTGAACGGGTTGCTGAGGGGCTTGCCCGCCTTCTTCGCGTCGACCACCCGCTGGTTGTAGCCGGCAAGGTTGCGCACGCCGAGCGTGCTCATGAGCTTGTAGCGCCGCTCCATCTCACCGACGCACCAGTTGAGGGCGTTGGGCGCGAGCTTCATGTCGGTGACGACTGGCGCGAGCAGATGGGGAATGCCTTCGTAGACCGACAGCTCGAGCATCTTCGGGTCGATCAGGATGAGACGCACCTGCTTGGGCTCGGACTTGTAGAGGAGCGACAGGATCATCGCGTTCACGGCGACCGACTTGCCCGACCCCGTGGTGCCCGCGACCAGCAGGTGCGGCATGCGCGCAAGGTCGGTGATCACCGGCTTGCCCGCGATGTCCTTGCCGAGCGCGAGCGTCAACGCTCCCGGCGCGTCGTTGTAGAGCGCCGACTCGAGGATCTCCACCAGCTTGACGACCTGCCGGCGGGCGTTGGGCAGCTCGAGGGCCATGCACGACTTGCCGGGAATCGTCTCGACCACGCGAATGGAGACGACCGACAGCGCGCGCGCCAGGTCCTTCATCAGGTTGACGATCTGCGCGCCCTTCACACCGACCGCAGGCTCGATCTCGAAGCGCGTGATGACGGGCCCGGGATACGCGGCGAGCACCTTCACGGCAACACCGAAGTCCGCCAGCTTGCGCTCGATGAGCCGCGACGTGAATTCGAGCGTGTCGGCGCTGACCGTCTCGGTGGCCGGCGGCGCGTCCTCGAGCAAGGACAGCGGCGGCAGCGGCGAATCGGGCATCTCCGTGAAGAGCGGCCGCTGCTTCTCCTTGACGATGCGCTCGGAGCGCACGATGGGCGCGGGCGGCGGCGCGACGATCACGGGCTCGCGCTCATGCGTCTCCTCGCGCAGATGCTCGACCACCTGCTCCCGTTCGGCAGCCCGCTCCTCGCCGATGCGCCGGTCGGCGCGCGCTTCGCGCCACCGGAGCACCGCGGCGACGGCCGCGTCGATGAGCGCGCCGATGCGCTCCATCACGCGCAGCCACGAGATGCCGAAGAACAGCGACGAGCCGGCCGCGAACAACGCGAGCAGCAGCAACGTCGCGCCATTGAACCCCATGGCGCGCGACAGCATGCCACCCAGCGCGTCGCCGAGCGCGCCTCCGGGCGCCAGCGGCAGCGTGACCGGCAGCTTCCACAAGCGGATGGCCTCGAGCGCAGCGCTGGCGAGCAAGACGAGCACGAAACCGATCATGCGCAGAGGCAGCGGATGCTCGCGCGCAAGCTCGGGATGGACCACGTGCCGGTAACCGGCCACGACGAGCACCACGCCGGCCACGACCCACCACCACGCCGAGACGCCGAAGAGATAGAGCAGCAGGTCCGACAGCCACGCGCCGACGAAGCCGCCGCGGTTGCCCACGACGTCCGCGTTGCCCGAGAACGACCAGCCGGGGTCGCCGCGTGAATAGGTCGCGAGGATCAGCGCGAGGTAGAGGAAGCCCGCGACGACGAGCAGCCAGAACGCTTCGCGGACCAGGCGGGCGAAACGCGGCGACAACGCGGCCTCGGGCCCGGCGCCCCGCCGACGGACGTTGCGGTTCTTATTGAAAAACACGGGGTTGGCGCGCCGACCTCATCCGACGCATTATAGCGTTTGCCGACGCGGTTGGCGGATTCGTCGCAGCCGGTGCGCGCACCTTGCGCGTCCGGCACGTGCCCCCACTTCTACTACACTTGCCTGTCCGGAACGTTGCAAGGCACCTTCATGAACCCCAAGCACGCCCGTCTGTTGATCCTTGGCTCCGGCCCGGCCGGCTACACGGCCGCAGTCTACGCGGCGCGCGCCAACCTCAAGCCCGTGCTCATCACCGGTCTGGCCCAGGGCGGCCAGCTCATGACCACCACCGAGGTGGACAACTGGCCAGCCGACGCCGATGGCGTGCTCGGCCCCGACCTCATGGTCCGCTTCCAGAAGCACGCGGAGCGGTTCGACACCGAGCTCGTGTTCGACCATATCAACACGGTGGACTTGCGCCAGCGGCCGTTCCGGCTCGTCGGTGACAACGGCGAGTACACCTGCGATGCGCTGATCATCGCAACCGGCGCTTCGGCCCGCTACCTCGGGTTGCCGTCGGAGGAAGCGTTCATGGGCCGCGGCGTGTCGGCGTGTGCAACCTGCGACGGGTTCTTCTACAAGGGGCAGGACGTCGTGGTGGTGGGCGGTGGCAACACTGCCGTCGAGGAAGCGCTCTACCTCGCCAACATCGCGCGCAGCGTCACGGTGGTGCACCGGCGCGACAAGTTTCGCGCCGAGGCCATCCTGATCGACAAGCTGATGGCGCGCACGGGCAGCGGCGGCAACATCCGCGTGCTGTGGAACCACGTGCTCGAAGAAGTGATGGGCGACGGCTCGGGCGTGACGGGCGTGCGTTTGCGCGACGTGCGCACCAACCGGCCGCAGGAGATTTCGCTGCACGGCGTGTTCATCGCCATCGGTCACACGCCCAACACGCAGATCTTCGAGGGCCAGCTCGACATGCGCGGCGGATACATTCGCGTCAAGGGTGGCGCGGACGGCGATGCGACCGCCACCAGCGTGCACGGCGTCTTCGCAGCCGGCGACGTCGCCGATCACGTTTATCGCCAGGCCGTCACGTCCGCGGCCACCGGCTGCATGGCCGCGCTCGATGCGGAAGCGTTCCTCGACGATCATCCCATCGCCGTCCCGCTGGAAGACACGACGGCCGGCGTCGCGTGACGCCGTGGCGAAGCTCGGTGATCTGAAAGCGCTGCTCGACGCCGCGCGACCGGCGCAGCCGGCAGCTGCACCACAGCCTGCGCGGGGCAAGACCGCGGCGGCGCCCACGCGAAGCGCCCATCCGCGCGCCGCACCGGCGCATGGCAACGGCCACGATGCGCCCAGTGTCAAACGCGCCATTGCCGCCGCGAAGCATGCGGAAGGCGACATCGACCTCCACAAGGCTTTCGCGGACGTCAAGCGCCTGCCGCCCGCGAACAAGGCGCGCATCCAGCGCGATCGTCCAGCGCCCATTCCAACGCAGCGGCTCGAAGACGAGCGCGACGCGCTGGAGATGTCCAAGTACGGCGCCGAGCCTGCGCCGCATACCTGGGAGATCGGCCAGGAGCTCGAAGCCGAGCAGACTTTCCTGCGCCCGGGTCTCGGCACCGACGTGCTGTCGAAACTGCGCCGCGGCCGCTGGAGCGTGCAAGGCGAGCTCGACCTGCATGGCCTCAACACCGAGGAGTCGCGCGACGCGCTCGCCGATTTCCTGCTCGAAGCGCGTTCGCGCGGCTTGCGGTGCGTGCGGGTGATCCACGGCAAAGGGCTGACGTCTCCCAATCGCGAGCCGGTGCTCAAAGGCAAGGTGCGCAAGTGGCTGGCGCACTGGGACGACGTGCTGGCCTACTGCGAAGCGCCGCGCCACGCCGGCGGCGGCGGCGCCGTGCTGATCCTGCTGCGGGGAGCGCGCGGATGACGCGTCGCGCCCCGCTGCCGGCGTCTACTTGATGACGATCTCCTGCATCACCTTGTCGCCGAAGATCTCGCGCACGTCGTTGCGCTTGACCATCACCTCGACCTGCTTGCTCTCGGGCCCGATGACGTTGCGCATGATCGCCTCGTACTTCGCGCTCATGCCGTCGAACGCCGCCCAGTTCTTGTACTCGTCGAGGATGAGCAGGTCGAAATCGTCGCGGCCGTAGGCGTTGCCCGACAGAATGTGGCTCGACAGCAACAGTCCCTGCTTGCGCGCCTCCTCGTTCATCTTCTTGCGCATCGGCAGCACTTCGTTCATGTACACGTCGAACATCCCCGGCTTGACGCGAATCATGCTGACCGACCACACCGTGCCTTCCGTGTAAGCCTTGTCCTGCGCGCCTGCCGCGAGCGGCACCAGCACGGCGATGATCGACAGCATGACGAGCGCGGCACGTCGAAGCGTGACGTTCATGACGTTCTCCCTGTGTGCGAGCCGGTTGGAAGCGCGCCGGCAAGGCGCGCACCGCGCGCGATGGGCGGCGGCGCCGCCATCGGGTACGCGCGCCGATGGTGTTCCCGCGTGGCGGGGCTGTCAACGCGGGCGCTTGGTGCTCGCGCAGCGCTTCAGGCGCCCAGGACGCGATGCGCCAGGGCCGGCAGCCGCGCGCGCACATCGTCGATGCGCGCGTGGTCGATGTCGCCGACGACGACACCCGGTCCGATCGTAAGTGTACGTACGATCTCGCCCCACGGGTCGACCAGCATCGAGTGGCCATACGTGCGGCGCCCGCCTTCGTGCTCGCCGCCTTGTGCGGCCGCGAGCACATAGCACTGGTTTTCGACGGCCCGTGCACGCAGCAGGATGTCCCAGTGCGCGCGCCCGGTACGCTCGGTGAACGCTGCCGGCACGACGATGAGCGTCAGCGGACCCAGTGCGCGATACAGCTCGGGGAAGCGCACGTCGTAGCAGATGGAAAGGCCCACCCTGCCGAGCGGCGCGTCGAACACCTGTGGCGCTTCGCCGGCGCGGATGGTGCGCGCTTCGTCGTAGTCCTCGTCGCCGTGGGTGAAGCGGAACAGGTGCATCTTGTCGTAGCGGGCGACGCGCTGGCCGCCGGGCGCGTAGACGAGCAGCGACTGATACGCGCGCGCCGGGTCGCCCGACTCGAGCGGCACGCTGCCGCCGATGATGGTGACGCCATGCACGGTCGCCATGCGCGCGAGGAAGCGCTGCTGCGGACCGTCGCCATCGGGCTCGCGCGCGGCCACCTTTGCCGCGGCGGACGTCGCGATGATGCCGAAGTTCTCCGGCAGCACGACCAGCGACGCGCCCTGCGCGACCGCCTGCCCGACGAGGGCTTCGGCTGCTGCCAGGTTCGCCGCGACATCGGGACCGGACACCATCTGCACGGCCGCGACGCGATCGGGATTCGGTGTACTCATTTGGCGGCACTCTCCGGCCGTGCGGCGGCGGTGCGGCTCGACAGCCGCTGGACGACAGGATCGTCCCACGCACCCGACACGGCATATTCGTAGGCGAACAGCTGCTCGATCGGATTGTTGAGCATCTTCTGGGCGAGCAGCGTTCCCGCGCCGACCACCGCGCCGACCAGCGGATTGGCGATGAAGAGCGCGGCGGCACCCGCCGAAACGCTCGACGACAGCGACGGCTGCACCCGCACGCGCAGCTGCTGCGTCTCGCGCGCGAGGTCGACGTCGCCGGCGATGTCGACGGCCGCGGCCGGTCCGGCGAGCTTGAACGTCTCCGTGTGCATCACGCCCTTCTGGATGCGCACGTTGCCCACGACGCTGTCGAACGCGAAGCCTTCGCTGAACACGTCGCGAAAATCGAGCGTGATCCGGCGCGGCAGCGCCTGCAGCGACAGCACGCCGAGCAGGCGCCCTACGCCTGGATCGGCCTTGAGGAATTGGCCTGCGCCGGCACGCACCGCAAAGCTGCCCCCGAGGGAGGGATAGTCGAAATCGCTCGGCGCGCCATCCCAGGCGAGCTGTCCTTCGATGGTGGTCGGTGCCGCGCGAATCGCATCGGGCATCGCGAAATAGGCCAGGAAGCGGCCGGCTTCCTTGACGTCGACCTTGACGTCGAGCCTCGTCTGCGGCGCACGGCCACCCCGCCACACGCCCTGCGCGTCGATGCGGCCGGCGTCGTTGGTGACGCTGAGCTTCTCGATCTGCCAATCGGCTGCGGCCGGATGCGCCAGCACTTCCAACCGGCCGACTTCGCGCCCGCGGGCAAACAGCGCATCGGCCGTGACGTCGATGGCCGGCCACGGATTGCCGGCGCCCACGCTGCGTGCGGGCTCTTCGGCCGCGCCGCTCCAGGGCGTGAGCTCACCGGCGGCAGGCGGCACCAGACGCGCAAGGCGCGCCACGACGCGTCCGTTGGGCTGCGACGGCGTAGCGGCCTGCCAGATCGCGTTGCCGGCGATCTCTCGACCGTCCAGGGTGAGGCGCCAGTCGTCGCCGGTGCGTCGGCCGGTCACCTTGAGGTCGTCGAACCGACGCCCGAGCGCCTGCAGCATGCCCGCCTCGATGTCGAAGCCGTCGAACGCGAGACGGCCAGTCGCCTGTCCGCCGCTGTTGCCTGAGCCAGCGTCCTGCTTGCGCTGCCAGGCGAGCCAGTCGTCCACATTGAGGCTCGGCACGTCGGCGCGGATCCACAAACCGCTGCGCTGCGGCTCGGCCGAACGCTCCATCGCCTTGCCGAGCAGCACGAGCACGCGATCGACCCGCGGGTCCGCTGCGATCTGGCGATGCACCACGACGCGCGCCTCGTGGCCGTAGTCGAAGGTCAACGCGTCTTCGCGGCCTGCGCGGACCTCGCGCCGGACGATGCGCAGCGCACGCGCTTCGTCGGCGGTCTTGCCGAGCGGCGCCGGCAGATCGACGCTCACGCCCTTGAGGGAAGTCTCCACGACCCAGCCGACGGCGTCGGGCCTGGCGTCGACGGAGAGCTGCCAGTCGGCATTGCCGCTCATGCGGTCGATCATCGGCGCCTCGAACTCGTGGCGCAGCAGCGTCACGTTGGACGTTCCGGTCGCGTTGACCTTGACGCGGCCCTCCGCGGTCGCGAGTTGCAGCTTCACGGGGCCGCCGAAGGCCTCGGCCGCAATGTCGCGTCCCGTGATCTCGCGATCGGTGAACGTGAGCTTGCCGTTCACCGCCGCGAGCGCAGGCGCGCCGGGAAAATGCACCTGGTTGTCGATGAATTGATATTCGCCGGTGAGCCCATTCGCGCGGCCGCCGTTCAGGGGCAACGCGAACTTGAGGGACAGTCGTCCGTTGCCCGCAGCCTGTGCCGCCTTGGTGGCATCGCCCACCCATTCGCCGACCGGACTGCCGTGGATGAACGCGAGAAACTCGGCGGTCGGTCCTTCGGCTTCGCCTTCGACCTTGACCGTTGCCGGGCGCTCGCGCATGTCGGCGATCTCGACATGCGTGCGTCCGATGGAGGCGCCGAGCACGCGTCCGCGTGTCCCGTCGATCATCAGGCGGGAGCCTTCAATGCGCACCTCGCCTTCGAGGTCACTGAGCGGCGGCCAGTGCTCGGCGTAATCGAGCGTGGCATCGCGCGCCTTGATGACGACCATGAACTGGCCGTTGCGTCCCTGCGGGAACGGGAATTCGGCGAGGTTGCCCCGCAACGTCACGCGCACGTCATTGCTCGATCCCTTGACGAGCGCGCGCGCGAGCCACTCGCGCAGCCGCGGATGCAGCTGGCTTGGCGCATACCGGTTGAGCGGCTCGACGCTCGCACGGGTGAGCTGGGCGCGCGCGTCGACCATGCCTGGACCCGTCGCGACCGAATGCCAGGTGCCCGACGCTGTGCCGGCGAAGTCGGCATTGGTGAAGGTTGCATCGTCGACCTGCACGCTCGTCGTCTCGCCGCTGCGCGTCCAGCCGATGCGCGCTCCGACGCCATCGAAGCTGAGCGGCGTAGCAAACACCCGCGGCAGGCTCAACGCCATCGCATGGGCGTCGAGGGCCAGGCTGCCCTTCGTCTCGGTGGCGTCCAGGCGTCCCGTGAGGCCGCTCGCACCGGGCGCATTGTCGTGGGCGTTGATGGCGACGTCGGACAGCGTCGCGCTCGCATGAAACGTTGTAGGCGCGTCTGCCGGGCCTTCCCATGTGAGCCTGGCCTCGCGCAAGACGCCTTTTGGCGCAAGCAGCGCGATCTCGCGGCGCCAACGCTCGGGCAACGGCAGATGCGCGGCGAGCGACGTGATGGGCCCGAGCTCGAGACGGTCGAACGACACGTCCCCGCTCGCCGCGGCGCCGTCGCGCGCATCGTCATAGCGCAAGTGCAGATCGGTGGGCGGGAAGGCGACACCGTCTTGCGCGACGAAGGTGAACGCGCGCGTGTCGAGCTCATGGCGCACGCCGTCCTGACGACCGCCGATGCGCCCGGCCACGTGCGCGAGCTCCATCGCGGGCAGGTCGTGCGCAAGCTGCGCCCGGACGTCGACCAACTCGACATCGGCGGTGATCGCTCGTGGTGCGCCTTCGGCAAAATCGAACCACAGGCGCACTGCGCCTTTGCCACTGTCCACGGCCACCGGCAGCGGTAGCCATTCGCGCCACGCGGCGAGGTCGGCGTAGTCGAGCCGCACGTAGGCCTTGCCGCGCGCATGCTGCCATTCGCGCAGGGAAGCTGCGCTGAATTCACCGCGCACGTCCAACGGCGCAGCGAGCTCGGCGGGCGGCACGCCGGTCAGGCCGAACCGGTGTGTCCCGAAGCCCTGTTCGATGCGCAAATCGACCTGGTCGAGCACGAGCTGCGGGGTGTGACGCACTTCGTCCGTCCAGGTGACGAGACCGTCGTGGACGAGGATGCGCGGCTGGCGCAGCAGCCAGTCCGTGACGGCGTTGTCGTCCCTGCGCGCGCCCGGGTCGATCGCGATACCCGCGACATGTACCAGCCCGGTTTCGTCGCGCCGGACCGCCAGGCGCGGTCCTTCGACGGCGAGCTCGCGCAACCGCAGGTCCAGCAGCGGCAGCGAGGTCCAGGACACCACGAGGTCGACGCGCGGCAGCGTGAGCACGGGCGTCGTCCGATCGGACGGGTCCATGACGCTGAACGCGCGAATGGAAAGGCGTGGATTCCAGCCGTCCCACCCCGTTTCGATGGCGCCGATCGTGACCGGCTGTCCTATGCGCTCACCCAGTGCAGCCGCGATGTCGTCGTGATGCGCTTCGATGCGGGGGAAGGCGACGAAGCGGACGAGCAGAAGCAGCGCGCACGCGAGCGCGACGGCGACCAGGATGACATCGGCCGCGAGCCACAGGGCGCGGATGGCGACGGGAACGGGCGTGGCCTTGCGGGCGCGCGCGGCGGAACGCTCTGCAGGCATAATGAAAGGCCGGTGGGCCCTGGCCGATTCTAACGGATGCGCGCGCCTTCGCTTCGACCGGCTTCCTGGCCAAAGCGCTTTCGTGGATCTTCCCCGCGCCCTCGCGTTCAGCCTCTACGCCGAGCGCGTCCTCACCGCGCAACCGGTGCTGCGCGAGGCGCTCGTCGCCACCGTCGACCAGCCATTCGACTGGGCGCCGGCCCGGCGGGACGTCGCGGCCGCAGGCACGCAGTCACCCGAGGCGCTCGCCGCCCGACTCCGGCTTTTGCGCAAGCAGGTGTTCCTGCATACGCTTGCGCGCGATCTCACGCGCCGGGCCGACCTCGACGAAGTGGTGCAGGCCATCACCACGCTGGCCGAGGTGTCGATCGCCGCGGCCGCTTCGGCGCACGCGCGCGTGCTCGTCGAGCGCTACGGCACGCCGATCGGTGGGACGAGTGGGGCCGCGCAGGCGCTCGTCGTCATCGGGATGGGCAAGCTCGGTGGATGCGAGCTCAACGTGTCGTCCGACATCGACCTGGTGTTCGTCTATCCCGAGGATGGCCAGACCGATGGACCACGTTCGATCGCCAATGCCGAGTTCTTCGAGCGGCTTGGGCGCGCCATCATCGCCGCGTTGCACGAAGTGACCGTGGACGGGTACGTGTTCCGCGTCGACATGCGGCTGCGCCCGTACGGCGAAAGCGGCCCGCTGTGCGCGTCGTATGCGATGCTCGAGCAATACCTGCTCGCCCAGGGACGGGCGTGGGAACGCTACGCCTGGCTCAAGGCGCGTCCCATGACCGGCGAGCGCCATGCCGAGCTCGCGGGCATCGTCGAGCCGTTCGTCTATCGCAAGTACCTCGACTACGACGCCTACGAGGGCCTGCGCGGCATCCATCGGCAGATCCGCGCGCAGGAGCGCCGCGAGGACTACGGGCGCGACATCAAGCTGGGCCGCGGCGGCATCCGCGAGATCGAGTTCGTCGTGCAGGCGCTGCAGATCGTGCGTGGCGGCCGCGAGCCGTCGCTGCGTGTGCGCGGCACCCGCGCCGCCGTGGCGGCGCTCGCGGCGCGCGGCGTGCTGACGCCGGAAGCGGCGCGCCAGCTGCGCGACGCGTACGGGTTCCTGCGCGATCTGGAGCATCGCCTGCAATATCGCGACGATCGCCAGACGCAGCGCCTGCCCGACGACGCCGCGGAGCTCGACCTTCTGGCCAGCACGTTCGATCTGCCCGGTGGGGTTGCGCTCATGCGCATGCTGGAGGCGCAGCGTAGCGCGGTCACCGGACAGTTCGATGCGGTGTTCGGTCCAACGGAGCATGGCGACGACACCGCCGAGTCGTATGTGACCGCCTGGGAGGAGCCGCAGCCGTCGCACGCCACCATGGACGCGCTCACGGCGGCAGGCTACACCGACCCGCATGCACTATCTGCGCTGCTGCAGCAGACGCGGCAGAGCGTGCGCTACACCCAACTGCCGGCCCTTTCGCGCCAGCGGTTCGACGACCTGGTCCCGCGGCTGCTCGACGTGGCGGCGCGCGAGCGTGCCCCGAACGCCACGCCGCGGGTCGTCTTCGAGCGCTTGCTCGGCCTGCTCGAGGCCGTGAGCCGGCGCAGCGCTTACCTTGCGCTGCTCATCGAGCACCCGCCGATCCTGCCGCGCCTCGCGCAGCTCATGGGAGCTTCGGCGTGGGCGGCGGACTATCTCGCCCGGCATCCGGTGCTGCTCGACGAGCTGCTGGACGCGCGCACGCTGCTCGCCGAGCCCGACGCCGAAGCCTGGAGCGCGGAGCTCGCACGGCTCCTTGCGATCCACCAGGGCGACACCGAGGGCCAACTGGACGCCTTGCGGCACTTCCGCCATGCGCAGGCGTTGCGGCTGCTCGCGCAGGACCTGGCGGGACGGCTGACCGTCGAGCGGCTGGCCGATCACCTCTCGGCGCTCGCCGACACGATCCTTGCCGCGACGGTGCAGGAGTGCTGGCGCCAGCTGTGCGAAGCCGCCGGACGGCCCGTCACACCACCGCGCTTTGCCGTGATCGCGTACGGGCGCCTGGGCGGCAAGGAGCTCGGCTACGCGTCCGATCTCGATCTGGTGTTCCTCTACGACGTCGATGCGGCGGACCCGGTCGCCGACAGCGCGGGCGATCGGTACGCGCGCCTCGCGCAGCGCGTCAACACGTGGTTGACGAGCACCACACCCGCCGGCCAGCTGTACGAAACGGACCTGCGGCTGCGCCCGGATGGCGCGGCCGGACTCATGGTGTCCAGCCTGGAAGGCTTCCGGCGCTACCAGCGCGAGCATGCGTGGACCTGGGAGCATCAGGCCCTCACGCGCGCTCGCGCCGCGGCCGGCGACCCTGCGTTGTCGGCAGCCTTCGAAGACGAACGCGTCGCGATCCTGTGCCTGCCACGCGATCCAGCGCGCCTTGCCGGCGATATCGCGGCCATGCGCCAGCGCATGGCAAGCGGGCATCCCAACCCGGGAGCGCAGTTCGATCTCAAGCACGACGAAGGCGGCATGGTGGATATCGAGTTCACCGTCCAGTATCTGGTTCTCGCGCACGCGCATCGCCATGCGGAGCTCACGGCCAATCGCGGCAACATCGCGCTCGTGCAGCGGGCCGGTGAGCTCGGTCTCGTCCCGACCGCGCTTGCCACGGCGGCGGCGGATGCGTATCGCGAATATCGCCGGGTGCAGCATCAGGTTCGGCTGACGGGCGCCCGGCAGGCGCGCGTCGATCCGGCGGAGCATGCGCAACGCCGCGCGGCGGTGAAGGCGCTGTGGCGGGAGGTGTTCGGAACACCCTGGCCGGTGGCCGCGCCAGGCGCCCCGCCCGGGCGCATCGGCTAGAATCGCCCTTTACGACGAGGGGAAGAGCCGCCATGTCGATGGCAGACCGTGACGGATGGATCTGGTACGACGGACAGATGGTGCCGTGGCGCGAGGCGAACACGCACGTGCTCACGCACACGCTGCACTACGGCCTGGGCGTGTTCGAGGGCGTCCGCTGCTACAAGACAGCGTCGGGTCCGGCCATCTTCCGCCTTGCCGAGCACACCGAGCGGCTGTTCAACTCCGCGCGCATCTTCGCGATGAAGATCCCGTTCGACCGCGAAACCATCATGGCGGCGCAGGTGGAATGCGTCCGGCGCAACGGGCTCGACTCGTGCTACCTCCGCCCGCTCGTGTTCTACGGCAGCGTGGCAATGGGAGTGGCCGCGCGCACCAACCCCGTCCGCGTCGCGATCGCGGCGTGGCCGTGGGGCGCGTATCTCGGTGCCGACGGCCTCGACAAGGGTATCCGCGTGCGCACCTCGTCGTTCACCCACCATCATCCGAACATCGTGATGTGCAATGCGAAGGCCGTGGCCAACTACTCGGTCTCGATCCTGGCCAACCAGGAAGCCACGCAGGACGGCTACGAGGAAGCCATGCTGCTCGATCCGCAGGGCTTCGTGTGCCAGGGCTCCGGCGAAAACGTCTTCATGGTGCGCAACGGCGCGCTCCACACGCCCGACTTGTCCGGCGGTGCGCTCAACGGCATCACGCGCGACACCATCATCACGTTCGCCCGCGAGCTCGGCATTCCGGTGCACGAGCGGCGCATCACGCGCGACGAGCTCTACATCGCCGACGAGGCCTTCTTCACCGGCACGGCGGCCGAAGTCACGCCGATCCGCGAATACGACAACCGTCCCATCGGGAGCGGCACCCGCGGGCCGATCACCACGCGGCTGCAGACGATGTTCTTCGACACCGTCAACGGCCGCAACGCCGCGCATCGCGCGTGGCTCACGCCAGTCTGACCATGGCTACGCCGCAGGCAACACCCGTGGTCGTGAAGCCCCGCGACCTCCCTGTCTTCTGCCCCAATCCCGGCATGCCGTTGTGGAGCTCGCATCCGCGCGTGTTCCTCGACATCGCGGAGACCGGCGAAGTCATGTGCCCGTACTGCGGCACGGTCTACAAGCTCGAGGGCGGACCACTCGCGTCCGGTCACTGAGGATCCCTGCAGCCAGCGGCCACCATGGCGGAACGCATCCTGGTGGTCGCGCCGTCCTGGGTGGGCGACGCGATCCTCTCCGAGCCGTTGCTCGCCCTTTTGCGCGAGCCGAACGAAGAGCCGATCGTCGACGTTCTGGCGCCGCCCTGGTGCGGCCCCGTGTACGCACGCATGCGTGGCATCCGCCGCGTCATCGACAATCCGTTCGCGCACGGCGAGCTTGCCCTCCGCGCGCGCAAGGCGCTTGCACGGCAGTTGCGCAGCGAAGGCTACACGCGGGCGTTCGTCCTGCCCAATTCGTGGAAATCGGCGCTGGTCCCGTTCCTTGCCCGCATTCCGCGACGGACGGGCTACATCGGCGAAGGGCGCTTCGGCCTCCTCACGGATGCGCGCGTGCTCGACCGCCGCGCGCTGCCGCGCCTGGTCAATCGTTATGCCGCGCTCGCCGGCGCACCGCGCACGCTGATTCCGACCCCTCCGGCGCCGGTGCTCGTTCCGAACCTGGCCAACCGTGCTGCTGCCATGCGCTCGCTGCGCCTGCGCAACGAGCCACCGATCGCCATCCTGTGTCCGGGCGCGGAATACGGCCCGGCCAAGCGCTGGCCACCGAACTATTTCGCCGATCTCGGCGGTCAATTCCTGCGTGACGGGCTGCAGGTCTGGATCGTCGGCTCGCCCAACGACAAGCTGGCCGCCAGCACCGTCATCCAGGCGGCCGGCGAGCCGGGACAGCGGTTCCGCGATCTGACCGGGCGCACGGACCTCGGCACAGCGATCGACCTGCTGGCGAGCGCGGCAATCGTGGTCAGCAACGATTCGGGGCTCATGCACGCCGCCGCGGCGGTCGGCGCACCCCTCGTCGCGCTGTTCGGCTCCTCGTCACCCACGTACACGCCGCCGCTGTCCTCGACGGCGCAAGTCGCACGCATCGACATCGCCTGCAGCCCGTGCTTCAAGCGCGAATGTCCGCTCGGACACTTCAAGTGCATGCGGGACCTGTCGCCGACCATGGTCTACAATCTCGCGCGCACCGCGCTGCCCGCGCGCGATGCCGACTGAAGAACCCGCGCCCATGTCCAAGGCCCGCACGCTGCCCATCTACACTTCCCCGCAGGACGTGGCGGTGGCGTTCTACCAGGCGTTCGAGAACAAGGATCTCGACGCGATGATGGTCACGTGGGCCGACGACGAGGAGATCGTCTGCGTGCATCCAGGTGGCACCCGGCACGTCGGATACGAGGCGGTGCGCACGGCCTTCGAGCAGCTGTTTTCAGGCGACTCCAAGCTGCGCTTCCGCCTCGAGCAGATCGTCATGCTCGAGACGGTCGGCCTCGCCTTGCAGAGCGCGATCGAGCACGTGTATGGGGCAGACGCCACGCTGCGCGGCACCGTCGTCGCTTCCAACGTCTTCATGCGCACGCCGTCCGGGTGGCGCATCGTGTGCCATCACGCCTCGCCCGCGCCCGAGACGCCGTCGGCTGCGCCATCGGGGCCGCTGCATTAGCGGTTCCTAACGCAAGACCATCGCAGTGCGCAGCATGCGGCCCGGCGCTGTCGAGCTTACGCCGACTTCAAACCTCGCCATAGGCGGCGTGCAGTCCAGCGCTGCCTGCGGGCTTCGGTCGCCGCAAACAGGAGGCGGCTGCGCGAGACGGCTCGAGCGGCAGCGGGCAACACACGCCCGCCGGCCGACTCGCCGCGCGCAGATCGCGCCACGGCTCAGGCGCCCGCAGACAGCGCCGGACCGCCCGCCGACATACTGCACGGCGCAACGTTACAGCAGTGCAAGCAGGCGCGGTCGCGGATTGCCGGGGTGACGTCGCACCATGCGAGCGCCGGCGCGCGGTGGGCCGCTGTGCGCAGGCGCATCGGAGCGGCGGTCGCACTGCGCGCGGCGAATCGCCAAGCGGGCGTGTGTTGCCCGCCGGCGCTTGAGCCGTACCGCGCAGCCGACCCATTGCTTCCGCGACCTAAGCCTGCGCACAGCGGCCCGCCGCGCGCCGCATCTAGCGTGCGTTGAAGCATGGCGCAGTAGATCGGCGCACGCCGCCTACACGGTGGTCAGCTCGTGCCGCCGACCGTGAGCCCGTCGATGCGCAGCGTCGGCTGGCCAACGCCCACGGGCACGCTTTGTCCGTCCTTGCCGCAGGTGCCGATGCCGCTGTCGAGCGCGAGATCGTTGCCGACCATCGACACGCGGGTCAGCGCATCGGGTCCATTGCCGATCAGCGTGGCGCCCTTGACGGGATACGTCACCTTGCCGTCTTCGATCATCCAGGCTTCGGCAGCCGAGAACACGAACTTGCCGCTCGTGATGTCGACCTGGCCGCCGCCGAAATTGACGGCGTACAGGCCGCGCTTGACCGATTGCAGGATCTCGGCCGGATCGCGCTCGCCCGCCAGCATGATGGTGTTAGTCATGCGCGGCATGGGGAGATGCGCGAACGACTCGCGTCGACCGTTGCCGGTCGAGATCGTCGACGAGAGCCCCGCATTGAGCCGGTCGTGCATGTAGCCGCGCAGCACGCCGTCCTCGATGAGCACGGTGCGCTGCGTGGGGTTGCCTTCGTCATCGAGGTTGAGCGAGCCCCGGCGATCGTCGAGGGTACCGTCGTCGACCACGGTGATGCCCTTGGTCGCGACCTGCTCGCCGACGCGGCCGGCGAACGCGCTCGTGCCCTTGCGGTTGAAGTCGCCCTCCAGGCCGTGGCCGATCGCTTCATGGAGCAGGATGCCCGGCCATCCGTTGCCCAGCACGACCGTCATCGTGCCGGCAGGCGCGTCGCGCGCACCGAGGTTCACGAGCGCCTGGTCGACCGCACGCCGCGCGTAGTCGTCCAGCATGGCGTCGTCGAAGTACGCGTAATCGAAGCGCCCGCCACCACCCGCGTAACCCTGCTCGCGACGGCCGCCTTCTTCGACGATGACGGTGATCGAGACACGCACGAGCGGCCGCACGTCGGCGACGATGAGTCCGTCGCTGCGCGCGATCAGCACGGTCTCGTGCTCGCCGGCAAGCGCCGCCATGACTTGCACGACGCGAGGATCGCGGGCGCGCGCCTTGGCCTCGAGGCGCTCGAGCAGTTGCACTTTCGCGGCCTCGGGCAAGCTGCCCACGGGGTCGTCCGTGGAATACAGGGCGCGCGCGCGGCCGCGCTGGCCAAGCGCTGCGACGGCGCTCTGTCCCTGGCGGCCGATCGCGCGCACGGCACGCCCGGCCTGCTCGAGTGCGGCCAGCGAGACGTCGTCGGAATACGCGTACGCCTGCTTCTCGCCGGACACCGCGCGCACGCCGACGCCGCGGTCGATGCTGAACGCACCGGCCTTGACGATGCCTTCCTCGAGGCTCCAGCTCTCGAAGCGCGAATGCTGGAAATAGAGGTCGGCGAAATCCACGTCGTGCGCATGGATCTCGGCCAGCACGCGCGACAACTGGGGAAAGTCGAGGCCCGAGGGGCCGAGCAGCACGCGCTCCGCTTCCGACAGCAGCAGGGGCGACACTTCAGGCAGGACGATGGAATTCACGAGGTCCTTTCGGGCGGCCGGCGGGGGGCCATGCCAATGGAATGGGGGCGTTCGAGCCGGCTTCAACCCGCCGCAGCGACGGCACCATGGCCGAGATAAGTGGCTGCTACGCGGGGATTGGCGCTCAAGTCCTGACTGGGGCCGGAAAGCGCGAGTTCCCCGGTCTCGAGAACATACCCGAAATCCGCGACCTGCAACGCCGCGCGGGCATTCTGCTCGACCAGCAGGATCGATACGCCGCTCGCGCGCAGGGCCGCGATGATCGTGAAGATCTCCCGCACCACCAGCGGCGCAAGGCCTAGCGACGGCTCGTCGAGCATCAGCAGCTTTGGAGCAGCCATCAGCGCACGGCCCAGGGCCAGCATCTGGCGCTCGCCCCCCGACAGCGTGCCGGCGAGTTGCGTGCGCCGGTCGGCGAGCCGTGGAAAGCGGGCGTAGACGTCGTCGAGCCGCGCGCGCAGGCGGCCATCACGACGGGAGGCGAAGGCGCCAAGCTCGAGGTTGTCTGCGACGCTCATCGTGCCGAACAGCTCGCGCTTCTCGGGCACCAGCACGAGTCCACGCGCCACGCGCTCCTCGACGCTCAGCACGGCCGCGTCCACGCCGGCATACTTCACGTGGCCCGCACGTTGCGGCAGGAGGCCGATGATCGAGGCCAGGAGCGTGGTCTTGCCTGCCCCGTTGGGGCCGATCACGGTAACGATGGACCCTGGCGCGACGACGAGCGAGACATCGTGCACGGCTTCGACCTTGCCGTAGGCCACCGAGAGGTGCTCGACTGCAAGCAACGGCGCCGCATTCGCCTGCCCTGGCGTTGCACGAGCGTCCGGGCGGCTCATGCCGCGCCGCCCAGGTAGGCTTCGAGCACCACGGGATTGCGCTGGATGTCGGCCGGCAGGCCCTCCGCGAGCTTGACGCCGAAATCCATCACGACGAGACGGTCGGTGAGACCCATGACGAAGTCCATGTCGTGCTCGACGAGCAGGACGGTCATGCCTTGCGCCTTGAGCGCGCGGATGAGATCGGCGAGCGCGCGCTTCTCGAGGTAACGCAGTCCCGCGGCCGGCTCGTCGAGCAGGAGCAGCGTTGGCTGCGCGGCAAGCGCGCGGGCGATCTCGGTGATGCGCTGCTGACCGAGCGGAAGGCTGCCAGCGGGATCGTGCAGATGCTGCGTGAGACCGACGCGCTCGATGGCGCGCGCGGCCTCGGCGCGGGTTCGCGCTTCCTCGGCGCGATCCAGGCGCAGTGCCGCGCGCCACACGCCGACACGACCGCGCAGATACGCACCGAGCGCCACGTTGTCGAGGACCGACATCTGGGGAATCAGTCGCACGTGCTGGAAGGTGCGGCCGATGCCCAGTGCCGCGATCCGATACGGCTCGAGGCCTCCGAGCGACGCGCCGCGAAAGCGGATGTCGCCTGCCGACAGCGCGAGCGCACCGCTGATGAGGCCGAACGTCGTGCTCTTGCCGGCGCCATTGGGGCCGATGAGACCGACGATCTCGCCCGGCCGGATGGCGAACGTCAGATCATTCACGGCCACGAGACCACCGAAGGCCTTGCGCGCGGCGCGCACGTCGAGCAGCGGATCGGTCGGCGGCGAGTCGGGGCGCGCGGCGAGCGGCTCGGCATCGCGCACCGGCAGCGGCTTGCGCGCGGGCAGCAGGCGGCCGATCCACGGCCACAGGCCTTCGCGCGCGAACTGCAGAAGCAGGATCATCAGGACGCCGAACACGACGATCTCGAAGTTGCCCGCCCGGCCGAGCACCCGCGGAAGGACGTCCTGCAGCACCTGCTTGGCCAGCGTGATCACCGTCGCGCCGACCACGGCGCCCCAGACGCTGCCGGCACCGCCCACGACGGCCATGAACAGGTATTCGATGCCCTGGTTGATGCCGAACGGCGTGGGGTTGATGAAGCGCTGCAGATGCGCGTACAGCCAACCCGAGATGCACGCGAGCAGCGCGGCGTAGACGAAGGCGACGATCTTCAGGCGTGCGCCGTTGACGCCGAACGCCTCGGCCATCTCGAGTCCGCCGCGCAGTGCGCGCAGCGCCCGGCCGGGCCGCGAATCGAGCAGGTTGTTCGTGGCCCACAGCGCGGCGAGGGCGATCGCCCAGATCAGCACGAAGAATTGGCGCTCGTCGCGCAAGTCGAACGGGCCGATCGACAGCGACGGAATGCCCGTCATGCCGGTATGCCCACCGAGGAAATCGAGGTTGCCGAAGAGAAAATACAGGCTGATGCCCCAGGCGATGGTGGCAAGCGGAAGGTAGTGGCCCTTCATGCGCAGCGTGATGAAACCGAGGGCGAGGGCAACCAGGCCCGTGATGACCAATCCAGCGAGTAGACCGAGCCAGGCCGCTGCCGGCAAGCCGGATGCATGTGTCGTGACATAGCCCGTCGCGTACGCGCCAAGACCTACGAATGCCGCCTGGCCGAACGACGTCTGACCGGCCACGCCCGTGAGCAGCACGAGGCCGAGCGCGACGATGCTGTAGAGGCCGATGTAGTTGCCGAGCGTGACCCAGAATTGCGGAGCGGCCAGCGGAACGAGCGCGAGCAGCACGACGAGGGCGGCGAAGGCCGCGCGTGGGACGTTCACGCGGCCCACCGCCACGGTGTCACTCGTCCTCCTCGTGGTGGTGCGTCATGAGGCTGCGCCACAGCAGCACCGGAATGATGAGCGTGAACACGATCACTTCCTTGAACGCGCTCGCCCAGAACGACGAGAACGACTCGAGCAGGCCCACCAGCAAAGCGCCTGCGGCGGCAACCGGATAGCTGACCAGTCCGCCGATGATGGCGCCGACGAAGCCCTTGAGGCTCACCAGGAACCCGGAGTCATAGTAGATGGTCGTGATCGGGCCGATGAGCACGCCGGAGAAGGCGCACAGCAACGCGGCGAGCGTGAAGGTGAGCGCACCGGCGAAGCGCGGCGAGATGCCCGACAGGCGCGCGCCGATGCGATTGACCGCGGTGGCGCGCAGGGCCTTGCCTGCCAGCGTGCGCCCGAAGAATCCGTAGAGCGCGACGATCAGCACGACGCTCGAGCCGACCACGAAAAGGCTCTGGAAGCTGAACGTGATGCCGCCAACCTCCAGCGACGCCGCGGCAAAGGGCGGCGTGCGCGAGCCTTCAGCGCCGAAGAACCACAGCCCCAGGCCGGTCAGCGCGAAATGCACGGCGACGGACACGATGAGCAGCACGAGCACCGACGCGTCGGCAAGCGGCTGGTACGCGATGCGGTAGAGCAGCGGACCGAGCGCCGTGACGGCGGCGAGCGCGAGCGCGACTTGCGCGGCGAGTGGCCAGTTGAACGGCGCCGCCCACCATACGAGCGCGGCTACGGCGCATGGAAGACCGGTCCACATGGCGAGGCGGCGCGGCAGCGTGCGCCACTGCCGCGCGTGCGCGGCGGCGACGAGCTCGAGCACACCGGCGATGGCGGCCATGCCGAGCAGCAGGCCGATGGTGCCGGGCGGCTTGCCGAGCTGCAGGCCCGCGAGCGTGAGCGTGCCGTATGCAACGAGCTCGCCTGCGGGGACGAAGATCACCCGCGTGACGGCGAACACGAGCACCAGCGCGAGGGCGAGCAGCGCGTAGATGGCGCCGTTGGTGACGCCATCCTGGATGAGCAGCGCGGCGATCGACGAGTCCATCGGGCCGCGTATCGGACGCGTTACTTCGCCAGCACCCAGCGGCCGTTTTCGATGCGGATCATCACGCGCGCCCGGTTGTCGAGCCCGTTGTGCTCCTGCGGTGACATCACGAACACACCATGGCTGCCCACGACGTTGTCGGTCTCGAGCGCGTCGCGCAGCGCGACGCGGAATTCGTGCGTGCCGGGCTTCGCCTTGGCGAGCGCCTTGGGCACGGCCTGGCTCAGCAGCATGTAGGCATCCCAGGCGTGCCCGCCGAACGTCGTGCGCGAATCCTTGCCGTACTTGGCCTCGTACTTGGTGATGTAGTCGCCGGCCACTTTCTTGACGGGGTTCGTGTCGGGAAGCTGCTCCCACACCAGCATGGGCCCGATGGGCAGGAACGTGCCGTCACCGTCCTTGCCCATCACGCGCAGGAAATCGGGGTTGGCGACGCCGTGGGTCTGGTAGATCTTGCCCTTGTAGCCGCGGGCGACCAGCTCTTTCTGCGGCGTTGCGCCGGGTGTACCGGACGCGCCGATGAGGATGGCATCCGGCTTCGCCGCGATGAGCTTCAGCACCTGGCCGGTAACGGAGGCATCGTTGCGGTTGTACTTCTCGTCGGCGATGACCTGCAGGCCGGCAGTCTGGCCGGAACGCTTGATCTCCCCGAGCCAGCTCTCCCCATAGGCATCGTTGAAGCCGATGTAGCCGATCGTCTTCACGCCGTTCGCCTTCATGTGCACCGCGATGGCGTCGGCCATGAGCGAATCGTTCTGCGGCGTCTTGAACACCCATTTGGTCTTGGGATTCGCCGGATCGACGATGCGCGCAGAGGCCGCCATGGAGATCATCGGCGTCTCGGCCTCGGCGACGATGTCGATCATGGCCAGCGAATTGGGCGTGACGGTCGAGCCGATCACGACGTCGACCTTGTCCTCGCTGATGAACTTGCGGGTATTGGTCACCGCCTTCGTGGTGTCGGAGCCGTCGTCGAGGACGATCCAGTTGAGCTTCTGACCGGCCAGCGTGGTGGGTAGCAGGTCGATCGTGTTCTTCTCGGGAATGCCGAGCGACGCCGCCGGTCCGGTGGCGGACAGCGTGACGCCGATGTTGATGTCCGCTGCGGCGCCTGCCGCGTAAGCCAGTGCCGCGACCGCGACGAGCGTGGTCAGCCGGTGAATGGACAGCATGACGATCCTCCAGGGCCTCGAATCGGGTTTTGCAGGACAGGAGTTGCGCGCGACCGGTACTCGAGCCGGTCCTGGCCGGCCGCTATGATGGCACAGCGCACGCCGCTGCGGCGTACCGCTGGCGCTAGCGTCGCAGCGCGTCGCGGATCTCGCGCAGCAGCACGATTTCCTCGGACGGCGGTGCGGCTTCCTTCTTCTCGTCGTGAAGCCGGCGCAGGCGATTGATCTGTCGCACCATCAGGAAGATGACGAACGCGAGGATCACGAAGTTGATGACGACCGTGATGAAGTTGCCGTAGGCCAGCAGCGGCACGCCGGCTTTGGTGAGCGCCTCGTAGGTCATCGGCCCGGTGTAGTTCGGCGGCACGGGACCGAGCTGGATGAAATAGTTCGTGAAATCGAGCCCGCCGGTCACGCGCCCGATCAGGGGCATGATGATGTCCTTGACCAGCGAGTCGACGATCCGGCCGAACGCCGCGCCGATGATCACGCCGACCGCGAGGTCGACGACGTTGCCCTTGACCGCGAATTCCCGGAACTCACTGAAGAAGGACACGACGTTCTCCTCTTGCGTGCCGGACAGCGCCGGCATCGACGCTCAGACGGCTGCTTCTCCGGATTCGCCGGTCCGGATGCGCACGACCTGCTCCACCGCGGTCACGAAGATCTTGCCGTCACCGATCTTGCCGGTACGCGCAGCGCGGACGATGGCGTCGATGGCCCGGTCGACCATGTCGTCGGCGAGCACGACGTCCACCCGCACCTTCGGGAGAAAATCGACCACGTACTCCGCGCCACGATAGAGCTCGGTGTGCCCCTTCTGGCGCCCGAAGCCCTTCACCTCGGTCACGGTGAGCCCGGTGATGCCGACCTCGGACAGCGCTTCGCGGACTTCGTCGAGCTTGAACGGCTTGATGATGGCTTCGATTTTTTTCATGCGGTCAGGCGCGCCGAACGAACCGGCTTAGGATACACGAAGCACCCGGGAAAGCGCCTCACCGCGCGCCTGCCGTCGCATCCCAGGCGGACGAGATGGGGTAGCGCCAGTCCTTGCCGAAGGCGCGCGGCGTGATCCGCACGCCCGGTGCCGCCTGGCGGCGCTTGTACTCGCTGCGGTGAATGCGCTCGACGACATCGCGTACCGCTTCAGCAGGCAGCCCGGCCGCGACGAGGTCGGCAGCGCTGCGCCCCTCTTCCACGTAGGCGGTCAGGATGGCGTCGAGAACGTTGTACGGCGGCAGCGTCTGCTCGTCGGTCTGGCCAGGCCGCAGCTCGGCGCTCGGCGGGCGATCGAGGACGCGCTCGGGGATCACGCGCCCAAGCGCGTTGCGGTAACGCGCAAGGCCGTACACGAGCGTCTTGTCAACGTCCTTGAGCACGGCGAAGCCACCGGCCATGTCGCCATACAGCGTTGCATACCCCACCGCCGTCTCGGATTTGTTGCCCGTCGCCAGGACGAGATGGCCGTCGCGGTTCGACAGCGCCATCAGCAGCGTACCGCGAATGCGTGCCTGCAGGTTCTCCTCCATGACGCCGGGCGGTGCATCGTGGGTGAGCGGCGCGAGCGTTTCCAGCAGCGCGTCGAACGCCGCGCCGATGGGGATCTCGTCGTAGCGCACGCCCAAGGTGCCCGCCATGGCGCGCGCGTCCTCGACGCTCATGGGCGTGGTGTAGGGCGATGGCATCATGACGGCGCGCACGCCGTCGCGACCGAGCGCGTCGACGGCGAGCGCCAGCGCGAGCGCGGAGTCGATGCCACCGGACAAACCGAGAACCACGCCGGGAAAGCGATTGGCCTCGACGTAGTCGCGCAGCCCCAGCACCAGTGCGGCGTACACGTTCGGCTCGACGGCAACCTCGAGCTCGCCGCGCACGTGCCGCGGCGTGGCCCCGTCGAACTCGACGATGCCAAGCGTCGAGTGCCAGGCGGGAAACTGCTGCACGACACTGCCCGCCGCATCGACGACGAACGACGCGCCGTCGAACACGAGCTCGTCCTGGCCTCCGACGCGATTGACGTAGACGATGGGTACTGCGCATGCTGCTGCACGGCCGCTCACGGCAGATCGCCGCAGCGCCTGCTGGCGCGTATGGAAAGGCGACGCGTTGGGCGCGAGCAGCACCTGCGCGCCCGCGTCGCGCGCCTGCCCGGCGGGCCCGGGAAACCACGCGTCCTCGCACAGGATGAGCCCGCAGCGCACGCCCGCGATGTCGATGACGCAGGCCGCGTCGCCTGGCGCGAAGTAGCGCGCTTCGTCGAACACCGTGTAGTTGGGCAAGCACTGCTTGGCGTAGTACGCCGCAATCGCGCCATCGCGCAGCACTGCCACCGCATTGGTCGTCCCGGCCGACGTGCGATGCGGCATGCCGACGAGCACCGTGACGTCGCGCGCCGCGGCCGCCAGCGCGCGCGTGGCGTGCGCACACGCATCGACGAAGTCGGAGCGCAGCAGCAGGTCCTCGGGCGGATAGCCGCAGATCGACAGCTCGGGCGTGACCAGCACGTCTGCGCCAGCAGCACGTGCCCGCTCGATCGCCTCCCGGATGGCGGCGGCGTTCGTGTCCAGGTCGCCGATGCGGGCATTGAGCTGTGCGACGGCGACGCGCATGCGAACGATCGTAGCATGCAGCGATCACAGTCAAGACCCCGGTCACGAGGCCCCTGCGCGCCGGCGCTTGAGCGGTCGCCTCGGTACGGCGACAATGCTGCTGCACGGCCGTTTTCCCCATGCGCGCGCCCCTTCCCTTTCAGCCCCCTTCTTCCGCCGTGCCGATCGCGGCATCGGCCGTCATACGCGACGACGTGCCGCTCGAGGACATCGCGCCCCTCCAATGGGATGAGCTGGCGGGTCCGCAGCCGTTCCTGTCGCATGCCTTCTTCACGGCGTTGCATGCCACCGGTTGCGCCGCGCCAAACACGGGATGGCGCCCCCGTTTTCTGACGGCATGGCACGGTCGCGACCTCGTGGGCGCGCTGCCGCTGTATGCCAAGACGCACAGCTATGGCGAGTACGTGTTCGACTGGGGCTGGGCCGATGCGTATCGGCGCTACGGCCGACGCTACTATCCCAAGCTCGTCGCGGCGGTGCCGTTCACCCCCGTGCCTGGTGCGCGAATGCTCGCCCCGCAGCCCAGCGTACGTGCCGCACTGCTCGAGCGGGCACGCGCCCTGGTCGGCGACGGCGCGTTTTCGTCCTTGCACGTGCTGTTCGTGGACGACCAGCAGGCAGCCGAAGGTGCCGCTGCCGGCATGATCGTGCGCCGCGGCCTGCAGTTCCACTGGACCAACCCCGGGTATGGCAGCTTCGACGACTTCCTGGCGAGCTTCAACCACGACAAGCGCAAGAAAGTGAAGCAGGAACGGCGCAAGCTGCGTGAAGCCGGGATCACGTTCGTGCGCAAGGAAGGCGCGCAGATCGGCGCCGCCGACTGGCGGTTCTTCTACGGCTGTTACGAGCGAACGTACCGCGCGCATCATTCGACGCCGTATCTGTCGCGCGCGTTCTTCGACCGTATCGGCGGCTCGCTGGCGCCGCATCTGCTGCTGGTGCTCGGTCTGCGCGACGGCCAGCCCGTGTGCGCGGCGCTCGACGTCTACACCGCCGACGCGCTATGGGGCCGCTACTGGGGCACGACGGAGTTCATTCGCGGCCTGCATTTCGAAGCGTGCTACTACCAGGCGATCGAGTTCTGCATCGAGCGGCGCATCGGTCGCTTCGAAGGCGGCGCGCAAGGCGTGCACAAGCTCGCCCGGGGACTCCTGCCCGTGGCAACGCACTCGCTTCATCTCATCGGGGACCCCGCCTTCGCCAGCGCGATCGGGGACTACTGCGAGCGCGAGCGCGTCGACATCGCGCATACGCTGGACGAGCTCAGCGAAGCGAGTCCGTATCGGGCGGATGCACCGGCGCCAGGCGCCGCATGAAGCGCGTGCTCCAATGAGCGCTCCCCCGCTTCGCGTGACCCGCGAGGGCGCCGTCGCCACGCTCACGATCGATCGCGCCGAGGCGCTCAATACGCTCGATTTCGCGCTGATGGACGCGCTGCTGGATGGCATTGCAGGGGTCGCTGCCGATGACAGCGTCCGGGTGCTCGTGCTCGCGGGCGCCGGCAAGCACTTCATGGCCGGCGGCGACCTGCGCAGCTTCGCGAGCCTGCTCGATCAGCCGGGTGCTGCGCGCGCCGAGGTGTTTCGCGGCCTGTTCGCGCGCCTGCACGCGGCCATCGAGACGCTGGTGCGCATGCCGCAGATCACCATCGCGCAGGTGCGCGGCGCAGCGGCCGGCTTCGGCCTGTCGCTGCTCTGCGCATGCGACCTCGCCATCGCCGCCGAAGACGCTTACTTCTCGGCCGCGTATCGGCACGTCGGCTTGAGCCCGGACGGCGGCGGAACGTTCGCGCTGCCGCGCCTGGTCGGCACCCGCAAGGCGCTGGAGATCATGCTGATGGCCGAGCGGTTCGACGCCGCCGACGCGTTGCGGCTCGGCATCGTCAACCGCGTGGTGGCCGTCGACGCGCTGCCCCAGGCGGTCGCGGAATGGGCACACAGCATCGCGCTCGGACCGGCGCTTGCGCTGCGCCATACCAAGCGGCTGATCCGCGAATCGAGCGCACGCTCGCTATCCACCCAGCTCAACGCCGAAGCGGAGAGCTTCATGGCATGCGTCGCCGACGACGACTTCGTCGAAGGCGTGCGTGCGTTTCTGGCGAAGCGCGCACCGAAGTTCGGCTAGGCGCTTCGCGGCCGGGCCGGGGCGCTTACCGGGACCCTGCCTGCGGTCGCTCAACCTTCGTCGTCGACCCGCGGCGTGTCGTCGCGCGGCAAAGCCTCGTTGCCGGGCTGCGCGGCTACGCGCGGGCGATTGCCGCGCCGGCGATTACGCTTGCGGGGTCCGGCAGCCGGATCGTGAGGACGCCCGTCCTGCGGCGGACGAGGTGCTCCATGCGGGCGTCCCTCGAGCTGCCCTTGCGGGCCGTTGCCCGGCGGACGCTGACCTTGGCCATGCGGCCGGGCGTGGCCGGGCGGCCGGCCGCCTTGACCATGCGGGCGGCCGCCTTGGCCTTGCGGACGCGCACCTTGACCTTGCGGCCGGCCGCCTTGACCCTGCGGGCGCCCGCCCTGGCCCTGCGGACGACCGCCTTGCCCATGCGGACGACCGCCTTGGCCTTGCGGCCGACCCCCTTCCCCCGCTGGACGCGCACCTTGACCGTACGGCCGGCCGCCTTGACCAAAGGGTCGGCCGCCCTGGCCGAAGGGACGCCCGCCGGGCCGACCACGCGCAGCGCCATTGCCGCCACTCGGCGTGCCGAATGGGAAGGCGTTGGCATTCGACAGCGGCTGACGCTCGTCGTACTCGTGCGCCGCTGCCTCGACGGGCTCCGGCGGGGCGAGCGGATTGTGCTCGAACTGCGGCGCGTCGGGATCGCGTGCCATCTGCGGACCCTGCGGCGCATGCGGACGCGGCCCTTTGTTGAAGGGACGCTTGCCCGGCCGACCCTGAGGCCTTCCCTGGCCGCCTTCCGCGCGTTGACCGCCGTGTGCATGGTGCGGCCGCGCGCCCGCACGGTCGCCCTGCGGCCGTGCGCCCTTGTGGCCGCCGCGGTTGTCGCGTGGCTGTCCACGCTGCTCGCCATTGACCTGTGCGCCGTTGCCGCCGGTGCGCAAGCCCGCCGCATTCAACACTGCGGTCACGGCGGGCGGATCGAGCTCGATCAGGTCGCCGCGCTTGAGCACGGTGGGCATTGCGACAGTGCCATAGCGCGTGCGGATGAGACGACTCACCATGAGCCCGAGCGCTTCGAACAACCGCCGCACTTCGCGGTTGCGACCTTCACGCAACACCACCTTGTACCAGTGGTTGGCACCGTCGTCGTCGCCGCCGCCATCCTCCACGCGCTCGCAGCGCGCAGGTCCGTCCTCGAGCTCGATGCCGCCGGTCAGACGCTCCACCTGCTCGTCGCTCAAGCGACCCATCACGCGCACGGCGTACTCGCGCTCGATCTCGAAGCGCGGATGCATCATGCGGTTGGCCAGCTCGCCGGAGTTGGTGAAGAGCAACAGGCCTTCGGTGTTGTAGTCGAGGCGGCCGATGTTGATCCACTTGCCGTTGCCGATCGATGGCAGCTTCTCGAACACCGTCGGGCGCCCTTCCGGGTCGTCACGCGTGACGAGCTCGCCCGCAGGCTTGTGATACATGAGCACGCGCGCACGCGGCTCGGCGAAGCGCACCTTCACGAGCTCGCCGTTGATGCGCACCTCGTCGCCCGGGCTGACCTTCTGGCCCACGTCGGCCGGCATGCGGTTCACCGTAATGCGCCCGGCAAGGATCATCTCCTCCATGGCGCGGCGCGAGCCGAAGCCGCAGCTCGCCAGCACCTTGTGGAGGCGCTGCGGCTCGTTGAAGACCTCGTCAGTGGAGCGTTTGTGTCTCGGGGGCGGAAGGCTCTCCGCGATCTTCTGCAGCGCCAGGCTCGGCTGCTGCATCGGATCCGAGGATCGGGCTCGCGAGTGCGAGTGGCGTCTCGGCGGCCTTGGTGGGGGCATCGGGCAACTCCATCAGGTGGGATGAGTCGAGCTCGGCAAGCGGAGGCAATTCCGCGAGAGAGGTGAGGCCGAGATCGTCGAGGAAGGCCTTGGTCGTGGCGTAGAGCGCCGGGCGACCCGGCGTTTCACGTTGACCGACGGCCTCGATCCATTGCCGGTCCTCCAGCGTCTTGATGACGTTGGTGGAGACGGCAACGCCGCGGATGGCTTCGATATCGCCGCGGGTCACGGGCTGCTGGTAGGCGATGATGGCCAGCGTCTCCATCACGGCGCGCGAATAGCGCGGCGGTTTGTCCGGCGTGAGCCGGTCGAGATACGGCTGCACTTCCGCACGACCCTGGAAGCGCCAGCCCGAAGCAACCTGGACCAGCTCGACCTTGCGGCTGGACCAATCCTGCTCGAGCTCGTCGAGCAGCTTGCGCACCGTTTCGGCGTCGAGCGGCGGATCGAAGAGGCGCGACAGCTGCGCAACCGCCACGGGCTCACCGGCCACGAGAAGCGCGGCCTCGAGGACGTGCTTGATGTCGTCGAATTCGGACATGGGACTAGAGCGGTGCCTCGATGCCGTTCACTGTGCGTCGGCGGCCAGGATGAACGGCTGCTCGCCGCGGAGCTGCACGTGGATCGGCGCGAAGGGCGCCGCCTGCTGCACGTCGATCAGGTACTCGCGCGACAGCTCGAGCAGCGCGAGGAACGTGACCACCAGGTGAGCGACGTCGGCATGGTCGGCGAACAGGCTGGTGAACTCGAGATAGCGCGCAGGCTGGAGCATCTTCAGCATGCGGCTCATCTCCGAGCGCACGGACAGCTGCTCGCGCGTCACCAGATGATGGCGGTTCACCTTCGCCCGCTGGATCAGCACGGCCCAAGCGGCACGCAGGTCGTCGGGTGCGACGCTCGGCAGGCGCGTCGTCGCGACGCGCTCGAACCAGATGCGCACGGTGGTGAAGTCGCGCTCGGCAAGCGGGAGGGCGTCGATCTCACGCGCCGCCTGCTTCATGCGCTCGTACTCGAGAAGCCGCCGCACGAGCTCGGCGCGCGGGTCCTCGGCTTCCTCCCCGGGGGGCGCCGGCGGACGCGGCAGCAGCAGCCGCGACTTGATCTCGATCAGGACCGCTGCCATGAGCAGATATTCGGCCGCAAGCTCGAGTTGCGTGCGCCGCATCATCTCGACATAGCCGAGATATTGGCGCGTCAGCTCGGCCATCGGAATGTCGAGCACGTTGATGTTCTGCTTGCGAATGAGGTAGAGCAGCAGGTCGAGCGGGCCTTCGAACGTCTCGAGGAACACCTCGAGCGCCTCGGGCGGGATGTACAGGTCGGTGGGCAGCTCGTTGAGCGGCTCGCCGTACACGCGCGCCAGCGGTTTCGGCTCGGTGGACGGATGCTCCAGGTCGAGCGCAGCGTCGGCATTAGTCATAGCGCAGGCCCATCGAATCGCGGACGTCGCGCATCGTTTCTTCGGCGAGCTTGCGGGCGCGCTCGCAGCCGTCGGCGACGATGTTGCGCACGAGCGCGGGATCGTCCAGGAAGCGCTGCGCGCGCTCGCGGATCGGCTGCTGCTCGCGGATGATCGCGTCGATGACCGGCTGCTTGCACTCGAGGCAACCGATGCCGGCCGTGGTGCACCCCGTCACGACCCAGTCCTTCGTCGCAGCATCGGAGTAGATCTGGTGCAGGCCCCACACGGGACATTTCTCGGGATTGCCCGGGTCGCCCCGGCGGACGCGGGCAGGATCGGTCTGCATCGTGCGGATCTTCTGTGTCACGATCGCCGGCTCTTCACGCAACAGGATCGCGTTGCCGTACGACTTGGACATCTTGCCGCCGTCGAGCCCGGGCACACGCGGCGTTTCGGTCAGCAACGGCTGGGGCTCGGGCAGGATCACACGACGCGTGCCTTCGAGATAGCCGAAGAGGCGCTCGCGGTCACCGAGCGACAGGTTCTGCGTGTCCTCGAGCAGCTGCCGGCCCGCGGCGAGCGCGTCGGCATCGCCTTTTTCCTGATAGGCCGTACGGAATTCCTCGTAGCGCTTGGCCTTCTTGCTGCCGAGCTTCTTGACCGCTGCGCGCGCCTTCTCCTCGAAACCGGGTTCGCGGCCATAGATGTGGTTGAAGCGTCGCGCGAGCTCGCGGGTCACCTCGATGTGCGAGACCTGATCCTCACCGACCGGCACCATGTTCGCGCGGTAGATCAGGATGTCGGCCGACATCATCACGGGATAGCCGAGGAAGCCGAAATTCGACAGGTCGCGATCCACCAGCTTCTGCTGTTGGTCCTTGTAGGTCGGAACGCGCTCGAGCCAGCCCACGGGCGTGACCATGCCAAGCAGCAGCGAGAGCTCGGCATGCTCGGGCACGCGCGACTGGATGAACAGCGTCGCGCGCGTCGGATCGAGTCCTGCGGCCAGCCAGTCGACGAACATCGCCCACGTGCTCTCGGCAATGGACTCGGGCTCGTCGTAGTGCGTCGTCAAAGCGTGCCAGTCGGCCGCGAAGAACAGGCACTCGTGTTCTTCCTGCAGGCGGATCCAGTTCTTGAGAGCGCCGTGATAGTGGCCGATGTGCATGCGGCCTGTCGGGCGCATGCCGGACAGGACGCGATCAGCGAACATGCAGGCAGTGAGGCGTGATCATCGCGTTCCTACAGCCCCACGATGACGCGCAGCAGCGCAGCACCGGCATTGCTCAATGGGCGGATGAGCTGGCCCAGCAGCGGCGTGAACATCAGGGCCACGATGAGGAGGAAGCCGAACGGCTCGAGGCGCGACCAGACCGCGGCTGCACGGTTGGGCAGCAGGCTGACCGCGATGCGACCGCCATCCAGCGGCGGGATAGGAAGAAGATTCAACGCCATCAAAACCAGGTTGACCGAAACTCCGATGCGAGCCATGCGCGCCGCTTCTCCGCTGGGCCACACGCCATCGCCCAACGTCAGCTTGAGCACCACCATCCAGCCGAACGCCATTGCGAAGTTGGCGAACGGTCCCGCGGCCGCGACCCACAGCATGTCGCGCTTCGGATGCCGCAGGTTTCCGAAGTTGACCGGGACGGGCTTCGCCCATCCGAAGATGTATTGCGGACCCGCCGTCAAAAACAACATCGCGGGCACCAGCACGGTCCCGATGGGATCGATGTGGCGCAACGGATTCAGCGTGATCCGGCCGAGCGCTTCGGCGGTTCGATCGCCGAAATGCCGGGCGACGTAACCGTGAGCCGCTTCGTGCAGGGTGATCGCGAACACCACCGGCACCGCCCACAGCACGATGGTCGCGAGCGACAGCCCCATTGGCGGCCTATTTTACCCGAGTTGAAGCCGTTCCGCCTCGCTACCCTGGGTCTTGCGATTGGAGGCCCGCGGTGAGGCCCAGGACGGCGGGGTCACCGCGGCCCCGCCGGACCAGTACCGGCGGGTCGACCGCGAGATCGATCACGGTGGTCGGTTCGTTCGGACATGGGCCAGCGTCGATGAGCAGGTCGATGCGCGCGCCAATCCTGTCCATGATGATCTCCGTGTCGTTGAGCGGGTCGATATCCCCGGGCAGGATCAACGTCGAGGTCAGCATCGGCGCAGCGAGCTCGTGGATGAGTGAGACGACGACCGGATGATCCGACACCCGCACGCCGATCGTGGAGCGGCGCGCGTGCTGGATTCGGCGGGGAACCTCGCGCGAGGCGGGCAGCAGAAAGGTGAAGCTACCCGGCGTGCCGAGACGCAGGATGCGGAACTGCCAATTGTCCAGCCGCGCCACGCGCCCGACGTCCGCGAGATCGCGGCACATCAGCGCCAGATGGTGGCGCTCGTCCAGATCGCGCAGCACGCGAATGCGCCTGACCGCTGCGGCATCGTCCAGCCGGCAACCGAGCGCATAGCTGGAGTCGGTCGGATACGCGACGACACCGCCCGCGCGCACCATCGCGGCCGCCTGGCGAATGAGCCGCGCCTGCGGATGGGTCGGATGGAGGACGAAGCGCTGTGCCATGGATGACCGGGCTATATAATCGCCCACCCCGCAGCTTCCCTGGTTATAACCGTGAATCTGCAGCAGATTCGATATCTGTGCGCCGTCGTCGACAACGGCATGAACGTGTCGGAGGCGGCCGAGGCGCTTTTCACGTCCCAGCCGGGAATCAGCAAGCAGATCCGCCAGCTCGAGGACGAGCTCGGGCTGCAGATCTTCGTGCGGCAAGGCAAGCGCCTGGCGGCGTTGACGCCCGCAGGGGCCATCGTCGTGGAAACGGCGCGCCGCGCCCAGCGTGAGCTGCTCAATCTCAAGCGCATCGCGGACGAATTTCGTGCTGAGGACACGGGCACGCTGTCCATCGCCACGACGCACACGCAGGCGCGTTACGTCCTTCCCAAGGTGCTGTCCGCATTCGCAGCCCGCTTCCCCAAGGTTCGCCTCGAGTTGCATCAGGGCAACCCCCGCCAGGTCGCCGATCAGACCGCCGCCGGGGAAGCAGACATCGGCATCGCCACGGAGACGCTCGCCGACGATCCCGACCTCATCACCCTGCCGTGTTATCAGTGGAACCGATGCGTCATCGTTCCGAAGGGCCATCCCCTCGCTCGCGTGCAACCGCTGACCCTCGAAGCGCTCGCCCAGCAGCCGATCATCACGTACGACTTCTCGTTCACCGGCCGGTCCGCCATCAATGCCGCGTTTGCCGCCCGACACCTCACGCCCAATGTGGTGCTCACCGCGCTCGATACCGATGTGATCAAGACCTACGTCGAGCTCGGCATGGGCGTGGGCATCGTCGCCCAGATGGCGTACGACCCTGCGAAGGACGCTGCGTTCGAATGCATCGATGCCAGCCATCTGTTCGCGACGTCGACCACGCGCCTCGCACTGCGGCGCGGGGTGTTCCTGCGGGGATACACCTATGCCTTCATCGCGCTGTTCGCACCGCAGTACAACAAGACCGTGGTCGATGCCGCTCTCGCCGGTGAACCGCGCGCCGAGAGCTACTGAGTGGCCGAAGGTTCACCGCCCGGGGACGCCGGTGCTGCGCTCTCCGTGCAGGCGGTGCGTCCCGCGATGCAGGTCAGCGGCTGGGCATTGCCCGCCCTGCTCGCCGCGTTGTCGATGCTCGGGCCGTTCTCGATCGACATGTACCTCCCGGCATTCGAGGCTATCCAGCAGGATCTCCACACCACACCGTTGGCAGTCCAGCAGACGCTGTCCGCCTATCTGTTCGCCTACGCGTTCATGATGCTCTGGCATGGCGCGCTGTCCGATGCGGTCGGACGCCGACCCGTCGTACTCGGCGGCCTTGCGGTTTTCGCGTTCGCGTCGCTGGGCTGCGCGATCGCCGGCAACATCGACTCGGTTTGGCTGTTCAGGATCTTGCAGGGCCTGTCGGCCGGCGCAGGTCTCGTCGTCGGACGCGCCATCATCCGCGACGCCGTGCAAGGCCCCGATGCGCAGCGCCTCATGTCCCAGGTGACGCTGGTATTCGGGGTCGCGCCCGCCCTGGCTCCCGTGGTCGGCGGGTTCTTGCTGAACGTCATCGGCTGGCGCGCGATCTTCGTCATGATGCTGGTGTTCGCCGGTGCGGTGCTCGCCTGGGCCGGCCGCAGCCTTCCCGAAACGTTGCCGCGCGCGATGCGGCAACCGCTCCGCCCGCGGGTCATGCTGCACAATTACCGGAGCGTGCTGTTCAGAGTCGAGTTCCTGTTGCTCGCCTCCATCCCGACGCTCAATTTCGCCGCGTTCTTCATCTACATCGCAGCCGCGCCGTCCTATCTTCCGATGCTCGGCGTGACGACCTGGGGATTCGCGTGGTTGTTCGTCCCGATGATCGCAGGCGTGATGTTCGGCGGTATGCTGTCCGGTCGCCTTGCCGGACGCGTGTCCGCGCGGCGAACCGTTGCGACGGGCTACGCGCTCATGTTCGCCGGCGTAGCGCTGAACGCGGTGATCGTCATGCTGGTACCGCCCGCCGTGCCGTGGCACGTCATGCCGATCATGCTTTTCACGCTCGGCTCGAGCCTCATGACGCCAAGCGTCGTACTTGCCCTGCTGGATCTGTTTCCCACGATGCGCGGCCTAGCCTCTTCGCTGCAGGGCTTCGTGCAGTTCGCGTTCTCCGGTCTGGTCGCCGGAACCATCGCGCCTTTTCTTGCTCGTTCGCTCGTCGGGCTTCTGGATGGAATGGCGAGCTTTTCGCTCGCGAGCTTCGGCGTGTGGCTGCTGTATCGTGCACGCACCCGCACGCCAGTAGGTGGTGCGGCTTGAGGAGAGTTCCATGCTGCGCTTTGTGCCCCTCGTCTGTTTCGTGGTTGCCGCCGTTTCAGCCGTTGCCGCATGGGGCGCCGAATTGCCGACTCGCACGCTGACGATCGGCAAGCACAAGCTCGTCGTCGAGGTCGTCGACAACCAGGAGCAGCGGGCCACCGGACTGATGAATCGCTTCAGCCTGCAGCCCGACCACGGGATGCTGTTCGTGTTCGATCATCCGCAGGGCCTCGCATTCTGGATGAAGAACACCTACATCCCTTTGTCGATCGCGTTCGTGGACGCCGGCGGCACGATCCTCAACATCGAGGACATGAAGCCGCAGGACGAATCGACGCATTGGTCCAAGGGCAACGCGCTGTACGCCATCGAAATGAAGCAAGGCTGGTTCGCCGGCAGGGGTATCGAGCCGGGCGCCAAGGTGTCCGGATTGCCCTCGGCCGCGCGCGAATAGGTTCCCGAGTTTCGTTAAGAGCGCCGGGTAAGCTCTTAAGCGCGACGTTCTTTTTGGCAACGGCAACCGTGCCGATGCACTCGCCCTACCCTTGCGCCGCGAGTTGTCGCCGACAAAACGGATGATGTCCCGGCCGCTGAAAGGCACTTGAAAGCAGATAGCCGGCGCGGCAGACTGGTCTGAACAAGGCGCGTCAGTTTGCGTGCAGTGCCTGCATGCGGAGCGACGGCGGCACGACCGCCGTCGCAGCCTTTCACGCTTTCTTCATGGCGCCTCTCGTCACTACGCCAACGGGTTCGTGACCCGGGTCCTCCGCTTAACGCGGCGTGAGCGCGATTGCATTGGATCGAACGGCCACACGATATCGGCGCCCAGTTGAGACATTATCGAGCGCACGCCAGACTTCGTCGACAACGGTCGGCAGAATGAGCGTGCTGAAACGAGAGCGTCAGTAGGAGTGGGGGGCGCGCGAGGGGTGGTGATCATATGACCGCTCTATCAACTGGCTCCAACAACCAGTTGGAAGAATGGTTTGGCACCGCATGGTCATTTGCTCACCGGCCAGCGAAACAGGATGGGCGTGCTTGATGCCTTCGAACTAGCGATGCAGTCGCGATTAGTGCATGCCGCACCATTTGTGGTGACAGATCGACAGCAACTGCGTCCGTTGCGCTAGGCCGTTACGAATGGAGCATGTTTGCGTACGGCGCAACATTGCAGCGTCGCGGTGTACCTTAACGGAGCCCGATATGCTCATCCCATTGCAACCATCGTCTTGTGTACTTCCGGGTCCAGCGGCCGTCCCAGCATGGCTCGTCGACCTCGTCGATCCAGCTCTCAGTCAGAATTCCCTATCGGCCGTTGTGTCTCGTGTGATTCGCCACTTGGGTTTCACTACGATGCTCTACGGCATGGCGAAAACGGTGCACCGCAGCGACAATGAGAGATTCTATTTTTGGACTACGGTGCCGGCCGAGTGGATCGCGGAATACGATGCTAACAGCTACGTGGAGGTCGATCCGCGCATCGCATATGGGTGGGATTCACCTCCCCCACTGATATGGGATCGATCGATTGCTGGAGGCGATGTCCGCGTCCGTCGCTTCCTTGAGCGTGCGAGCCAGTTCGGCATCGGAAGCGGCCTTGCACTCTACTTTGCCGAGGAAGGCCATTCTGTGTTGGTATCACTCAACCGACCGGACACGACCCTATCGTCTCGCGATCGCCGGCAGATACGAGGGCAGGTCGGCGATGCACTACATTTCGCGTACGTATTCCATTGGATGTTCATGCGCCGTATCGTGGCAGTCGGCGTGCCACCGATCCAGGAAGGAGCACCGCTTTCCCCTAGGGAAATCCAGTGTCTTCGACATGCCGCGCACGGTATGACCAGCGGGGAGATGGGCCTCAAGCTTGGGATTACGGAGCGAACGGCAAACTTTCACTTCAGTAACATCATCAGCAAGCTTGGCGTGTTGAATCGCAAGGAAGCCATTGCGATGGCCGTTTCAAGAGGGATCATTCAAGTCGAGCGATTGGGAGACGCCAACCGGTCTTCCTACTTTGCGAAACGAGTTCGCCGTCGCTTAAAAACGAACCCTGTTTCATAACGATGAAGCTACCGCTCAAGGCGAAATAACGTCTTTCGTATTTCCCAAAGCGAAGGAGCAAGCACCAAAGGCTTCAGCTGGCGTAACGGCATCTCCGAATGCGCCCCATGCGTCACGGCTATACCTTGCACCCCTGCTCGCGCAGCCATCTCGAGGTCATGGGTCGTGTCGCCCACCACGACAGCGCGTGGGGCGTCCACGCCGAGCACATCCAGCAAATGCAACACCATGTCGGGATGCGGTTTGGGACGACCTTCATCGGCGCACCGGGTTGCATCGAAAACGCCGTCGAGACCATGAAAGGTGAGTGCCCGATCGAGGCCCACCCTCGATTTGCCGGTCGCGACGGCCAGCCGATATCCCGCAGTACGTAAGTCGGCGAGCAAAGAGCGAGCACCGTCGAAGAGGGGAATCTCGCTTTCGCGCGCAAGATAATGGTTGCGGTAGTGACCCGACAGCCGCGGGTACTCGTCGGGTGACAAAGAGGGCGCGACATGGCGCAACGCGTCAGACAGGCCGAGCCCGATGACGTACCTCGCAGCCTCGTCGTCGGGAACAGCGCATCCCATGTCGCGGCATGCGTTCTGCAGCGCCTGCGCGATCATGCCCGTAGAGTCGGCCAGCGTGCCGTCCCAATCGAAGATCACGAGATCGAATGCGCGCGCGCTCATCGGTCGGCCGGGTGCTTGCTTTGCGCTACGGCGGAAGATGCCGCGGTGTCGTCCAAGGACCGGACGAACGCGGCCAGGTCCTTGGGTAGCGCAGATTCGAGTGTCACGGCTGCACCTGTCGTCGGATGGGCAAGAGACAATCGATGGGCGTGCAGAAACATGCGGCGCAGGCCGCTTGCGGCGAGCGCCTTGTTCCACGCGAAGTCGCCATACTTGTCATCCCCGGCAAGGGCGAACCCGATGTGCGCGAGATGCACGCGGATCTGATGTGTGCGTCCCGTCTTTAGCTCGGCTTCGAGCAGAGCGAGCGGCGGCTGGTGGGCCGACCAGACCTGGACGCGCCGGAACACGGTCTCGGCGGCGCGGCCCTCGTCGTCCACCCTCACCCGTCGCTCGCCTGCCGCAGTCGAAAATTTGTGCAAGCTCGCTCGCACGGTGCGCACAGCGTCGCGCCAACGACCGCCTACCAGCACGAAATAGCGCTTGTCGACCTGCCCCTCACGCAAGGCGGCATGCAAGGTGGTCAGCGCGAGGCGCTGCTTGGCGACCAGGAGGACACCCGAGGTGTCGCGATCGAGGCGATGCACGAGCTCGAGGAACCGCGCCTCGGGACGCGCCGCCCGGAGTTGCTCGATGAGGCCGAGCGCAATACCGGACCCCCCGTGAACGGCAAGGCCGGCCGGCTTGTCGAGGGCGAGGAATGCGTCGTCTTCGTAGAGGATGGGCACCCGGAAGCGGGCGGGCCGGGTGGGCGCCATCCGGGCGCTGGCAGGCGGGGCAGTCCTGACGGGAGGCAGCCGGACGACGTCGCCCAGCGCCAGCCGGCGGTCCGGGCCGGCACGCCCCTTGTTCACCCGCACCTCCCCGCTGCGCAGGATGCGATAGACGTGGCTCTTGGGCACGCCCTTGAGGATGCGGGTCAGGAAGTTGTCGATGCGCTGACCCGCCGACGCCTCGTCGATCGTGACCCAGCTGACGGCGTCCTTGCTCAACCCGTTCATTCGCTTATAATTATGGCGACCACCCCGGTAGCGCCCCTAACGCGGCGCAAAACCGGTCCGATCCTGTGACCGTTTCGGGTGTGCGGGTCCCGCATGGCGCGGGACTGCCGGTTAAGTCGCTCACCGGCCGGGATGACTCCCGAAAAAGAGTAGCGATGTTAAAGGAAGAGCGCAGCCACCGCACCCGGCATCGGCCGGTTCGACGCGGCACGCTGCGCGGCGCCTGAAGCGAACCTCTCGCTTCGGTCCCGGCCGATGACGCGCCATTGCGCTCCGGCCGCACCGTGGCGAATCCGCTTGTCCGCGAACAAGAAGACAGCAAGCACCACGAGAGCCTGCTTCGGCCACGGCCGAAGCCGCACAATGAACCAGGTCCTGCACACCACTCTCGCTTGCGGCCGGGCACATCCGGTCGTAGCACCGTCTTCGCGCGGTAACGCCGCGTAGCGTCCTACCGGGCGTTGCGGCGATCGACGCCGCCGCCTGCCGCTGTACCGCCCGCTTGCCCGCGGCACTGCGCCGGGGAACAAGCTCATGAAGCGCATGCTGTTCAACGCCACCCAGGCCGAAGAGCTCCGGGTGGCGATCGTCGACGGTCAGAAGCTGATCGATCTCGACATCGAGTCCGCTGCAAAGGAACAACGCAAGAGCAACATCTACAAGGCCGTGATCACCCGCGTCGAGCCGTCGCTCGAAGCGTGCTTCGTCGATTACGGCACCGAGCGCCACGGTTTCCTGCCGTTCAAGGAAATCTCCCGCCAGTTCCTCAAGGGCGGCCGCCGCGGCGGCGGTGACGCCGATGATGGCGACGGCGAAAGCCGCGCGCGCATCCAGGACCAGCTGCGCGAGGGCCAAGAGCTGATCGTCCAGGTCGACAAGGACGAGCGCGGCAACAAGGGCGCTGCGCTCACCACGTACATCTCGCTGGCCGGCCGTTATCTCGTGCTGATGCCGAACAACCCCCGCGGCGGCGGCGTGTCGCGCCGCGTCGAGGGGGAGGAGCGCAACGAGCTACGCGAGGCGATCTCGTCGCTGGAAGTGCCGCCCGGCATGAGCGTCATCGCCCGCACGGCCGGCATTGGTCGCAGCCCGGAAGAGCTGCAGTGGGACCTCAACTACCTCATGCAGCTGTGGCGCGCCATCGAGGACGCCGCCAAGCTGCAGTCAGGCGCGTACCTGATCTACCAGGAATCGAGCCTGGTGATTCGTGCGATTCGCGACTATTTTCACGCGGACATCGGCGAGATCCTCATCGATACCGAAGCCGTCCACGAGCAGGCCCAGCAGTTCATGGGCCACGTCATGCCGGGCAACGTCTCGCGCGTGAAGATGTACAAGGACGACGTTCCGCTCTTCTCGCGCTTCCAGATCGAGCACCAGATCGAGACGGCGTACGCCCGTCAGGTGCCGCTGCCTTCAGGCGGTGCCATCGTGATCGACCATACCGAAGCGCTCGTGGCAGTGGACGTCAACTCGGCGCGCGCCACCAAGGGCGGCGACATCGAGACCACCGCCACCAACACCAACCTCGAGGCGGCGGAGGAAATCGCCCGGCAGCTCCGCTTGCGCGACCTGGGCGGCCTCATCGTGATCGACTTCATCGACATGGAGAGCGCCAAGAACCAGCGGGACGTCGAAAATCGCCTGCGCGACGCGCTCAAATACGACCGGGCCCGCGTGCAGCTTGGCAAGATCTCGCGCTTCGGCCTCATGGAGCTGTCGCGCCAGCGGTTGCGTCCGGCGCTGGCGGAGTCAGCGTACATCCCGTGCCCACGCTGCCACGGCATCGGCCACATCCGCGGCACCGAATCGACCGCCCTGCACATCCTGCGCATCGTCCAGGAAGAGGCGATGAAGGACAACACGGCGCAGGTCGTGGCACAGGTGCCGGTGGACGTCGCCACGTTCCTGCTGAACGAGAAGCGCAACGACGTGCTCTCGATCGAATCGCGATTCAAGGTGAACGTGCTGCTCGTGCCCAATCGGCATCTCGAAACGCCGAACTACACGGTCGAGCGGTTGCGTCACGATGACCTCAACGGCAGCGAGCCGCTCCCGGTTTCGTTCCAGATGGTCCAGCAACCGGCCGAATCCGATCCTGCGACCGCACTCAAGGAAGAGCGTGAGCCGCGTCAGGAGGCCGTCGTAAAGGGCATCACGCCGTCCCAGCCAGCTCCCACGCCAGTACAGCGCGTGGAGGCAACCGCCCGCCCGTCCACCGCCACGCCCACGTATACCGCTGCCGGTCAGCCAGAGTCATGGCTCGCCAGGATGCTCGGCTGGTTCCGTAACAAGCCGCAGGACGCCATCGTCGTTGCCCCTGGCACGGCGAGCTCGCAAAGCGCGTCCACCACGGCCCGTGAACCACGTGCTCGCGACGACCGTCAGGGACGCGGACAGCCGCGCCGCGATGGCCAGCGCCGCGACGAGCGTGGCAACGAGCGCCGCGGCGATTCGCGCGGCGGCGCCGGCAACACGGGCCGTGAAGGCGGGGCGCGGGAGCAACGGCGCGACGGCGAGCCGCGCGGTGCGCAGCGCCGTGACGGCCGGCGCAACGAGCGTCAGGGCGAGCGCCGCGACGAAGCACGCGGGGAGGCGCGCGAGCCGCGACGCGACGAAGCGCGCGGCGAAAGCCGTGAGCCCCGGCGGGATGACGCACGCGGCGAAAGCCGCGAGCCACGACGCGACGAAGCGCGCGGTGAACCGCGCGCAGCGCGCGAGCCGCGCGAGCCGCGCCAACCACGCGAGCCGCGGCGTGACGATGCGCGTGCCGAAGGCCGGGAGCCACGCGGCGAAGAAGCGCGCGAGCCGCGGCGTGACGAAACGCGCGGACGCCGCGAAGGCGAACCGCGGCCGCCACGCGAGCGGGGTCGCAGCGAGGATGCCCGGCCTGCGCAACCGCAGCGGCCGCCACGCGAAGCGGTCGCCGACGAATCTGTCGACCGTGAGCCGGCAGGCGTGCTGACCGAGGGCACGGCCGATGGCAACGAATCCAACGCCGATGAGCGTCGCGAAGGCGGCCGCCGTCGGCGTGGACGGCGGGGACGCGGCGGTGAGCGCGCGCCGGCGCACGACGGTTCACCGGAATCGACGGTCGCGTCGGTCGACCGTTTGCACGAAGACGCACCGGTGCACGTGATGAGCTATGACGTGCCCGAACCCGAAACCGCGGCGCCGGTTGGCGAAGCCACGAACGTTCCTGCGCAATTGCAGATGCCGATGGCCGAGCCGCCCATCCAGGCCCACAGCGACACGCCGACGCGCCCCGCTCGTGCAGCCGCGGACGCTACCGAAGCGCGCTCGGCGCCAACGGCCGGGGCACACGAGGACCGCCCGCAGCCACGCCACGAACCGAACGGCAACCGCACAGGTACGACGGAGGCACCGCCCATGGAGCTGCCCGCCGTCTCGCTCACGTTGCCGCCCGGCTCCGATCTGGTCCTGGTGGAGACCTCACATCCAGCGCCCCCGGTGGAGCCGGAACGCGAGCCTTCGCCGCGGCCGCGACGAGTGCGGCCGTCGCGTGTGGACGCCGCGAGCGAGCCGCTCGAGCTCGTCGAAACGCGCAAGGAGTCACCTCCGGCGCAGTAGCACGCGGCTTCAGGGCAAAGCGAAAGGGCTGGCGAGTGCCAGCCCTTTTGCTTTTGCAGCGAACCACCTACCCGGTTATCGCGCCCGCTGCGTCTCGAACAGGTGCGCGAGCAGGCCGTCGCTGGCATGCTCGACGAGATCGAGCACGCGCTCGAAATGAGTCGCCCCGCCGTAGTACGGATCGGGGACATCGCGCAGTCCGACGTGCGGCGCGAAATCGAGGAACCGACCGATGCGCCCGGCGAACGACGATGGCTGGACCGCCTTCAGCTCCCGCAGGACCGTCTGGTCCATCGCCAGGATCCAGTCGTAGCGCTCGAAGTCGGCCGGCTCGACGTGGCGCGCGCGCAGCGCCGACAGGTCATAACCGCGCTTGGCCGCATGCGCGATGGCGCGTCGATCGGGCGGCATGCCGACATGCCAGTCACCCGTGCCGGCCGATGCGACCGTCAACCGGTCGTGGACACCCGCCTGCTCGGCCCGCGTCCGGAACACCACCTCGGCCGTGGGCGAGCGACAGATGTTGCCCAGGCACACGAACAGCACGCGGTGATGGCCATCGCTGCCTTCGGGAGCGTTTGCCACGCCGCTCACTCCATGTGCCAGCCGTGGCTCGCGATGAGCGACTGGCCGGTCAACGCATTCGTCGGAAACGCTGCAAAAAAGAGCGCGATCTCCGCGATGTCCTCGAGGGTCGTGAACTGTCCGTCGACAGTGTCTTTCAACATGACGTTCTGCTCGACGTCCTTCTCGGAAATGCCGAGGATCCGCGCCTGTTCGGGGATCTGCTTCTCCACGAGCGGCGTGCGCACCCAGCCCGGGCAGATCACGTTCGTCCGCACGCCCTTGCGGCCGCCTTCCTTCGCGATCGTGCGGGCAAGGCCCAACAGCGCGTGCTTGGCGGCGACGTATGGCGCCTTCAGCACCGACGCCTCCTTGGAATGCACCGACCCCATGTAGATCAAGCTGCCGCTGCCTTGCCGGTACATGTGCGGGAGGCACGCGCGCGTGGCGAGAAAGGCGGCATCGACGTGGATCGCCAGCATCCGGCGCCACTCCTCGAAGGAGAAATCCTCGAGCGGATGCACGATCTGGATGCCCGCGTTGCTCACGAGGACGTCGATGCGGCCGAATGTCGACACCGTGCGATCGACGCCGCCGTTCACTGCCTGCTCGTCGGTGACGTCCATCGCAAGGGCGAGCGCCTTGCCGCCCGAGCGCTCGATCTCCGCGGCCACCGCCTGCGCGCCGGCGGCCTGGAGATCCGCGATGACCACGGCAGCACCTTCTGCCGCGTAACGCAGCGCGATCGACCGTCCGATTCCGCTTGCCGCGCCCGTGACCAGCGCAACCTTGTTGTCGAGCTTCATGGTGGTGTCCTCACGTCTCGGTGGGCAGCGCGACCCCGAACAGCTGCTCGCGCAGCTTGTACAGGCGATCCCGGATGTCCGCTGCCTTTTCGAACTCGAGATTCTTCGCGGCGTCGAGCATCTGCTTCTCGAGGGCTTTCAGCTCTTTCTCGAGGTCCTTCTCGGGCATCGCCTCGTACTTCGCCTTGGCCTGCGCTGCCTTGAGGACCTTGCGCTCTTCGTCGACGTCGTAGACGCCATCGATCATGTCCTTGATGCGCTTTTCGATGCCCTTCGGCGTGATGCCCATCTTGGCGTTGTATGCGACCTGCTTGGCGCGGCGGCGCTCCGTCTCGCCGATCGCCGCCTTCATCGAATCAGTCATCTGATCCGCATAGAGGATCGCCATGCCATTGAGGTGCCGCGCGGCGCGACCGATGGTCTGGATGAGCGATCGTTCGGCGCGCAGGAAGCCCTCCTTGTCCGCGTCGAGGATGCCGACGAGCGACACCTCCGGGATGTCGAGACCCTCGCGCAACAGGTTGATGCCGACGAGCACGTCGAACTCGCCGAGGCGCAGGTCGCGGATGATCTCCACCCGCTCGACCGTCTCGATGTCGGAGTGCAGGTAGCGCACCTTGATGCCGTGCTCCCCGAGGTAATCGGTCAGGTCCTCGGCCATGCGCTTGGTCAGTGTCGTCACCAGCACGCGCTCGTTGCGCTGGACGCGCAGGTTGATCTCGGAGAGCAGGTCGTCCACTTGAGTGGCCGCCGGCCGCACCTCGAGCAGCGGGTCGACCAGCCCCGTGGGCCGCACGACCTGCTCGACCACCTGACCCGAGTGCGTGCGTTCGTATTCGGCGGGCGTCGCCGAGACGAAGATGGTCTGCGGCAGCATCTTCTCGAATTCGTCGAAGCGCAGCGGCCGGTTGTCCATGGCAGAGGGCAGCCGAAAGCCATAGTTGACGAGGTTCTCCTTGCGCGCCCGGTCGCCCTTGAACATGCCGCCGACTTGCGGAATGGTCACGTGGCTCTCGTCGACGACCATGATGGCGTTGCGCGGCAGATAGTCGATGAGGGTTGGGGGCGGCTCGCCCGGCTTGCGGCCCGACAGGTGGCGCGAGTAGTTCTCGATGCCTTTGCAGAAGCCGATCTCGGACATCATCTCGAGGTCGAAGCGCGTCCGCTGCTCGATGCGCTGCGCCTCGATGAGCTTCATCTGCCCGACGAAAAACTCCTTCTGGATCGCGAGCTCCTGCTTGATGCCCTCGATGGCGTCGAGCACCTTCTGCCGGCCGGTGACGTAGTGCGACGACGGAAACACGGTGTAGCGCGCCATTTTCTGGCGCAAATGGCCCGTCAGCGGATCGAACAGCTGGAGCGTCTCGACCTCGTCGTCGAACAACGAGATGCGAATCGCGTTCTCGGCGTTTTCAGCCGGAAACACGTCGAGCACGTCGCCGCGCACGCGGAACGTGCCGCGCTTGAAGTCGAGGTCCGAGCGGGAGTACTGCATCTCGGTGAGCCGCTTGATCGCGTCGCGCTGGGAGATGCGATCGCCCTGGCGCAGATGCAGGATCATGCTGTGGTACTCGTTCGGATCGCCGATGCCGTAGATCGCCGAGACCGTCGCCACCACGACGCAATCCGGGCGCTCGAGGATCGCCTTGGTCGCCGACAGCCGCATCTGCTCGATGTGCTCGTTGATCGAGCTGTCCTTCTCGATGTACAGGTCGCGCGAAGGCACGTAAGCCTCCGGCTGGTAGTAGTCGTAATACGAGACGAAATATTCGACCGCGTTGTTCGGAAAGAACTCGCGGAACTCGGAGTAGAGCTGCGCAGCCAGCGTCTTGTTGGGCGCAAGCACGATGGCGGGACGTCCCGTGCGCGCAATCACGTTCGCGATCGTGTACGTCTTGCCCGAGCCCGTCACGCCGAGCAGCGTCTGGAAGGACAGCCCGTCCTCCAGGCCCGAGGTGAGCCCATCGATTGCCGCCGGCTGGTCGCCTGCGGGCTCGAACGGCTGGTGCAGCTCGTAGGGACTGCCGGGAAATCGTACGATCATGCGTGCAAACTCGAAGGCGAACCGCGCATTTTAGCGTCAAACGAGCGACAAGTCACACGCCGCTGGCGGCCGGCGCGACCTCGTCATCGGGCTCAAGGTGCGCCGTACCGAATTGCAGCGCCGCGAGCCGCGCGTAGAGCGGGTTGTCGCGCACGAGCACGTCGTGAGAGCCGACCGCGATCACGTGTCCGTGCTCCATCACCGCGATGCGGTCGGCGTGGCGGACGGTGGCGAGCCGATGGGCAATCATCAGCACGGTGCGATCCGCCATGAGCCGCTCCAGCGCATGCTGCACCATGCGCTCGCTCTGTGCATCGAGCGCGCTGGTGGCCTCGTCGAGCAGCAGGATCGGCCGATCCGCCAGGATGGCCCGCGCGATCGCGAGCCGCTGCCGCTGACCACCGGACAGGCGAATCCCGCGCTCGCCGAGGAAGGTTCCGAAGCGCTGCGGCAGCCGCTCGATGAACTCGGTGGCGTACGCTGCTTCGCAGGCCGCGCGCACTTCGTCGCTCGACGCGTCCGGGCGGCCGTAACGCACGTTGTCCTCGACGCTCGCCGCGAAAATGACCGGCTCCTGCGGCACCACGGCAAGGCGCTCGCGCACACGTCGCGGATCGGCGCGCGCGACATCGACGCCGTCGACTCGCACGAGGCCTTGCTGCGCGTCGTAGAACCGCAGCAGCAGCTGAAAGACGGTCGTCTTGCCGGCACCCGATGGGCCCACCAGCGCGACGCGCTCGCCCGCTTGCACGGTCAGCGAAAAATCGGCCAGGGCCGTGGCGTCGGGCCGCGACGGATAACGAAACGTGACCGCCTCGAACGCCACCGTCCCGGGCGAAGGCTCGGGCAGTGCCAGGGGCTCGGCGGGCGCGCGCACTTCGGGCTCGACCGCCAGCAGCTCGAACAGCCGCTCGGTTGCGCCCGCGGCGCGTTGCAGGTCTCCGATGACCTCGCTGATCGTCCCCACCGCGCCCGCGACGATGATCGCGTAGAACACGAAGGCCGACAGCTGACCCGCGCTGATCCGTCCGGCGAGCACGTCGTGCCCGCCGATCCACAGGATGACTCCGACCGCGCCGAATACGAGGAAGATCACTGCCGCGACCAGCAGCGCGCGCTGGCGGATGCGTCGCACCGCGGTCCCGAACGCCGCCTCGACACGCGCCGAGAAATCGCGTCGATCGAGCTCCTCGTGACCATAGGCCTGCACGGTGCGGATCTCGTGCAGCGCCTCGTCGAGATAGGCGCCGACGTCGCCAACGCGATCCTGCGTCGCGCGCGCCAGGCGCCGCACGCGCCGGCCAAACAGCACGATGGGGACGATGACCACCGGCACGCCGGCCAGAACGAGCAGCGTCAGCTTGAGGCTCGTGAGCGCGAGCATCACCAGCCCGCCGATGAGCAGCAGCAGGTTGCGGATGGCCATCGATGCGCTCGATCCGATGACCGTCTCGAGCATCGTCGTGTCGTTGGTCAGCCGCGAGATCACCTCGCCGGTGCGGGTGATTTCGAAGAAGCCGGGCGGCAGACGCAGAAGATGGTCGAACACCGTGCGCCGCAGATCGGCGGTCACGCGCTCGCCCAGCCACGAGACGAAATAAAACCGCGTATACGTGGCCGCCGCGAGCAGCACGACCACGCCGAGCATCAAGCCGAGCATGCGGTCGAGCTCGGCCGCATTGCCTGCCGCGAACCCGCGATCGATCACGAACTTGAGACCTTGCCCGACTGCCAGCACCGTGCCCGCCGCGACGACCAACGCGATTGCTGCCAGGACGACCTGGCGGGTGTACGGCCGCAGGTAGCCGCGTACGCGCGCCACCGTGCGCAGGGCGGTGACGGGAGGAATCCGCGGAGCGGGCTCTAGACGGGTGTCGGCGCGGGCCATTGCAGCAATCGGACGATCGAGCCGAATGAGGTGGGGATGCGCGGCGGCCCGCACAAGTGGGGGCGTCGCCCAGCGGTTACAATAGCGCGTTTCTTCTTCGCCGCAGGCCCGCCATGACCGTTGCGCCCGCCGACCTCCTGCACAAGATCGAGCTCGCACCGCGAGACCCGATCCTCGGGGTGACCGAGGCATTCGTCGCCGATCCGAACCCGCGCAAGGTGAACCTGGGTGTCGGCATCTATGTCGACGACAACGGCAAGGTGCCGGTCCTCGACTGCGTGCGCAAGGCCGAGCGCGGGATCACCGAGCAAGGCGCGCCGCGCCCGTATCAGCCGATCGACGGCATCGCGGCCTATGACAAGGCTGCCCAACTGCTGCTGTTCGGCGCCGACAGCGACCTCCTCGCGCTCGGTCGCGTGGTCACCGTGCAGGCGCTCGGTGGTACGGGCGGCCTGAAGCTCGGCGCCGACTTCCTGCGCAAGTTCGCACCTGGCGCGCGCGTGTACATCAGCGACCCGAGCTGGGAGAATCATCGCGCGCTGTTCGAAGGCGCCGGATTCGCTGTCGAGACGTACCGGTACTACGATCCTGCAACGCACGGCCTCGACTTTCGCGGCATGCTGGCGAGCCTGGACCAGATCCCGCTCGGATCGATCGTCGTGCTGCATGCGTGCTGTCACAACCCGACGGGGGTCGACCCCACCGCGGCGCAATGGAACGAGATTCTGGCCAAGGTGCGCGCACGCAACCTCGTGCCGTTCCTCGACATTGCGTATCAGGGATTCGGCGCCGGCATCGACGACGATGCATCGGTCGTGCGCAGCTTCGCGGCGACCCCGGGCCCGCTATTCGTGTCGAGCTCGTTCTCGAAGTCCTTCTCGCTGTACGGCGAGCGCGTCGGCGCGCTGTCGGTCGTCACCGCCGACAAGGACGAGGCGGCACGCGTGCTCTCGCAGCTCAAGCGTGTCGTGCGCGCCAATTATTCGAGCCCGCCGACCCACGGCGCACGCATGGTGGCGCAGGTCCTCGGTACGCCCGCGCTGCGCACGATCTGGGAAATGGAGCTTGGGGGCATGCGCGAGCGCATCCGCTCCATGCGCGAATCACTGGTGGCCAAGCTGCGCGAGCGGGTGCCGCGTGCCGACTTCCACTACGTGCTCGAGCAGCGCGGCATGTTCTCTTATTCGGGCCTGACGCAGGCGCAGGTGCAGCGGCTGCGCGATGAATTCTCGGTGTACGCCATCGACACCGGGCGCATCTGCGTGGCCGCGCTCAATTCGCGCAACATCGAATATGTCGCCGACGCGATCGCCGCGGTCATGTCCGACGCGCCGGACAAGCGCTCCGCCGCGCCGGCCTCTGGCCAAGCCGCGGGACAGGCATCCAAGGCCGTCGCGACTTGAGAGGCGCCCACGGCCGATGCTATAATCGTCGGCCGTTACGCGGGAATAGCTCAGTTGGTAGAGCGCAACCTTGCCAAGGTTGAGGTCGCGAGTTCGAGACTCGTTTCCCGCTCCAGTTCCCCCAGGGGAGAGCCCGATGTCGCAGTGGCTCTCCCTTTTCGTTTGACCGCGGGCGCCGCGATGGCGCCGCGTCGCACCCTTGGCGGGGTGGCAGAGTGGTCATGCAGCGGCCTGCAAAGCCGTCTACGCCGGTTCGATTCCGACCTCCGCCTCCATATCGCGCTTCAGGTGCACATGGCGGGCATCGCCTTCCACGTATGACAACGGTGCGCCACCTCGTCGCAGCGACAGGCTGGGTCGCTTTGATGCTTCTGGCTGGAAACTGTATGGCCAAGACCATCCGCGTTCCGGCCGACCAGCCGACCATCCAGGCCGGCCTTGATGCAGCATCCAGCGGCGACGCTGTCGTCGTGGCGCCGGGCACCTATCTCGAGCGCATCGACTTCCATGGCAAGGCAGTAAAGCTGACCAGTTCGCAAGGGCCTCATGTCACCATCATCGACGGCCAGTTCGGTGGCAGTGTCATCAGCCTGCAGTCTGGAGAAGGCCCTGGGACCGTCATCGAGGGCTTCACCATCACGCGCGGTTTTTCGTCCTTCGGTGCCGGTGTGTGGATTTTGGGTTCGTCGGGCACTTTCCGCGGCAACGTCTTTGCCGGGAACGTGCAGTCCGCCGGCGGAGCCGGAGTCGCCATTGGCGGATTCATCGGGTCGCCGATCGTCGATGGCAACGAATTCACGGGCAATACCTGCGGTGATGATTTCCTTTCCGGGGTCCTCAGCTTCGTCAATGGTTCGTCGCCGCATATCGTCGACAACCTCATTCACGACAATGACTGTCGCGCGATCAACATGACGATTCCGGTTGGCGCAGCGCCCGTGGTTTTCAATAACACGATCGTACGCAACCAGACGGGCATCTACATCGATCATCGCGTTTCCAATGCGGACCAGACGTTTCGCAACAATCTGATCGTGCACAACGGAATCGGGCTCGAGGTGGCGTTTGCATTCGATGTCGCCTTCGACGCGGTGTGGACGAACAATCTGCTGTTCGGAAATGGCAGCGATGTGACCGGGGTGAACGATCCGACCGGGACCAATGGCAATCGCAAGGCGGATCCCTCGTTCGTGAACGAGGCGTCCGGGGACTACAGGCTGCGCGCGGGTTCGCCGGCCCTGGATGCCGGAACAGCGATCGGTCTCGTTCTTCCAGCTACGGACTTCGCTGGCGCACCCCGCGTGCAGGACAACGACGAAGACGGGGTTGCCGTTGTGGACATCGGCGCGCTCGAAGGCGCCGTAGGTGCGTCTGCAGCTCCTGCGCAGGTCCCGGTCGACTCACCTATCGCGCTGGGCCTCCTGGCGCTGGCAATCCTGGGGCTGGAAAGACGCCGCGCCAGATCTGATGAGTCGCGCCGTTCTACCGAAACGAGCGCGTGACACGCGGCCGCTGGCGGGCAGCACGGGACGTCAGCTCGTCTGCTTGATCCGGTCGGCCGCGTGGCCGTCCAGCAGATGCTGGGCCGCGTTACCGTAGGTGCTGCCGAGCGGCAGCCCGAGCGCTTGACACGTCATGCCCGGGAGCGGGTTGCTGCATCCGACGATGTGCTGCGCGAGCTTGGCGGTCGTGGCGGCGTCGTCTGCATCGATCGCGGACAGAAAGGCGTCACGGACCGCAGGCGAGGCAAAGCCGCTCATCAGTGCACCGCGTGCGATTGCAGGGAAGCAAGACCCCACGCACGCTGCGTGACCGACACCAGGCCGTCGACGACGCCGAGCACGGGCTGCGCACGGGAAGCGAGCATGATCGAGAAAGACGGAGGTTGCGCGCGCCGTGAGCGATGCTGCAGGGTGCTTGTTTCCATGATAAATCCTTCAGGCGGCCGGCGAAGATTGGCAGACCGGCCCGCGCTCGAGGGCGGGTTGGTCAAGTATGCGCCGAAAGGCCCCGATAAACCGACGCTGCGCCAAATAAACAGCGACGGAAAGCGGGCCCTTTTTCAACCCGTTTAAGATCCAGCCACACCGCTTCGTGCCCGCACACTAGACTGCGCACGGCTGGCACATCCACGCATGGAACTTCTCGCCACGTTCTGGTTCTTCGTCACCCACCTCGATGTCGAGCTGGCGGGACTTCTGCAGGACTACGGCGCATGGGTATACGGCATCCTGTTCCTGATCGTGTTCTGCGAGACGGGGCTGGTGATCGCACCGTTTCTTCCCGGCGATTCGCTGCTGTTCGTCGCGGGCGCGCTGTGGGCGAACTCAGATCTCCCCATCCCGGTCCTCATGGCGACCCTGGTCGTCGCCGCGCTCGCAGGCGACAACTGCAATTACTGGATTGGTCGTGCGCTGAGCGCGCGCGCGCGTCATTGGGAGCACTCGCGCCTGTTCAACCGCAAACTGTTCGACCGGACCACCGAGTTCTATGCGCACCACGGCGGCAAGACCGTCATCCTCGCCCGGTTCGTTCCGCTGGTACGCACGTTCGCACCATTCGTCGCAGGCGTGGGACGCATGCACTACGGCCGCTTCGTGGGATTCAGCGCGATCGGCGCCCTGCTCTGGGTGGGCATCCTGGTGCCCGCCGGGTTCTGGTTCGGCAACATCGACATCGTGCGCGACCATTTCGAGCTCGTTGCGCTCGTCATCGTTGCAATCTCGCTGCTGCCGATCCTGATCGAATACTTGCGCCGGCGCCGACGCGCAGCCGCCGGCTGAGCTCCATCGTGTACGCGAATGCGCAAACGTTCGCCGGCGCGGCGTCCACCTGACTGGAGGAATGCACGTAATGGATGCAACGCTTGCCGAGCGCCTTTCCATCCGGGAGCTGATCGAGAACTGGGCCGTCTGGCGCGATGCGGGCGACTGGACGCGCTTTCGAACGGTATGGCACGCCGACGGCCGCATGATGGCGACATGGTTCCAGGGCAGCGCGGACGAATTCATTCGTGTCAGCCGCGAAGGGTTCGAGCGCGGCGTCAGCATCCTGCACTTCCTTGGCGGCTCGGCGATCGACGTCGCCGGCGCGCGCGCGATCGCGCAAACCAAGATGACCATCTCGCAACGGGGGCTCGTGCATGGCGTGGCATGCGACGTCGTGTGCACCGGACGGTTCTACGACTTCCTCGAGCGCCGTGACGGCCGCTGGGGCCTCGTGCTGCGTCAGCCGATCTACGAGAAAGACCGCATGGATCCGATCGATCCGGCGGCACGCCTGACGCTCGACGGTGGGCTGCTCGCGCGCTTCCCTGAAGGCTACCGGCATCTGGCGTATGTCCAGAGCGAGCTTGGCTTCACGGTCAAACCGGACATGCCGGGATTGAAGGGTCCCGTTGTCGAGGCGCTATACGAACGCGGGCGCCGCTGGCTCGCAGGCGAGCCGCTGAACGCGTGAAGGACGCCGAGGCGATCGACGTCGACTACGTGATCGTCGGCGGCGGCACGGCCGGCTGCGTGCTCGCCAATCGGCTCTCGGCAGATGGCAGGACACGCGTCGCCTTGCTCGAGGCCGGTCCGGAAGACCACAGTCGCTGGATCCGCATGCCGGCCGGGGTGGTCAAGCTGTTCACGCATCCCAGGCTCGTATGGCCGTACGAGACCGATCCCGAGCCCCAGCTGAGCGAACGTCGACTGTATTGGCCACGCGGCAAGGTGCTGGGCGGCACGTCGAGCATCAACGGCATGACCTATGTGCGCGGGCAGCCGCAGGACTACGATGCATGGGCCGCCATCGCCGGCGCGCAGTGGAGCTTCGACGCGGTGCTGCCTTGTTTCCGCCGCATCGAGGATCATCCCCTCGGGCCGAGCCACTGGCATGGACGCGGGGGTCCCGTCCAGATTGGCACGGTGACGTACCGGCACGCCGCGTCCATCGCGTTCCACGCCGCGATGGTGGCTGTCGGCGTCCCCGACAATCCCGACTACAACGGTGAAACGCAGGACGGCGTGTCGTTCAACCAGGTGATGATGCACGACGGACGCCGTGTGTCGGCTGCATCCGCCTACCTGGCGCCCGCGCGAAATCGCGCCAACCTGCGCGTCGTCACGGGCGCCCGCGTACATCGCATCGTATTCGATCGCCAGCGCGCGACCGGCGTCGTGTTCGATCAGCGCGGCACGCGTGGGCACGCGCATGCATCGCGC
>DATILY010000038.1:0-3319 GCA_035475895.1 Casimicrobiaceae bacterium | reverse complement strand
TGATCACCGGCCAAATCAGTTTGAGCGACATTTTCGGACTCCGGGTAGCGCCGCAGCGCCGATGCTTCGTAAAGCGTAGAACGTCGACTCGAGTATAGCCCTGCCAAACATGCATTCGCCGCAATCTGCGCCCCGTTGGTTTCGGCGCGGGCATTCGGTGGATCGTCGCCAGCCAGCTGACAATTGACAAATCGCGACAAAACCACGGGCCACCGGTGTGCTGCGCCGACCTTGTGGCAGCCTCACGAGTCCAGCGCGATCGCGCAGGCCTGGTCGTCGGTCAGCATCCGTCCCTCCGTTGAGAGCCGTGCCAGCGCTTCGGGCGAACGGGCTTCCGCGAGAAGCGCTGCCAGGCGTTTGCCACACCGGCGTCCGACCAGCCGCGGTTCCCTGCCCATGGACTCGTACACGCGCCGTGCGTACGCCGACAGGCGCGCGGCATCGTCGATGCGACCGCGTTGTGCGATCAGCAGTCCGAGCTCCTCGAGTGCGAAGGCCGCGTGACCGTAGGTGCGCCTCAACACCTGGATGGCTTCAGCATATACCGGCGCGGAGTCGTCCAAACGGCCTGCGATCATCAGCGCCGTTGCCATGCTTCGCAAGCCGAGCCCCGCGTCGAATCCGAGCGCTCCGCCGCGTTGTCGATAAAGCGAGAACAGCGCAGCCGCGCGATCCGCGGCGTCGTCGACGTCACCAGCCGCCTGCACGTCGAGATCGATCAGCAGCGAAAGGGCGGTCCAGTACTCGCCTTCGCTCACGTCGCGGCTCAATTCCAGGAAGGCGGACAAGTGCTCGCGCGCTTTGTCTTCGTCGAGCGCCTGGAACAGCAGGCCGGCAACGTTGTGGTAAATGCTCTGCAATCGGGGCGGCCACGCGGGATCCCGCAGCCGCCGCGCTTGCTCATAGGGCATCAACGCCTCCGGCTCGCGACCGGCAAGCATGAGTGAGTACATCACGAGATTCCAGGCGAGGAACGCACCGACGCGATCGTCGATCTCGCTGTAGATCCGCACGGCGCGTTCCGCGCTTCGCGTCGATTCCTGCAAGGATGCGGCGACGCCCTGCTCAGCGCAAGCCAGCCAGAACCGCGCCGCAATGGACTTGGGAATCGTGGCGTCGACATACGGCTCGAATCGCCGGCACCACTGCCATCCTTCTGGCTTGACGCCCAGCAGGTGCAGGTATCCGGAACCGGTTCCCACCGTGCCGATGAGGGCAATGCCGATGCCGCGATCGCCGCCGGGCTCGATCGCCCAGCGCAAGGCGCCCCGCAGGTTGTCGAGGTCGGGGGCGAGGTCGGCGATGAGCTTCGCTACCGATGCTCCACGGAAGACCTCACGATGGTAGCGCTCGAACGCATCCACCATCACCTCCGCATGCCGGCGCAGCATGTCTTGCATGACGCCGCGCTCGACCAGCCTTTCGAGGGCGAACGCGCGCGTCGTCTCCAGCATGCGGTAGCGCGCAGCGACGTGGTCGTCCACGACGATCAGCGACTTGTCCACGAGCGCTCCGATCGTGTCGAGTGCGGTCCACTCGTCGATCGCTTCGTCGCGCAGCAGGTTCTGCGCGGACTCGAGCGAGAAGCTGCCCGAAAAGACGCCCAGGCTTTCGAAGACGGCCTTCTCCGTGTCGTTGAGCAGGCTGTAGCTCCACTCCAGCGCCGCGCGCAGCGTCTGATGCCGCCGCAATGCACGGCGCGATCCGGCCGTCAACAGGTGGAAGCGCTCATGCAGGCGCTGCATGACGCCCTCCACGCCGAGCATCGGCACGCGCGCAGCCGCCAGCTCGAGCGCGAGCGGAATGCCGTCGAGGCGCCGGCAGATCTCCGTCACCGCATTGACGTTGGACGAATCGAGGACGAAGCGCGGCTGCAGCGCCTGGACGCGCGCAACGAACAGCTGTACAGCGCCTGTCCGAGTGGCGGCCGTCAGCGTGACTTCGGTCGGCAATGCCAGCGGACCCAGCCGGTACACATGCTCGTCGGCATGCCGGAGCAGCTCCTGGCTCGTGGCGAGAATGTGCAGGCCCGGCGCGCTGCTGCGCAGAACGCCGACCAGCTCGTCGACGGCATCCAGTAGATGCTCGCAATTGTCGAGCACGAGCAGCTGCCGTCGGCCGGACGTGGCCCTGGCCAGGGTCGCGAGCGCATGCTGCGGATCGCCGGTCGCAACGCCAAGAGCGCGCGCCACGGTGGTTGCGACCAGATCGGCGTCCGCGAGCGGCGCCAGCTCTACGATGCGCGCACCATCCGCAAACGACCCCTGCACCTCGCGGGCAACCGCCTCCGCAAGGCGGGTCTTGCCGATGCCGCCGGACCCGACGATCGTCACGAGACCGTGCTGCTGCACCAAAGCCCGCACCGCCTCGACGTCCTCGGCGCGCCCGTAGAGCGGCGCCGCAGCTGCAGCGGGCGGCGAGCCTTCGCGCGTGATCGGCACGTCGGGCCGCAACGCGTACACACGAATCGGCTGGACGATGTTCTTCATCGCCAGGACGCCGTGGTCTTCGAACTCGAGGCGGACCTTGCCCTTGACCTCCTCGTAGACCTTGGCCGACACGCAGATGCCACCGGGCTCGGCGAGCGCTTCCACCCGCGCCGCGACGTTCACGGCATCGCCGAAGAGGTCGCCTTGCTCGGCGATGACGTCACCCATGTTGACGCCGATGCGGTAGTCGATGCGCTCATCCGGCCGCACGTCCCGGTTGCGCTCCCGCATTCCCCGCTGGATCGCGGCAGCCCATTGCACGGCATCCACGACGCTGCCGAATTCCAGCAATAGCCCGTCGCCCGTCGTCTTGACGATTCGCCCTTGGAATTGGTCGATCGCAGGATCGATCAGCTCATGGCGGTGCGCCGTGACCCGCGCGTGCGTTCCGCTTTCGTCGCGACCCATGAGGCGCGAGTAACCGACGACGTCCGCCGAGACGATCGTCGTCAGTCGCCGCCGATTGTGCATGAGGTAGCGGTTGGCATCTGGGTCGGCTGAAATATGCCGCGCGGGCGACCTGGGTTATTGTCCTGCTCGATACGACCGCTGCGGAGCGCGACACGGATCGATTTGACGTCGAAATTCGACCTTCAGCTTAGGCCGTTGGTTCTTCGCGAAACGGCCGCCGCGCCGGGACACCGTGATCGGCTCGACCGCCTTGCGGACCGAAGCGACCGGTCGCGTCCAGCGCGAACGCTATTTTTTCTCGAGCAGCAACCCGACTTCCGTGCGCACCATGGGAAGAAGGCGTTTCGCTGCCTTTGCCAGCAGCCAGGGCAACGACACGTCGACGCGCAGCGCGTCCTCCAGCACTTCGATTCTTGCGT
>DATILY010000037.1:0-62527 GCA_035475895.1 Casimicrobiaceae bacterium | reverse complement strand
GAAAGCTTCTTGCCGCCCAGGACGACCTTGTTCGAGATGAGCTGCGCGAGCATCCCGCCGAGCGGGTAGTACGTGCCGCCCGTGCCGCCGGTGGCGATGCCGAAGAACACGCGGTCCTGCGCCGTGGCGAGTGCCGGTACGACGAGTGCAGCCGCGAGCGTGGCGAGCGCCAGGCGGCGCTGTATGAACGACATGGTTTTCTCCCCTGATTTTTCGGGCCGGTCCTCCCCGCGGTGCATCGCGACGCGATGGCAGCGGCCGGCAGGGCCAAGTATGCCCAATCCGGCCCGGGTGTGCACCACCGGGCGACCACGGCGGAACGCGCCGCGCGACGGGCTGGCGCAGGACGGACGCGTCGCGTCGAAATCCATTCGAAGCGATGGCGCTTTTTCGACCCGGAATCCGATTACCGGGATATGCTTCGCGCGTCGCTGCAATGCGCTCGTCTACCTCGACCGGGAGGAACACGATGACCTGCCTGCGTGGGCTGGCCATAGCCTTGGCCGCGTTACCCAGCACGCTTCATGCCGCGCCGGCCTATGTCGCCGTTCCGCTCGGCACGCTCGGTGGCCCCTCCATCTACGGCACCGCCATCAACGCGAGCGGCCAGGTCGCGGGGTTTGCCGACACCGACGCAGCGGGCGCGATCCATCGCCACGCGTTCCTGTTCAGCAACGGCGTGCTGACCAATCTCGGCACACTGGCGGGTGGTACGCAGAGCTTCGCGTACGCCATCAACGACGCGGGCCAGGTATCGGGCGCGTCCAACGCGGGCGGTGCACCGCAGCTTCACGCCGCCCTGTTCAATGGCGGTGTCGTCACCGATCTGTCGGCGATCACGGGCGGCAGCATCAGCAACGCGTACGGCATCAACAATCATGGTGACCTGACTGGCGCGTCCAATCGCACCGGTCTCGCGCATGCGTTCCTCGCCCGCAACGGCAGCGGCGTTGCGGTCGATCTCGGCACGCTCGGCGGTACGTTGAGCCAGGGCTACGGCATCAACTCGGTCGGCAACGTGACCGGATACGCGCATGTTGCGTCCGCTGACGCGCATGCGTTCCGTTACGACGGCACGCTCACCGACCTTGGCACGCTGGGCGGCAAGGTGAGCATCGGCAACGCGATCAACGTCGCGGACCACGTCGTGGGACAGGCGTCGCTGCCGGGCGATGCGGTATTGCACGCGTTCCTGCACGATGGCCACACGATGCTCGACCTCGGCTCGCTGGGCGGCATGACGAGCAGCGCGCATGGCGTCAACGCAGCCGACACCGTGGTCGGCGAATCGCTCGACACGCAAGCGGTGTCGCGCGCGTTCGTGATCTACCAGGGCGCCCTCATCGACCTCAACGCGGTGACGACCGGCCTCAACGGCGCGGTGCTGTCAGCCGCCACGGCCATCAACGATTCGGGACAGATCGTCGCGATGAGCTGCACGGCGCCGCTCGTGTGCCAGCAGGCCTTCCGCCTCGACCCCGTGGGTGCCGCGAAGCTGCCGGCCATCGAGTATCACCATGCCGCGTTCGATCACTACTTCATGACCGCGATTCCCGACGAGATCGCCAAGCTCGACAGCGGCGTCTTCGCGGGCTGGACGCGCACGGCCGCGTCGTTCAACGTGTATGTCGGCGACCAGGTAGGCACCAGTCCCGTGTGCCGCTTCTTCAGCACGGCATTCGACCCCAAGAGCTCGCACTTCTATACGCCGTTCCAGGAAGAATGCGTGGGGCTCCAGCGCGGCATCACGTGGCAATTCGAGGCGCGCGTGTTCAACATCGGCGTGCCGGACGCGGCCGGCAATTGTCCTGCCGGCACCCAACCCGTCTATCGGCTGTACAACCAGGGCATGGGTGCGGCGCCGAACCATCGTTACACGACCAGCCTTGCAACCCGCGCGATCATGGTTGCGCAGGGCTGGATACCCGAGGGCATAGGCCCGGATGCCGTTGAAATGTGTGCGCCGGTGTGACGGCGGGCCCGCCGCCTTCGCGCGAGTCAATCGGCGTTCAGGATCAGCTATCGGCCGCGGCCCCTGCTCGCGGCGGCGGTGCTCACCGATGAAGCAGCCGCAACGCTGCGGCACGCGTCCGGCTCGGGGTCGAGATACGTCGCGGCCATCCACTTGTTCGGATCGGGCCGATAGTCTTTTAGTCCCGATGCACAGGCTAGCTCGGTCAGGTGCCCTTTGGCTAGGATCTCGGTCGCTCGCTCGCCGACCGTCTGCTGCACGTCCCACACCGCACCGGATGTGCGACCGACACCGAGCAACGTCGATGCGTCGGCGCTGACGCTCCATTGGCTGATTTCATCGGCCGGGATCATGAGCGCGCCGACACACCGATATTTGCCTACGCTCGCAACAGGGGCGAAACGAAGGACGTCCACCGAATGAGCCGAAGGGAAGCCGATGAAGAGCGTATCCAGCGTGCCCGACATGAACACGGGATTGGCGATCGCGGGTCCGCCGTCGCCCGACAACTCGACGTCGGCATGACCCGTACACTGGCTCCGGTCTGCGCGCAGCTCTGCGGCGGCTAGGCTGGTCGCGCGGCCGGTCGACGCGTCGGCGATGGCGAAGCGATCGAAATTGTCGATGTCCGCCTGGGCCACCTGCTCGATGGACCGCCGTCCGAGCTGGTTGGACGACTTCAACGAACCAAACACCAGCAGCGGACCTGGCTCACGCCTCGGGATCAATTGCCACTTGCATTCGTGCATGGCCGGACATTGCATCGCCTGGGCAAGCTCGTTCAGCGCCACCCCTTGTCCGTCTTCGCGTTTGCGGCGACGCAAGTCATAGCGCACGAGGACCGGCGCGCCTGCGTCTTCGCCGTTTATGCTGGCAGGCACCAAGAGGAAGCCGTCCACGAACAACGGTGCCGTAAGCCCGAGCGGATTGTTCGACTCCCATGGAAGCGTGGCCGTGAAATCACGGCGGAAGGGATAGGGAGACCTGCGTTCGTCGTATGCGAACGCCTCGACCTTGAGTGAGCCCTCGCGTGCCGCCCCGGGTGGCCGGAACGTGTACAGGACCACGACGCTGCCAGTGAGCTCGAGCGACGTAAATCCTTCCCTGCTGTAGCGCTCAAGGTCCTCCATCGCGCTGGTTGTGCCGCGCTTGTCGTTGGAAACCACTGTAGGCTTGGCACCCGCTTGCCCACCGAAGTTGCGGAAAAAGTCGGCGTCAAAGTGACCGACCTTCCGGCCATCGCTGAAGACGATGAGTTGATGCGAGCTCGACGCGAGATCGCGCACCGGGCCGGTGCTTATGGTCCGCATCACCAGGACCGTTCCCGGGCGTGGCTCCCCAATAGCGATCGATGTCTGGGGCGGAAAGCTGCCCCGGTCCGGCGGCGCGATCGCGTCAAGCTCGAATGGCTGCCGCGTTGCTGCCATCATCGCATCCGTGACGATCTCGGCGCGTGACTTGCCGATGTTGATGAACCCGTTGGACTTCGGCAGCGCCACGTTGCTGTCGTTCGTGCCGAGGTCGGGTCCGGTCAGCGGCGTTTCGGGGGTGAACTGGGTCTTGCGTGGAAGGGCCGCCAGCATGTTGGCGAGCACCTCATCGGCTTGCGTGTCGCGCACACCTGTGCCGAAGCCGAGGCGATTGTTGTGGAGATCGGTGGCAACCCGTGTTCCATGCACCGCGGCCAGCATGGCGAGCATCGGCTCTTCGCGCTGCAGGAACTTGGCGGTCTTCAGCAGCTGGGCCTGCTTCGACATCCCCTGGCCTTGCTCGAGCTCGCGGTAGCCGACATAGAACAGCGTGCCGAGCACTGCAGCGCTCGCAAGAACTGCCCAGCCAGCCCTCTTGGCATAGCGGACGATGCGTCCGCGCGCGGCCTCTGCCTCCTCATGGCGGACCTTCCATCGCTGCAACACCATGCCGATGAAATCATGTCCCAGGCTGACGAACCGGCCTTCCTCCGGGTCGTCCGCGGACAGAACGGTCACGCTTCGCAGCAATAGAATGTTGGGCTGCGTGAGATATTCCACCACGTCGTCAAGACGAGCCCGTGGTCGGAACTCATCGACGATGGCGCGCAGCTGCGCGAGGCTCACGATGTTCGTATGCACGGTCCCGTCGCTTTCGCGGCGGACCAGTCGGAAGAGGATCTCGCGCCAGAGGCGCTCTTCATCCTTGGTCTCACCCTCGGGCACCATACTGCCGAAGCTCGCGACGAGCGAGCGTGAGACGTGTCGGTCGACCGGGCCCGAGATGCCGCCGCCGGCGTCGTAAAGCTCGCGATCGATGCGCCAAGGCTTGGGGCGGTCACGTCGCGCGGCCGGCTCCGTCAGTGTCCCCTCGTCGTCATCCTCCTTTGTGGCACGGGTGTAGAGATCCCGGCACGCGATCTGCATCACCGGAAGGACGGCCGTCGATGACGTCGCCTCGAAGATGTCGCGCACGATGGTTTCGGCCACGTCGGGCGCGTAGTCGAAGTGATACGTGTTAAATGGCGCGGTGCGACCATCGACCGGCGTCTTCGACGTGGGCAGCACGATGGCCTGCAGCACCTCGTCCCGGGTCAACTCCGACAGCAAAAAAATCTTGATGTCCGACTTCACCGGGCGATCCGCAGATTCGCTGGCGCCCGACGGGCGGTCCTTCGTTGCGCCTGCCGTGTCTTGCCCCGCCGGGGTCGGGTCGCCCACAAGCGGGGGCAGCTCGAGCGAACCGCCGATTTGTGCCAGCCCGATGAACTCGCCGGAATTATCCTTGCGCAACGCAAGGACGAATTTCAGCGGAAAGTTCGTCGTGCTGAACTCGCGCACAAAGCGGAAGAACTGGCGTCGGTCGTCTGAATTGCCCTCGGCCAGCGTAATGACCTCCTCGGCTTGGTCGAGGATGATGACCAGCGTGAACGGCAGCGCTTTCGACAGCATCTGCAGCGACCGCATCAGCACGCCCGGCCTGCGGCAGGCGTCGACGTAATCCTTGACGCTTTGGTACTCGAGGCAGGCAGCGGTCACGTCATAGGCGTGATCGCCCTTCACGCTGTCCGCGTGCACGGGCTGCGAAGCGAAGCGGAATAGATGCTCGGCAATGCGCCCGAGGGGATCGGGTCCGCAGCGGATGAATAACGGCGCACGCGCTGAGTCGCGAAGGAAGAAGTAGCCGAAGGCGCGTTCTTCTAGACTCGGGATCAGCCCCGCACGCAGAAACGACGACTTGCCGCACCCCGTCTGGCCGTGCAGGAGCAGCATGCGCGTCTCGGGCGCGGCCAAAAAATGAATGCAGACGTCGACGTCCTGGTCACGTCCGGTGAACAGCGGGCGGTCGTCGGGGCCGTAATGCGCGAGGCCCTTATACGGCTCGCGGGGCCAGTCGGATCGCAGCTCGGTCATGCGGTGCCCGCGACGGGAGTCGCCTGGGGTACGTTGACTTCCGGCGCGACAACGGCAGGCGCCTTCTCGATGCAGTATTCGGGCCGCGCATAGCAGCCGTACAGCAAGCTTTCAGGCCACAGCCCGGGATCGTTATGGAGCTCATCCATGGTACTCGCCACGGTCTTGCCATCGACCACCATGGCGTGGAGGAAGCGAAACCCGAATTCGGCGGCATACGTCCTGCGCACACGCGATTCGGTCGCGATGATGCCGCACAGCTCGGGCCGCTTGGTCTCCGAGCGCAAGGTGTAATCTTCGTCGCCCACCGCGCTTTCGCAGCCGTTGATGAACAGCAGGCCGCAAGGCTGTGCGCCGCGCACGTAGCCACGGTCGCTGAGCGCGTCGAGGAGCTGCGAAAACTGCACGTAGTCCACTTTCCCGCCGCGGCCCAAGTCGAGCAGCTCATTGTCGTGATGGCCGAGGTAATGGAACAGGATGTCCACCTGCTCGGTCTTGTCGATCAAGTCCTGGCAACACGAGAGGTTGTACGCGACTCCGACCGGTGGACTGAGCACTTCGCAGAATTCGCGATACTTGGATTGACCCAGGTCGATCTCCATCTGCTTCTGCACGTCTTCGTTCACGAGCGACAACAAGCCGAAGGTCTTGCGCGGTCGCGTCATTCGCGCGCGGGAGCGCCGGTCGCCACTGGGTGTTGCCGACACCCGGAACTTCTGACTCCAGAAGCCGCCGAACGCCTGCATCTCATGCGCCGATAACGCCAGGGTCTCGTCACATTGGGCACTCGAGTCGGGGGCGGAGGCGGGGTCGCCGTTGCCTGCATTGAGCGTGGGCTGCGGGATAGGACCGGGCCGCGGCGCAGCGACGTACCCGTCCGGAACGGCGCCGTCATAGACGAGTCCCCATGGGACGTGGATCGTGGCGTCGGCCTGGATGGACAGCTCGCGATCGCCGTCACGATATTCGTCTGCGATCCAGGTTTGCAGGCTTCTCACTGCCGCGCGCCGTTCGCGATCGTTGAAGAGCTCGTAACGCAGCTTGGAGCCCGCGTTGGCGAGAGCCGTCAAACCTTCCCAGCGCCGGCGAGGATCGGTCGAACCAGCCCACGTCGACAGCTGTTTCAGCTCGGCGCGCAGCGCCGCCGCGACGATTTCAAGCGAGCGCGGACCGACGAAATAAGAGTCGGGATAGAAACCGGCGTTGTTGCCCCAAGTGGCCTTGAGTTGGCCGTCGAGCGGCTCGAGCTTGATCCACATGGCTGGTGGAGAACCTGCCTTTGCGCCGGATCACGGCGTCGATAAGGCGGTGCACGTCATCCGGTGACGCCCTGCACCGGCCCGTACGGCGACATGCAATAGCAGAACTGGCCTGGGTACATGGGCACCTGCATCCAGCACCAGAATTGCGGCGTGAAGCAGATGGACCCTGGTTGGTGCGGCGGGACCTGCGCGACCACCGAACTGCTCAGGAGCATCGGTAGTACGACCCAGAGCAGGCTGCGGGCCAGCGTTCGGAGCATGTGTCCCTCCCCGGCGTGCGCATCCCAGTTTCGTAACCGAAACTCGGGACTTGTGGAGCACAATTATGCTCACTGACCGGTTGTAGATGTCAACCTTGCGACGGGCTCAGAGCGACGAACGGCGGTTCGGCAACTTCGGCCTTGACATTGTCATAAACAGCCGGCGGCGGTGAACAACCCCGCCACAGACCATTGACGCCACGCGAGGAGGCCGCCATGCCGTTACGCCGTGTACCGGGGATAGACCTTCAGTATCACTTGGTCGTCTTCGACGAGAACGGCGTCGAGCGGAGGGAGCCCGACGCCTCGCTCCAAACCGACGCGGTGAGCAAGCGGCTCACGGATGCCAGCGAACGTGTGACCGACGTGTTTTTCGTCAGCCATGGTTGGAAGGGGGACGTTTCTGCGGCAATCGAGCAAAACGATAGGTGGATTGCCGCCATGGCGAGCCTGGAGCGGGATCGCGAGGCTGCACACAGCCGGCCAATGGGCTTTCGGCCGCTCATCGTCGGACTGCATTGGCCGAGCCTGCCCTGGGGCGACGAATCCTTGGACGACGCCGGCGGTGCTGTGCTGTCTGGCGACAACGATGGCGGAAGAGTCGAAGCATTCGCTCGACGAATCGCCGGGACACCCGTGGCGCGCGCGGCTCTCCGGGCGATCTTCGACAAGGTCGATGCCGACGCCGGGTCGCATTCGCTTTCTGCGTCGACGCGCGCCGCATACACGACGCTTTTCGAGGAAGCGGGCCTTGGCACCGGCAATGGCGGTGCGCCACCGGGAGCCGACCAGGCGGGGTTCGATCCCGACGCCATCATCCGCGACTTCAACGCGACACGGAACGTTACGTCCGGATCGCGCATGCAGTTGCTTGGCGCGGAACAGCCATGGCGCGAAGCAGTGCTGTCTCCGCTGCGGCAGCTGTCGTTCTGGAAAATGAAGGATCGTGCCCGTGCCTTCGGCGAGACGGGAGCGCATGCGCTGCTGGTGACCTTGCAAGCTGCAGCACCGAACGTCCGCTTCCATCTCATGGGACACAGCTTCGGCTGCATCGTCGTATCGGCGATGGTCGCCGGGTCACGAACGGCATCACCGCTTGCGCGGCCGGTCGATTCTCTGTTCCTGGTGCAAGGCGCACTGTCGCTATGGGCGTATGCGAGCGACATCCCGCTCGTGCGAGGCACGCGCGGCTATTTCAACCGCACGGTCGATTCGCGTCTCGTGCGCGGACCGATCGTGACGACCCGCTCGAAATACGACACGGCCGTCGGGCGCTTCTACCCGATGGGCGCCCGCTTGGCGCGGCAGGTCGTGCTCGACGACTCTTTGCCCGAATACGGCGGAATGGGCGCATTCGGCATTAAAGGGCTGGCGGGAATCCAGGACTTGCCCATGAAGCCGGCCGATTACCGTTATGCCTTCCAGCTGGGCACGATCTATAACCTTGAAGCGAGCGAAACGATCCGCAACGGCGACGGCGCGAGTGGCGCGCACAGCGACATCGCCCATCCCGAGGTGGCGCACGCGTTCTGGAGCGCCGTGTTGGCAAACGATAGTGGCGAGTTTCTGGGTGGCGTGCTCAGTGCAGATGCCGACGTGCGTGACGCTCGCGCCGCCGACAGTGCCGCGCTCGACTGGCTTGCCGGCCCCGCGCCGGTAGGCGACGCAAGAGTTGATGCCGCGCCCCGCAGTGCAGACCGCGTGCTATCGACGACGGCTTCCGACGCGACGGCGGCAACGGCCGCCACCGTGGCCGCGACAGAAACCGGCCAACGCTTCGTGAACGTCGAACTGGAGGACCATGCGCGGGACGACCCGCTCCGCGTTGGTGAGTGGTACACCCTTGCCGTCGATGTCGACTTGGTGCAGCGCGTGCAATCGCTCGCAGGCACCGCGGTCATGCGCGACGACGGTCTGTTCGAGGCTGGCGAGGACGCCGTGGTACTCACAGTGCAGGTCGACAGCGACGATTTCGAGATCTCCGTGACCACGCGTCCACTCCGCCTGCCGCGGGTTGGAAGATCGCAGGGAAAGGCGCGGTTCGACCTGTCGCCACGTCACGATGGACATTCAACACTCAAGGCGAGGATCCATAAGTCGGGCAACCTGGTGCAGCAGATCGACCTCGTGTTCGACGTCGGCGCCACAGGCACTGCACCGGTGCAGTCGGTCGCGGGCGGACGCCCCGTGGCGGCCGCCAGCGTGCTGCGTCCACGCGACATCGGTTTGTCGATTTCGCCGGGCCTCGGTGGCTACGAATGCGTCATATGGGGTTCCGTCGGCGCACGGGCGCGGTTGACCCTCCAGGCGGGCGAACTCGCGAATGCAATCGATGTCGCCCGCGGCGAGCTCATGAACATCGTCGCTTACCGCAACGCCAAGGGCGAGTACGCGTTTCAGCAATCGATCGACGTCCCAGCTGTGGACAGCGACGCAGCACTGAAGATCATGGCACGGGCGGGCGCGCAGCTTTTTCGCCGGCTCTTCTTCGGGCCAGGGGCCGGCGACGACTCGCGGCGTATCGGCAGCTTCCTGCAGGCAAAGGCGTCCGACCCCACCAGGTGCCTCAGGCTTCAGATCGTCGCATCCAGTGCGCCGGTGCCGTGGAGCCTGCTTTACGTGGGCGATGCTTCGGCGAACGCGCGGCTCGATTGGGACCACTTCATTGGCATGCGGCACGTGGTGGAGCAGATACCGCTTCAAACGCAGCTGTCCGTTTCCGATTCCGCGATCCCGAGCGATAAGCCGGAGCTGTGCATCAGCATCAACGTCAACGAGTCCATCGACAAGCAGCTGAATGTCGACTGCGTGGCACAGCAAGCGGCCTTCTGGTCGAACGCCAGCCGCGCATACCCGCGTTTGCGCGTGACGGACCGCACCAAAGCGTCGGAGCTCACCGCGGCTCTCGCGGACGCGACGACACCCGATCAAATCCTTTATCTCTACTGCCACGCAAAGGCGGCCGGCATCACGGATCCACGTGGACCAGACGCTTCAAGCCTCGCGTTGAGCGATGGCAGCGTCACGCTCGGCGACCTCAATCTCGATGCGCCGTCGAGCCTGCAGTTGCCCGGTGCCCCGCTGGTGTTCATCAATGCCTGCGAGTCCGCCGAGATGTCGCCCACATTTTACGAGGGCTTCGTGCCCTATTTCATGAGCAAGGGCGCGCGCGGGGTGGTAGGGACCGAATGCAAAATGCCCGCCCTCTTCGCAACCGAATGGGCAAAATCCTTCTTCAACCGATTTCTCGATGGCGAACCGCTTGGAGAAGCCGTGCTGGCGCTACGCCGCGAGTTTGTCGAGCGGCACCGCAACCCCCTCGGACTCTTATATGCCGTCCATTGCGACAGCGACACTCGCATCGATCCTGCGCTCGTGACACCCGCTTAGGGCGACCGCGGTTCACCCATGAGGCGATTGAACAGATCCTCACCGCCCATCTGGCCGCCCTTGAGCATCAGCTCGAGGCCGTCGATGGCGGGATCGTCAGCGTGCGCGCGCAGCAGTGGCACGCCGTTGTCGACCTGACCAATCCATTCGAGGCCCCAGGCGGCGAGCGATTGGACGGCTCGGCTCGACGTGTCGCCACCCGCGATGCCGACGCGTTTCACGGCAGCGGCGCGCAGCACGGCGCGGAGCAAGGCGGCGGAGGCTTCGGCCAAGCTGGCGCTGGCACCGTGCTGGCCGATGGATGAGCCGCGCGACGTCGTTGCGCTCGTGCCGGCGATTGCCGTCTGCTCGCCCACCGGCGTGGTGTGCGCGAGCACGTGCCGTCCCGCCTGGAGCATCGTCGCAATGCGCTGCGCCTGCGCGGCGAGATAGGCTGCATCGTTCGCAAGCGCATCGGGCGCGAGGGGCACGCGCGTGTACGCGCTCGCACGCTCGATCTGCCGCGCAGTCACCGGCGACAGGCTGCCCGCGAGCACGAACACGGGTTTGTCAGCCGCGGACACCGCGCCATCGCGCGCACGGCGCGGCAGGCGCCAATGGTCGATGAGCGCCTGCGCGACGCTGCTCGCGCCGACGACGAACAGGGGCGCTTTCTGCGCACGAGTGCGCATCGCTGCGCCGATGGTCTCGAGCTGGCTGTTCGCCGCGACGTCCAGCAGCACGACGCGTTGCGCCGCATCGTCACTGCCACCCAGCTCGAAGCGTTCGAGCGCGGCGTGGAACCCGCCCGCCTGCTCGTATGCGCGCACGTCGACCAATCCGATGTCGCGCAGGCCCTGGCGCGCCAGGTGCACGCGCAGGTCGGCTTCCTGCATGGGCGTGACCGGGTGGCGGCTCATCGTGGGATGACGGTCGATGCGATAGACCGGGCCGCCACGCTGCGCGACGGCATAGAGCTCGCCGAACACGCAATAACGGCCGAGGCTCGGCTGTCCGCCGACAATCAGGACAGGATTGTTCGGCGCCAGGCCACGCAGAGCTTCGACCGCAGCACCGATGCTGCCCACCTGGGGTGCGCTATCGAACGTCGAGCAGCATTTGTAATGCAGGATGCGTGCACCCGAGGCGGCAAGGAACGGCCCCACGCGCGCGAGCTCGCCACGCATGGCGTCGGGCGCCATCGAGCGTGCAGCACCGGCGATACCGAACGCCTGGAGGTCACCTGCGCGGCGGTATTGCTCGTAGGTCGGGACGCCGCAAAACAACAGCGCGCGCAAACCGGCCTGTGCGACGGTTGCAAGCGTGTCGCTGGCGCCCGTGAAGTCGTCGCCGTACCAGGCGTAACGGAACGTCGCCTCCATCGCGAACCGATCAGCGGCCGAAGAACGCCAGTGCGTCGCGCAATTCCGGTGCGTCGCGTGCCGAGTCGGTGAGCGCGTTGCCATCACGCGTGGCTTCCCACGCTTGCCGGATGCTGCGCACGCCGGCCGCGGGACCGCCCGGATGCGCGAGGATGCCACCGCCGGCCATGAACAACAGGTCGCCGGACGGGACGACGGCGAGCGTGGCTGGCAGCGTACCCGCCCATTGTCCGGACGAGAACGCCGGCATGACGCGATCCGCCGTGTCGGCCGGATCGGCGAGCGGCGTGAGGCAATCGCGCGCCGAATCCACGACCTCATGGTCGGGCTGCGCGAACTTGCCCTGCAGGCCGTGCACGTGCATGTGATCGACACCGGCGAGGCGCCACATCAGCTGGTACGGCTGAAACGCCATGCCGAGCGCGGGATCGCGCGAGAACATGCCGAAACCGTTGCGATGACCGTGCACGACGAGATCGGTGGCGTGGCGCAGCGCCTGCATGGACGAAAAGCCGCACCAGTTGAGGCTCGCCATCACGCAGCTGCCGCCTTCGCGGGCGACCAACTCGGCATGCCGCAGCATGGCGTCATGCTCGTCGGTGATGTTGAACGCCACCATCACGTGCTTGCCACTGCGCTGTTGCCAGTCCCGCACGGCGCGCATGACAGCCTTCACGCGCGCGTCGATGGGGGCATGCGCGGAGTTGGCGTTGACCTCGTCGTCCTTGATGAAATCGATGCCCGCGGCACACAGGTCGCGCACCAACGCACCCGTCGCCTCTGCCGACAAACCGACATTGGGCTTGATGATGGTTCCCACCAGCGGACCGGCCGGCACGCCGCAGCGCGCGCGCGTACCGGCAATGCCATGCTTCGGACGCTCGAAGCGCGCGCGATACGCCGCCGGGATGCGCACGTGCTCGAGGCGCACGCCAGTTGCTTCACCCAGGTCGTAGAGGTTGCCGGCGAGCGTGGCCGCAAGGGTCGGCAGGTTATCGGCGATGTTCGCGAGTGGAAAAGAGACGGTCGCGCGAGCGCGGCGGTACGGTCCCCCGATGCCCTGCCGCTCGAGCCAGGCGCTGTGCAGGCTCGGCCGGGATAGCGGCTCCAGCTCTTCGACGCGGTCCACGCTCGCGCGGCTGCGCGCACGCAGATCGTCGGTCTCGCCGGCGACGCGCACGAACGTGCCGCTGCTCTGCTCGCCCGCCAGCACCTCCGCCACCTTGCGCGGATCGAGCGGCGTCTCGAGGAGATAGTGCGCTTCGAGACGATCGGTGGCGCGTGTCGCGGTTCCGTTCATTGCTGCGTCAAAGCGTCGACAGATCGGGGAACGCGCGCACGGGATCGCGGCCGTCCCAGCCTTCGGACGCCTCGCGGATCATGCGGAAAAGCTTGCCTTTCGGGCCCGCCACCTCGGAGAGCTCGATCACCGTACCAGGATGCAGGCCGTCGTGCGCGACGGGATCGAAGTACACGAAGCGTCCGCGCTCACCCACTTCGCCGCTCATTGCGACCTTGAAGCCCTGGGCGGTGAGGCGATCCATGTCGTCATCGAAGCGCTCGGTCCAATAGGCGACGTGCTGCAATCCCAGGTTGCCGGCGCGCATGAAATCGCGGTACATCGACGGCGCGTCGTTGCGCGTCTGGATCAGCTCGACTTGTAGCGGCCCCGAGTTGGCCAGCGCCACGGAGTTGTGCACCTCGTGCGCTTCGCCGCGATAGCGATAGTTCCTGATCGGCACGCGTGGATTGTAGAACCATGGCCCGACGCCCAGCACGTCGCTCCAGTAAGCCATCGACGCCTCGATGTCGCGCACGACGTAGCCGGCCTGGCGGATCTGGCCGAAGAATCGACTCATGTTGAAGCTCCGAAAATGACGTTTGCGTGACCGGGTCAGGTCTTGAGAAACCCGATCGAGAACCACGGAATGGCGGCCACGAGGATCAGGCCGACGAACAGCGCGGCGATGTAGCCGAGGATGGGCTTCATGCCGGCTGCAGGATCCGTGCGGCTGATCGCGCATGCGCCGTAGTAGCCGACGCCGAACGGCGGCGCGAAGAGACCGATGCCCATCGCGAAGATGACCACCATCGCGTAGTGCACCTCGTGCACCCCGGCTGCGCGCGCGATGGGGAACAGCAACGGGCCGAACAGCACGATCGCAGGGATCCCTTCGAGTACGCTGCCGAGAATCGCGAACGCCACGATGGAGATCGCGAGAAAGCCGTACGCGCCGCCGGGTATGGACCCCATCAAGCGAGCCAGGTCCTGCGAAAAGCCCGACTGGGTCAGGCCCCATGCCATTGCAGTGGCGCAGCCGACGATGAAGATGATCGCGCCCGACAGCGCCGCGGTCTCGACGAGAATCGGCACCAGGCGCTTCCATGCAAACTGCCGGTACACGAACAGGCCCACCAGCACCGAGTAGACGACCCCGATGGTGGAGACTTCGGTCGCAGTCGCGACGCCTTCGACGACCGCCGCCCGGATCACGAACGGCAGCAGCAACGCAGGCAGCGCGACCAGCAGGAAGCGCCCGATCTCGCGGCCCGAATGCCGCTTGACGCCGCTCAAGTCCTCGCGCCGATACCGCCACCACACCACCGCGCAAAGGCACAGCCCGAGCACCACGGCGGGCAGCATGCCGCCATTGAACAGCGCGGCGATCGACACACCGGTCACCGAGCCGATCGTGATCAGGACGATGCTCGGCGGGATGGTTTCCGTCTGCGCGCCGGTAGCCGCGAGCAGCGCAACCAGATCGCCCGGTGCGGCACCGCGCTTTTTCATTTCGGGAAACAACACCGGCGCGATGGCCGCCATGTCGGCGACCTTCGACCCCGAAATGCCCGACACGAGATACATCGCTCCCACCAGCACGTACGACAGGCCGCCGCGCACGTGGCCGAGCAGGCTCGCCAGGAACTGGATCATGGCGCGCGCCATGCCGGTCATCTCGATGAGCGCACCGAGGAAGATGAACAGCGGCACGGCCAGCAGGATCAGGTGCGACATGCCTTCGTCGAGGCGGCCGACCATCACGAGCATCGGCGTTTGGGTGGTCAACGCCAGGTAGCCGAACGTTGCCAGCGCGAATGAAAAGGCGATCGGCACGCCGGCGAACACGTTCACCGCGACCAGCAGCACGAAGAAGATGACGAGGTTGATCTTGCCGAGCGGCGCGAGCAGCGGCCCGGCGAGCCAGAAGGCGACCACGATCGCGCCGACGATCGCCAGCGACACGCCAGCGTCACGCAAAGTGACCACGCGCAACATGCGCAGTGCCGCGACGATCACCATCAGCCCGAAGCCCACCGGCAGCGCGGCCGCCCGCCAGACGTTGCTGATCTCCAGCGCCGGCGTGACGATCATCGCTTCTTCGGAGGCGTAATGCACCACGGGCAGCATGACGAGGAGCAGGAAGGCCATCGAGGCCGCGAGCGCGAACGCATCGAGCTGCGCCCGGCGGCGCGGACTCGCGTTGCCCACGAAGGCCGTCATGCGCATGTGCTCGCCGTGACGCAGCGCGATGACCGCGCCGAGCATGGAGAGCCAAAGGAACAGGATGGACGCGAGCTCGTCGGACCACACGAGCGGGCTGCGAAAGACGTAGCGCGACACCACGCCCGCGAAGAGGACCACGATCTCCACGACGACCAATGCAGCTGCCGCACGCTCGACGACTGCGGCAATGATGCGATCGACCGCGTCGGCACCGCGGCTCAATGCATTGGCGGGTCCGCCAAGAGTGTCGAGTGGATGAGGTGAAGCGACCGTTTCCATGGCGGCAAGATGCGGTACAGGGTCGGCCGGCGGGTCCGTGCGGTGGGCGCTGGTGCGGCCGTCGGCACGCGCTTCGAGCGCACCGTTGATCTTGCGAGGAGCGCCGTGCACCGGGGCTCGTTCGCGCGAGCGCGCGTCGGAGCGGCCGCCGCGTCGCGGCCGCCGCTTGTCCGCGGACATCAGGCGAGCTTGCCGCTGGCCTGTTCGAGGAGCGCCCAGGCGTCGTTGCCAAAGCGCTTCTTCCAGTCGTCGTAAAACCCCGCTTCACGCAGCTTGGCGCGGAAGCTCTCCGGCGCGGGGCGGTTGAAGGCGAGTCCCTTGCCTTGCAGATCGGCCTGCACGGTCGCGTTGAACTTGGCGATGTCCTCACGCTGCTGCATGCCCGCGTCGTTGATCGCATTCGCAACGACCGTCTTGAGGTCCGCAGGCAGGCGATCCCACGACGCCCCGTTCATCAGGAACCAGAAGCCGTCCCAGATGTGGTTGGTCAGCGAGCAGTACTTCTGCACTTCGTAGAGCTTGGCCACCTGGATGATCGGCAGCGGATTTTCCTGCGCATCGACCACCTTGGTTTGCAGCGCGGTGTAGACCTCGCTGAACTGCAGGCTGGTCGGCGCGGCGCCAAGGGCCTTGAACATCGCGATGCTGAGCGGGCTCACCGGCACGCGGATCTTGAGGCCGTCCATGTCCTTGGCCGCCTCGATCGGCTTGTTGCTCGTGGTGGTCTGGCGAAAGCCGTTGTCCCACATCTTCTCGAAGGCATGCAGACGCACTTTCGCGAGCGCTTCGCGCACGTGCGCGCCCAGGCCACCGTCCATCGCCGACCATACCTGCTTGTAATCGGCGAACGCGAAGCCGACCGCGTTGATGGCAGCGACCGGCACGAGCGTGGCAACGACGAGCGCGGACGGCGTGAAGAAGTCGAGGCCACCGCTGCGCACCTGGGCCAGCATGTCGGTGTCGCCGCCCAGCTGGTTGTTCGGGAAGATCTTGATCTCGACCTTGCCGTTCGATTCCTTTGCGATGCGGTTGGCTGCTTCCTGCGCGCGGATGTGCAGCGGGTGGGTGACCGGCAGGTTGTGGCCGTACTTGAACGAGAAATCGGCGGCATGCGCGAAGCGCGGCAGGCCCGCGGCGAACGTTGCGGCGGACGCAGCCGCCAGGGTGCGCAGCGTCGCGCGCTTGCTGTGGTCGATCATGAATTCCTCCAGGAAAAGCCGATGTGCGATGATGTCGTTTGATGCATCATCTCTCGGCTCGCCACGCGAAACATATAGGCGATGGCGTGCAAGGGTCAAACGCGCCGCATGATGGATTTTGATGGAATGAAGCGATGAAGCGCTCGGCGCGGAGAATCGGCGAGGCGGTGTCCACCTCGCCCCGGCGCGCACGGGTGCCAGACGTCGCGCGGGAAGCCGGCGTGTCCACCGCGACAGTCGATCGTGTGCTCAACGGCCGTCCAGGCGTTCGACACGCGACCGTGCAGAAGGTGCTCAAGGCGGCCGCACGGCTCGAATACCTGCCCGAAGAAGACTTCGCCGCGCGCACCGCCCCGCCGCCGCTGCGCGTCGTCTTCCTGCTGCCGGCCGGCACGAATCGCTACCTGCACATGCTCGGCGACACGGTGACCTATGTCGAGGACGCATGGGCACCGTTCAACGTGCGCTGCCGCGCTCACTACATCGACAGCTTCGATGCGCACGTGCTGGCCGATGCGCTATTGCGCCATGGACGCAACGCGGATGGCATCGCGTTCATGGGATTGGAGGATCCCCTCGTGCGCGAGGCGGTGGAGACGCTGGCCGATCGCGGCGTGCCCGTCGTCACGCTGATCTCCGATTTGTCGCATTCGCGTCGCATCGGGTACGTCGGCCTCGACAATCGGGCTGCCGGACGCACGGCGGGCCATCTCATCGGGCGCTTCATCGGTCCGCGCAGCGGCAAGGTCGCGATGATCGCGGGCAGCCTCAGTTATCGCGGCCACGAAGAGCGCGAGATGGGCTTCCTGCACATCATGCGCGAGATGTTCCCGGAGCTCGAGGTGGTCGGCGTGCGCGAAGGTCGCGACGACGCCGAGCAGAACTACCGCCTCGCGCGCAACCTGCTCGACCAGCACCCCGGCCTGATCGGCCTGTACAACATCGGCGGCGCGTCGGACGGCATCGGGCGCGCGCTCAAGGAAGCGGGACGCGGGCACAAGGTCGTGTTCGTCGGCCATGGCCTGACGCCCGACACGCGCGCCTTGCTCATCGACGGCACGATGGATGCGGTCATCACGCAGTCGCCGCACACGACGGTCATGAACTGCGTGCACATCTTCGTCAACCTGCGGGACAGGCGCGACGTGCTTGCCGGCGTGGAGCCGGTACGGATCAGCATCGTGCTGCGGGACAATTTACCGTAGCGCTCGCGGATTCGGCGCCGGCTCGTAGGACGAAATAGAGGCTCCGACCTACAAGCGGTTGCGCCTTGCGCTGCTATCGGAGCTCGGCTGCGCGCGGTCCAATGCATGGCCCCACAAAGATGGACGGCTTCGAGGATCGCGCTTCCGATGGAAGTGCCGCCACGAGTCGCATCGCGAGCACCCGCTCCGGCTCCGTCTCACACAAGGACACGACGATGAATCCAAAGACAACGACCGGCCTCGATCCGAATCCGGACGCGAATCGCGATCCTCTCACCGGTGCCCCGGGGTCACATCCCGTTGGCACGGGCGTCGGCGCTCTGGCGGGTGGCGTGGCTGCGGGCGCCGCGGTCGGTACGGTAGCGGGCCCGGTGGGCACGGCGATCGGCGCGGCAGTGGGCGCGATTGCGGGCGGCTTGGCCGGACACGGCGTGGCCGAGGCGATCGATCCGACGGCGGAAGATGCGTACTGGCGGGACACCTACACGCAGCGCGATTACGTTGCCGCGGGCTCCACGTACGACGATTACGGTCCTGCGTATCGCTACGGCGTGGACGCGTACACCCAATATGGGAATCGCGAGTTCGAAGACGTCGAAACGGAGCTGTCGCGGGATTGGGGCGTCAATCGGGGTGCATCGAGCCTGGACTGGGAGCGCGCCCGTCCGGCGGCCCGCGACTCCTGGCAGCGCGTCAGCGACGCAATCGAGCGCGCGGTACCAGGCGATTCGGACCGCGACGGCAAGTAGGTCCGCAAACGTAACCGCGGCGCACGCCGCGTGCAACCAAGCGGCGCGATCGATGATCGCGCCGTTTCGCATTTTGGCCCTCCATCGCTCAGTTCCCGCAGCGATGGCTCGACGCGAGGCGCCGAGATGTGCGAGCATCCCGTCCGGACGCGGTTTCCACGCCGCAGGCCACACAACATACCGGCCAAGCCGGATCGCTGGAGGAGCTCCCCGCCATGCCGCACGACGACCGGGTCCCGGTCGACGCGCTCCGTAGCTTTGCTGCGTCGGTGTTTCGCGCGGCAGGCTCGGACGCGCGTGAGGCGCAACTCGTGGGCGATCACCTCGTCGACGCCAACCTCGCAGGTCACGACTCGCATGGCGTGATCCGGATCGCCAAGTACCTCGATTGGCATGCGCGCGGGCTGGTTCTCGCGAACCGGCACGCCGACATCGTCCGCCAATCGGCCTGCCATGCCGTGGTGGACGGTCAGTTCGGCTACGGGCAGGTGATCGGCACCGAAGCCATGAAGGTGGCGATCGGTAACGCACGCCAAAGCGGCATCTGTGCGCTCGGCATCCGCAACTCCGGCCACCTGGGGCGCATCGGTGCCTGGGCCGAGCAGGCGGCGCACGCAGGGCTCGCGTCGATTCACTTCGTCAATACGTCCGGCTTCGGCATCCTGGTGGCGCCGTTCGGTGGATCGGACCGTCGCCTGTCGGCCAACCCGATCGCCGCTGGCGCGCCCGCCGCTGAAGGTGCACCGCTCATCCTGGACATTTCCACGTCGGCGATTGCCGAAGGCAAGATCCAGGTCGCGCTGAATCAGGGCAAGGAATTGCCGGCAGGCTGCACGATCGACGCCGAGGGCCGGCCGAACCGCGACCCTGCACGCTTCTACGGCCCTCCGGAAGGTGCGCTGTTGCCCATCGCAGGCCACAAGGGGCATGGGCTCTCCGTGTTCTGCGAAATCCTGGCAGGCGCATTGACGGGCGGCCAGACCACCAATCGCGGCAACGAAACGGCCGGCCGCCTCGTAAACAACATGATGTCGCTCGTGTTCGACCCGGCCGCATTCTGTGGAGCCGATGAATTTCGAACTGAAGTCAGCCGGATGGCCGCGTGGGTGAAGGCGTCGCCGCCCATCGACGAAGGCGGCGAGGTGCTGATGCCCGGGGAAGTGGAGCGGCGCACGCGAAGCGAGCGGCAGCGCAACGGCGTGCCGATCGACGCGGTGACGCGGCGCCAGATCAACGAAAGCGTGAAGCGATTTGGAATGGAGTTGCCGCAGACATGACGAACGATGCGACGCCACAGGGTGCTCAATTGCCCGGAAACGACAAGCTGACGGCGCTGGGCCCCCGCTTTCGCGGGAACGACGAACTTACCGGCGTGCGTAGCAACGCGGTCCGCGCGCGCCTGCGCGCCGGCGGTACCGCGTTCGGCGTCATGGCATTCGACTTCTTCACACCGGGTCTTGCGCCCGTGCTCGCTGCCGCGGGCGCCGATTTCGTGCTGCTCGACATGGAGCATAGCGGCGTCTCCATCGAGACGATCAAGGCCCAGAACGCGTTCGCCCACGCAGCAGGCATCGTGCCGATGGTGCGCGTGCCTTCGTGCCAATCTCATCTGATCGCCCCGGTGCTCGATGCCGGAGCGTCGGGGATCATGGCGCCGTTGATGGAGACGCGCCAGCAGGCGGAAACGCTCGTCGCGGCGTGCCGCTATCGCCCCGAAGGGCGACGGGGCTTGGGCTTCAGCGTCGCGCACGACCGCTATACCGGCGGAGCGGCGCCGGCGAAGATCCGTGCAGCGAACGACGCGATACTGACCATCGCGCTCATCGAATCGGAGCGCGGCGTGGATAACGCCGACGCGATCATGACGACGCCGGGACTCGACCTTGCATGGGTCGGTCACTACGATCTCTCGGACAGCCTGGGCTGTGTCGAGGACTTCGAGAACCCGCGGTATCGCGAAGCGTTGACGCGGCTGGAGGCGTCCGCCAAAAGAGCCAACATTCCGCTCGGATGGCTCGTGCCCGATGGCGCAGCCGCCCAGCAGGCACTCGCGCGTGGCTACCGTTGCATCTGCATCGGCCACGAGGTCGCCGTGCTGCGCACTGCATTGCAGAAGGAATTCGCGATCGCTCGCCAAGGTGTCACGGCCGCATCCTGATGCACCTGCCCCGAGAGCCGCTCCCGCTGTCCCACGAGATAAACGTTCCCAGGAGGAACCACGATGAAGCGTAGAGACATGTTGATCGGCGCCGTCAGCGGCGCAGCAGGCGTCGCCGCGCTCACCGCTGCGACGACCCATTCGGCATTCGCGCAGGCACCAGCCGGCGCGCCGGCACCGGGCGCGGGCGGTACGCTCGACCGTATCATCAAGGACAAGAAGATTCGGGTGACGGCGGAAGTGACCTCGCCACCGTTCGGCATCCTGGACAAGGACAACCAACCTGACGGGTCGGAAATTGCGACTTCGCGGCAACTGGCGAAGGACCTGGGCGTCGAGCTCGAGCTCGTCCAGGTGACAGCGCCGCAACGCATTCCGGCGCTGCTCGCAGGCCGCGCCGACGTCGCGATCTCGTCGCTGTCGATCACCTTCGATCGCGCCAAGACGGTGATGTTCGCCCCGCCGCACGGCGCATTGTCCATCGTGATCGCGGGTGCGAAGAACAAGCAGATCCGCAATGCGGCGGACCTCGGCGGCAAGAAGATCGGCCTCACGCGCGCAACGCTCGAGGAAGCAACGGTTCCGAAGATGGCGCCGCAAGGCACCAACATCGTGATGTTCGATGACATCGCGGCGACGATGCAGGCCATGCTGTCGGGTCAAGTCGATGCGGCGGGCATGTCGGCGTTCGCCGCCAAGTCCGTTGCCGACCGTAATCCGAAGGCGAACCTCGAGAACAAGTTCACCGTCACGACAGCGTATTACGCGGCTGCCGTGCGTCCGGGCGACTTCGATCTGCTGCAATTCCTGCGCACGTGGGTGTTCCTCAACAAGAACAACGGCGTGCTCGCGGGCATCTACAAGAAGTACACCGAGGTCGCGCTGGTCGATCTGCCCGTGTTGTGATGCTGCAGCGTGATCGACGTCGCTGGATGCCCGCTTTCGCGCGGATGACGATCCACCGCCTGATCCAGCGACGTTGAAGTACGTCTTTCAATTCGGCATCGTCCGGGACCACCTGCCGGAGCTCCTCAACGGTGCGTGGCTCACGCTGCGCCTGTCCTTCGGCGCATTCGCGCTGGGATTCGTGCTGGCCGTAGTGCTCGCCTTTCTGCGCGGCAGCGGTCCGCGGCCGGTGCGCCTTGCCGTGGGCGGTTATGTCGAGCTGGTGCGCAACACGCCATTCCTGGTGCAACTGTTCATCATCTATTTCTCGCTGCCCGAGCTTGGCATCCGCATGGAAGCCACGACCGCCGCGCTGATCGGGATGAGCCTCAACTTCGCGGGCTATGCCACCGAGATCCTCCGCTCGGGCATCGATGCCGTGCCCAAGCCGCAGATCGAAGCCGGCCATTCACTGGGCTTCAGCCGCCTGGAGATCTTTCGTCACATCATCGTCTTCCAGGCGCTGCGCACGGTGTACCCGGCGCTCGCAAGCCAGTTCGTCCTGCTCATGCTCGGCTCGTCCATCGTCGCCGCCATCTCCGCCGAGGAACTGACGGCGGTGACCAACACGCTCCAATCGACGACATTCCGCGCGTTCGAGTTCTATTTCGTCGCCACGGGGATGTATCTCGTGATGGCGCTCGGCGCGCGCGCGGTGCTGCACGCGATCTACTGGGTGGTCTTCGAGCGCGGGCAGCCGGCGCGCGGCGCGTGGGCACGATGAGCCGGGACTTCGACTGGGCCGCGTTCCTGTTTCTGCTCGGTGCCCTGCGCTGGACCATCGTGCTGTCGCTGATCGCCTTCGTGGGCGGGTCGCTGGGCGGTTTGATCCTTGCGGTGGCGCGGACGTCGCGCTACGTGGTGCTCCGTGGCCTTGCCGGCGCGTACATCGGGCTCATCCAGGGTACGCCGGTGCTGATGCAGCTCTTCATCGTGTTCTACGGCCTTGCCGTGATGACGGGCGTGCGCATCGACCCATGGCCTGCCGTGACGCTGGCGTTCACGATGTACGCTGCCGCGTTTCTCGGTGAAATCTGGCGCGGTGCCATCGAAGCCATTCCGCGCCAGCAATGGGAGGCTGCCGCCGCGCTGCCGCTCTCGCCCGGTGCACAGATGCGTCACGTGATCCTGCCCCAGGCGTTTCGCATTGCCATTCCACCGACCGTCGGATTCCTGGTGCAGCTCATCAAGGGCACGTCGATCGCGTCGATCATCGGCTTCGTCGAGCTCACACGCGCCGGACAGCTCATCGTCAACGTGACGTTCCAGCCGATGATCGTCTATCCCATCATCGCCGTGCTGTATTTCGCCTTGTGCTGGCCGTTGTCGCTCGCGGCGCTGCGCCTCGAAGGGAGGATCGATGCCGCTCTTGGCATTGGCCAACGTCCGTAAGGCCTTCGGCACGCACGTCGTGCTCGACGACGTGTCGCTCGACGTGGAGACCGGCGAAGTGGTTGCGGTGATTGGACGCTCGGGTTCGGGCAAGACAACGCTGCTTCGCTGCATCAACGGGCTGGAGAAGGTCGACGGCGGCAGCATCCAGTTCGAAGGCAACCCGCTGCCCGCCGACGGCGCCGCGTTGCGCGCGGTGCGCCGGCACATCGGCATCGTGTTCCAGAGCCTGAATCTCTTTCCACATCATTCGGTGGAGCGCAACATCACGCTCGGTCCGACGGTGACGAACAAGGTGCCGTTGGCCGAAGCGAAGGCGGTTGCGCTCGATGCATTGCGCGAGGTCGATCTCGAGGACAAGCTGCACGCATTCCCTACGCAACTGTCGGGCGGCCAGCAGCAGCGGGTCGCGATCGCCCGCGCGCTCGCCATGAAGCCGCGCCTGATGCTGTTCGACGAGATCACTTCCGCGCTCGATCCGGAGCTGGTCGGCGAAGTGGTCAAGGTCCTCGAGCGCCTCGCGGCCAGCAACATGACGATGGTGCTCGTCACGCACGAGATGGGGTTCGCGCGGCGGACGGCCGACACGCTGGTGTTCATGCACAAGGGCCGCGTGTGGGAAAAGGGTCCGCCGAAAGAGCTGTTCGCAGCGCCGAAGACGAAGGAGCTGGAAAGCTTCATTCGTGCGGTGCTCGAGCCGAACGATTGACCGCAACCGGAGAATCGAACAATGGACAAGCCGAGCATCGGTTACATCGGCGTCGGGCTCATGGGACATGGGGCCGCGGGCGGGATCCTGCGCCACGGCTATCCGCTGACCATCGCAGGCCATCGCAATCGCGCGCCGGTCGACGATCTCGTCAGCAGGGGTGCGGCAGAAGCTGCAACACCCGCGGACGTCGCACGCGCCTCGGACATCGTCTTCCTGTGCCTCCCTTCGTCGGTGGAAGTCGAAGCAACGGTATACGGTGCGGATGGCGTGCTCGCGGGCGCGCGCCAGGGACTGGTGCTGGTCGACTCGACGACGTCGGATCCCCTCGCGACGCGGCGCATCGGCGCCGATCTGGCCAAGCGCGGCATCCGCATGGCAGATGCGCCGGTAGGTCGCACGCCCAAGGAAGCCGAGGAGGGCAAGCTCAGCACGTTCATCGGCGGCGATGCGGAGACCGTCAAGCTGATCCGCCCCATCATCGAGTGCTATGCCGATACGATCATCGAAGCGGGCGCGCTCGGCGCCGGCCACACGCTGAAGCTGGTCAACAACTTCATCTCGATCGGCACGTGCGCCGTCATCTCGGAGGCGCTCGCGACTGCCGCGAAGCTCGGCGTCGACATGCGCAAGGTGTACGACGTCGTCTCCGCCGGCGGCGCGAACAGCAAGATGTTCCAGATGATGATGCCCTGGGTGCTGGAAGGCGACGCGAGCCATCTCAAAGGCCCGCTGCGCATCGCCGGCAAGGACATGCGCTTCTACACGAAGATGGCGGAAGGCGCGCCCGCGGCCGCGTTCATCGCTCAAGCGGTGAACCAGACGTATCAGCTCGCCAACATCCAAGGGCACGGCGAGCGCTTCATGCCCGTGTTGCCCGGCATCCTCGCGCAGATCAACGGAGCAAGGATCCGCGATCTGGACTGACGGCTCGGCGCCGATGGCGGCGCCTCGCAACACCGACGGCCCAGAACATCACCGCGGCCGGGACGACGGCCTCAGCATCCGTCGTGGAACAACTGGCGCACGGCCTCGCGGGCCAGGAATTGCTCGAAGAGGCAATGAGCCACATGGCGAGCGCCCCTGTTCATGGTATGTGACGCGGATTAGCATGCGGGCTTCCTGCCCTGTTGGCCGTTCGCCGGCCCATCTGCACCATGCCGATCGATCTCGCGCGCGCCAACCGCATTCTGGACGCCGCCATTGCCGCCGCACGCAAAGCCGCACACAAGCCGATGGCCGTGGTGGTGCTCGACGACGCCGGTCACCTCAAGGCCGCCCAGCGCGAGGATGGCGCCAGCATGTTCCGCGTCGACATCGCGACCGGCAAGGCGTGGGCCGCCGTCGGGATGGGTGCATCGAGCCGCACGCTGGCCGAACGCGCGAAGGGCAACCCCAATTTCTTCATGACGCTCGCCTCGACCGCACACGGCCGCTTCCTGCCGCAGACCGGCGCCGTGCTGATTCGCGACGAGACCGGCGCCATCCTCGGTGCCGTCGGCGCATCGGGCGGCAGCGGTGACGAGGACGAGGCGATCTGCATGGCTGGTGTGGTCGCGGTCGGGCTTCGCCACGATTGAGCATCGCCGATGAGCTCGCCACGATATGCGCAATTGCGTCGCATGGCCGGCCCGGTACGTCCCGAGGTCGGAGCACGCGGCGCAGTCACCAGGCAAACCGGCATCCTGCCCGAGTAAACTTTCAGCGGTCGTCACCGCGCCCGTGGAGGATTCGATGAACGCCCTTTCCCGTCTGCTGCGCCGATCCGCCTGGATCGGCTGTGCGCTTGCCGTAGTCTTCATTGCCGCGGCGACCCCGGCCAGCGCCCAACGCTACCCGGATCATCCGATCAAGCTCATCGTTCCGGTACCGCCGGGCGGCGGCGTCGATTTGTTGAGCCGCGCGATCGGCGCGAAGATGCAGCAGAGCATGGGGCAGCCGGTGGTGATCGAGAACAAGGCGGGCGCCAGTGCTGCGATCGGCACCGAGGCGCTCGCCAAGTCGCCGCCCGACGGCTACACGATCATGATGGGCTACTCGGCGCATGCAACCAATCCCATCTTCGTGCCGAAGCTCCCGTACGACACCAACAAGGATTTCGCCACAGTGGCGCACGTCGGGTACATCCCGCTGATCCTCGTCGTCAATGCGTCGTCGCCGTATCACTCGGTGAAGGAGCTGATCGCCGCGGCCAAAGCCAAGCCAGGCCAGCTGCAGTTCGCGTCGGGTGGCGCGGGTGCAGGCGCGCATCTTTCGGGTGAGCTGCTCAAGACGACCGCGAATGTCGACATCGTCCACGTGCCGTACAAAGGCAACGCGCCAGCGTTGAACGACCTGCTCGGCGGGCAGGTGACGATGATGTTCGACACGATCACGACCTCGCTGCCGCACGTTAAGTCGGGCGCACTGCGCGCGCTGGCGGTGACGAGCCCGAAGCGCTCGCCGCTCGCGCCCGACGTGCCGACGATGATCGAAGCGGGCTTGCCGGACTTCGACATCAGCGCGTGGTACGTGATGTTCGCGCCGGCCGGCACGCCCCGGGACATCATCGCGCGGCTCAATGCCGAGGTGAACAAGGCGATCGCCGACCCCGACCTGCGCAAGACGCTTGGCGAGCAGGGCGTCGAATTCACCGGCGGCACGCCGGAATACGCCGATCAGTTCGTGCGCAGCGAGATCGAACGCTGGGGCAAGATCATCAAGACGCGCGGCATGACGGGCAACTAGCGCCGGCGGCGAACGCGCCGTGGTCGGTGCTGCTCATCCCAGCGCGGTCAGCACGTGATACCACACGGGTAGCGTGACGAACGAAAGAGGGATGCCGATGCCGACCATCAGCGTCACGAGCGGCGGATCCAGATCGTGCTCGACTGCGACGATGGCGGCCCCGATCTGCGGCGCCATGGCGGCCTCGAAGATCGTGATCTGGACGACTTCACCGCGCGCGCCGAACAGCGCCGCGAACAGCAGCATGATCAGCATCGGCGCAATGACCAGCTTGAACGCAAGTCCCAGCCCGAGCTCGGTCGCCTTGCCCCGAATGGCGCTCCACTGCACCTGGTAACCGACCGATACGAGCGCGAGCGGGACCAGCGTCCCGCCGAGCCGGCCGAGCAGCGTCTCGAGCCACTTCGGATAGGTCACCGGAATGAGCAGCACGGCGAGCACGAGCGCAAGGAACGGCGCGAACGTGAGCACCTTGCGCACGATCGCCTTCGCAGTCATGTGGCCGCGCTGCCCGTACATCGCGGCCACGAAGATCCCGACCGTCGACAAGACCAGATAGGTCCCCATCTGGTCGATCAGGATGCCCAGGGCGAGCCCCTGCGTACCGTAGAACGTCTCGATCATCGGCAGCCCGATGAACGAAGTGTTGGCGAGTGAGCCGGTCAGCGTCAGCGCGCCTACGGTGACCGCAGGCAGCCCGGTCAGCCTGCCGATCAGGCGAAAGAACAGGAACCCGGCTCCGAACATCACCCATGCCATTGCGATGGGGAAGAGCAGGGTCGAATCGGCGCGCAGATGGTGCACGTACAGCAGCGTCAGTGCCGGAAGCGACACATGAATGATGAAGCCATTGAGCGCGGCGTGCGCGTTGTCCGGCAGGCGACCGCTGCGCCGGAGCAGCATGCCGACGACGAAGCACGCCACCAGCAGAATGTAGTTGTCCATCCGCGACGTCCCGGCTTGTTTTGGTGAGAGGCGTCGGGTATCGTTTCCAGCGCTTGCACCGCGACGGTGCGCACACACGGTGGATTATGGCCGAATCGGCTGCGCGATACAGCGCTTTCCTGCGCGACCCTGGCGATGCCACGCATACCGAAGCACTTTCGATTCCCGGGTGGCAGCCTGCGGACTGGGCAACCCTGTTCGCCTACGCCGAGCCAGTCGAAGTGCTGCGCGGCAAGGTGCTCATCGAAAAGGATGCGCGCGAACGAGCGCTTTACTTCGTGGCGTCCGGGCTGCTCGAGGTCACCTCGATTCTCGGCGGCATGGCCATGGCCGCCATCGCCAAGGTGCGGCCCGGGTCGGTGGTGGGCGAGCTGGCATTCCTGGACGGCCAGCCCCGGTCGGCCAAAGTATGGGCGATCGCTGACAGCGAGCTCTACCGCTTGCAGTTCGCCGCGTACGAAACGTTCGCCGACGAGCACGCGCGCAGCGCGTGCGATCTGCTGCTCGCGCTGGGTCGCGTCGTGTCGATGCGATTGCGCAACACGCTCGCACAGCGCAGCCGCGCCTGACCACCCCGCCATACGCGCGTCGTGGCGACACGATGGGCGTTGGCGTTTCGTCGGTGTGCTTCTCATGCAAGAGAGGAGAGCCACTGACATTGACATGTTGTTCGAATGTCTATACAAATTCGGCCATGCGCAGCGCGCCCGATCGACCTTCCAACGCGGCCGCCTCCGCGCACGAAGCCGTTGCGGCGGACACGACGGACGATCTCGACCCGTTCCAGCCTCAGCCTGCGATCGCCCTGCACCACCAGATCAAGGAACACCTGTTTCTGCATCTGCGGTCGGGGCGATGGCCGCCGGGATTCGAGCTGCCCACGGAGGAATCGCTCTGCCGCCACTATGGCGTGAGTCGCGGCACGCTGCGCCGCGCGATCGGCGACCTCGTCACCGACGGCTACATCGAGCGTCATCGCGGCCGTGGCTCGTTCGTCAGCCGTCCCAAGCTCGAGAGCGGTGTGGTCAGCACGTACAACCGCTTTCGCGTGGTGGGCCCCGCGCTCGATCCCGGCGGACGCGTGCTCGCATGCCGCCGCGTGCGTGCGGTGAAGGACGTCGCGTCGGTGCTCGAGGTCACGCCCGGCGCATCGATCTGGCGGCTCGACCGCGTGCGGTTCACGCAAGCCATGCCGGTAAGCCTGCAGACGAGCTTCATTCCGGCAGACCTGTGTGCGGATTTGCAGCGTCATGACCTCGTCACGCGCCACCTGATCGACGTCCTGCGCGACGAATACGGCGTCCTGCTGACCAGCGCCGTGGAGTACGTGGAGCCGACCGTCGCGGATGGGTATGCGGCAAAAGCACTGTCGATCGCGCTCCGCACGCCACTGTTCCAGATCGAGCGCATCACGAAATCGGCCGGGGAGCGCGTCGTCGAATACCGGCGCGCGCTGCTGCGCGGTGACGTATACCGCTATCGGATCGAATTGCGATGAGCGAGCTCGCCGTGCGCGATGCGGTGCCGGACGAGCGCGACGCAGCGGCCGCGATCGGATTCGCGTATGAAGGCCCGTCACGCATGACCGCAGGTGAGCTGCAGCGCTGGACGCTGCATTGCACTGCGCGCATGCACCCCCTGCCGCCAGGCGCGCGCATCGGCGTTGCGCATCGCTGGCCCAGTGACTGGGGCATCGCGCAGGCGAGCGACCCGGCAGCGGCGGATTATTTCGAGGCCGCCTGTTCCACCGGGGCGAGCGTGCGCTGGTGGAACGCCCGCCTGCATCTGTGGCATCCGTTCGACCACATCCTCTTCGTCGAGCTGCCCGACGGGCTTGCAGCGGGAGCCTCCGTCGCATTGCGTTACGGTGAGGCTCGGCACGGCTCGCCGGGCTTTCGCGTGCAGACGTTCCTCGAGGAAGCGTCGCCCTTCAGCCTGCGCTGGCAGGCGGACGAAGGCATGCCGTTCGTCGAGTTCGGGCGTCACGCCGTGCAGGTCATAGGTGCGGCACCTGCCCGCGTGGTGATCACCGCGCCTTCGTTCGTCACTGCCGGCGCCGCCGCCGACGTGCATGTTCGCCTCGAAGATGCATGGGGCAACCCGGCGAGCTGCGTGGACGCCGTTGCAGTCGACATCGGCGAAGGCGACGGCCGTGCCCGATTGGCCATCCCGCCCAGCGGTTGGACGCGTGCTTCGCATACGTTCACGGAGGCTGGTGTCCATCGTCTGGTCGCACGCACGCTCGGCAGTCCCGCGCTGCAGGCAACCAGCAACCCGGTCGACGTGCGCACGGCAGCGCCGCTGCCGCTGTTCTGGGGAGATCTGCACGCGCAGTCCGTCATCGGTTGCGGCGCACGCTCCATCGATGCCTACTACGCCCACGCACGCGACTTTTCCGCCACCGATTTCGCGTCACACCAGGCGAACTGCTTCCTGGTCTCCCGCGGCGAATGGGACGAGACGCAGACCAGCACGCGACGACATCACCGCGACGGACAGTTCGTCACGTTTCTCGGGGTGGAATGGTCGGGCGCCTCGTCCGTGGGCGGCGACCACAATCTGTATTTTCCGCAGGATGCGGCCCCGCTGCGTCGCTGCAGCCACGAGTTCGTGGCCGACAAATCGGACGCCGACACCGATTTGCCGCACGTACAGGATGTTCATCGGCATTACCGCGGCAGCGACGTGCTCGTCGCGGTGCACGTTGGCGGGCGCACGGCGGATCTTGCATGGCACGAGCCGACGCTCGACCGCCTGCTCGAAGTGCACTCGACGCATGCCACGTCGGAATGGTTCCTGTTCGACGCGCTGCGTCGCGGCTACCGGATGGGCGTCATCGCCGGCAGCGATGGCGTCGATGGTCGCCCCGGCAACTCCCATCCGGGACATCTTGCGGTGCGCAACGTGCGAGGCGGGCTGACCGCGATTGCGGCGCCAGCGCTCACGCGAGCGGCGATCTGGCAGGCATTGAAGAAGCGCCACTGTTACGCCACGACCGGCGAGCGGATCCTCCTGGAGCTTTCGATCGGCGGCGCACGGATGGGCGACGCGATCGTTGCCCCGGTGGATTTCGCGGAGACCGGCTTTGCGTTGCACGTCGAAGGAACGGCACCGCTGGAGCGGATCGACTTCTTCCGTGGCACCGAATGCCTGCAGAGCATCGACTGCTTCGCCGCGGCCGGCTCGCCGTCGAACCGGGTTCGCGTTGCGTGGAAGGGCCTGAGCGCGCCGGGCAACTGGCAGCGCGCCCGCATGACATGGGATGGCGAGCTGCGCGTCGAAGGGGCACGCATCGTTCGCGTGGACGGCTGGGCCTTCGACACGCCGGATGAAGGCGTGCGCGATCACGATGCCACCCGCGTGTCGTGGCGCTCGGTGACAGCCGGCGACTGGGACGGCGTGGTGGTCGAGATCGATCGCCCGGACGATGCGGAAGTGTCCTTCGTGACGGGGCCGATGACGTTGCGTACGCAGTTCCGCGAACTCTCCGCGCAGCCCCGCTGCTTCGATGCCGCTCACCCCGAGCGGACGGTGCAGTTTCGCCGCTTGCCGCAGACAATGCCGCCGCTGCACTTCACCGGCCGCTTCATCGACGACGACCCGCCGCCCGGCGCTCACGCGTACTGGGTGCGCGTGCGCCAGGGCGACGGTGAATGCGCGTGGTCGTCGCCGATCTTCGTGGATGTGGCCCGCTAGCATGGGCGCGATCGCCCGCTCCGGTGCCGTGCCCACCATCAGCGAGGGACCTGCGTCCGGCAAGCATTCCGGGCGGGTCGGTGACACCCTCGTGAGGATTCGCATCGAGCGCGTTTCGAAGCGCTTTGCGACCGACCGGCCGGATGCACCGCCCGTCCTCGGCGACTTCTCTCTCGCGGTGCGGGAGAACGAATTCGTCGTGCTCCTGGGGCGCAGCGGCTGCGGCAAGACCACGCTCCTGAATATCATCGCCGGCTTGGAGCGGGCGTCCACAGGAGAGGTGCGCGTCGACGACGCCGTGGTGACCCGTCCGGGCGAAGGCAAGGGGGTCGTGTTCCAGCAGGGCGCGTTGTTTCCGTGGCTCACGGCTGCCGGCAACGTCGACTTCGCGGCAAGAAGCCGTGGCGTGGCTGCCTCGCAGCGTGTCGCGCTGTGTGGCGAGCTGCTCGACCTCGTCGGCCTGTCCGGTGCGCAGGACAAGTATCCGTTCGAGCTCTCCGGCGGCATGCAGCAGCGCGTGGCCATCGCACGGGCGCTGGCGCTCGACCCGCACATCCTGCTGATGGACGAGCCGTTCGGCGCGCTCGACGAGCTGACCCGCATCGAGATGCAGAACGAGCTATTGCGCGTCTGGGCCGCGCGACGCAAGACCGTCGTGTTCGTCACGCACAGCATCTGGGAGGCGCTGATGCTGGCGGACCGCATCCTCGTCATGGCGCCGCGTCCGGGCCGCATCGTGCTGGATCGACATGTGGCGCTGGCGCGGCCGCGCTCGCGCACCGACTCTGCACTATTGCAGCTGTACGAGTCGATCTGGGCGTCGCTGCAATGAGCTCGACGCGGTATCCATGGCGCGATTGGGCCTACCCGCTCATCGTCATCGGTGCAGTGCTTGCCTGCTGGCAAGCGGCCGTCATGGCCGGCTGGCTTCGTCCGATCTCGTTTCCACCGCCGTCCAAGCTGGCGGCGACCTTCCGCGAGATTGTCACGGAAGGCTATCCCGAAGGCATCGGACTCGCCACGCACGTCACCATCACGCTGCAACGGATCGTGCTCGGCTATTCCGCCGCGCTGGCGCTCGCCATTCCGCTGGGCCTGGTCATCGGCTGGAAGCCCACGCTCGATGCGCTGACCGATCCCGTCATCGCGTTCGGACGCTCCGTGGCGACGTTGTCGCTGCTGCCGTTGACGGTCGTGTGGTTCGGCACGGGCGAAGGCGCGAAGATCTTCCTGATCGGCTACGGCTGTTTCTGGGTGATGATCTCCAACGTGATCGCCGCGATCAAAAACGTCGATCCCGTGCTCGTGAAGGCGGCGCGGACCATGGACGTGTCGGGCGCCGCGCTGTTCCGCCGCGTGGCCCTGCCTGCCGCACTGCCGCGCATCTTCGCCGGTGCGCGAGTCGCGCTCGGCGTCGGCTTCATGGTCATCGTCGGCGCCGAGATGATCGGAACGATCCGAGGGCTCGGCGCGCTCATCATGGAGGCGCGCACGTTCTATCGCACCGACATCACGATGGTCGGCATGGCCGTGATCGGCGCGATCGGCTTTGCCATGGCGATGGGGCTGCAGCGGCTCGAGGCCGTGCTCATGCCCTGGCAGGGACGCGAAGCGAGGCGTGCGACGTGACCGCATCCATTGCCGCGGCCGGGCCATCGCGTCGCTTGCTCGGCTTGATCGGTGCGTCGTGCATCGTGATCCTGTGGGAAGCGAGCGCGCGCCTGCTCGGCGCCGATGCGCAGGTGCTGCCCGCGCCAACGCAGGCAATCGCAGCCGCGTGGCGCAACCTGTCCGCGGCAGAGCTCGCACAGCATATCGGCTGGAGCCTGTGGCGCATCCTCGCCGGCTTCGCGCTCGGCGGCCTTGCCGGGGTGACGCTCGGCGTGGCGTCCGGCTGGTATGCCTGGCTGGCGCGCCTCGTGCGGCCGCTGGTGGAGATGCTGCGTCCCATTCCGCCGCTCGCGTGGATCCCGCTTGCCATCGTATGGTTCGGTCTGGGCGAGCCGTCGAAGATCTTCGTCATCTTTCTCGGCGCGTTCTTTCCAATCTTCACCAACGCATGGCGCGGCATGGTGTCCGTGCCGCCCGTGCTGCTCGCCGCGGCGCGCACGATGGACGTGGACGGCCCGGCGCTGCTGTTCAAGGTCGCATTGCCCGCCGCGCTGCCCGACATCTCGACGGGCCTGCGCGTCGGGTTCGGATTGTCGTTCGGCATCCTCGTGGCCGCCGAGCTCATCGCGGCCGAGCGCGGAATGGGCTACCTCGTCATGCAGTCACGCCAGCTCGGGCAACTCGGCGTGGCGGTCTTCGCGATTCTGTTGATCGGCATCGTGACCCTCGTTGCAGACAGCGCGCTCGCTGCGCTGCTGCGCCGTTGGGTAGGACGCCGCATGCCCGCCTAGCCGTGCGACCCAACCCGACCCGCACGTTGGTTCCCGCCATCGAACGTTCAAAGGAGGCCCCATGAAGCGCAGGAAATTCATCTCGGGCGTTGCCGCCGGCGCAAGCGCCGCGCTGGCGACGGGCATGTGGACGCGTCCGGTGCTCGCCCAGGCCAAGCCCGAGGTGACCAGGCTGACGCTGGCGTTCGGGCTCGATCCCGTGTTCGTGCCGCACATGGTCGCGATGCAGAAAGGCTGGTTCAAGGATGCCGGCTTCACCGAGGTCAGCACGAAATCCTTCACCGGGGGCGCCGTTGCCGGCGAAGCGCTGGTCGCGGGCGAAATCGCACTGTGGACGCCCGGCAACCTTCCGCCCATCTCCATGACGCACAGCGGCGTGCCGGTCGTGGTGCTGGGCACCAATGCGCTCGCGATGTCGGCCGATCGACTGATCGCGCGCAAGGATGCGAACGTGCGGGCGCCCGAAGACCTCTATCGCATGCGCATCGGCCTGCTGCAGGGATCGACCGCCAGCGCGGACCTGTACTACCTGGCGAAGCATTACAACCTCGACGACAAGCGGCTGCAGGTCGTGAACATGCAGCCGCCCGAGCAGCTGGCCGCGCTCAATTCGAACAGCGTCCAGGCGATGCTGTGCTGGCAGCCATGGGGCTTCAACGCGCAGAAGAGCGGCAACGCGGAGCTGATCCATACCGGCCTGCAGTCGGAGTTCGCCGCGAACAAGGGCAAGGATGCGCAGATTTCCTACACGCGCTCGCTGTTCGTGGCGAGCGAGGAATTCGTGCGCAAGAATCCGGTCGCGACGCGCCGGATGATGGAAGTGCTCGTGCGTGCGCAGCGCTACGTGGCCGACCCCAAGAATCGCAGCGAGATGATCACGCTGTTCGTCAACGAGACGAAGCAGGACCGCGCGCTGGCCGATGCCATCTGGGACCAGTACACCTTCGATCCCACGTTCGACGATCGCTATGTGCGCGACATGGAGCGCCTCACCGAATACCTGGTCGCCTCGGGGCGCCTCAAGTCGCCCAGGCATCCGCTCGACTACACCTTCACCGATCCGGTCGCCGCCGTGGACAGCAGCCTCGTCAAGGTGCCCGGTCGATTCAAGGCATAGCGGATGTCGCAGGCGCGCATCGGCGTGGCGGTTCTCGGTGGCGGATCCATCGCCGAGTATCACCTTGCCGGTCTGGCTGCGACGGGTCGGGCCGACGTGCGCGTCGTGACCGGGCGCACGCAGGCGAAAGTCGCAGCGCTCGCGCAGCGCTTCGGCGTTCCGGCGGCAAGCACCGACGTGGATGCGACGCTTGCGCGGCCCGACGTGCAAGCAGTCGTCATCGCGACACCGGACGAGACCCATGAGCGGCTCGCGATCGCAGCCGCGGAGGCCGGCAAGGCGATCCTGCTGCAAAAGCCCATGGCGGGGAGCGTGGCGGGCGGGCAGCGCATCCTTGCTGCGGCTGCGCGTCGGGGCGTGGATCTCCAGGTCAGCTTCATGCACCGTTTCTTCGATGAAGTCGTGCAGGCGCGGCGATGGCTCGATGAAGGCGTGATCGGCCGGGTGCTCGGCGCGCGCATCCGCAACGCCACCCCCGGACCCGACTGGGGCGCCTGGTTCTTTCGCCGCGACAGCGTGCCGAACGGAGTGGTCGACCAGCTCGGCGTGCACGGCATCGACCTCGTCGAGCAGATGCTGGGCCGCGTCGCATCGGTCAGTGGCCACGCCCGCACGGCCTTGCCGCAGCGGCGTCTGCGGGATGGATCGGTCGTCGACGTCGATGTCATCGACAACGCGACGGCAACGTACCGGCTGCTCGACGGCACCTTCGTCGCGCACGAGATGTCGATGACCGAGGTTGCCGGCACCGATCGCTTTCGCATGGAGATCCATGGCGAGCGCGGTACGTTATGGTTGCGCACCGAGCGCGGCAGCCTCGCTGCGTTCGCGCCCGCGCGATTCGGCACGCAATGGCACGTTGCCACCTTGGCGACAACGCCCTTCGGGCAGCGGCAGCACGACGCCTGGCTCGCCGGGATCGCCGGTGACGGCCCACGCCTGGAAACGGCGCGCGATGCGCTGCGCGGCATGGCGATCGTCGAGGCGTTGATGCGGTCGGCCGCTGCACGCGGCGTGAGCATGGATGTCGTCGAGCCAGCCAGCCCCTTCGGTGCGGCGCACCCGCCGCGCGACACGCACGGCATGCAGGGCGCCGCGGTCACGCCATGAGGCCTTCGCTACCGCTGCGCATCGGCGTCCTGTCGTTCGCCCATTACCATGCGAATTTCTGGAGCGAGGTGTTCGCCGCGCGCGGCGCGCTCGCAGGCGTATGGGATGACGACCCGGCGCGCGGCGAGGAAGCGGCCGCGCGATTCGGCACGTGCTACGAACCTGCGCTCGACGCGCTGCTCGTGCGTTGCGATGCGGTCGCGATCTGCAGCGAAACGTCCGCGCATGCGGGCCTCGTTGAAGCCGCGGCGCATCGGGGCCTTGCCGTGCTGTGCGAGAAGCCGCTCGGGACGAGCCTGGTCGACTGCGAGCACATCGTCCGCACCGTGGACGAGCATGGCATCTTTTTCATGCAGAGCTTCCCCAAGCGCTTCGACCCTGCGACGCATCGACTGCGCGAAGCGGTGAATTGCGGTGAAATCGGTCGCGTGACGCTCGCCCGCATCCGGCATGGCCATTTCTACGGCCTGCAGCCGGACTTTCGCGACCGCTGGTACGTGCGCCGCGCGCGGGCCGGCGGCGGCGCGTTGCTCGATGAAGGCGTTCACGCAGCGGACCTGCTTGCCTGGCTGTTCGGCATTCCGGACAGCGTCGTGGCTCAGACGAGCGACGCGGCGCTCGGCCTCGAGGTGGAGGATCTCGCCGTCGCGGTCTTCCAGTGGCGGTCGGGCCTGATCGGCGAGATCGCCGCGAGCTTCACGTTCGCCGCCGCGGACACCTCGGTCGAGCTCTACGGCACCCAGGGCACGCTGCTGCTCGCGGGCGTCGACCTCGCGTCGCGCGACATCACCGGCGAACGTTACCTGCGTCGTTACCAGACGGGCCAGCGCGACCGGGCGTGGGAAACGCTCGACGTGATCCCGCGCTTCAAGCTCGGCCAGTTCCATCAGCAGAATGCGATCGCCTTCGTGGACGCCCTCGAACGCGGTGAGCCTTCGCCGATTCCGGTGGCAGACGGCTTGCGCGCCGGACGCATGATCGATGCGGCCTATCGCGCGGCCGCCACCAGCACGCGCGTAGGCATTTGATCATGAGGGACGTCATGACGCATGTCGATGTACGGCGCTACACCGTCGAGCACGAATGCGCGCGCATTCCCGTGTTCACGGCGCGCCCGGCCGCGACACCTCGCCTGACGGTCGTGATGCTCGGCGCCATCTGGAGCGTGACCGACCACATCGAGCAGCTCTGCACGCAGCTTGCCCACGAAGGCTTCGGGGCAGTCGCGCCGTGCCTCTTTCGCGGTGCGGGCATCCCGGCCCGGGACGCCCCGCCGGAAGTGCTGCGGCAAACCTTCGCCGATTTCGACGATCGTCGCTGCGTGCGCGACCTGCGTGCAGTGACGCGCGCTGCCAGCCGCGGTGAGCTGGGCGGCCCAGCAGGCGCGCTCGTGCCGCTCGGCTTCTGCCTGGGCGGTCGCTTTGCGCATCTGCTGGGCGCCGTGAGCGAGCACGTCGCCGGTGTCGTCAACTTCTACGGCCGCCTCCGCTTCGCCCGCCAGCCGACCAAGCCGTTCCTGCCCATCGAGCTCACGGGCCTCATCGAGGTGCCATATCTCGGCCATTTCGCCGAGTTCGACGACCTCATTCCATCTGGCGACGTCACCGAGCTGCGCGAAGCGCTCGCCGAGCGCGGTCTTGCGCACGCCATTCACGTCTACGAAGGCGCACGCCACGGCTTCGTCGATCCCGGGCGCCCCACCGAGCATCATCCGCAGGCAGCAGCGCTGGCATGGGCGCGAACGCTCGACTTCCTGCGCCAGCGGGCGGCTGCATGAGCCAAGCCCAGCGCGTCAGCGTCGTGATGATCGGGTGCGGCGGGTTTGCGCACCGCTATCACGTACCGGCCATCCTCGAAGACGAAGGCCTGCTCATCCACGCCATCTTCGATCCGGCGCCAGGCGAGGCGACGCGCGCGCTCGCGCGGCGTTACGGTGCGCCGGTCGTCTCCGATCTCGACGCGTTGCCCCAGCCGCAAGGACTGGCCTTCGCGCTCGTGACCACGCCGCACATGCTGCATGCCGCGCACGTGGACCGCATGCTCGAGCGCGGATTGCACACGCTGGTCGACAAGCCCTTCGTCATGCAGGCGTCCGACGCGCGCGCCCTCGCCGCGCGCGCGGCATCGCAAAACCTGGTCAACGCCGTCGCGTACAACCGCCGCTTCGATCGCGGCTGCCTGCGCGCCCGCGACATCGTGCGCTCGGGCGGCATCGGCGCCGTACGCTTCGTCCAGACGGTCCAGCTCGGCTATGAGCGCGCCGGCTGGTTCCTGGTGCCTTCCCTGGGCGGCGGTGGTCCCTACACGGGACGCGCGAGCCACATGGCAGACATCGTGCCGTGGCTGATCGACCACACGCCCCGGCGCCTGCGCAGCCGGCTGCGCGAAGGCCCGCCCGGCCGCAGCGACCACGGCGGCTTCATCGAGCTGCAGTTCGACGGCCTGGAGTGCCAGATGACCTGCGTCGAAGAAGGCCTGCACATGTGGGACGAAGTGCGCGTGTTCGGCGACGACGGCCTGATCGAATTGCGCCGCCCGCTCACCGAGCCGATCGGCTGGACCATGACGTGGCTGTCCGATCGAGGCCGCCGCATCGAGGAGCTTGGCGCCGATGCGCATCCGGGCGATGCGACCCGCAATTTCGTCGCCGCATTGCGCGGCAATGGCACGGTCGCCTGCTCGTTCGCCGATGCCGTGCGCAGCGTCGAGATCATCGAGCGCGCCTTCGAATCGGCGCGCCGCGAAGGCGCGTGGCTCGAGCTCGCCTCATCCGATACCGCCTCAGCCCAGGAGCCACTCCCATGACCCTTCGCCGCATCGAGCCCAACAAGCGCCTGTCCGCCGCGGTCGTGCACGGCAACGTCGTCTACATCTCGGGACAGGTCCCGGATACACCGCATGCCGACGTCACCACGCAGACGCGCGAGATCCTGGCCAAGATCGACCGGCTGTTGGAGGAGGCGGGGAGCGACAAGTCGCGCCTGGTCAATGCGAGCGTGTGGCTCGCGGACATCGTGACCTTCGATGCCATGAATGCGGCGTGGGAAGCGTGGCTGCCGCCGGGGCAGGCGCCGGCGCGCGCGACCGTCGAGGCGCGCATCGCCAATCCCGCTTACCGCGTCGAGATCGCCGTGGTCGCTGCGCTCGACGCCTGATTCAAAACCAGGTGGACACGGCGTCGACGACGTCGTATCCGTCATCGACGATGAGCACGTTGCGCCATTTGTCGAACGTGGTGCATGGATGCGAGATGGAGCATCCGATGCGCGCGCCCACGCTGGGCATGGTGGCCGCATCGCCGCGCAGGAACGCATGCTGGTCATTGAGCGCCTCGATGCGCCATGACGCCGGTGCGTCGGTGATCGTGCCCCCTTCAGGCGCGTGCCAGCGCGCGCGCGGCAAATCGAGGTCATGCGACACGTCGCGCTTGCCCATCGTCAGGATGGCAAGGTCCGGCTCGGGCACCGATTGCACGCTGCTCCAGATCTCGAGCGCCGGCCGCAGCGGCTCTCCGAGCGCCGCGATCTCGGGCGTGCGCTGCGCAAGCCGCTGCCACAGCGTGCGGTAATAGCCGTCGTCGAACGTCAGATAGCAGCCGCTGCGCAGCAACACCTGCGCGCGATGCCCACCGACCAGGCGCGGCAGCGTGGTGACGAGGTCGAAATACGCCGAGCCGCCCGCGGTCAGCAGCACGTCGCTGGTTGCGAAAAGGCTCTCGGCGGCGCATCGCGTGGCAAGCTCACCCATTGCAGCCACGAACTCGCGGATACCCCGTTCCTTCGCGTCGTCGTCGCCACCCGGTACGGCACCCTCGTAGCCTTCGATACCCACGAGCGCCAGACGCGGTGACGCGCCGGCAACGGCACGCGCGACGTCGAGCCCCTGCGCGATCGTGCGGCAACCGGTGCGGCCCCCGGCAACGCCCATCTCCACGAGCACGCCCAGAGGGCGGCGTACCGCTGCAGCGCGCGCCACCGCATCGAGGCGTCGTACGCCTTCGAGCGAATCGACGAGCACATGCAAGGTGAAGGCGGGATCCGCGCCGAGCACGTCGAAGCACCAGCGCATGGCGACGGGATCGACGACCTGGTTGGCGATGAGCACGCGGCGGATACCGAAGGCCTGCATGACCGCAGCCTGCTGCACGGTCGCGGCGGTGATGCCCCAGGCGCCGTCGGCGATCTGGCGGCGGAACAGCGCGGGACTCATCGTCGTCTTGCCGTGCGGCGCGAGCGCCACGTCGTGGCGCGCGAGGAATGCGCGCATCCAGCGGCTGTTGTGGTCGAGCGCCGAAGCCTTGAGCACGGCCACGGGCAGCGGGACATCGCCGCTCAGGACGTTGAGGCGTCGTCCGATCACCTCGTCCGCGCCCATTTCCAGCCGGCCGACTTCCGGCGGCAGGCCTTTGGTGAGCAGGGATAGTCGCTGCCACGGCAGTGCGCTGCGGCCGGTGTCCGTCATGCGTCGAGCAGGCGATCGACCAGCGGCCGGCGCACGTCCATCTCGAACTCGATGTCCACGATCGGCGGACGCGCATGGTCCCACGTGAGGCCGTTGCGTGCGACGCCGCGGCCGAAGAGCTCGTCGCGCACCAGCGGTCCGATGTCGTGCGCCGTGTAGGCGTGGATGGCCGTGGCGTCGGACCATGAGAAGCCAAGCGATCCAAGCCGCCGGTTCATCTCATCGACGACGTAGCGCACCTTGTGGCGCAAGCCGTCCATCGAGACGTCACCCAAGCGTACGACGCTTTCGCGATAGCTCGGGCCGCCGTCCCTGGCCTCGCCGCTTCCGGCGATGACGAAGGTTCCGGGCTGTTGCGAGTCCGCCGGAACGGTGTACGAAAACGCCAGCAGGGACGGAACCGGCGGTGGCTCGATCACCGGGCACACGTTCGTGCGGGCCACGGGATTGACGCCATCGCGATAGAGCCCCCAACCCTCGAGCGTGCTCACGTAATGACGATTGAAGTCGGCGAAGCCCTGCTCGGTGAACGGCGCAGGCGAGCGCAGCTCGCAGGCGCAGAACGCCGTCATGGGCCGTTGGCGCGCCGCGAGGAACGCCTCCACGGTCGCGAAGCCGTCCGACAGCGCGCGCGGCATGGTGAAGCATGCGCGCTCGATGACGAAGCCCGGCGCGGCGGCAACGCCCGCCGAGTACTGGAATACGCCCGGCAGGTAGCGATAGCCGCCCGCACTGAAGGTGACCGCGTCCACGCGTCGATCAGCGCTATTCCGTGAGGACGATGTTCGATTTCGTGATGACGTCCGTCAGCCGGGTGCGCTCCTGCCTCATGAACGCGGCGAAGTCCGCCGGCAGGTCACCGACGGGGACCGCGCCCGTCTTGAGGACGCGCTCCTTCACGGCCGGGTCGCTCATCGCCTTCACGATCTCGTCGCTGAGATGCTTGATCACGTCCGGTGGCGTCCCGGCGGGCGCCACGATGCCCCACGACTGCGAGATGTCGTAGCCTGGGACCGTGTCGGCAATGGTCGGCAGGCTGGGCAGGACGGGATTGCGCGTCGCGCCCGTGGTGGCGAGCGCGCGCACCTTGCCGCTGTTCATGTGCGCTGCGGCCGCGATGGGCGAGGTGATCATCAGTTGCGCGTTGCCCGCGATGACGTCCAGCAGGCCGGGCGCCGCGCCCTTGTACGGCACGTGGGTGAGCTTGATGCCGGCGAGCTGATTCAGCATCTCACCGGCCAGGTGCGCGGGCGAACCGACGCCCGCCGAGGCGTAGTTGAGCGCGCCTGGCTTCTCCTTCGCAAGGCGCACCAGATCGGCGACCGACTTGACCGGCAGCGCATCGTTGACGACGAGCACGTTGGATGCGGTGGCGATGCGCGAGATGGGAATGAAATCCTTGAACGGATCGTATTGCAGGTCCTTGCGCAGGCCTGGAATGATGGCGTAGATCGACGTGGTGGTGATGAGCAGCGTATAGCCGTCGGGCGGCGACTTCGAGACGATGTCCGCGGCGAGAACCCCGGCCGCGCCCGGCCGGTTGTCCACGATCACCTGCTGGCCGATCGTCTCGGACATCTTCTGCGCAAGCAACCGTCCGAGCTGGTCCGGCGAGCCGCCTGGCGCATCCGGAACGACGAGCCTGATGGGCCTGGTCGGAAACCCCTGCGCAGACGCGCCAAGGCTCATCCCCAGCAAGGCGAGCATCACGATCGCACGGCCGATGCATTCGAATCGCCTCATGATGAATCCCCTCCTGTTCGGGTCAATCGAGTTGTGCGCGCGTACCGGGCGCAGGCGTGAATCCGAGGTCGCCGCGCGCGAGCGCCGCATCACGCCCGCCTGCGCGGTCGAGCAGCTCGCGCTGCCGGCGCCGTGCGCGCTGCTCCACTTCCTGCGGGTCGAGCATGGACAGCAGGCGAGCGCGGCAGCGCTGGAGTACATCGGCGTATGCAGGATCGGATGCGACGTCGACCAGCTCCTCCGGATCCTTGGCGAGATCGTAGAGCTGCGGCGGGTACGTCACGTAGTGCATGTACTTGAAGGCACCGTCACGCAGCATGAAGCCGCCTTCGGCGGCGCCGATCGCGTGATACTCCGCGACGATGCCCCGATCCGGACGCTCGCCGTCGGCGAGCCTGGCCACCGATACGCCGGGATGATCGTCGTCCTGCGGCACCGGGGCACCGACGCATTCGAAGACGAACGGATAGACGTCGACATGGCTCGCAGGCGTCGCCACCTGTCGCGCCGGCGCGATGCCTTCGCCCGCGACGATCAACGGTACGCCGGACGATTCGTCATAGAACGTCGACTTGCCCCAGAGCCCGCGAGCGCCGAGGTTGTCGCCGTGATCGCTCGTGTACAGCACGCGCGTGTCGTCGGCGAGGCCGGCGCGCTCGAGCGCCTGGAGGACCTTGCCGATGTTCTCGTCGAGCGCGCTGACGAGCCCGAAGTACCCGGCCAGCGCGCGCTTGACGTCGTCGCGACTGCGGAAATGGGTGTCGTAGTCGACGACGCGGGCGTAGTCGTCGATGAACGGGTGATGCGGCCGTTGGCTCTTGTCGTATTGCTTGGGCCACGGGAGGTCGCCGTCGAAGTAGCGGTAATACCATTCCGGCGGCGCCGTGAGCGGGAAATGCGGGGCGACGAACGACACGAAGAGCACCCAGGGCTTCTCGTGGTCGCGCTTGGCCGCTTCGTGCAGCCAGATCTGCGCCTGCGCAGCGATCTCGCGGTCGTACACCGTGTAGCTCGACTCGCCCGGACCGGCCAGGCGCGCCATCTTGTCGCCGCCTTTGCGCATGGGAATGTCGTCGCGCACGAGCCCCTTCACGTCGCCGATCGCCTCGATGATGTGCATCGGCACGATCTCGCGCGTGAAGCCGTGGTCGTCGCCCGGGGCACCGCGAAAATGGAGCTTGCCGATCGACACGACTTCGTGCCCCCGCTCGCGCAACCGGTGATGCCAGCTCGGAATGCTGCCGTCGTAGCCGTCGGCGTTGTCCCAGAAGCCGATCTGGTGCACATACTTGCCGACCGCGAACGCCGCCCGCGCCGGCACGCAGATCGGACACGTCGTGTACGCGGACGTGAAGCGTGTCCCGCGCCGGGACAGTGCATCCAGGTTGGGCGTGTGAATGACCGGATGCCGCGCCGCCCCAAGGATCTTGGGATTGTGTTCATCCGACATGATGAGCAGGAGATTCTTGGGTGTCATGCGGTACCGGTGGGGTCGTTGCTGCGAGGATGGGCGGATTGCCGCGAGGCGCTCCGGCAGTGTAGCCATGTCTAAATGTTTAGACAACCGGCGCGTCGGCGCGCCGCACGCCTGCGCCGATACGCGTCGGCCATCGCCAGTCGGTCAGCGGCCGAGCCCGTCGCGAGCGGGCCGGCGCGTGCGGCCGTAAAATCGGACATGACCGAACATCTTGCGCGATCCGGCGACGTCATGGGCAGACGGTCCTGAAGCTCTTCGATCTCCATTCGCATTGGGGCACGAAGCGCGGCTACGTGCTGCGCACCGAGGAGCAGCTCGCCCAGCAACGGGCGACCTGGAACTCCGACCCCAAGTTCGCCACGGAGGACGAGATGGCGGCGTACTTCCGGCAGCAGGGCGTGCGCACGATCCTGGACTTCGGTTTCACCAAGAGCCTGCCGCTCGATGAAGTGCGTCCGTATCACGACTACGCGCTGGAGGTGCAGGCGAAGCACGCGGACGCGATCTTCGGCAACTGGCTGCAGATCGATCCGCGGCTGGGGGCGGCCGGGGCTGACGAATTTCACCGTTGTGCAGCAGCGAGCAAGGGGTTCGTCGGCGTGTGCGTGTCGGCGCCGGGGATGGGGTACGCGGCGAGCGATCCCATCTACGACCCCTTCTACGAAGCGAGCATCGCGCTCGACCGGCCGGTGCTCGTGCTCGTCGGCACGACGGGCAGCGGCGCGGGCCTGCCTGGCGGCGGTGGCGTGATGCTCGATCTGTCGCATCCGCGCTTCGTCGACGCGCTCGCGGTGCGCTTTCCCAGGCTGAAGATCATTGCGGGGCGCAATCCGTGGCCGTGGGCGGACGACATGATCGCCGTGATGCTGCACAAGCCTGCCGTGTGGCTGGAGTTGCACGGATGGTCGCCGAAATACATCCCGGCCTCGCTCAAGCACGAGATCCCGCGCCGGCTCAAGCACAAGGTCATGTTCGGCGCCGACTATCCGCTCTTCACCTACGAGCGGCTGGTCAAGGATTGGGAAGCGCAGGGCTTCGACGAAGCGACGCTGCGCCGCATCTATTCCGACAACGCGGTGCAGCTGTTCCCGTCACTGGCACAGGACTGATCGTGGACCTGTCCTTGCGCGACAAGGTGGCCATCGTCGGGGGCGCGAGCCAGGGAATCGGCTTCGCGATCGCGCGGCTGCTCGCCGCGGAAGGCGCGCATGTCGCGATGGTGGCGCGCCGGCGCGAGCGGCTGGAGGAAGCGGTCGCGCAGGTCGCCGCGCAAGGCGGTGGGCGGGCCATCGCCATCGCTGCCGACATCCGCAAGGCGGACGATTGCGAGCGCATCGTGGCCGGCACCGTTGGAATGCTCGGACGGCTCGACATCCTGGTCGACAACGACGGCGCACCGCCGCTGGGCAGGCTCGAGGAGTTCGACGACGCGGCATGGTCGAAGGCCGTCGAGCAGAACCTGATGAGCGTCGTGCGGCTCACGCGCCACGCGGTGCCGCATTTGCGCGCGGCTGGTGGCGGCGCGATCGTCAACATCACGGCGCTCTCCGTGTTGCAGCCGATGGCGCGATTCGGGCTTTCGGTCGCGACGTGGGCCGGTGTGCTGGGCTACGCGAAGACGTTGTCGCTCGAAGTTGCTGCCGAGGGCATCACGGTGAACACCATCTGTCCGGGCCGCATCGCGACCGGCAGGCTCGACAAGGTGTTCGGGAGTGGCGCGGGTGGCGCGCCCGTGGACGAGCGCGCGCTCGCCGACATGGCGAAGCAGATTCCGCTGGGGCGCATCGGCACGCCCGACGAGATCGCGGGACTCGTCGCCTTTCTGGCGTCGCCCTGGGGCGCCTACATCACGGGGTCGGTCTTCCACGTCGACGGCGGACGCCTCGGCGCGCTGACCTGATCACGACACTGGGTCCCCGCCTCGCGGGGACGACGGCAGGACACATGGCTGCTTACGAAGGCAACGTTCCCTGGCTCTTTCGCGCGCTCGATTACGAGGCGCTCGCGCGCGAGTTTCCCCCGCCGCCCAACTACTTTGGCGAAGTGTTTCGCGTATCGCGCGACGAGATCAGGGCACGGCAGGAGCAGCGGTTCCTCCAGACGGTGAGGCGCGGCTGGGAGATTCCGTTCTTCCGGCGCCATTGGGGCGCGGTGGGTCTCGAGCCCGGCGACATCCGCGGGCTCGACGACCTGACCAGGCTGCCGCCCTACACGGTCAAGGAGCTCCGCGAGAGCATCGAGCGTGCACCGCCGTTCGGCGACTTCATGGGCATCTCGCCTTCCGATGGCGCACGCATGCCGCTGGTGCTGCAAACGAGCGGTGGAACGACCGGATTGCCGCGGCCGATGCTCTACGCACCGCGCGATCGCGAGACGATGGCGATCCTCGGTGGCCGGCGCTTCGCGCTGCACGGCGTGCAGCCCGGCGATCGCATGATGGTCACGTACTCGCTGGGCCTGGGCAACGGCGGCATGGCGCCGCGCGAGGCGATCTGGCGTTACACCGGCGCGATTCCGGTGATGACCGGCAGCGGCGCGTCGACGCCCACGCGCCGGCAGATCGAGATCGCCAAGGCGTGGAAAGTGAACGTGATCCTCGGCTTTCCGTCCTACCTGCGACATCTCGCGATCGTGGCCAAGGAAGAGATGGGCATCGACCCGCACAGCCTCGGCATCCGCACGCTGGGATCGCACCTCGGCCAGGAGGACCGCAAGCGCATCGAGGACCTGTGGAACGCGCCATGCCACGACTCGTACGGCACGCACGAAAGCGGCATGATGGCGGCCGAATGCGGCGAGCGCGCGGGCATGCACATCCAGGAAGACGCGGTGATCCTCGAGATCGCCGACACCGAGACGGGCGAGGTGCTGCCCGAAGGCAAGAAAGGCGCCGTTTACATCACGACGCTCTACCGCTGGGGTGCGCCGCAGATCCGCTTCAACATCAACGATATCTCGCGCATCATTCCGGAGCGGTGCCCGTGTGGCGGCACGCTCAGGCGGCTCGACCGCATCTTCGGCCGCAACGACACCATGGTGAAGCTGCGCGGGGTGAACGTGTTCCCCGAGGCGGTCGGCGCGGTGGTCGTGGCCGATGCGCGCAGCAACGGCGAATACGTGTGCATCGTCGAGCGGACGGGGGCCGAGGATCGCGAGGAGATGACCGTACAGATCGAGGTCGCCGACGCGGCGACCGACCGCGCCGCGATGCAGCGCGACTTCGCGCAGCGCTTCAAGGAAGTGCTCGGCGTGCGCGTCGTCGTGCAGGCGGTGGATCGCGGCGCAACCGATCGCTACACCGGCACGTCCACGAGCTCGAAGATCAAGCGGCTGATCGACCGCCGTTGACGCGTTGGTCGGCGACCACGCGCAAGGCCTTCACCGCCAGTCGGCGCACGCGCGCGTTCGGATACCGCGCGAGCTCAACGAGCTCCACCCAGCGGACGGCATTCACTTCGTCGAGCTGCGGCGTCGGGACGAAGGGCGCCGTGGCGAGCGCCAGGTACGCGATGTCGTGGTGGCGATGCGCCGCTTCCCCCTTGTCCAGGCGTGCGGGGATTGGATGCGTGTCGATGTCCAGCGCCACCGGCGGTCGATCTGCCGCGGGAAACGGTTCGATGGCCTGCAGGCCGGTCTCCTCGGTGACTTCGCGGCACGCCGACTCCCACAGCGATCCTGGCGGCTCGTAGTGACCACCGGGCTGCAGCCAGAGGTCGAACACACGGTGATGCACCACGAGACCGCATGAGCGATCGGCATCGAGCACCAGCGCGCTCGTCGTGATGTGACCCCGCATGTTCGACCGGCTCAGGATGGCGTCGTCGTGGCGCAGGTGATCCTGCAGGGCCTTGGCCGCGGCTGCGTCCTCGGGACGCCGCGCGACGTAACGGCGCACCGCGTCGCGCGCGTCGTCGAGCGGGTGCATCGACGGCATCAACGATTGATGAGATTCAGGATGTTGCCGTCCGGGTCCTTGAACCAGGCGACGCGCATGTCGCCGAACGCGTGGATGTCGCCCTCGAGCTTCGCGCCCGGCATGTCGTAATGCTCGAAGCGCACCCCTTTGGCTTTCAGCCCCGCGACCATCTCGTCGAGCGCGTCTCCGACGGCCCATGTCACCGCGGTGGCCTTGTTCGTGCCGGCGAACTCCGAACGGTAGACGTTGAGGGTCGAATTGCCGCTGCGGTAGATGGCGATCTCCTCGGCCTGCTTGCCGATTTCGGGCAGCCCCAGCACCTCCTCGTAGAAGCGCTTCGCGGCCTCAAGATCTTTCACGGCGACGTTCGCAACGGCGGTGCAGTCGGCTAGCATGGATCCTCCGGGTGGGCGGCGATTCCGCCGTTCATGGTATGAGTCGCGCGGCTGCCGGGATGTTCCCGCAGTGCCCCGCACGACGCGATCGCCATTGTAAATTGCGCCCTCCTCCGCCATCGAGCGCTGCTCATGAAGATCGCCACGTTCAACATCAACAGCATCCGCAATCGGCAGGCGAACCTGCTCGAGTGGCTGGATGACGCACAGCCCGATGTCGTCTGCCTGCAGGAACTGCGCATCTATCAGGAAGAGTTTCCGCTCGAAGCCCTCAAGACGGCGGGCTACACCGCGATCTGGAAGGGCCAGAAGCCGCGGTACAACGGCGTGGCGATCCTGTCGCGCGGCACGGCGCCGGTGGAAGTGCGCCGCGAGCTGCCGGGCGATCCCGGCGACGAGCACGCGCGCTACATCGAAGCCGCCATCGACGGGCTCGTCGTCGGTTGCATCTACGCGCCCAACGGCAATCCGCAGCCGGGACCGAAGTTCGATTACAAGCTCGCCTGGACCGATCGCCTGATCGCGCACGCGAAGACGCTCTACAAGTCGAAGGCGCCGGTCGTGCTGTGCGGCGACTACAACATCGTGCCGACGGACTTCGACATCTACGCGCTGCGCTCGTACGCCGACGACGCGCTGGTCCAGCCGGCGCCGCGCGAGCGTTATCGCACGCTGCTCGAGCAGGGATGGATCGACGCGATCCGCAGCAAGCATCCCAAGGAGCGGATCTACACGTACTGGGATTACATGCGCAAGCGCTGGGAGCGCGACGCCGGGCTGCGCATCGACCACCTGCTGCTCAACAAGGCTGCTGCGGCGCGACTGCTCGACGCAGGCGTGGACAAGGATGTGCGCGGGCGGCCCGGCGCAAGCGATCACGCGCCGACGTGGATCGAGATCGACGGCGCCTAGAGCATGCCGCGGCGGCTGGTCCCCGGCGGTCAGGCCGCGGGGGGACGCTTGGCGTCGCGCGGCACCGCCATGCCATGCGCTCGCAGGCCCGCGATCTCGTGCCGCAGCGCGCGCAGATCGTGCGCGAGCTCCCGCCGCGAAGCCTCGTGCTCCTCGTCGAGCGCCAGTCCAAGCTGTGACTTGAGCGCCGCGATCTGCGTGACGAGCTCCGTACGCATCTCGATCTCGCGCTGGTCGAGCAGGCGCCCGATCTGCACGCGCAGCTCATGGATGTCGTGCTGCAGCTCCCGGCGCAGCGCCTTGTCCTCGGTATCGACGAACAGCGAGACGACGTTCGCCGTATACAGGGCCATCAGCGACACGCCGAGCAACGCCGTGAGCGCGGCCAGCACGCGCGCCGCGCCGCTGGTCGGCACGACGTCGCCGTAGCCGACCGTGGTGGCCGTCTCGAACGCGAGCCACAGGCCGTCCCAGTAATTGTGGATGGTGGGCTCGAGCCAGTAGAACATCGCGCCGCCGACGAGCAGGACCAGGACGACGACGCCGAGCAGCAAGGGTGCGCCGCGCCGCGTGAAGAGCACGCCGAAGCGGCCGACGGTGCGCGCCAGCACGAGGCCGACCACGGCGACGCGCAGCGTGCGCACGAGCGCAAGCCATTCCGCTCCGGTTCCGGTGCCCATGAGGCTCGCGAGCGACCCCGCGAGGATCAGCAGGTTGATCCAGTTGCCGACGAGATAACGCATCGGCCGGTGTGACAGGCGGACCATCCAAACCGTCTCGCCCAGGAACGCCGCGAAGATCACGACGTCGATCGCCTGTTCCAGGAAAGCCAGGCGGGGAAAATGCAAGGGGTCGAGGAGATAACCCGGGATGGCGAGCAGCGCGACGACGACCATCACCCAATGCAGGCGCCGCTGCGCGGCCAGCGCGCGCGGGCCGTCCTCGGCATCGGCGCCGGCCAGTCCAATCCAGGCAAACGAGACCTTGTGCATCGCGTCTCCGTACGATCGCCGCAGCACCTGCCGCGTGCCATGCCGCCGCCCCGGTGCGCGCATGCGGCTCGCGCCCGGCCTGCGCGTTCGGTACAGTATGCCGGGTGCGGCAGGCCGCTCATGACCCAGGGCAAGGATTTCGCATGGTAGTGCTTCGTTTCACGTTGCTGTCGTGCGCGCTCGCGCTCGGTGGGCCCGCCTGGTCGCAGGCGGGCTGGCCGGACCATCCCATCCAGTTCATCGTGCCGTTTCCTGCCGGTGGCGGCATCGACGTGATCGCGCGCCCATTCGCCGAGCGCTTCGGAGAATTGCTGCATCAGGCGGTCGTCGTGATTGCGCGCGACGGCGCGTCGGGCACGATCGGCATGGGCGCAGTGGCCTCCGCGCGGCCGGACGGCTACACGCTTGCGTTCTCGCCCAGCGGGCCGTTGACGATCCAGCCGCACGTCATCCCCACGCTCGCGTACAAGCCCGAGAGCCTGCAGCCGATCTGCCAGCTCTTCGCCTCGGAATACGTGCTGGCCGTGCGGGCGGACAGCCCGTACAAGTCGCTCGACGACTTCGTCAAGGCCGCCAAGGCACGGCCGGGCAAGCTGACGTACGGTTTCGGCGGCGTCGCAACGTCACCGCATCTCGCGATTGCGGAATTTGCCAACGCTGCGCATCTCGACATGCTTGGCGTTCCGTTTCGCGGCGATCCTGCGGCCATCCTGGCGCTGCGGGCGGGCGACATCGACAGCGCCACGCTCAACATCGGATTGGCCAAGGCGCAGCGGTTTCGCGCGCTCGCCACGTTCGCCGAGAAGCGCCAGGCCGAATATCCGGATACGCCGACGATGAAGGAGGCGGGCTTCCAGGTGGTGAGCACCGCGTACGGTGGCCTGATCGGCCCCAAGGGCATGCCCGCCGACGTGGTGAAGAAGCTCGAAGCTGCGTGCGAGACCGCCGGCAAGGACGAACGCTTCCAGAATGCGGTGCGCCAGGCAAGCCAGGAACCGATCTATCGCAATGCGGCGGACTTTGCGCGTGTGCTGGCCGAAGACTCGAGGATCAAGCAGGACGTCATCAAGCGCGCCGGCATCAAGGCGCCCTGACCGCCGATTTACGTCCGGCAACACGAACGCACGCCACACGCCAAGCGCCCGGACACCACCGAGGCGCAACCAAGCCACGCTGGAGGAGATCGCAATGATTCGTCACCTGCACCGCACGCTCGTCCGTCTCGCCGCGTCGCTGCTGCTCATCGTTCCGCTCGGTGCAGCCGCGCAAGCGCCATTGCCGATCCGCATCGGCGCTGCGAACGCAACGGATCACGCCGCCGCGTTCATCGGTGTCGAGAAAGGCATCTTCGCCAAGCACGGGCTCGACGCGAAGATCGTCATGTACCAGACCGGCCCGGAGATGATCAACGGGCTGTTGAGCGGCCAGCAGGACGTCAACATCATGGGCTCCATTCCGTTTCTCGCCGGCGTGTCGCGCGACCAGCCGCTCGTGCTGATCGGCCACCTGCACGGCGATGCGACGCGCCAGTATTACGCCGACAACAACTCGATCGTGACGTCGTCGGCGTCCGGCATCAAGGACGTCAAGGCGCTCAAGGGCAAGAAGGTCGGATTGCCGCGGGGCACCGGCGCCGAAGGCTACCTGCTCGGCGTGCTCGCCGAGAACGGCATGAAGATCGGCGACATCACGCTCGTCAACCTGAAGCCGTCCGATCAAGTCACGGCGCTGCGGCAAGGCGACGTCGATGCGGTGGCGGCATGGGAGCCGTGGGCCACCACCGCGGTGGCGCGCGTGCCGGGCGCGCAGCGGATCGTGCAGGGCGGCTGCGAGAGCTGCTACGACCCGGGCAGCATCCTGACCACTCGCGAAGTCATCGCGCAGAAGGCAGAGACGCTGCGCCGCTTCATGGTGGCATTCGCCGAAGCCCACCAATGGCTGCGCCAGCATTTCGACGAAGCCGCGGAGATCAACACGCGCTGGGTGACCGGCGTGGACCTCGACATCATGAAGCAGGCGATCCGCCGGTCGAACTACGATTTGCGCCTGTCGCGCAACACGCTGGAGGGTTACCAGAAGAAGGCGATTCCCATGCTGGTCGCCGACAAGCGCATGGCCAAGACCGTCGATCCTGCCACGGTCGTCGATGCCGAATTCGACCAGTACGCCGAAAGAACCGCGCCGCAGTATTTCAGCGACCTGCCGCCCATTCCCGCGGACAAGCGGCTGTAATGCACGGATGTCTGACCTCCGAAGCGTCGTACCGTCATCCCCGCGAAAGCGGCGACCCAGCGTCGTCCCCCTCATGATCGACTCGATCCTGCGCGCGGCATTGGCTGCGCTTCTATGCGCGCCGCTCGCGCCCCTGGCGCACGCGGCAGACGCCGCCTATCCCTCGCGCCCCGTCAAGCTCGTCGTGCCGTTCGCGCCCGGAGGCTCGTCGGATGCATTGGCACGCATCGTCAGCCAGAAGCTCGGCCAACGGCTCGGCCAACCGGTCGTGATCGAGAACAAGCCGGGCGCCGGCACCACCATCGGTGCCGCCGAAGTCGCGAAGGCGCCCGCGGATGGCTACACGCTGCTGCTCGCGCCTGCACCGTTCGTGATCGCGGCGCTGATGTATCCCAATCTTCCGTACGACGGCGCACGCGACTTCACCGGCGTGGCGCTTCTCGCGTCGTCACCGCTGATCCTGACGGCGAACACCACGTTGCCGGCCAGCACGCCGCAGGAGCTGGTGGCGTTGGCCAAGGCAAAGCCGGGTGAGCTGACCTACGGGTCCCCCGGAAACGGCAGCGTTCCGCACCTTGCGACCGAGCTCTTCAAGCTGCGCACCGGCGTCAACATCACGCACATTCCGTACAAGGGCGCCGGCCCCGCTGTCACCGACCTGCTCGCCGGCAACATCTCGCTCATGTTCGCAAGCCCGATCGAGGTGTCGCAGCACGTCAAGGCGGGCAAGCTGAAGTACATCGTCGCGAGCACGAAAGAGCGGCCGGCCGGCTTGCCGAACGTGCCGACCGTGGCCGAGTCGCTCGGCATCGCCGATTTCAGCGTCGTCGCCTGGTTCGGCGTCGTCGCGCCCGCCGCGACGCCCAAGCCGGTGATCGCACGGTTGTCGCGCGAGATCGGCGACGTGCTGGGGTCGGCGGACGTGAAGGAAACGTTCGCCGCGCAGGGCGCCGACATGAGCTACATGCCGGCCGATGCGTTCGATCGCTTCCTCGCCCGCGAGCGCGAGCAGTGGGCGCAAGCGATCAAGGTATCGGGTGCGAAGATCGATTAGCGCATTGCGACGGCATCGCCCGGCCGCGCGGCGGTGCGCGCGCGGACGATAGCGCCGCACCCGATCGCCCGCCAGCAGCGGACCATCCAGACCGCCGCGCCGCGGACGCTCAAGCAGGCGCCCGTGCGAGGCACCGGCGGTACCGCTCCTCCACGCGGTTGGCGAACCATTCGGTCGTCAGGTTGCGGGTGATCTTGGGGCTCTTGAGCTCGATGGTGGGTATCATCGCGCGCGGCAGCGGTCGACCCGCCGCACGGTCGGCCATCTGGAAGACGCGCGTGTACAGCGGCGTGCGCTCGAAGCGCTCCTCGTGACCGAGTGCCAAATCGCGGCGCACTTCGGCATCGGAAAGATCGATGCGCCGCGCGAGCACGCGAACCGCGAGCTCGGTGCTCCCCGGGTCCTTGGCCGGCGCCCCATTGTCGTAGCGAAGGACGTCGCCGTCGCGCACGAGCGGAATGCCCGAGAGCTGCGTCACGGCATTCTGGAACGCGGCGTTGCGGCTGGCATACCGGCCCGCGTTGAAATCGGCGAACCGGTAGATCATGCGATCGTAGGGCGCAGGGTAGTCGAGCAGGTGTGCGACGCCGAAGTAGAGCCCGCCGCGGCGCGTGAAAACCTCGTGGCGCAAAGGTCCGCTCAATGGATACGGATACGGCCGGTCCGCTGCATATTCGGCCGCGAACGCAACGTTGACCTGCATGGGTCCCGCGGTATGGACCGGATTGCGATCGGCGAGGAACGTCCTGCCGAGCGGCACGCGCCCGATGAAGTCATCGTAGATCTCGCTCAGCTGTTGCTCCGTCCTGGCGTTGTCGAGTCGCTCGGCGTAGCTGCGGCCGTTGGACGACGCCAACGCGAGTGCTGCATCGAGCGCGAACTTCGGAATGCCAGCGCGCTCGCGCTGCCGCTCGATCTCCGCGCGCGCGATGCGGGGTAGTCCGGGGATCACGGGATCGACCTGGAAACCCGACTCCTGGCCGATGATGGCAATCGGTGCGCAGATGTTCTCGACGCTCGGCGGAATCTGCAGCGCGGCGAGGGCCGCGTAGAGATCGGTCGCCCAGCCGGCGCGGTCGCTCACGCCATCCGGCAGCAGGCGAGCTACGCGCGCGCGTCCTTCGTCGGCGGTGAGCGGGCGGCCCGTGTCGCGCGCGCGCTCCTCAGGGGTGGCGCAGGCAGCGAGCAGCACCGCGAGCGCCAACGCCCATGGCATGCTGCGCCTTGCCTGCCCCCGGTCCCTGCTCATCGTCGCCCCTGCCGCACCGTTGGTCGCCGGCACCATTAGGCCCCTTGAACGGGCAGCCGTTCACTCCCAACTCCATGGCGATGTACGCTGATCTGCGCGATCCCGTCCTGCCCGACCCGGCCCGGGCGCGCGCCAACTTCCACGTCGCGGTCAAGCTGGCGCTCGTGTTCGTCGCGGTGCTGTGGATGATCCAGGTGCTGCTCGGCGGCGACGTCGATCCCGGCCTGTTCGGTGTGCGTCCGCGGCAATGGATCGGCTTGCTCGGCATCTTCTCGGCGCCCTTGGTGCACGGCGACTACGCGCATCTGACCGGCAACTCGGTGCCGCTCGTGGTGCTCGGTTCGGCGATGCTCTATCTGTATCCCCGGTCGTCCCGCATCGTGCTGCCCGCGGTATATCTGCTCCCCGGCATCGCCGTATGGCTCTTTGCGCGCGGATCGAGCCACATCGGTGCGAGCGGACTCGTCTACGGCATGTTCGCCTATGTGCTCGCCGCCGGCTTGCTGCGACGCGACCGGCGCGCGATAGCGACATCCCTGCTCGTCGTGTTCCTGTACGGCACGCTGGTGTGGGGCGTGCTGCCCATCGAGCCGCGCATGTCGTGGGAGACGCATCTCGCCGCCGCGATCGTCGGCGTCGCGCTGGCCTTCGCGTTGCGCGCGCGTGATGTCGTCGTCCGCCGCACGTATTCGTGGGAGGGCGAGCCGCAAATCCACGAGCATGACGACGACGCGCCGTGGCGTCTTGCGCCCGCGCCTGCGACCGTCGACGACCCCGGGCAAACGCGCGCGCTCGCTCCCGTGCGCAACGTCAGCGTCGACCCGCCTTGATCTCGCCGAACGCCTTCTGAGCCTCGCGCGGCACTGCGCGCAGGTATTGCGGCGGCGCGACGACCCTCCCACCGAGCGCCACGGCCGCATGCCAGGGCCAGCGCGGTTCCCACAGGAATGCGCGCGCCATGGCCACCATGTCGGCGTCCTGCGCGGCGATGATCGCTTCGGCCTGCGCAGGCTCGGTGATCATGCCGACCGCCATGGTCGTCGCGTCGGTGGCGCGTTTGATCGCCCGCGCAAACGGCACCTGGTAGCCGGGGGCGACGGGTATCTTCTGTGCCGGCGACACGCCGCCGCTCGAGCAATCGATCCAGTCGCACCCCCGTGCCACCAGCCGCCGCGCGAGCTCGATCGATTCGTCGAGCGTCCAGCCGCCATCCACCCAATCGGTGCACGACAGGCGCGCACCGAGCGGCTTGCGTTCCGGCCACGCGGCGCGCACGGCGTCGAACACGGCGAGCGGCAGTCGAACGCGATGATCGAACGGGCCGCCATACGCGTCGCTGCGCGCGTTGGCGAGCGGCGAGAGGAACTCGTGCAGCAGGTAGCCGTGCGCCATGTGCACTTCGAGCGCGTCGATGCCGATGCGATCGGCGCGCCGCGCGGTGTCGGCAAAGGCGGCGCGGACCGCATCGATGCCCGCGATGTCGAGCGCTGCCGGCGGCGGCTCGCCGGGCTTGATCGCCAAGGCGGAGGGCGCGACGGGCGTCCATCCGCCGTCGGCCGGCGCAAGGAGCTCGCCGCCGGCCCAGGGAACGTTCGACGATGCCTTGCGGCCGGCATGCGCGAGCTGCAATGCGACCGGCATCGAAGGCGTTTGCGCGCGTGCGCGCGCCAGCCGCTCGCCGAGCGCGCGTTCGCTGGCGTCGTCGTAGAGGCCAAGATCGCCGGGCGTGATGCGGCCCTGGGCGTTCACCGCCGTCGCTTCGATCGTGAACATCCCTGCGCTCGAGAGCAGCAGCTGGCCCCAATGGATGGAATGCCAGTCGCTCGCGCAGCCGTCGACGGCCGAGTACTGGCACATCGGCGAGACGACGATGCGGTTGGCGAGGCGTACGCCGCGCAGGTGGAGCGGGTCGAAGAGGGCCACGCGTTTGTCGCAGTCCGCAGCGGACGAGCCGCGCGCAGGGCAGTCAGGTGTCGCGGCGCGTGAGCGCTGCACGGAAGCGGGCGTAACCCTCGTCGAGGTCGCTGTAGTCCTGCTCGATGCGCGCCGACACGCGGGCGCGCTCAGCCTCGATGAAGGCCGCGATGCCGTCGCGCTGATAGGCCTCGAGGTTGCGATCGCTGCGCAGGAGGATTTCCGCGGCCAGCGCCGCGTTGACCGAGTCGGCGTCGACCAGGAACAGCCGCGCATCGCGCGGGATGCGCCGGCACAGCTCCGCGAGCGCGTTGTCGGGCGCGGGCGCGCCGATGACCACGGCTTCGGGCCAGAGGTTTGCGCCTTGCTCGGCAGGCAGCCACGCCGCTGCCATGAAGTGCTGCGGCGTGTTGACCCAGATGTTGCCGAACTGCAGGCCGCCATCCGGCACCACCTTGACGAGCAGCACGGGATAGACGCTCGTGTCGTAGCGCGCGGCCAGCCGGCGGCGGAAGAACGCGGATGCGTCGTCCTCGAGCATCGGCGTTGGCGCGACGCGTCTTTTCAGCGCGCGACGACGTCGAACGCCAGCGTCTTTGCGGGCGGCGACTGCGGCTGGTCGGGATTGCGGTAGAGGAACCGCACGCTGGTCGTGCCGGTGCCTTCGGCGCGGAACACGAATTCGGTGGCCGGCGCAGCCGTGCCTTCGGCGTTACGCGGCGTGTCGCCCGACGGATAGAGCACGCGATCCTTGCCGAGCTCGAAGGTCCAGCGGTAGCCGCTCGGTGCATCGACGGGCAGCCGCACGATCAGCCATTGCGTGCGCACCACGTCGATGGTCGTGCCGTCGGCGTCCCCGCTCACCACGCGTGGCGGCGGAAGGTCGGGCGGGATGACGGGCCAATACGGGCCGCGCGGGCTCTCGCAACTGGCAAGCAGGGCGAGCGAGGTGATCAGCGTTGCACGCGCGAGCCAACGACGGCCGGTTCCCGCTTTGGCGGCAAAGACGAACGTATCCGTTGCCGCGTTCACCTCAGTCCGCCGCGACCGTTGCTTCCTCGCGCACGCCGGCGGCGGCGCGCAACGCTTCGGCCTTGTCGGTGGTTTCCCACGTGAACTCGGGCTCGTCGCGGCCGAAATGGCCATACGCCGCCGTCTTGCGGTAGATCGGGCGCAGCAGGTCGAGCATCTGGATGATGCCCTTGGGTCGCAGGTCGAAATGCTGGTTCACGAGCTCGGCGATCTTCGCGTCGGGCAGCTTGCCCGTGCCCTCGGTGTACACCGTCACGTTGATCGGCCGTGCGACGCCGATTGCATACGACAGCTGCACCGTGCATTGACGCGCAAGACCCGCCGCCACGATGTTCTTGGCGACATAACGCGCCGCGTACGCCGCCGAGCGATCGACCTTGGACGGATCCTTGCCGGAAAAGGCACCTCCGCCGTGCGGCGCGGCGCCGCCATAGGTGTCGACGATGATCTTGCGGCCCGTGACGCCGGCGTCGCCGTGCGGGCCGCCGATCTCGAAGCGGCCGGTGGGGTTCACCAGGAAACGGGCGTTGCTGATCATCTCGCGCGGGAAGATCGGCTTGATCACTTCCTCGATGACCGCTTCGGCGAGCTCCTTCTGCTTGTCGTTCATGCTCGGGTCATGCTGGGTGGAGAGCACGACCGTGTCGACGCCCTTGGGCTTGCCGTCGACGTAGCGCACAGTGACCTGCGACTTGGCATCGGGACGCAGGAACGGCAGGCGGCCGTCACGCCGCAGCTCGCTCTGGCGCTGCACGAGCCGGTGCGCGTAATAGATCGGGAACGGCATGAGCGTGGGCGTCTCGTCGCATGCGTAGCCGAACATGAGGCCCTGGTCGCCGGCGCCCTGGTTGAGGTAGTCGTCGGACGCGCGATCGACGCCCTGCGCGATGTCCGGCGACTGGCGGCCGTAGCAGACCATGACGGCGCAGCCGTCGGCGTCGAAGCGCAGCGCAGGATCGTTGTAGCCGATGCGCCGGATCGTGTCGCGTGCGACGCGGCCGTAATCGACGTTGGCGTGCGTGGTGATCTCGCCGGCCATGACGACGAGCCCGGTCGACACCAGGGTTTCGGCGGCCACGCGGCCGGTCGGATCATGCTCTAGAATCGCGTCGAGCACCGCGTCGGAAATCTGGTCGGCGACCTTGTCCGGATGGCCTTCCGACACCGATTCCGACGTGAAAAGAAATTCGCTCATTCCGGCTCCTGACAAGGCGAGGGCGAGAGCCGTCCCGGCCCGCGCGATGGATGCGCGCGACCCCGCGGGGCCGTCGCATAAAGGGCGCAATTCTAGCAGAGCGCCCAACGCCGTCCGCGGCCGGGCGACGGCCGTCGCCGGGCCTGGAAAGCGCCCGCAAACACCACCTGCATGCCTGTGAGCCGCATCGTCCCCGCCGATCCTCCGTCCATCGCCCGGGCCGCGGCTGCGCTGCGCGCGGGCGACCTGGTGGCGTTTCCGACCGAGACGGTCTACGGACTCGGCGCCGACGCCGCCAGCCCGGCTGCGGTGCGCCGCATCTTCGAAGCGAAGGGCCGGCCGGCGGATCACCCGCTGATCGTCCACGTGGCCGATCTCGCGGCTGCGCGCACCTGGGTCAGCGGCATGCCGCGGGCGGCGCAGCAGCTGGCGCGCAAGTTCTGGCCCGGACCGCTCACGCTCATCCTGCCGCGCGCCTCGCACGTGGGCGACAACGTCACCGGTGGCCAGGACTCGGTGGGATTGCGCGTGCCCTCCCATCGGGTCGCGCAGGCGCTGCTCGCCGCGTTCGGCGGCGGCATCGCGGCGCCATCGGCCAACCGCTTCGGCCACGTGTCGCCGACGCGGGCGTCGCACGTAGCGGACGACCTTGGCGAGCGCGTCGCGCTGATCCTCGACGGCGGCGAGTGCGACGTCGGCATCGAGAGCACGATCGTCGCGTTCCGCGACGGCACGCCGGTGTTGCTGCGGCCCGGCGCGATCTCCGCGCAGGCGCTCACGCAGATCCTCGGCCGCGTGCCTCAAGGCGCCGACGAAGACACGCCGCGCGCATCGGGCACGCTCGATTCGCACTACGCGCCTCGCACTCCGGCCAACCTGGTCAGCGCCGACGGGCTGCGCGCCGAGCTCGTGCAACTGCTCGAGCGCGACGAGCAGGTCGCCGTGCTCGCGCGCGATGCCACGGCGCCGCCGGAGTTCGAAGGATTGTGGCTGCGCGCTCCCGCCGACCCGGCCGCGTATGCGCACGACCTGTACGCCAACCTGCGCCGCCTCGATGCTGCAGGCGCCGATGTCATCGTCGTCGAGGACGTGCCCGGCACCATGGAGTGGATGGCGGTGCGCGATCGCCTGACCCGCGCCACCCACGGCGGCTCCGATGATCTCGATTGACCCCGAGCGCATGCGCGCCGCGCGCGCGTGCCTCGTCGTGCTGCTGCTCGCGGCAGGCACCGCCTGCGCGGCCGTCGTGCCGGATGACGCACGCGAGTCGCGCTGGGCGCAGGAAGTCGTCCCGCAGATCGTCGTCGGCGACCCGGTGTGGCTCTCCACACCGCACCGGCCCCGCGTGCTCGCGCTCTACGCCACGCCGGCAGGCAAGGCGCAAGGCGTCGTGATCGTGGTGCACGGCGCCGGCGTGCACCCGGACTGGAACCTGATCGGCGAGATCCGCAGCGGGCTCGTCGATCGCGGGTTCGCCACGCTGTCCGTGCAGATGCCGGTGCTCGCCGGCGACGCACCGCGCGACGCCTATGGCGGGCTCACCGCGTACGCGACTGAACGGCTCGATGCGGCGCTCGACTGGCTGCACCGGCAAGGGCATGCACACGTCGCGGTGCTGTCGCACAGCATGGGCGCGTCGATGGTGAACGAGTGGATGCGCACCAAGCGCGACGTGGATGGGTGGATCGCGGTCGGCATGCTCGTGCCGTTTGCGCGCGCACCGTCGATCCCCGTGCTCGATGTGACGGGAGCGCGGGATTTTCCCGAAGCGCTCGCGCGCGTGCCGAAGGCGGACGCTCTACCGCGCGACGGCTGCTCGGCGGCGGTGACGATTGCCGGCGCCGATCATTTCATGACGAGCGCAGTGCCGCGGCTGCTCGACGTGGCGGCACCGTTCCTCGAGCGCGTGTTCGCGGGTGCGTGCAAGGCCGCCGCGTCACGGCCCTAGATTGCGGGCGAGGAACGCTTCGACGCGCCGGTAGAAGTCGAAGCGGTTCTCGTCCTTGTTGAACCCGTGCGCTTCATCCGGGTACATGACCCACTCCACCGGCGTGCCGTTGTCCTCCAGCGCGCTGCGCAAACGGGTGCCATGGACGAGCGGCACCCGCGGATCGGCACCGCCGAACGCGAGCAGGACCGGCGCCTTGATCACCTTCGCCTGCTTGAGCGGCGACGCGGCGTCGAGCATCGCGCGGTCCTTGTCCGGGTCGCCGATCGTACGCTTGAGATAGGCCTCGACGTCGTCACGCGCCACGCTGCGGTTCCATCCGGGCTCGAAGAGCAACTGCGGATCGGTCACGGCGACCGCGGCGACCGCGCAGCGGAACATGCCGGGCTCGCGCACCAGCCCCATCAGCGCGGCGTAACCGCCGTAGCTCCACCCGTACAGGCACACGCGCGAGCCGTCGACCAGCCCCTGGCTCGCGGCCCATTTCACGCCGTCGGTGATGTCGTCCTGCATCGCGCGGCCCCACTGGCGGTACCCGGCCTCGAGGAACTTGCGGCCGTAGCCTTCCGTGCCACGAAAATCGGGCAGCAGCACCGCATAACCGCGGGACGTCAGGAACTGCACTTCCGCGTCGAAGAAAAGGCCATGACCCGGCACGTGAGGACCGCCATGGATGATGACGATGAGCGGCGGCTTGCCGGGCGCTTCGCGGGGCGGCACCGCCAGATGTGCCGGAATGTCGAGCCCGTCACGCGCCTTGTACGTCACGCGCTTGACCGGAGTCATGGTGCCCGGGTCGATCCATCCCCGGCTCTTCAGCAATTCGGACAGCCGGCCGGCCTTCGCATCGAGCAGCCAGTAGCGCTCCGGCTGCACGTCGGAATAGGACGTGACCAGCACGCGATCCGGATTGGCGTCGCCGATGGCCAGGCGGTTGCGCAGCCCGGGCAGGGCCTTGTCGATGCCCGCCTGCAGGTCGCGCCAATGCGGGTCCAGCCACGTCACGCCCGAAGGGGTGTCGCCCGAGGCGATGCCGAGCACCTTGCGTGATTTGCGCTCGAGGATCGCGCCACCGAGGTCGAATTCGCGACTCTCGAACAACTTGTCGAGGAGCTTTGCAGACTCGGGATCGTAACGGTAGATCGCCCGTCGGTCGCTGCCAATGTTGGAGCTCACGATGAGGCCGCGATTGTCGCCTTCGAATGCGATCGGGACGATGCTCTCGTTCTGGTCGCCCGGAAAGCGCGCGAGCTCCTTCCAGGCACCGTCCGCGGTGGGCCGCCAGTGGAGCGCGGACGAGCGGGTGTCGCGGTCGTAGCTCAACGCGGCGCGCACGTTGCCGTCCCAATCGGCCACCCAGCGCGTGACATTGCCGGGATTCTCGAGCGTCACGAGGTGCTCGCTGCCCGTCCGCGTGTTGGCGCGAAATACCGCCGAGCTCGTGCCGTGGCGTCCCACGCGAAGCACGTCGCCGTCCGCGAAGCGGTAGATCACGCTGCGCGTGCCGAAGCGCGTGCGATGCTCGTCCTTGCCGTCGATGTCGACGGCGCCGAACCCCGTGTAGTGGATGAGCCCGCTGGCATCGCGGATCTCGCCCAGGTCGATCATCAGGCGGCGGTCGCTCAGCCACGCGTAGCTCACCACGTCCATGTCGCCATACCGCGTGATGCTGCGCGCTTCCTTCTTGTCGAGATCGATGATCGCCAGATTGCGGTGCCCGTTCTGCGGGACGAGCGCGGCCAGGTACGCGCCATCCGGGGAGAGCCGCAGCGACGAGTATTCCGGCACGCGGAACAGCGTCTCGATCGCAATCGGCTGCGCGCCATGGGCGGCGGCCGCGAACACGAGGGTGACCAGCAGCAGCGCCGCGCGCAAGGGAACCTCGATGGACCAGGGACGCGCATACGGTAATACGGGCGCGCCCGCCACGGCAAACACGCTCGTCGCTTGCTCGCGGCGTATCGCCCGGGTCAGGTAACATTCCCTGGGAGCAAAAAGCCCGCGCGCAACGTGAACATCGTCCTCGCACCCGACTCGTTCAAGGGCTCGCTCACGGCCTCCGCTGCCTGTGCCGCGCTCGAAGCCGGACTGCGTCGGGTGTGGCCCGACGCCGCCATCCGCGCGCGGCCCATGGCCGACGGCGGGGAAGGCACGCTCGATGCGCTGCTGCATGCGAGCGCAGGCGGTGCCGCCCGCTCGCGCATGCGCGTGCCTGGCGCGGTCGGCGTCGACGTCGAAGCC
>DATILY010000036.1:0-65323 GCA_035475895.1 Casimicrobiaceae bacterium | reverse complement strand
GTTGCGGCGCGCGCGCCACGATGGACGCCACCGCATGCTCGAGCGGCACGAGCGCGAACAGCGCCACCACGACCCACGCGACGATCGCAGGATCGGCAGGGAGCCGGCGGTGCCGGGACGGAGGATTCGATTCAGGTGCTGTCATGGTCGTTGCATCCGCATCGTCGATGGACGCAGTTTGAGACCGACGGACTGACGCATCGCTAACTGAAGCGCCAACTGGCGTTCGCCGAGCGGCGGAGTGCCCCGCACATCGGCCTGCAACAAAGACGCGAGCAGGCACGCCGCGTCGCTGCGAAGGGTGGGTGCCCTGCGCAGGCGCCTGAACACCAGAAGCCCGAGCAGGGCACCCGCCCTTCGCCTCGTCGAAGCGCAAACGCCGCTGGGTCCGCACCTTCGCGGGGATGGCACTCGCTTCGCTCATGCCGCCTTGCGCGCCTTGCTCATCGCTGCCGCAACCGCCTTCTTCGCATTGATCAACGTGCGCCGTCCATCGGGCGTGCGCTCGGCGGTGTCGCGGATCAGCGCGATCACCTGCGCCGGCGTGAGCGACGGATCGACCGCCAGGATCTTCGCCGCCAGATTGGCGACCTGTGGCGACGCCATCGACGTGCCGGATTCGGCCAGCCGCTCGCCGCCCGGGATGAAGCTCTCGACCTGGTAGCCGTTGGCGTGCGCCACCACGGTGGGGCCGTAGCTCGTGAAGCTCGCTTCGTCGCCCGCCTTGTCCACCGCACCGACCGTCATGAGGTTCGGCAGCACGATCCCGGCGGGGATGTCCTCGACGAACGAGGCGTCCGAGTTGCTGTTACCCGCCGCCGTGATGAACAGCATGTCCGGCGCGCTGGCGAACGCCTTGGTCAGCGCCGCCTTCTGGATGTCGAAGTACTGGCGCGCGATCGCCTTGCGCTCGTCGGCCGTCTTGCCGATGTTGCAAAGCTCGAGCTGGCCCTCGATGTCGTTGACGTTGCCGCCCCAGCTCATGTTCACCACGCGCACATGGTGCTGCTTGAAGAAGTCGACGGTCGCCTGCGCGTTGCGCGCGTCACGCTCGACCAGCTCGCGGCTGGGGCACGGGTCGGGCAGCAGGTGCCAGTCGAACTCGATGCGGCCGACGACGAGGCGTGCGTACGGATTGCCCGCGACCGTGATGCCCGCGACGTGGGTGCCGTGCATCCAGTCGCCGACGAGGCCGATCTCCTCGGCGAACGCCTTGTACTCATCCGGCTTGAGCGACGACATGTACTGCTTGACCTCGCTCGCCTCGGGGCTGTCGATGTTGGACTGCAGGTCGGAGAAGCCTTTGAGCCGCGCCTTGAGCTTGGGCACGCGGTCGCGCAGCTCGGCCGGAATGGCCATCAGCTCGCCGCTCGCCGGCTGCGCGAAGCGGTCGAACGCGATGACAGGCACCTTGCCGTTGTCCTGTGCCAGGCGGCCGGGATACAGCTTGGTGTCGACGCCGCTGTCCCACACCGCGACATTGACGGGCGCATAGCCCTTGCCCGCCGGCAGCTCGATGCTGCGCGCGGCCCAGATGTCCGGCTTGTCGACCTTGTGGGCCGCCAGGTAGGCGCCGTACGTCTCCGCGAGCGGCTGCTTGAGCGGCAGCGTGGTCGCCATGCGATAGCGGGCCGACACGATGGCCGGTGCGAGCTCCGAGCTGATCGCGCCCGCCTTGTCGACGGTCGGCTGGATCACTTCACGCACGTAGCCGACGATCCTCGCCTCGCTCGCAAGCTCGGCGCCCGCCTTGGCTTCGCGCACCTCGTTCTGCACGACGTCGTACGGCATCGCGTCCAGGTCCGCCTTGACGCGCGTAGCGACGGCCTTGCGATAGGCGTCGCTGTTGCGATCGCCTGCGGCGCGGGCGCCCACGATCGCCCGCAGCACGAGCCCCGACAGCAGCTTGTCCGCGGGCTTGTCCTGCAGTGCGCGCACCTGCTCGGCATGTGCGATCGCGTCGTCGTAGCGTCCGGCCAGGAAGTCGAGCTGCGCGAGCTGGCCGAGCAGTTCCCGGCGCGTCGCCTTGTCCGCGATCTCGTAGTCGGCGAGCACCGATTCGATGTCCCGTCGCACGTTCGCGGCAAAGGCGCCGAAGCGCGCGTCGTCCCGCAGCAGCGCCTCGACGCTGCCGTCGATGCGGTAGGTGAAGCGCGGCAGGTCGGCCGCCTTGTCGATGCGTTTCTTCTCGGCGGCGGCGGCACTGGCGCTCAGGACCAGCGCGAGCAGGAGGGCAATCAGGCGGGTGGACACGAAGGGTTTCTCCGGCGAAAGGGGGTACCGCGCCAGCTCGTGACCGGCGGGACGACGATTGTAGACAAGCCGGCCGCGCGGAAGGGATGACGCGACGAAGCGCGACGCGGCCGGACAGAGCGTAGACCGGCCGCGCGGGCGGCGGTTCTCGGCCGGTGCATCGGCTCGATCGTCCACCCCGTGCCCCTGGGTCCTGGGCCCGGCCGCCGCGATCGCCTCGGCCCGTGCGCCCGGGTCTTCAGGCGCTTCGTCCCCCGGCCACCCGCACGATGCCCGCAAGGTCGCGCCAGGCAGCCAGCGGGTCGAAGCCGGCGTCGCGGAACAGCCCGCGTACGGCCTCCGCCTGGTCATGTCCGTGCTCGACGAGCAGCCAGCCGCCCGGGGCAAGATGGTGGCGGGCGCCCCCCACGATGACGCGCAGCGCGGCCAGGCCGTCCGCGCCCGAGGCAAGCGCCGCGGGCGGCTCGAAGCGCAGGTCGCCTTCGCGCAGGTGAGGATCGCCCTGCGCCACGTAAGGCGGGTTGGCCGCGATGAGATCGAACGGGGCTGCGCCGCTCGGCACTCCTGCGTACCAGTCGGCGGCCGCAAAGCGAACATGCGCGAGGCCGAGCCGTTGCGCATTGGCTTGCGCGACGTCGAGGGCGGCCGGCGACACGTCGACCGCCAGGACCTCCGCGTCCGGCCGCTCGTGCGCGAGCGCCAGCGCAATCGCGCCGGAGCCGGTTCCGAGATCGAGTATGCGTCCAGCTCGATCGGCGGGCAGCCGCGTGAGCGCCGCTTGCACGAGCGTCTCGGTCTCCGGGCGTGGAATGAGCACCGCCGGGTTGATGCGCAGGTCGAGGCCCCAGAACTCGCGTCTGCCGGTGAGATAGGCGACCGGCTCGCCGTCGCGCCGCCGCTTCGCAAGCTCGAAGAAGCGGTCGAGTGCAGCGCGCGCGACGACGTCGGTCGCGTGCGCTGCAAGCCAGGCGCGGTCGCGCTCGAGGACGTGCGCCAGCAGCACCTGTGCCTCGAGCGGGACGAGGCCGCACTGTGCAAGCGCGCGCCGCACGGTCAGATCGATGTCGGGTCGGGTGCTCAATGGAGTGCCGTTCATCCATCCATCTTGTGTGCATCCACTGTAGCGGACAATAATGCACGCGCCGCGGGTGGCCGCCTTGGTGGCGCGACCGCTCGACTGCGGCAGGAGCCGATGACGATGACCACTCGCAGGCAAGTCCTGCAATGGGGCGCGGGCGCGATGCTCGCCTCGGGCGTGATCGTGCCGCGTGGTGCGGCAGCCGCCGGCGACGCGCCGGGATTCCTCGACTTGCCGGCCGGTGCCGTCGAGCAGGGCGATCTCGAGACGCTCGCCGGGAAAGTGCCGCTGATCAAGCGCAGCTGGCGGCCGCCCAACTACGAGACGCCCGTGCAGTACTTCGCCGAGGACATCACGCCCAACCGTGCGTTCTTCGTGCGCTGGCATCTGGCGAGCATCCCCGAGGTATCGGCGACGAATTGGACCCTCAATGTCGGCGGCCCGGCTGCCGCGACGCCCTTTGCGGTCAACCTCGAGCAATTGAAGCGCGACTTTCCCGCTGCCGAAGTCATGGCCGTGTGCCAATGCTCGGGCAATCGTCGTGGTCTGTTCGTCCCGCACGTCGCAGGCGTCGAGTGGGGCGCGGGCGCCATGGGCAACGCGCGCTGGAAGGGCGCGCGGCTCAAGGACGTGCTGGCCAAGGCCGGCGTCAGGCCCGAGACGGTGGAGATCGTGCTCGATGGCGCCGACGGACCCGTGATCCCGGCTACGCCCGACTTCGTGAAGTCCATCCCGCTCGCCAAGGCGATGGACGAGAACACGTTGATCGCCTACGAGATGAACGGCGAGCCGCTGCCGCACTGGAATGGCTTCCCCGCGCGCATCGTCCTGCCGGGCTGGACTGGCACGTACTGGGTGAAGCAGGTGACGTCGATCCAGGCTGTCGCCAAGCCGTACGACGGCTTCTGGATGAAGTCCGCGTATCGCATACCGACCGGCCGCTTCCCGCTCATCGACCGGTTCCTCACGCAGGAAACCCCCGCCAACACGCCCATCACCGAGATGGTCGTGAACTCCTTGATCAGCAGCGTGGCCGCCGGGCAGAAAGTCACTGCCGGACAGCCGCTCGACATCAACGGCGTTGCATGGGATGGCGGTGCCGGCATCTCGCGCGTCGACGTGTCGACCGACGGCGGACGCACGTGGATGCTGGCCGAGCTCGGGCCGGACCATGGCCGCTTCGCGTTCCGCCGCTTCCGCTTCGTCGCAACGCCGCAGGCGCGCGGACCGATGATGGTGATGGCGCGCGCGAGCAACCGCGCCGGTGCGGCGCAGACCTTCGATCTCATTCCGAATCCCGCCGGCTACCACCACAACGTGGTCCAGCGCATCGCAGTCGAGGTGGTCTAGATGAACGCGCGCACGACGATCGCCATCCTCGCCGTCATCGCCGCCGTTGCGGCCACGGGCGCTGCGCTCGCACAGGAAAAGCGCATCGCCTTCAAGGACGGTCCCGGCCTGCAGGCATTCCAGGCGAACTGCGGCACGTGCCACAGCCTCGACTACGTGATCCTCAACTCGCCGTTCCTCGACCGCGCCGGCTGGGATGCCGAAGTGAAGAAGATGGCCAATGCGTTCGGCGCGCCGATCAGCGCGCCCGACCAGGCGACGATCACCGAATACCTGGCGGAGCACTACGGCAAGCGCTAGTTGCCTGACCGCTTTCGGGGCAGGCGTCGGCCGGGCGCGCCAATGCGCGGGCGGATAATCGCGCGCCTGAGTGCCGCGGTTCGGCAGCGGTGCCGCCCCGCGTCGAGTTGTAACGTACAGCGTCCGACACCGCTGAGACCACCCGGATTTCCCACGGAATCAAGCGCTTGATTCGGCGCCGGATTTCGGCTCGTCCGTGCGCCGCCGCGCGTGGCACATCGGTTGCATGAGCCCACTGTCGACGACAACGGAGGCCTCATGCGTCGACTGTCTTTTCTCATACTGCTGCTGGCCAGCGGCTCAGCCACCGCGGATTTACGCGTGATGGTGGGGGTCGACCCCTCCGATCGCGAATCCATGGTCATCAGCATGATCGACCTCGGCGGCACGTTGTCACGGGTCACCGGCCAGCCCGTGCACACGTTCCTGTCCAAGGACCTCGGCGACGTCATGCGCTCAACCCGCACGGCGGAATACGACGTCTACATCGCGCCGGCGCACGTGGCGGCCTCGGCGCTGTCGCACGGCTACACGCTGATCGGATCGACCGACCCCGACGAGATCTACCAGCTCGTGGGCAAGGCAGGCGCGGCCACTCCCGCGGCGTTGAAAGGCGGCAAGCTGTATCTCACGCAGCAGGATTCCGTCGCTGCCTACGTCGCGCGCGGCATGCTCAACGAATCGGGGCAGTCGCTCAAGATGTTCAAGGACGTCCTGTATCGCCGCACGTCGGGCGCGGGACTGTTCGCGATCGACACGGGGCTCGTCGACGCCACGGTCGCCAAGCGCGGCGATTACGACAAATGGGTGAAGCAGAGCGGGTCGAAAGCCACGGTGCTGTTGACGTCGCGTGCCGTGCCCGGTGGCATGTCGGTGGTGCTGCGCAAGGACCTGTCCGACGCCGTGCGCAGCAAGCTCGACGCGTGGTTCACCAGCCCGAACGGCTCGATGTCCGGCATCGGCCGCGTCGCCTATCACTCGGACCCCGCGAACTACAAGTACGTCTCGGCGCTGGGCAACTGGACGCCGTCGCAGCTGCCCGGTGCGCAGCTCGTCAATGCGAGCCAGGCGCAGGCGTTGCAGCAGAAGGGCGTGCCCATCATCGACGTGCGCCTTGCCAAGGAGTATCACGAGAAGCACATCCGCGGCGCGGTCTCCATCCCGTACGAGGAGAAGAGCCTCAAGGACGTCGCGTTCGATCCGGCCGTCGACAACTGGGCCGGGCCCGACAAGCTCGCCAAGGACAAGCCCGTCATCTTCCACTGCAACGGTCCGGAGTGCTGGAAGTCGTACAAGGCCGCGCAGGTGGCGATGTCGAAGGGTTTCACGCAGGTCTACTGGTTTCGCGGCGGCTTCCCCGAGTGGGAGTCGGCCGGCCTGCCGATCGAAGCGACACCGGGCAACGCCGCCGCTGCAGCGGCGCCCACGCAGACGGCCGGGCTTCGCTAACGCGTGCGGCGGCGGCGCGCGCCGTCGCGCACGGACATCTGCGCCGGCGCGGGGAGTTGAACGTCGCGCCCGCGCCGTCGCGTCATGCCTCGTCGCCGGCAATGGCCGCCAGTTGCTCGGCCTGGAACTCCTGCGCAAGCGCCGTGACGAGCTCGTCGAGGTCGCCATCCATGATCGCGTCGATCTTGTAGAGCGTCAGGTTGATGCGGTGATCGGTGACGCGTCCCTGCGGGAAGTTGTACGTGCGGATGCGCTCGCTGCGATCGCCTGACCCGATCAGGCTCTTTCGTTGTGCGGCCTCGCTGCGCGCGCGTTCGGTGCGCTCGCGGTCGAGCAGCCGCGATGCGAGCACGCTCATCGCCTGCGCGCGGTTGCGATGCTGCGACCGATCGTCCTGGCACTCGACCACGAGGCCCGTCGGCAGATGCGTGATGCGCACCGCCGAGTCGGTCTTGTTGACGTGCTGGCCGCCGGCGCCCGACGCGCGAAACGTGTCGATGCGCAGGTCGGCCGGGTTGATCGTGATGTCGGCGATGGGATCCGCTTCGGGCAGGATCGCGACCGTGCATGCGGACGTGTGGATGCGCCCCTGCGCCTCGGTCGCCGGCACGCGCTGCACACGGTGCCCGCCCGACTCGAACTTGAGGCGCGAGTAGGCGCCCTCTCCCACGATGCGCGCGATCACCTCCTTGTAGCCGCCCAGATCCGAAGCCGATTCGGAGATCAGCTCCACCTTCCAGCGATGCCGCTCGGCGTAGCGGGTGTACATGCGAAAGAGATCACCCGCGAAGAGCGCCGATTCGTCGCCCCCGGTGCCTGCGCGAATTTCCAGGAAAACGTTGCGGCCGTCGTTCGGGTCTTTCGGCAGCAGCATCGCCGTGAGCTCGAGCCCCAGCGCGGCCACCTTCTGCTGCGCCGCGCTGCGCTCCTCGGCCGCGAACTCCCGCATGGACGGCTCGTGCGCCATTTCCTCTGCGGTGGCGACATCGGCCTCGGCACGGCGATAGTCGCCAAACCGCGCGACGACGGGCTCGAGGTCCGAGCGCTCCTTGGCGAGCGCGCGGAAGCGATCGAGGTCGCGCGTCGCGTCCTCCGCGGACATGAGGGCGTCCAGCTCCGCCAGCCTCGACGTCAGCTGGTCGAGCTTGACCCGCAGCGATTCCTTCATGCAGGGAAGAATACAGAAAGCAGAAAGTCGCGACGCGCCGCGCGCGTCGCGTGACTACCAGTCAGACGTTTTGCGCTCGTGGGGCGAGCGCAAAACGGCTCCTACGCTACAACCTATACACCCGCGACAGCAGTGCGATCAGTTCCGCCCGCTCCGCCTCGCCGGCCGCATTCAGCGCCGCGAGCGGGCCGTGCAGCAGCTTGTTGGTGAGGCCGCGCGCCAGCGCCTCGAGGGCCTGCTCGGGCGACGCGCCATTGGCGAGGGCGCGGCGCGCGCGCTCGATTTCCGCGGCGCGGACGTCCTCGTGGTGGCGCGACAGCGCGGCGATGGTGGGCACGATGGTGCGTCCTTCGAGCCAGTGCAGGAAATGGCTGGTTTGCGCGGCGATCATCCGCTCGGCCTCGGCGACGGCCTCGCGGCGGATCGACAGGTTGTCCTTCACGATCGCGGTCAGATCGTCGACGCTGTACAGGAACACATCGTCGAGCTTCGCTGCCTCCGATTCGACGTCGCGCGGCACCGCCAGGTCGGCGATGAACACGGGACGGTGGCGCCGCTGGCGCACCACGCGCTCGAGCGTGCCCTTGCCGATGATCGGCAGCGAGCTGGCGGTGCACGTGACGATGAGGTCGAATTGCGCGAGGCGCTCCGGCAGCTCGGTGAGGGTGATCGCCTCGGCACCGAAGCGGTGAGCCAGCTTTTCGCCGCGCTCGAGTGTGCGATTGGCGACGGTGATCGATTTCGGATGCTGCGCGGCGAAGTGCGTGGCCGCGAGCTCGATCATCTCCCCGGCGCCGATCAGGAGCAGCCGCGCGTCCGTGAGCGAGGAGAAGATCCGCTGCGCGAGCTTGACCGCCGCCGCCGCCATGGAGATCGACGCGCTGCCGATGTCGGTCTGCGTGCGCACGTCCTTGGCCACGGCGAACGTGCGCTGGAACAGCCGGTTCAGCACCAATCCGAGCGAGCCTGCGGCTTCGGCGGTGCGCACCGCCTGCTTCATCTGCCCGAGGATCTGCGGCTCCCCGAGCACCATCGACTCGAGCCCGCTCGCCACGCGGAAGGCGTGAGCGACCGCCTTGTCGTGCGGCAGCGTGTAGACGTACGGCGTCAGCGCGCGCTCGGGAAGGCCGTGCACGTCCTCGAGCCAGCGACCCACGACTGCGGGGTCGTCGCCGTGGAAATACACCTCGGTGCGATTGCAGGTGGAGAGGATGGCGGCCTCGCGCACCTTGCGCGCACCGATGAGGTCGCGCAGCGCATCGGGCAGCCCGTCCGGCGCGAACGTCACCTTCTCCCGCACTTCGAGCGGGGCGGTGGCGTGGCTGACGCCGAGCGTGTAGAGGGACATGGATGGCGCCGTGAGATGCGGGCGAAAGCGAATCTTCCCGGATGGCGCCATTTTAGCCCAGGGCACCGGGACCAAATTTCTGATTTGGATCAATAAAAGCTGCAACGGGCGACAATCGCCCAAGGATGACCGCGCTTGCCCCGGCTTGTACAGCGGCGCACCATGGCACCGCCCCGCCCTGAAGGCGCCGGAGGTGCCATGTCAGCCCGTGCTGCAGAGGTACGATCCATCGCATGCGGGGCGCTTGCGCTGGCACTTGCCGCGCTCAACGCCGCAGCCATCGCCGCGCCGGTTGCGCACTTCAGCCGCACGACCTTGCCGTTCTCGTATATCTCGCCGGGCTATCCCAGCCCGTTGCAGCCCGTATTCGTCACGAACACGGGTGATGCGCCGCTCGCGTTGTCGGGCATCGTGCTCGGGGGCCTCAATCCGGGCGACTTCGTGATGGCCGGCAGCACGACCTGTACGGCGCCGGGAAGCCTTGCGCCGGGACAGAGCTGCCGCATCGACGCCCAGATGATGCCGGTGAGCCCACGCGATCACGCAGTGTCCGCCACGATCACGGTGCAATCGAACGCAGCCGTACCGAGCACCGACATCACGCTCACCGGGGTGGTCGATCCGGCCCTGAACGGCCCGATTCTGGTACCGGCACCGGCCTACCTCGACTTCGGTCCCCAGCCGGTCGGCGCGCAGTCCGCGCCGCTGACCATGACGATCACCAATCGCGCGAGCATCCCGTTCGCGATCGGGCAGTACACGCTGCTCGGCGGCGACGCCGGCGACTTCGCGATGTCGTCGAACTGCGCCACCGGCCAGAGGCTCGCGCACGACCAGGCCTGTACCGTCACCGTGAACTTCACCCCCTCGGCGGCGGGCCCCCGCGCAACGGAGCTCGCGGCCCAGTTCAGCTTCGCCGGCGTCGACGGCTTCGAGCGCTACTCGATCACCGGCACGGGTGCAGGAGCAGCACAGCCGGTCACGGTGGTCGAGTACTACAACGCGGTGCTCGACCATTACTTCATCACGTGGGTGCCTGCGGAGCAGGCCAACCTCGACGCGGGCAATACGCCGACGAAGTGGACGCGCACGGGCTATTCGTTCCGCGTGTACACGGCTGCCCAGGCGGGCACCTCGCCGGTGTGCCGCTATTACCTGCCGCCGCTCTATGGCGACTCGCATTTCTTCGGCCGCGGAATCGTGGAGTGCAATGGAACCGGCGCTGCCCATCCAGCGTTCGTGCTCGAGGACCCGGCGTTCATGCACGTGTTCCTGCCGACCGCCGGCGTGTGCGCGCCCGGCATGGTCAACGTGTATCGCGTGTTCAGCAACCGCGCCGACGCGAACCATCGTTACATGACGGACCGCGCAGTGCGCGATCAGATGGTGGCGCGCGGCTGGCTCGCCGAAGGCGACGGGCCCGATCTCGTCGTGATGTGCGCGGTTTGAAAAGCAGCAATCGCGCGCGCAGCATCAGGCGCGGATGAACTCGGCGCGCGCGCCAAGCCAGCGCGCAAGGTGGGCCGCCGCGTCGTCAGCGTGCGTGGCGAGCAGCCAGTCCGCCGCCTCGCGCGCAGGCTCGATCAGGTCCGCGTCGCGCTCGAGGTCGGCGAAGCGCAGCAGCGGCACGCCGGATTGGCGCGCGCCGAGGAACTCGCCGGGGCCCCGAATCGCAAGGTCCTGACGCGCGATCTCGAAGCCGTCGGTCGTCTCGTAGATCACGCGCAGCCGCTGCTTGGCCACCTCGCCGACGGGCTCCTCGAACAGCAGGACGCAGGTGCTCTCGGCCGCGCCGCGTCCGACCCGGCCGCGCAACTGGTGCAGCTGGGCGAGGCCGAAGCGCTCCGCGTGCTCGATCACCATGATCGACGCGTTGGGCACGTCGACGCCGACTTCGATGACCGTGGTTGCGACCAGGACGTGGATGTCGCCGCGCGCGAACGCCTCCATCGTCGCTGCCTTTTCGTCGGGCTTCATGCGACCGTGCACGAGGCCGACGCGAATGCCGCTGTCCACATAGGCAGTGGTGAGCTCGGCGTGCAGCGCCACCGCCGTTTGCAGCTCGAGCTTCTCCGATTCCTCGATCAGCGGGCACACCCAGTAGGCCTGCCGGCCTTCGCGGCACGCCTTGCCTACCCACGCCACGATCTCGCTGCGCCGCTTCTGGTTCACGAGCCGCGTTGCGACGGGGGTGCGTCCAGGCGGCATCTCGTCGAGCACCGACACGTCCAGGTCCGCATAGAACGTCATGGCGAGCGTGCGCGGGATGGGTGTGGCGCTCATCATCAACTGATGCGCCTCCGCCAATCCCTTGCCGCGCAACGCGAGCCGCTGCGCCACCCCGAAGCGGTGCTGCTCGTCGACGATGGCGAGGCCGAGGCGCGGCATCTCCACGCCCTCCTGGAAGAGCGCGTGCGTGCCCACCGCGAGGGTTGCGGCGCCGCCGGCAATCGCTTCGCGCGCCTGGCGTCGCGCCTTCGCGGGCAGCGAGCCGGACAGCCAGGTCACCTGCACCGGCAGGTCCGCGAGCCACGCAGACAGCTTGCGATAGTGCTGCTCGGCGAGTAGTTCGGTCGGCGCCATGAACGCCACCTGGCGACTGCTCTCGATCGCCTGCAATGCTGCGAGCGCCGCGACGATCGTCTTGCCGGCGCCGACGTCGCCCTGCAGCAGGCGCTGCATGGGCGTTGCGCGGCGCAGGTCGTGCGCGATCTCGCGCACCACGCGCTGTTGTGCACGCGTCAGCTTGAACGGGATGCGTGTGAGCAGGGCGCCGGTCAATTCGCCCGTACCGGTCAGCACGGGCGCGCGCCGCTCCGCCCTTGCACGCCGATGCAGCTTCATCGACAGCTGTTGCGCGACGAGCTCGTCGAACTTGAGCCTTGCCCACGCCGGATGCGTGCGCGCGTCCAGCGCCTTTTGCGTGAGCGGCGACAGCCGCGGAGGCGGCGCGTGCAGGAAGGTCACCGCATCGCCGAACGTCCACAGGCGCCGTCGCCGCACGAGCTCCTCCGGCAGCGTGTCGGCGAGGCGCGCAGGATCGGCAGCGAGCGTGCGCGCGATGAGCTTGCGCAGCGTGTCCTGCGCGAGGCCGGCAGTCGTCGGATAAACCGGCGTGAGCCGATCCGGCAGCGGCGCGTCGCCGGCCACGACGCGGAATTGAGGGTGCACCATCTCGAGGCCGAAATGGCCGTCGCGCACTTCGCCGAACGCGCGCACGCGCGTCCCGGGCGCGAGCGCTTTCTGCTGGCTCGGATAGAACGAGAAGAAGCGCAGCACGAGCGACATGCCTTCGACGTCGCCACGCAGCAGGCACACGAGCTGGCGGCGCGGCCGGTACTGGATGTCCGTGTGCGCAACGACTGCTTCCACCTGCGCCGTATCGCCCGGGCGCAAGGCTGCGAGCGCCACGAGACGCGTATGGTCCTCGTAGCGCAGCGGCAAGTGAAGAACGAGGTCGTCGTCGCGCGCGATGCCCAGGCGCGCGAGCTTGTCCGCGAGCCCGGCGGCCGGGGCAGGTTGCTTCGCGCCGCGTGCGCGCGCTGGCCCGGCCACCGTCAGGGCGCGCCGGACGCGCGCATCGGCCGTGTCACGCCGGCGCTGCGTCCGGCAGCACGACGATGGCTTCGACCTCGATGCGGCCACCGCGCGGCAAGCCGGCGACCTGGTACGTCGAGCGCGCGGGATAGGGCGCCTTGAAGTACGTCGCCATGATCTCGTTCACCTTGGCGAAATCGGCGAGATCGGCGAGCAGGATCGACAGCTTGGCGACGTCGTCGAGGCTTGCGCCGGCTGCTTGTGCGACCGCGCGCATGTTGCGGAACACCTGGTGAGCCTGCGCTTCCAGCCCGTCGACGAGCTGTCCGGTCGCAGGGTCGAGGCCAATCTGACCGGACAGGTACACCGTGCCACCGGCGCGGATGGCTTGCGAGTACGGACCGATCGCCGCCGGCGCGGCGGGCGTCTGGATGGCTTGGCGGGTCATGGATGCGTCCTTTGCGGCGTGACGCTGCAGTGTAGCAGCGGCGCCGCGGCCGTTTGCCGGCGCAGGGGCCGGTCGGCTATACTAACCATCCACCGGGGACGTAGCTCAGCTGGGAGAGCGTCGCGTTCGCAATGCGAAGGTCGGGAGTTCGATCCTCCTCGTCTCCACCAGGTCCCGCGAAAAGCCTCGAGCAATCGAGGCTTTTTTGCATCCGGCACCAACGTTCCGCACGCGTGCGCCGTGTGCGCACGCCGATGTAGCGGAAGACGACAACGGCAACGGGCCGGCAGGATGACCGGCCCGCTGCTCGATGCCGCGCGCGCATGATGCGCAGCGCAGCGGTCAACTGCTGGACTTGCGACCGCTCGACTTGCGACCGCTGCTCGACTTGCGACCGGTCGACTTGCGACCGCTCGACTTGCTGCTCGACTTGCGACCGCTCGACTTGCTGCTCGACTTGCGGCCGCTCGACTTGCGGCCGCTCGACTTGCGGCCGCTCGACTTGCGACCGCTCGACTTGCGTCCGCTCGACTTGCGTCCGCTCGACTTGCGGCTGCTCGACTTGCGGCTGCTCGACTTGCGTCCGCTGCTCGACTTCTTCGCCGCGGACTTGCGGCTCGCGCCGCCCTTCTTGCCGCCTTTGCGCGCCGGCGCCTTGTTCGTCTTGCGTCCGCGCCCGGAGCCGCTCTTCTTGCCGCCGCCGGACATCTTGTTCACCGTGGCCCAGGCCCGCCGCTCGGCTTCGTCCTTGGACACGCCGCGCTTCTCGTAGCCCTCCTCGATGTGCTCGGCCTGGCGATCCTGCTTCCCCGTGTACTTCGATTTGTCTCCACGTGGCATGGATTCCTCCTCGGTGGTGTTTCAGCCGGAGCAGCCGACCTGGCTGCCCTTGCGGCAGCGGACACGCGGCCCGCGAAGTGGCACGCGTCGTGCATTTGTTGCCTTGTACAGGGACAGGAGACACATGATGCTAGCGCCGGAATGGGCGGGCCAGTCCAGCGAAGATCGCCGCGCCACCGTGCTGCTGCGCCATGAGCACGAGCACCTGCTCGACCTGTTCCGGCGCCAGCACGAGCCGGCGACGGGGCCGGAGTCGGCGCGCGAGCGCATCGACGCCGACATCATGGCCACGCTCGCCGTGATCGACCGCGTCGAGCGTGACGTCTTCTTTCCGGCCCTGCCGCAGGAATACGGCGCACTGGTGCGCGCATTCGTGGCCGACCACGAGAGCCTCGCGAGCTGCGCGGCGACGGTGCGCCGCAGCGCCGCCAGCGTCGCACGTCAGAACGTCCATGGCGAGCGGCTGGAGCTGCTCGCGCGCCAGCATCTCAGCGCCGAGCAGACGCTGTTGTTCGCAGCGGTCGAGCGCGATCACCCGGACCTCAACGCGGCGCTGTACAACCGGCTCGTCGAGGCGCGCGGGCGCTTGTGCAGCACCGCGCGCGTCTGACCGCCGGCCGTCTATTGTCCAACGAGGATGTCGACTCGCCGGTTCTCGGCGAAGCAGCTTTCGGTTTCCTCGGTGCAGCGCGGACGCTCCTCCCCGTTGCTGATGGCTTCCAGCGTGTCGGCGCGCACGCCATTGAGCACCATGGCCTGGCGCACCGCCTCGGCGCGCCGCTGACCGAGCGCCAGGTTGTATTCGCGGCTGCCGCGCTCGTCGGCATTGCCCTCGAGGCGCACGTGCGCCTTGCGCGGCTCGACATACGTCGCGTTCTGCCGCACCACCCCCTGCGCGTCGGGCGTCAGCGTGGACGAGTCGAACGGAAAGAAAACTTCGTGTCCGCGCGGCGCTGCGGCATTCGAGGCGACGTTGGCACCGGACGCTGCATTCGCGTTCGCGGTGCCGCGGTCGATTGCGCCCGACTGCGCGCTCGACGGCGGCGCGACGGCCGGGGACGTTGTCTCGGCGGTTGGCTCGGGAGGCCGGCTCGCGCAGGCGCACAACAAAAGCGCGAGCGCGGCGGGCAGGAGGAGACGGTTATGCATGATGTGCCTCTCGTTCGGTGGTCACGCCTTGCCTTCGCGCTTGTCGTATCGCGGCGCGTTCGCGTTGTAGCAATCGGTGTCCTGCTGGCCGCTCTGGACGTCCTTGGCGCCCTGTCTCGTCACCGCCCGGGTGCCGTTGACGTCGCGCACGGCGTCCGGCTCGCCGGCGCTGCTCTCATCCCGCTCGTGCGGCAGCTTCATGTCGCCGTACTGCGCATCGGGCGCCGGCTGGCGCTGCGGCACGGTGCCGAGCGCCTCGTCGCGCTGCGGCGTCGTCGAGCGCGCCGGATCGTCGCGTGCCGGCGTTCCGGTGGTCTTGTCCCGCGCATCGTTCCGTTGGGTCGTCACCAGATGCCTCCGCTTGCACGTGCGCGCGCGACGGCGTCGCGCAGGTCCGCATGCATGAGCTCGATCGTCATGGCGGCGAACGCCGCGTCGTACCAGGGCTGCGCGCCGCTCGCCGCGACGATCCAGCCGTGGCGGCACACTGCGCCCTCCACCACAAGATCGCCGGTGCGCAGGCGGGCAGGCATGTCCTCGACGACGGTCCGGCCGTCGATCCCTTCGCGCCACGCGAGCCGCGCCTTGGCGCGCGCGTAATGCGCGTAGTCGGCCTGCCAGCGTGCAGGATCCCCGACGCTGCGCTCGGCCAGGATGGCGGCCTCGAATGGCGCGCGGTCGCGCGCCAGCGCGGGATCCATGATGACCAGGTGCAGCGCGTGCTCCGCGCTGACGGCGTCGTCGCGCAGCACCGCTTCGAAGCAGGGAGTCAGCGCATCGAGCGCCCGGCCGATACGCGCCGCAAGGCCCTGGGCGTCCGCGCGCAACGCGGGATCGTCAAGGGCCATGCGGAGCGTGGGTCGACCCGGCCGACGTGCCCGGCGCGGTGCGCCGGGCGGGTCGTCAGCGGGCGCGCCCGCGGCGGAACAGGTTGACGATGGCGAGCAGGATCAGCGCACCGATGAAGGACGCGAGCAGGCCGGCGGCCGAAAAGTCGTTCTGATTGATCGTGCCCGCACCGAGCAGCGGCGCGACGATCCATCCGCCCAGCAATGCGCCAATGATGCCGACCACGATGTTGAGGCCGATGCCTTGCTGCGCGTCGGTCTTCATGACGAGACTCGCGAGCCAGCCGATGATGCCGCCTACTACCAACCAGATGATGAAATTCATTGACGCCCCCGTGCGGTTGATGGGCCCCGCGCTGTAACGCGGGGAATGCACCGTGGTCTGAGCAACGCGTGTGCCATGCATGGATTGCCGGCACCGTCGCTTCCGGGCGACGTTGCAGACGGAAACGTTTACGCGCAGTAATCGGTAAATCGTTCCGGCGCCGGCGGCCGACCGTTGGTCCGCTCCCTCTGGTGCAGAACCGCAACAAGCACGAACAGCGGGCAATTTCTTCTGCTTCTCGTCAACCCGCGCGGGAAACCGGTCGTTTACAATTCGCACCACTGCACGAGCGCCATACGCAAGAATTACCGGCACGGTTGCGCAAGGACGCTCCGCGGATAAGACAACGACGCGGACCGCAATGGTCCGGCTAGGCCCTTGCTGCAATGAACGTAGTCTCGACGGCGCCTTGCCCCGCGCCGGGCGCCTCGGCGTCCTTGCGCTGGCTCTACCAGAACGTCTGGCGCTACGCGCACGGCGTGCGGACGCGCTACCTCGTCGCGCTGTCCATGCTCCTGCTGTCCCAGGTCGTGAAGCTCCTGGTGCCGTGGCTCGCGGCGCAGGCCATCGACACCGTCCAGGTGGCCGGCAGCGACCAGCTCGCCAAGGCGGCCATGCTCACGGCCGGCATCCTGCTCGTGTACGCGTCCGCATGGGCCCTGCACGGACCGGGCCGCATCATCGAGCGCAACGTCGGCCTGCATGTGCGGCAGGCGGTGGCCGATGCCCTGTACGAGCGCCTGGCGCACCTGCCGCTCGGCTGGCACGAGAAGCATCACTCGGGCGACGTGCAGCAGCGCGCGCAGCAGGCGAGCCAGGCGCTTGCCGGCTTCACCGAGAGCCAGTTCATGTACCTGCAGAACATGGTGAACGTGCTCGGGCCGTTGTTCGCGCTGTTGCTGGTCTCGCGGGTCACCGGCGGGCTCGCCATGGTGGGCTTCGTCGCGATCGCCTGCGTGATCCTCCGCTTCGACCGCCAGCTGATGCGCCTGGCAAGCGCCACCAACCAGCTCGAGCGCCGCTACCAGGTCCGCCTGCTGGACTTCCTCGGCAACATCTCCACGCTGATCAGCCTGCGCCTGCAGTCGGTGTCGCGGCGGATCGTCGCCTCCCGCCTGCACGACGTATTCGTGCCGGCGCAACAGGCGATTCGCCTCAACGAGGCGAAATGGTGTGCGGTGGACCTGCTGACGGTCGGACTGTCGTGGAGCCTCGTCGCGCTCTATGCATGGGAAGCGCACCGCGCGAGCAGCGCGGGTGCGCCGCTGTTGCTGGGCGGCGTGTTCATGGTCTACCAGTACGCCCAGCAGGCCGGCGGGGTGATCGGCTCCATGGCGGCGAACCTCCAGAACTTCTCGCGCTTCAAGGTCGACTTCGCGAGCGCCGATCCGATCTGGAGGGCGAGCGAGCGGGTCAGCACGCCGGGTACCGTGGCCCCCGCCTGGAAGACGATCAGCGCGCGCGGCCTGTCCTTCGCCTACGTGCGCAGCGACGGCGTACGGGGCGGACTGCGCGACGTGACGATCACGCTCGAGCGCGGTGATCGCGTCGCGCTGGTCGGGCCGAGCGGCGGCGGCAAGAGCACGCTGCTGCGCCTGCTCGCCGGCCTCTACGATCCCGAGCACGGCTATTACCAGGTCGACGGCCATACGCGCTTCGGCCTGCGCCATCTTGCCGGGGTCGCGACGCTCATTCCCCAGGAAGCGGAAGTCTTCGAAGCCTCGCTGCGGGACAACGTCACGTTCGGCAACGCGTATTCGGTTGGCGCGGTCGAGCGTGCGGCCTGGCTCGGCGCGTTCGACGACGTGGTGGCGGCGCTGGGTGAAGGATGGGAGACGATGCTCACCGAGCGCGGCGTCAACCTCTCCGGAGGCCAACGCCAGCGCCTCGCACTGGCACGTGGGTTGCTCGCCGCAACGGAAAGCTCGCTCCTGCTTCTCGACGAGCCGACCAGCGCGCTCGACCAGGCAACCGAAGCGCGCGTGTTCGAGCGGCTGCACGCCGGCCTGCCCGACGCGTGCGTCGTCGCGTCGATCCATCGCCTGAGCGCGCTTGCCTACTTCGACAAGGTGATCCTGATGGTGGACGGACAGGTGGCGGATGCAGGCACGGTAGCCGACGTTCTGAGGCGCCAGCCGCAACTGCGCGCGCACGCCGCTCCGCAGGCACAGCCGCTCGCCTCGTAAGGCGGGCGATGGACCTGCTGTCGCTCGTCCAGTGGCCGGCCATGGCGGCCACCGTCGTAGCCGCATGGCTCGTCGCGTCACGGCACAAGCGGCGGCGCATGATCGGCTTCTGGGTATTCATCGTGAGCAACGTGCTTTGGATCGTGTGGGGCTGGCACGATGGCGCCTATGCCTTGATCACGCTGCAGTTCGCCCTGGCCGCCCTCAACATCCGCGGCGTGCTCAAGAACGAGCCGGATGCGCCCGCCGAGGCGCCTCGCGGCGCGCCGGCGACCGCACGGGATTAGAATCGCGGCTCGCGGCGGCGCATCGCCGCACGGCGACTTCCGCGCCGGCATGGATTCCGCGACGACTCCGCCCACCCCCGACGACGGCCCGATTGGCTGGCTGCGCGTCCTGCTGGCGACGAGCGTTCTGGCGCCGGCGCTCGTCTTCGTCGCATCGGCGTGGATCGACTATCGCCAGACGGTCGACCTCGCCCGCCAGCGGGTGGATCGCACGGCCGCGATCGGGCAGGAGCACGCACAGAAGGTCCTCGAATCGAGCGAGCTGCTGCTTGCGCACCTCGAGGATGTGCTGGGCGGGCGCGACGCTCCTGTATTGCGCGCCGAAGAACCGAGCCTGCACGAGCAGCTCGCCCGCATGGCTGCCGCGCTGCCCCATGTCCAGGGCCTGTGGGTGCTGGACGAGGAAGGCCGCGTCATCGTCACCAGCCGTCAATATCCGGCGGCCGGCGAGCTGTCGCGCGCGGATCGCGATTATTTCCGTCAGCACCGCGACGCCGGGGCCGCTCTGCTGATCACGGGCACGCTGGTCGCGCGCCGCACGGGCGAGTCGTTCTACGTGATGAGCAAACGGCGTGAAGTCGACGGCCGCTTTGCCGGCGTCACCGGCGTGTCCCTCTACCCGCGGGAGCTCAACGGATTCTTCGCCGAGCTCGCTGCCGAGCAGCCGGGCGTGACCCTGCTGGTCTATCGGGGCGATGGCACCGTGATCGTGCGCTACCCCGATGTGCCGGGGCCGCCCGTGCTCGCGCCGGACAGCCCGTGGATGCAGCTCGCGCGCGCCGGTCCCGTGGGCGGCATCGACGTCGCGCAGGGCCCCGACGGCCAGCGGCGGCTGGTCGCGCTGCGCCAGGTTGCTCCGTATCCCATTTTCCTGGCGGCCGGCATTCCATTCACCCGCATCGAGCAGGAATGGGTGGCCAAGGCACTGGTGCCGCTCGGCTTCGCGATCGCCGCCATGCTGGCGCTGGGCGCGGCGTCATGGATGGCGCTGCGCACGGCACGCGAGGAGCATGCCGCGACGCGCGAGTGGCAACGCGAGTCCGCCCGGCGGGAGAAGGCCGAGCAGGCGCTGCGCGAATCGCAGCGCATGGAAGCCATGGGACAGCTCACCGGCGGCGTGGCCCACGACTTCAACAACCTGCTCATGGTGGTCAACGGCAACATGCAGATCCTGCGCCGGCGTCTCGAAGGCATGGGTCACGACCGCCAGCTCGACGCCATCGGCGACGCGGTGGGGCGCGGTGTGCGCCTGACGCGCCACCTGCTGGCGTTCTCGCGCCGCTCGGCGCTGCAGCCGCGCACGCTCGACCTGCTCGAGCTCATGCCCGGCTTGTGCGAGTTGCTGGGCCATTCGCTGCGCGAGAACATCCGGCTCGAATGCGACATCGAGCCGGACACCTGGCCCGTCAAGGCCGATCCCGGGGAGCTGGAGCTCGCGCTGCTCAACATCGCGGTCAACGCGCGTGACGCCATGCCGGATGGCGGCACGCTCACCGTGACGGCGCGCAACGCCACCGTGGCCGACCTGCTGACGCTGTCCGGGGGCATGACGGGCGAGTACGTGCTGCTGTCGCTGCACGACACCGGCACGGGGATCCCCCCGGCCATCCTGAGCCGCGTGTTCGAGCCGTTCTTCACCACCAAGCCTGCAGGCAAGGGCACAGGGCTGGGCCTGAGCCAGGTGTACGGCTTCACGCGCCAGTCGGGCGGGACGGTGACGCTGCAGAGCCCGCCAGGCCGCGGCACCACCGTGACGCTGTGGCTGCCGCGCAGCAGCGAAGAGGCCGCCGCGGACGACAAGCGCCGCGACCCCGTCACGCATCGCGGCGCGGGGACGATCCTGCTGGTCGAAGACGATAGCGCGGTGGCCGAGGTGCTGCGCGAACTGCTCGAGCAGCTCGGCTATTCGGTCATCACCGCCCATAGCGGGCTCGAAGCGCTCGAGCGGCTGGAGTCGGGCCGCGCCGTCGACCTGTTGCTGACCGACGTCGTGATGCTGGGCGCGCTCGGCGGCCTCGAGCTCGCGCGCACGGTGGCGGCGCGCTATCCGCGCCTGCCGGTCATCGTCATGACGGGCTACGCCGCGGAGATCGCCCGCATTGCGGCCGAGGGCTTCACGGTGCTCACCAAGCCCTTCGACGTGGCGGCGCTGACAGCGATCATCGAGCGCAAGCTCGAGCGGCGCAGCGAAACGGCGACGTGATCTGCGCGCTTACTGCGCGCCTACCGCTCGCTCATTGCTCATATTGGCCGCTGTAGCGGCCGTATGCGCGGCGGTGGTTGAAGGCATTCATCGCGCGCTCGAACAGTGGAACCGCCTGGCGTTGCGCGACGCGCAGGGCGATCGGCAGCGCGAGCGACAGGATGCCGCCGAGCGCCTGGCGCAACGGCGACACCGGCTTTTCGTAGCGCACCGTGGTTTCCTTGCGCCACCTGCCGTGCCGCCGCTGCGGCGTACGCATGTTGCGGATCGCGCGTGCCGCGAAGAAACCGGCCACGAGTGCCGCGCCGAAGAGCGCCGGCGAGGCGGCGCGCTGGCGCACCCGCTGCTTCGCCTCGGTCGCCGCATCCGACAAGTCGTGCATCGACTGGCGCAGCGCGACGCGCCGGTCGCGGATGCGCTGCTCGAGCGTCTTGATGTTGCTGTCGAGCGAGGCGTCACTGCGCATGCGTATCACCGTCGGCGGCAGGCGGCTCACCACGCAGCTGCCGCAGCGTTGCCGCGAAGAGCAGCTCGGGCACCTGCTTCTTGATCCACAGCGCGAGCGCCGCGGCGGCGATCAGGTTCAGCACGGCGGCGATGGCGATGGCCATGCCCCAGCCTGCACCTGCGCCCACCGCCCACACCACGCCCGCCGCCACCAGTCCCATCCATGCGGACACGGCGAGCACCGAAATGACGACGGCCGCGCCGATGATCTTGACCAGGCCCAGGCTCGCGCGCTGCACTTCGAAGAGCGCGAGCAGCGCGTGGTCGTGCGCGAGGCCGAGCGCATTCGTCCACAGCGCGTGCGCGCGCTGCTGCAGCAGGTGCAGGCCACTCACCGGCTCGGCCGGTGCCGTACCGTAGTACGACGCGTCGGATTCCATTGGGCGCTGTGAAGAAGGAGAGGGCCTGTCCCCGGCCCAAGCGGCCCCACCCCGTGAAGAGGCCGCTTGGGCGCGTTGACAGGCAATGATCCTAATGCAACGGCTGTGCCACGCATGTTTACATGGCGTTTTCGGCTGCAATCGCGGCACTTGCGGCAATTCTTGCCCGGCGCCGGGAGCAAGTATTACATCGACGAGGCGACGTGCCCCTCGGACCGCGGCACGTCGCTTGCTCGATGCTCCACCTTCCGATCACGCCCGCCTGCCGGCGGCGTTCACCGTGCCCAAGCCCAAGCCGCGCACCGCACTCCTGCTGATCGACTTCATGAACCCGCTCGATTTCCGGGGCGGACCCGCGCTCGGCCGCGGCGCGCTGCGAGCGGCCGCGCGAACGGCCGCGCTCAAAGCACGCCTGGCGCGCGACAGGGTGCCTGTCATCTATTGCAACGACAACTTCGGCCGGTGGGATTCGGACTTCGACGCGGTCATCGAGCACTGTCGCACGCGGGGCGGAATTCCGGCCCGCCTGGTGGCGCTGCTCGCGCCCGCGCAAGCGGACCGCTCGGTGCTCAAGCCGCGGCACTCGGCGTTCTTCGGTACGCCGCTCGAGTTCCTGCTCGACGAGCTGCGCATCCAGCGCCTCATCCTGACGGGCCTTGCGGCCGACAATTGCATCATGTTCACGGCTCACGACGCCTACTTGCGCAAGTACGCGCTGTGGGTACCGTCGGATTGCGTCGCGTCCGAGCGCGCGAGCTACGAGCGCAACGCCCTCGCGCACATGGCCCGGGTGGTGAAGGCCGATATCGCGCCTGCCGGCCGCTAGGCTTCCGGCCGCGCGCTGCGCAGCGGGCGCACCGTGCTGCGCATGGACGGCTCCGCACGCTCGGCGGCAACGGTGCGCAGCAACGCGGCCGTTGCGTCGACGTAGCGCGCAAGGCTGAACTCGGCGAGCGCACGCGCGCGCGCCGCGCGCCCGAACGCCGCCCTCCGCGCGGGATCGAGGACGAGCTCGACGAGTGCGCGTGCGAGCGCGGCGTCGTCGCCTGGTCGCGACAGGAGGCCCGTGACCCCGACCGTGACGAGCTCGGGCACGCCACCCACGCTCGTCGCCACGACGGGCAGGCCGCTCGCCATGGCCTCCAGCAACGCCAGCGGCGTTCCTTCGTGCCACGAGGTGAGCGCCAAAATGTCGATCGCGGCGTACACCTGCGGCATGTCGGCACGAACGCCCGTGAACGTGAGCACGTCGTCGACGTGCAATCGCTCTGCGAGCGCCGCGAGCTCGCCCCGCAGCGGCCCGTCGCCGACGATCACGAACCGCGCGTCGGGACAGTCGCGCCGGACGCGCGCGGCCGCGCGCACGAAGAGCTGCGGATGCTTCTCCGGCGACAGGCGGCCGACGTACCCGATCGTCACGGGCCTGTGCTGCGTACGCCGCTGCGGCGCGAACACGCCCACGTCCACGCCATTGCGCACGACGTGCACGCGCGACGCGCGCGCGCCGGCGGCAAGCGCATGCGCCCGCGCGGCTTCGCTGACGAGGCACAGATGCGTGCGGCCGAGCAGGTGTGCCTCGAGATCCGGCATCGTGATGTGCATGCCGTGCGCGGTCGCGACGACCGGAACGCGCGCGAGGCGTCCGGCCAGCGCTGCGATCTGGTGTGCCGTCCACAGATGTGCGTGGATCACATCGACGCCCCCGTCGCGCACCAGGCCGGCGGCCATCTGCACGGTATGCCAGCGGAGCCGATCGCCCATCGGCGCGATGTGGACGGCGTCCACCACGGTGCCCAATGCATCGGTGAACGGGCTGCGGAAAGGACACAGCGCCTCGACGCGAAAGCCGCGGGTCGGCAGATGCGACACGAGCCGCAGCACCGCGGTCTCCATGCCGCCCACGATGGCGTTGCTCAGGATCTCCAGCACGGTGAGCGGCGCCGCATCGCCGCTGCGCAGCGAGCCCGGCATCCCCATCCCCGTCATGCGCCAGCCACCTCCGCGAACACGGCGTTCCAGTCGCGCACGAATCGCTCGATGCCGAAGCGCTCGCGTGCGTACGCCTGCGCGGCGCGGCCGAGGCGGTCGGCCTCGGCGGGATCGCGCAGCAAGCGGCGCGACACGTCGACAAGCCGTGCGAGCTCCGTGTCGACATAGCCACCACCGCTGTCCGCGATGATGCGCGGCAGCTCGGTCGTGGCGAGACCGACGACGGGCAACCCGACCATCATGGCTTCGCACAAGGCCAGCGCCAGGCTCGTGTAGCGGACCGGATGCGCGTAGAAGCGGTAGCGCCCCATAGCGGCGAGCAGGCGCTCGTAAGGCAGCTCCTCGAGCCCTTGCGAAGCTTCCGCCGCCATGCCGTAGAGGTCGAGGGGCACCGCGTCGCGCCACTGCGCGAACACGTCGGCGCCCAGCCGCCGGCCGCGCCGTGCAAGGTGGTTGATGACCGCGACGCCGCGCGCGAGCTCGCCGGTGTAGCGCGCGGCCTGGGGCACGCGCACCCCGTGCTCGACGACACGGGTCGGCACCACGCCGCAATCCCACATCAGCGCGTTGTAGTGCGTGACGTGGACGATCATCATCGACGCATCGGTCACCGGATGCACGGTGTTGGTTGGATGCGCCAGCGGCGGATCGTGCTCGAGATAGATCGCCGGCAGCCGCAGCTGCGCGTCGCTCAGCAGCGTCGGCGCATCGTCGCGGTAGTGCGCGAGCGACTGGTAGACCACGCAATCGAATGGCAGGTCGCGCACGCGCTCGACCGGGCAATCGTGCACGTTGTCGCCCCAGGGCAGTGTGCCGTTGCGCCCGCCGTACCCGGGCGGCGCGCCCGGCCGCGACAGCACGTGGAAGTCGTGCGGGCCCTGCGTGAGGTAATACAGGTAATTGCCGTGCACCTGCCAGATGAGGATGCGCAAACGGCGCATGGATCACCCGATGCGGGGCAACTGCGTGCGTGCCGGCTGCGTGACGGCCAGGCGCGCGCGCACGTGCTCGGCCACGCGGGCGGGCGCAAGCTGGGTCGCGCACGGATGGCCGATCGGGCACCGGTCGTGCGCGCACGGCCGGCACGCCATCGGCTCGTGCACGACCTCGTGCAGCACGTGATCGAGCGGCGCGAAGCGGGCGGGGTCGGCGCCGCACGACACGACGACGCTCGGCGTGCGCAGCGCCGCGGCGACGTGCGACACGCCGGTGTCGTTGCAGACGAGCAGGCGCGCATCGCGGATGAGCGCAGCCAGCACGCCGAGCGACGTCTGGCCGGTGAGGTCGATGGCCCCGGACACCATGCGCGTGACGCGCGCGGTGACCTCGGCTTCCTCTGCCGTGCCGGTCACGACGATGCGCAACCCGGCCTGCTGCAGCGGCGCGGCAACCGCGGCGAAATGTTCGGGAGGCCAGCGCCTGCTGCGCAGACGCGCGCCCGGGTGCAGGCACGCATAGCCAGCCCGCGCAAGGCCGGCCATGTGCCGCAGCGCGTCCGCCTGGGCCACCTCGCTCGGTGAGATCGGAAATTCCAGTTGCGTTCCCGCACGCGGAAGGTGCAGGTAATCGACCAGCGTCAGCAAGCGCTCGATCTCCGGCCCGGCCTCGGGCCATGGCGCGTAGCGCGCCGGATCGGGACAGTACGTGCCCGGCCCGCGAAAGCCCGCGGTGGCGCTGGCGCCGAGCGTGCCGACGATGGCATTCGTCAGGTCGCCTCGCCCATGGAGCTGCACGGCGAGATCGAAATGCCGGGACTGAGCGGTAATGAGGAACAGCGGCAGCGCGGCAATCTCGGGCGGTCGTTCGGGCAGCCCCGGAAACCCGGGAAAGGCGATGAAATCGTCGACGAGGTGCGCAAAGCGGGTCGCAAAGCTGGCCGCCCATGGCAATCCGATCAGCGTGATCTGCGCTTCACGCCACGCGTTGCGCAGCGCGCGCAGCGCGGGCACCGCGCAGAGCAGGTCGCCGAGCTGCAGCGCACGAAACACCGCCACCCGACGCGGCCGTGCGAGTGCGCCGGGCATCATCGCGCCGGCCATCAGAACGTGCCCCGATACAGCGAGCACGAGCGGCAGATCGCCGGCGGCGACGGCGAGGCGAGGCGCGCGCGGAAGTCCTGGTATGCCGCGTTGTGCCAGACCGCGTGCACGCCGTCTTCGATCATGTTGCCGAAGCTCGCGCGATCCGGCGTGCCGACCATGCAGCAGGGCATCGCGTCGCCGCGGTAGCTGATGTAGGCCCCGCGCCACGGCCAGTCGCAGCGCGGCGGTTGCGGCCGCGGCGCCGGCGCGCCCGACAGGCGCGGCAGCCGCAGCTCGACGCCATTTGCAGCGGCGATGGCACGCGCCTCCGCGAATGCGGCGTCGATGGCCGCGCCGCTCATGCCGGACAACGTCTCGTCGTGCACGAAGCTGCGGATCGGCTTGTATTCCGCCGGCAGCGTGCCCTCGGCGAAGTCGTGGCACAGATGCTGGACGAACACGCGCATGACGCCCTCGTCCGCGGCGAGGCGCACCAGCGCGGGAAGGTCGCGCAGGTTCTGCTTCATCAGGACCATGACGATGCGCACGTCCATCTGCGAGCGCGCGGCGGCGCGCGCCGCCATGACGCGCCGCAGGTTTCGCAGCACCTTGCCGAAGTGCGCGCCGCGGCGGATGCGCTCGTAGATCGCCGGGTCGGCCGCGTCGAGGGAGACGGAAAGCTCCGCGAGCCCGCTCTCGGCACATTGGCGGGCCCGCCGCTCGGACCACAGCGTCAGGTTGGAATTGGTCGACACGCGAAAGCCGCGCTGCGTCGCGTGCGAGATCATGTCGAAGAAGCGCGGATGCATCGTCGGCTCGCCCAGTCCCTGGAGATGCAGCTCGCGCAATCCGGGAAACTGGTCGAGCAGCGCGACGAACCGGTCGAACGGCATGAAGGCGAGGGGGCCATGCGGCGGGCCGTCGCGGCGGAACTGGATCGCGCACATCGTGCAGCGCAGGTTGCACTGCCCGACGACCTCGATCTGCACGAACCCGGGCAGCTGCGGATCGGGTCCGAAGCCGGGTCGCGCGACGGCGGGAAGCGCGCTCATCCAGCGCGCCTCATACGAACCACACGCGATAGCGCAGCGCGCCGCGCACCCGCCAGTACACGGACAGCCAGGGAATCCACAGCGAGGTCCACAGCATCTCGGCAACATGCCGCGGCGCACGGCTGGTGCCCGCCAGCCGCTGCAAGGCGAAGCGCGCAGCCAGCACGAGCCATGTACCGAGCCCGGCGACCGCCAGCAGCAGCCACCCGAGCGCTGCGCCGATGAGGCCTGACAGTCCGCCGGCCACCATGGCGTAATACGCGAGCGGCGGGCGCGGCCTGATGTACGCGCGATACCAGCCCGGAAATTTCTTGTAGAGCAGCGCGTCGAACATGACCTTGCGCTGCTGCCGCAGGCTGACGCCGAAGCCGGCCGGCCGCACCGGATGCACGACGCAGGCCTCCAGCGAGCGACCGAGCACCGCGCCATGCGCGCGCAGCGAGAACTCCAGGTCCGTATCCTCGCGCCACGCGCTGCGAAAGCGCTCGTCGAAGCCGCCGACGGCCTCGAGCGCGTCCCTGCGCACGAAGCAGTTCGCGGTGGCGAACTCCGCATGCGCCAGGCCCGCCGCATCACGCTCGTAGTCGGTGGGCGCGTCGGGCAACGGCACCTCGATGCGGCCGGCGACGGCGTCGGCGCCGCTGCTCACCGCGCGCAAGCCTTCCCGCAGCCAGTCCGGGTGCGGGAGCGTGTCGTCGTCGGTGAATGCGATGATGGGAGCGCGTGCGGTGCGCCAGCCGACGTTGCGGGCGGCGGCCGGACCGCGATTGCGCGCCTGATGCAGGTAGCGCACGCTCGGGCGCCCGCGGCTGCCGCCCAGCGACGTGAGCGCTCGCAGCGTGGCCGTGCGCGCCACTTCGCCGGACCCGTCGTCGACGATCACGATCTCGTAGTCGTGCGCCGGCAGGTTCTGATGCAGCAGCGCGCGCACGCAGCGCAACAGCAGTTGCGGCCGCTCGTGCGTCGCGATGACGACCGAGACACGCAGGCTCATGGCTGCCTCCACGGTGCCGGCTTGCGGTTCACGGCACCGCCTTGTCGAGGACGAACGGGCCGATGGCGAGCGTGTCGATCGGCGAAGTGAAGAAGCACTCCAGCGCGTCGCGCGGCGTGCACACGATCGGCTTGCCCCGCGTGTTGAACGAGGTGTTGATCACCACGGGCACGCCGGTGCGCCGCTCGAACGCCGCGATCGTGTCGTAGTACACCGGGTTCGTTGCGCGCGACACGGTCTGCACGCGCGCGCTGCCGTCCGCGTGCGTGGCGGCCGGGATGCTCGCGCGACGGTGGGGATGCACGTCGTGCACGAAGAGCATGAACGGCGAGCGCTTGCACGACGCGAACCACTCGGGCGCACGCTCTTCCAGCACCGCGGGCGCGACGGGACGGAAGTCCTCGCGATCCTTGAGCTCGTTCAGGCGATTCTGCATGTCCGCGCTGCGCGGGGACGCCAGGATCGAGCGAGCGCCGAGCGCGCGCGGCCCGAACTCCATGCGGCCCTGGAACCAGCCGATCACCCGCTCGTCCGCGAGGCGCTGCGCGATCGCGTCGGCGTAATTTGCCGGGCGCTCGTAGGGCAGCTTGGCGCGCCGCAATGCGGCCTCGATCTCCTGCTCGTCGAAGCCGGGCCCGTAATACACGTGCTCCATGACGAAGCGCCGCGACGCCGGGCGGCCACCCTGCCCCGCCGAGCGCGCCTCGCGGTCGATCCACAGCGCCGCGCCGAGCGCCGTGCCCGCATCCCCGGCCGCAGGCTGCACCCAGACCTCGTCGAAGATGCGCGCGTCGCGCAGCCGCGCATTCATCACGCAGTTGAGCGCCACGCCGCCCGCCATGGCGAGATAGGGCACGTCGGCCGCGCTGCGCAACCAGCGCGCAATCGTGAGCGCTGTCTCCTCGAGCACCTTCTGCACCGCGTATGCGAGGTCCGCGTGCTCCGCGGTGAACGGCGCGCCGCGCGGGCGCGCGGGACACCATTGCGCAAAGGGCATCGGCAGGATCTCGTACTGACCGTCGCCGCGCCAGCGCACGCGTTCACGCACGGCATCCACGAGGCGCGGCGAGCCGAACGACGCCAGCGCCATGACCTTGTATTCGTCGGACGAATGCAGGAAGCCGAGATGCCGGGTGACGTCCTCGTAGAGCAGGCCGAGCGAGTGCGGCAGGCGCACTTCACCGAGGCGCCGATAGCGGCCGTGACGAAACACGCCGTATTGCGTCGATGCCGCCTCGCCGCGGCCGTCGAGCGTGAGCACGGCGCAGTCGTCGAACGGCGCGGCAAGGAACGCGCTCGCCTGGTGAGCGAGGTGGTGCTCGACGAAATGCCATTGGTAATGCGGGGCTGCGTCACCGCGCAGGCGCGTTCCCAGGTGATGGGGCGCGCCGCCGGCGAGTTGCCGCGGCGCGTTGACGATGTACGACAGGAAGAGCGGATCCCACGGCGCGCCGTCGTGCGCGTGCGCGCTCGGCGTGAGCGGAAGCGCGATGCGCTCGGGCAGCGTGTCGCCGTGGAACAGCCCCGGCTCGTACGAATACGCCACGTGGTCCACGTCGGCGAGCGTAGCGCCCGCGGCAGCCAGGCAGTAATCGATGGCGTGATACGGCAACTCCCAGGCCGAGAACGGCACCGGCCGCTTGCCGTGCTTGATCTGCGTGAAACGCTCCTCCTCGGCGGCGCCGACGAGCGCGCCGTCGACCACGACGCACGCGGCCGAATCGTGATACGCGGCATTGATGCCGAGCGTGATCATGCGCGCCCGCTACGCCGCCACCGCGACGGATGCACGTCGCGCAGCGCCATCCGCCGGCGCGTCGCGACCGCCATCGCGGGCGAGCTCGCATACCGCGTCGACCACCTGCGACGGCGCCACCGCCGCCAGGCAGCGGTGATGGCGCTCGGGACATACGCTCTTGAAGCAGAAACGACACTCGACGTCATGATTGAGGACTCGGTGGCGCACGCCCCACGGCGTGTGCTGGGGATTGGTGAGGGCGTACAGGTCGACCACCGGCGTGCCGACCGCTGCCGCCAGATGAGCTGCGAGCGAGTTGTTCGCGACCAGCACGGCTGCCGCTTCGATGAGCGCCGCGAGCTCGTCGAGCGTGAGGGCGCCGCACAGGTCGCGCGCCTGCGGCACGCGCGCATGGATCTGCCGGGCCGCCGCGCAATCCTCCGCGCCGCCCGCGATCACCACTGCGTAGCCGTGCACCTCGGCGAGCTCCGCCACTGCGTCGGCGAGCGCGTCGACGGGATAACGCCGGGACGGCGCGGTCGCGCCCGGATGGACCACGAGCAGCCGCTCTTGTGCCACGCCGGTTCGCGCGAGCCAGGCCTGCGCGGCGGCACGCGCGGCGAGGGGCACCGGATAGGCGAGCGATGTGTCGTCGGTCGACGCGCCCAGCGCGGCGACCAGGTCGAGCTGGCGCTGTACTTCGTGGCGCACGCCGGTGCGCGCGTCGAGATCCTGCTCGGGCTGCCAGTCGGTGAGCAGCTGATACGGGTTCTCGCGGCAGTAGGCCGCGCGGAGCGGCACGCCGGCCAGCAACAGCGCGAGCGCCGCCGGGAGGGCGCTCTGCGTGAACACCGTGAGCACGACTGCGGCGTCGAAGCGGCGTTCGCGCAGCGTGCCGACCAGCGCGAGGGTGTGCGCGGCTGCGCCCGCGTCGTCGGGATGCTTCATCCACGGGGCGCGATACTCGATGACGTCGTCGACGAACGGAAGCGCACGCGCGACGCACGCCCCGGCCGGCGAGCACAGCAGCGTCAGCGTTCGTCCCGGCGCGCCAGCCTTGAGCGCGCGCAGCGCGGGCGTCGACATCAGCAGGTCGCCCATGCCGTCGAGCCGTACGGCGAGCACGGCCCGCGCGCGCGCCCATTGTGCGGCGCTCACGGAGCCCTCCTGCGCGCAGCGTGCTGCGGCACCGGCTCGCCCTCGAGCCTCTCGCCCAGCGGCGCGGCCGTGCCGTGAAGCGCTGCCGCCGCACGGACCGCGTCGCCGGCGACGCGATCGCGCCGCCGGCGCGCCGCGGCAGCGATGAACGCGGCTGCGTGGTCGAAGCGCGATACGACGGCCTCGGGTGTGCGGCCCGGACCGCGCTGCCACTGCGTCTCGCCGCCCCGGTCGACGAGCACCGCGCGGCATCCGGCGCGATGGCCTGCCTCGATGTCGTCCAGGATGTCGCCGATCATCCAGGAGTTGCGTAGATCCAGCCCATGCTGCGCGGCCGCGTCGGTCAGCAAGCCGGGCGCCGGCTTGCGGCATTCACATGCCACGGCATAGCCAGGACGCACGCCGGCGGGATGGTGCGGGCACCAGGCGTATGCAGCGATCGTGACGCCGGCTGCGCCGGCGAGGGCATCGATGCACACCTCGATCGCGCGCAGCGCGCTGTATTCGAAGTGGCCGAGCGCCACGCCGGGTTGATTGGACACGATGACCGGCACGTAACCGGCGCGCTGCAACGAGCGCAGCCCTTCGGCGACGCCCGGCAGCAGCGTGACCCGTGCAGGATCGACGTTGTACGGGACGTCGTCGATCAGCGTCCCGTCCTTGTCGATGAATGCTGCGCGACGCCGACCAGTCACGGCCACGAAGTCTCCTGCACCGGCAGCACGGTGATCTCCGCGACCACGGATTCCCCGGGCTGCGACAACGCGAAGCGGACGGCCCGCGCCACGTTGCGCGGATCCTGCAGCTTGGCCGGGTCGAGATCGGGGAAGCGCTCCAGCAGGAAAGGGGTGCGCATGCCACCGGCGATCACCGCCGTGACGCGCACACCGGCCGGACGCAGCTCGGCGTGCAGCGCGTACGACAATCCGAGCAAGCCCCATTTGCTCGCGTGATAGGCCGATGCATTGGGCCAGCCGCGCTTGGCGGCCGTCGAGGCGACGTTGACGATGTCCCCGCCGCGCACGCGCAGCAGCGGCAGCGCGAGCTTGGCCAGGAGGAACGGACCGCGCAGGTTGGTACGCAGCACCGCGTCCCATTGCTCTACCGCGAGCGACTCGATGCCCGTCGTCACGTCGATGCCTGCGTTGTTCACGATGGCGTCGAGCCTGCCGTGCTCCCGCTGCGCATGGGTCACGAAGCGCGCGACGTCCCGCTCCTCGCCGATGTCGCCGACGAGGGCATCGGCGCGCACGCCGGCTGCCCGGGCGGCCTGCACGGTCTCGTGCGCCCGCTCGCTGCGATCGACGACGAGCAGCGTTGCGCCGGCATCGGCGAGCTCCGCGCAAATGGCGGCTCCGAGCCCCTGCCCACCACCCGTCACGAGCGCCACGCGCCCTTCGAGCTCGCGCGCCATGTCAGCTCGCCGGTTGCGCGCGCTGTTGCGCTCGCACGGGCCGCGGAACGACGCCACGGCGCGGCAACGCGACCTCGGCGTACATGTCGGCGAGCGCAGCGCTCACCTTCTGCCAGGTGAAGAGCGCATGCGCCCGCCGCAGCCCGCGCTTGCCGAGCAGGCGCGGAATGGCCGGATCGCTGAAGACGTGCGCGAGCCGACGGGCCAGTGCTTCGGGGTTGCGCGGCTCGACCAGGAAGCCCGTACGGCCGTCCTCGACCGAATACTGCACGCCGCCCACGCGCGCACCGACGACCGGCACGCCGCAGGCCATCGCTTCGAGCGGCGTGATGCCGAACGGCTCGTACCACGGCATGGTCACGAACACGTCCGCGGCGCTGTAGTAATAGCGCAGATCGGTACGCGGACGCTGGCCGACGAACCGTACGTCGCTCAGCACGCCGAGCTCGGTGGCAAGCTGCATCAGGCGCCCGATCTCCGGCGTCGCGGCCGGATCGGGCTCGGCCGTCTCGCCGCCGACGATCACGAGAAGCGGCGGCACGCCGCCGCGCGCCTTGAGGAGCGCGACCGCACGGATGACGTCGTCGACGCCTTTGCGCGGCACCATGCGGCCCAGCTGCAGGATGATCGAGCGATCCACCGGCAGGCCGAGGCGCCGGCGTGCAGCCTCGCGCTCGACCGGCGCGAGCTCCGCGGGATCGAAGCCGCACGGGATCATGCGGATGCGCTCCTGGGGCAGGCGGTAGTGCTGCCGCAGGTCCATCTCGTCCTGCGGACACTCGGCGACCACCACCGACGCCGCGTCCATGACGAGCTGCTCGATGATCGCGCGATGGCGCGGAAACTCGTCGTGCGGCTGGTGGATCAGGCGGACCTTGCCGAGCGCGTGGAACGTCACGACGAACGGGATGCCGAGCTCTTCCTTGAGGCGCCGCGCGGCCAGCCCCGACATGAAGAAATGTGCATGGGCGAGCGCGTAGCCATGACCGCGCTCGCGCGCACTGCGCGCCTGCGCCGCGATGGCCTGCGCGAACGCCGGCATGTACGGCAGCAGCGACTCCTTGCGCACGAAGCGGGCCGGACCGGCGCGCACGTGGATGACCCGCAGGCGCTGCGCCCAATGCACCACCTCGGGCAGGTCCTCGTCATCACGCCGGGTGAAGACGTCGACGTGGAAGCCCATCGCGGCCAGATGACGCGCAGTGTGCGCGACGTACACGTTCTGGCCGCCCGAGTCCACTCCGCCTTGTGCGGCAAGTGGCGATGCGTGTTCGCTGATCAGTGCGATCCGTGCCGGCATGTCGCCGCCTTTCCTGGTGCAAACAACGTGGAGCGGATCGCTGGTACCATCCGCGCGCCTCCACTCTGCAATCGGCATGCCGAGCGCCCACGCGGCCATGATGGCGTGCGGTGAACGCGCACGCTGTCATCGTTGATGGCAACGCTTCTCGTGCGTGCAGCCTGCGGAGCGCGCTGCGCGCGTGCGGCGCATGCCGCTGCAAGTATTACCGGTAACGATGAAGTGCGAGCGGCGGTGCCAGACGCGCGCTGCGCGCCGCGTCGATCAGGAGGCGCGCAACGTCACGTCGATGCGCGCGGCGCTCGTGTCGTGGCCCACGCTCGCGGTGCCGTGCAGCGATTCCACGAGCGCGCGGCCTGCGACAATGTCGCCCGCAATCGACGATGCCGATACCAGCGCCATGTTCTGCACGGCGCGCATGACGTCGTCCGCGATGTGCGCGCCCGGCAGCACGATGGCGATGCGGGCATTCCCGCCGCTGCCCGCCAGCGTCACCTCGACGAAGCCTCCGGGCCCCGCGAGCGCGATCGCCGCGGTCAGGAACGCGAGCATCGCGGCCCGCACGACCGGGGCGCCGTGAACGCACACGTCGTCGTGCGCCTGGTGCACGACTTCCAGCCGCACTTCCGACAAGGTCGCGTGGTGCCGCAGCGACGCACGCACACTGTCGATCACCGATGCCAGCGGCGCGGTCGCATCGGCCGGATCGGCGGGATGCATCACGTCAGCCGCGGCGTGGCTCCACGCGCCGAGCCGCGCCGACTCGTGCGCGAGCGTGTCGAGGTAGCGCCGCAGGCGCGTTGCGAGCGCGCCGGCCGAAGGATCGAGCGACGCCGCGAGCGCGCGCTCGAGCAGGTTCAGCGTGAGACCCAGGTTGTTGAGGGGACCGTTGAGATCGTGCAGCAATCCCGCCATGACGAGATCCTGCGTGCGGGCGCGGCTGGCCGCGACGACGAGCGCCATCTCGGGTGATAACGCCGTTGCGCAGTCCTCGCTCATGCGTGGTCGCTCCCTACGCAGCCGCGGCTGGCGCGGGCTTTGCCTTGGCGGGCTCATGCCGAGCATCAACGCGCTCCGCGTCCTGGTCGTGGACGACGACACGGCGACACGCGACCTGCTGGCCGAAGTGCTGCAAGCGCTCGGTGCCTGTGTGCGCATGGCCGGATCCGCATCCGACGCGCGTCGCGCGCTCGCGGCGGAGCGCCCCGATGTCATCGTTTCGGACGTGAGCATGCCGGACGAAGATGGCTGCGAGCTGATGCGCGGCATTCGCCGCCTGCCTGCCGTGGACGGCGGGCGCGTACCGGCGATCGCATTCACCGCGGCGCAGGACAACGACACGCTGGTGCGCGCGCTGCACTGCGGTTTCACCGCGGTGCTTCACAAGCCCCTCGATGTCGAAGCGCTCGTCGCCGCGATCGCTCAGGTCGCCGACACGGCCGACCGGCTGCCGCTCGAAACCGAAGGTCCCGTGGCACGCGATTCGTAGGCCCGGAGGCGGTTGTACAGCGTCTTGACGCTGATGCCGAGGATCTCCGCAGCCGCTTCCTTGGTCTGCGTGTGCTGCACCGTCGCGAGGATCAGGCGCTTCTCGACCGCGTCGATGCGATCGCCCACGCTGACCTGGAAGGAACGGCCCGTCGGCTCTGCATTGAGCGTCGGCTCGGCGGACAGCCCCACCTGCGTGATCCATTCGCCGTCGCTCATGATGAACGCGCGCTGCACGACGTTCCACAGCTCGCGCACGTTGCCCGGCCAGCTGTAGCGCTTGAGGCGCTCGATCGCCGCCGGCGTGAAGGCCTTGGGCGTGCGCGCGCCCTTGTTGAGCTCGGCCAGGAAATGCTCGGCAAGCAGCTCGATGTCCTCGATACGCTCGCGCAGTGGCGGCACGTAGAGCGGGAACACCTGCAGGCGGTAGAGCAGGTCGCGGCGCAGCTTGCCCGCGTTGACGGCCTCGTGCGGATTTCGATTGCTCGCGGCCAGCACGCGCACGTCGGTCTCGAGCGGCTGGTCGGACCCGACGCGGCTCACCGTGCGCGTCTCGAGCACGCGCAGCAGCTTCACCTGCAGGTCCGAGGGCATCTCGGTCACTTCGTCGAGGAACAGGGTGCCGCCATGCGCGCGCTCGAAGAAGCCGCGATGCTGGCGATTGGCGCCGGTGAAGCTGCCCTTCTCGTGCCCGAACAGCTCGCTCTCGATGAGTTGCGGCGAGATGGCCCCGCAGTTGACGGCGAGAAATGGCTGCAGGCGCCGGCGGCTCACTTCATGGATCGTCTGCGCCACCACTTCCTTGCCGGTCCCGCTCTCGCCCGTGATGAACACCGTCGCGCCCGTCGGAGCAACGCGCTCGAGCTCGTCATAGAGCCGCTGCATCGGCGGGGAGCCGCCGATCAGGCGTCCGAACCGGCCCAGCGAGCGCAACTCGTTGCGCAGGACGGTGACCTCGGCACGCAGCTCGGTCGGGCGCGCGACGCGCGAGAGCACGCCCCGCAGGTGCGCGAGATTGATGGGCTTCAGCAGGTAGTCGGTCGCGCCGCGCCGGATGGCCTCGATGGAGCTTTCGAGCGTCGCATGACCGGTCACCACGATGACCTCCGTGGTCGAGCCACGCGGCAAGTCGCGCATGAGTTCCATCCCGTTGCCGTCCGGGAGCACCAGGTCCAGCAGGATGACGTCGGGGGCGTTGCGCAATCGGTCGCGCGCCTCGGCCAGCGAGCCGGCCGTGGACGTGGTGAAGCCTTCGTCGGCTACCAGTTCCGCCAGGGCGGAGGAAGCGCTGTCGTCGTCGTCGATGATGAGGGCGTGAGGCATGGCAGTGAGCGCGCGGCCGCTGTCCCCGCAACGACCGCAGCGTAAAAGTGTTGTCTCCAGGCGGCGCAAGAGTTGTACCGTGGCCGTCGCGCCGGGGTGCGCGCCGGACGGGATTGATTCGCCACCGCTTTTGCCCCTCTGCACCGGGACGCAGCGTGCACCGGGGCCCAAGGGCCCGGTAAATATTACGCCCCCTCTTTGAAACGATGGGCGCCTGTGGTCTACGGGATTCACGCACGCCACCGCGGCGTGATCGCCGCTGCCCGGCGCGGCGTAGCGGAATTACTTGACGCGGAAGGGGTTCCGGTACGGGCCCGGTGCAAGCCGAACGTGCCCTGCGGATGGCACCGATCCTGCTAATCAACGGTACGCAGCGCACCGACCCCTCACGTCCCCTTCCGGAGGATTCATGAACCTGAAACCCTGGGCTGTCCTTGCCGTCGCCGCGGCGATCGGCGTAGCCGGCTGTCAGCGCGAAACGAGCAGCACGTCATCCACGACCAGCACGCCATCGACCACGCCGGGCACCTCGTCGAGCTCGAGCACCACGACGCCCAGCACCACTTCGCCGTCGAGCTCGAGCACCGGGACGATGAGCCCGTCCACGTCCTCGCCGTCGAGCGGCACGAACAGCTCGTCTTCCGCGACGACCAGCACGCCGTCGGGCAGCAGCTCGAGCAACTCGAGCAGCATGGCGCCGAGCGGCTCGTCCTCGTCACCGTCTTCGTCTTCGTCGAGCTCGTCGTCGCCGTCCAGCTCGTCGGGTACGACCTCCGCCTCACCGACCGACAGCATGTCGAACAGCTCGACGCCGTCGAAGGACAAGGACAAGGGCAAGTAAGCGTCCCGCAAACGCTCGCCTTGCGACGCGGTTCGTCGGCGATGCCGGCGGACCGCGTTGCATTTAGGGCGCCGCATCGGCGCGTGGCATGCCGCTTGCGACAGGATGACGCAAGCGCCGCGCTCGCGGCGGTGATCGACTTTTCAGCATGGAGAATCTCATGGCAACGCCGGCAAGCGATTTTGCGCAGGGCATGACGAACGACGCAGGCAACGACACACCCGACGCGATGGGCACGACCGCCATCGATGCAGGAACCGGTGCGCAGGACGCCGGGCGCACGGTCGGCAGGACGGGCAACCGCGCGCGCGAAGGCATGGATGACCTTGCAACGAGCGCGCAGGACGCGGCGTCGAGCATGGGCGATGCCGCGAACGAATACGTGGAGCGCGCGAGCGCAACCGGAGCCCAGCTGCTCGACGACGCGCGCGATTACATCGGTGCCTATCCGCTGCGCTCCATCGGCATCGCCGCCGCCGCGGGCTATCTGCTGATGCGCATGCTGCGCTGACCGCCGGGGGCGACGTGCGTTACCGACCTTCGGCCGGCGGCGCCCGCGCGCCCTCCGAGACCCTTCGCGTGGCCGCGGCCCCGCCCGTGCGCAGCGGCGGGCCGCATCTGCTCGACACCACGATGCTGTACGCGCCGCACAGCGGCGGCGTGACGCGCTACCTGCGCGAGAAGCGCGCGTGGCTCGCGCGCCATTCGGCGATGCGCCACACGCTCGTCGTGCCCGCGTTGCGCGACGGCGTCGGGCCCTGCGGCGAGATCATGATCCGCACACGGGCTTTGACGCGCTCGCCCTACCGCTGGCCGTACGACGCCCGCCGCTGGGTGCGCGAGATCTGCGCGCGCGGGCCCGACCTCATCGAGGCCGGCGATCCCGGACCCCTCGGATGGATCGCGCGGCACGCTGCAAGCCGGCTGGACGTTCCGCTGGTCGCGTTCTGCCATGCCGATGTGCTGCGCATGACGGACATTCGCTTTTCGCCCGCGCTCAACGGCGGCGTGCGCGAATACCTGCGCGCGTTCTACCGGCGCTGCGATGTCGTCATCGCGCCAAGCCGCTACATGAAGGATCGCCTGGCGCAGTGGGGCGTCGATCGCGTCGTGGTCCGCCCGCTCGGCGTGGATTTCGAGATCTTCACGCCGGCCGCGCGTGCGGGCGACCTGCGCCGCCAGCTCGCGCTGCCACGGGATGCGCGCGTGCTCGTGTACGCGGGACGCCTCGCGCCCGAGAAGAACATCGACGTGCTGCTGCGTGCGTTCCAGAAGCTCGGGCGCCGCTACCATCTCGTCATCGCGGGCGAAGGCGAGATGAGCCACCGCCCGCCCAACGTCACGCTGCTGCCGTTCGTCGAGTCGGCGCGTGAGCTCGCGTGGCTGCTCGCGAGCGCTGACGGCCTCGTCCATGCAGGCGATCAGGAAACGTTCGGGCTCATCTTCCTCGAAGCCATGGCGTGCGGGCGCGGCGTGATCGCCCCGCAGGCGGGCGCCGCGCCGGAGCTGGTCGGGCCCGATGCGGGCATTCTGGTGCATCCCCGCGACCCTGGTGCCCTCGCGGAGGGCATCGTCGCGTTCTACGAGCTGGGCAGCGACGCATTCGGCGCCCGCGCACGCGCGCGCATCGAACAGGGCTACACGTGGGATGCCGCCATGCGCGGACTGCTGGGGGTGTACCGCGGGGCGCTCGCAGCCCCTGCCGCGGCGTTTGCGCGCTATGCAGCCCCCTGAGCCTGCCGCCGTCTGCATCGAGCTGCACGACGTCGCGCCGGCGACGTGGCCGGAGTGCCAGGCGATCCTCGACATGCTCGGCGCAGCAGGCGCCACCCGCATCACGTTGCTCGTCGTGCCGCATTTCCATCGCGGCCGCGCGATCGACGGCGACGCCTCCTTCGCGCGCAGCCTCGATGCGCGGCTTGCCCGCGGCGACGAGCTCGTCCTGCACGGCTACAGCCATCTCGACGAAGCGCCACCGCCGCGCAGCCCGCGCGGTTTCGTGACGCGGCGCATGCTGACGCGCGCCGAAGGCGAGTTCGCGGCCATCGACGAGGCGCATGCAGCCGAGCGGCTCGACCGTGGCCTCGCGCTCTTCGCCGCGCAGGGATGGCCGGTGTACGGATTCGTGCCGCCCGCGTGGCTGTTGTCGATGCCCGCGCGCGCAGCAGTCGCCCGCTCGGCGCATCGCTTCGAGTACGTCGCATTGCGCGGCGGCGTGTTTCGCCTGCCGCAATGGCGCTACGCGCGCAGCGCGACGCTCTGCTACAGCCCCGACAAGCGGTGGCGCCGGGCGCTGTCCCGCACGCTCATCCGCGCCGAGTTGCGCCGCGCACGCACGATGAGCTGCCTGCGCCTGGCGATCCACCCACAGGATGCGCGCGTGCCGCAGGTGATGGCGCACTGGCGCGCGCTGGTCGAAGACGCGCTGTGCAGCCGGGTGCCGACGACGCAGCGCGACGCCGCGCGTCTCATGTAGCGAGGAACGCCTCCGGCACGCGACGCCCGTTCATGGTGCGCCGGCGCGGCGTCCGCGTCCTCTTCGCGCCCTCCACCTTCGCTGCCTTCTCGAGCGCGAGCAGAACGGCCAGCGTGCGCTTCTCGTGTGCCGCCAGGCGGGTGATCGGCACGCGCGAGCGCCGCGGCTTCAGCGTGCCGCCGAGAAACGCCGTGACGACGCCGGGATGCACGTAGCTCTTGCGGCACACGGCCAGGGTGTTGCCGAGCACGCTCGCCGCGCTGCGCAGCGCATCGTTCACGACCTTCGCCGCCGCGGTCTGCGTTGGCGGCAGCTCCGCGCGGTCCAGCGCGTTCACGGCGATCATCGTCGCGCCCCATGTGCGGAAATCCTTCGCCGTGTAATCCGCGCCGGCAATGGACTTGAGGTAGTCGTTCACGTCGATGGCCGTGACCTGGCGCGGCTCTCCGTCCTCGATGTACTGGAACAGCTCGTAGCCGGGCAGGTCGATGCAGCGGCGCAGCACGCTGGCGATGCGCTTGTCCTCCAGCGACAGGTCGTGCTCCTTGCCGGCCTTGCCGCGAAAGCGCAGGCGGATGCGATCGCCACTGACCTGCACGTGACGGTTGCGCAGCGTCGTGAGGCCGTAGGAGCCGTTCTCCCGGCGATAGCGCTCGTCACCCACGCGCACGAAGGTGCGGTCGAGCAGACGCACCATCGCCGCGAGCACCTTCTCGCGCGGCAGGCCGGGCAGCGCGAGGTCGCGATCGACCGCGGCGCGAATGGCGGGCAGGCTGCGCGCGAACGCGGTCAGGCGATGGAACTTGTTCTCGTCGCGCTTCGCGCGCCAGTCCTCGTGATAGCGATATTGCTTGCGTCCGCGCACGTCGCGGCCCGTGGCCTGCAGATGACCATGCTCGTCGGCGCAGATCCACACGTCGGTCCACGCCGGCGGAATGGCGAGGCGCCGAATGCGATTGAGCGTGGCGGCGTCGCGCATCGCGCGTCCGCGGTGGTCGACGTAGCGGAAGCGCGGCGCGCTGCCGCGCCGCTCGATGCCCGGTTCACCGTCGAGCGTGTAGCGCAGGCCTGCCGAGGCGAGCACGGCAGCAACCGGCGCGGAAGGCGCGTCGACACTCGGGGCAGGCGTATCGCGGAGCATGTCGAAGGGTTCAGGTGCAAACCTGGGCCTGCAATGCATGTGCCATGGTGCGAGCGTCGACGGTGCCGCAGCGCAGGGCACTCGCCGAACGGCGACGACAGAGCTGACGAATGGTACGGATTGCCGGGCAGCGCTTGCAGGGTTTACCTGCGCGCGCGTCAGCGCTGGGTGGCCATTCCCGCGCGCGTGCGCGCCGAACGTCCGACGGCCGTGGGTGCGACGTCCGGCTCGACGAGCGCCTGGACGCTGCCCTGCAGCTCGCCCCACAGCTCGGGACGCTTGCGTGCATACGCGATCTGCGCCTCGAGAAAGCCGACCTTCGTGCCGCAATCGTAGCGGCGGCCGGTGACCTGGCAGCTGTACACCGACTCGTGATGCACGAGCGCCGCGATGCCGTCCGCAATCGAGGTGTCGCTGCCCTCGACGCGCGCGGACGCCAGGGCGTTCCACATCGCCGGCGTGAAGACGAAGCGGCCGACGAGCGCAAGGGCGCCGCCTTGCGCAGCACCGGGAGGAACCACGCGACGAATGGATCCGTCGACTTCGTCGATCGTCACCGCGGCGGCATGACGCGCCTGCCGATTCGCCGTGGCCTCGACGGCCACCACACTTGCACCCTCCTGATCGAACACGTCGAGCAGCTCGGACAGCGCCGGCCGATCGCTGTCGATCAGGTCATCGGGCATCAGGACCGCGAACGGCTCGTCGGAGGCAAGCGGGCGGGCGCGCAACAGCGCGTCACCCACCCCTGCGGTGACCGGTTGACGAACGTAGCTGAAGCGCACGCCTTCCGGCACGATGGTGCCCAGGACGCGCAACGCTTCGGCGTTCGCGCGTGCCATGAGCTCGTGCTCGAGCTCGTACGCCTTGTCGAAATGGTCCTCGATCGCGCGCTTGTTGCGGCCGGTCACGAAGATCATGTCGCGGATGCCGGCCGCCGCGGCTTCCTCGACGGCGTATTCGATCAACGGCCGATCCACGACCGGCAGCAATTCCTTGGGACACGCTTTCGTCGCCGGCAGGAAGCGCGCACCGAAGCCCGCGACCGGGAAGATCGCCTTGCGCGGACGCCTGCGCGGCCAGGACGTCATGGCACGAGCGCGAGCGGAGCCGGCCCGTCGGCCACGAGCCGCAGCCGCGCGCGGCCGCGCCGGGTGGACGCGGACGGGCGATGGGCGGCAACGCCGTCCCGGCGCGCGGGACTGCGCTCCTCGGCTGCGGACTCGAGGGTGGGCTCGTTGCGCGCCTGGTCGATGCGCCAGCGGCCCCATGCGCATACGTATTCGAGTTCGTCGTCGAAGTGTGTCATCGGTCGTCGAGTTCGTCAGCGGGTCCCGGCAGCGCCGGGCACACCACGGTTAGCAGCATCCGTGCCGAAGCGGGCCGCCTGTCGCCTCATGGCGCAGCGCACACTGGGACCGCTGGTGCACAGTAAGCATCGGCGGCAAATGCTTCCAGGAACGGTAATTCTTACCCACGGTGCGAGCGCGCTGTCGGGCAGCGCCGCCACCGTGTGACGCGACAAGCGCCGAGCTTGCCGCAGGGTAGCGCTGATATCCGGCCGCCGCGCGGCATGGAGTTTGCGTAACGGGACCGCGGCCGTCGCGCGGCCAGACAACGGAGACACGCACCATGAATGCAACCCGCACACGCAAGACCAGCAGCGCGAGCACGCGCGGCCGCAAGAGCTCCGGCCGCGGCGCCGCGAGCAAGACCAAAGGCTCGCAATCCCGCGGCAGCGCCGCGAAGAAGACCAGTGGATCGTCGCGTCGTGGCAGTTCGTCGTCGGGTCGCGGCGGTTCGTCGTCGAGTCGCGGCGGTTCGTCCTCGAGTCGCGGCGGTTCGTCATCCGGTCGCGGCGGCAGCTCGTCGAGTCGCGGCGGCTCGAGCGGCTCGTCGCGCAAGGGCGCGTCGTCGTCGCGCAAGAGCGCATCGTCGTCGCGCGGAGGCCGCAGCCAGTCGTCGCAGAGCAGGAGTGGATCGTCGCGCGGCAGCCGCACGCCGGTCGGCCAGGCCATCGAGATCCTGATGCAGGACCACAAGATGGTGCAGCAGATGTTCCGCCAGGCCGAGCGCGCCAAGGACGACCCGCAGCAGTTGCGCGAGATCGTCGAGGCCTGCTGCGCGGCGCTGACGCTGCACACCGAGATCGAGGAGCAGCACTTCTATCCCGTCATGCGCGAGTCCGGCAAGGACACCGACATGATCGCCGAGGCGTATGTGGAGCACGCGAGCGCCAAGCAGCTCATCGCCGAGCTCGAGGGCGGCGATGCGGAAGACGAGGAATACGCGGCCCGGTTCAAGGTGCTGGGCGAGTACGTGAAGCACCACATCAAGGAAGAGGAAAACGAGATCTTCCCGCAGGCGCGTCGCACGCGCGCCGATTTCGAGCCGCTGCTCGAGGCGCTCGTCGCCCGCGACGAAGCGGTGCTCGCGGAGGGTGAGCAGGAAGGCGATTCGGCATCGATGAGCAGCGCCCAATCCAGGCGCGGAGCTGCTTCCGCCGGCGGCGGACGCAAGCGCGCAGGCGGTTCGCAAACGCGCGCCGATCGCGGCGGCGACGGCGGGTCGCAATCGACGAGCGGCAGCAGCACCCGCGGTCGGCGGGGCCGGGGCGGCAGCGAAAGCGCCGGCCAGTCGCAGTCGGCCGACAGCCTCGGCGGAAGCGAAGCCGATATGGGCACGAGCGGCGCGGAGTCCGGCGGCGAGACGTCACGGCGCGGACGCCGGGGCAGCCAGGAAGAGAGCGCGGACACGGACTCCGGAATGCGCGGGCGCGATGCGGAATCGGAAGAGCAGGACACGCGAGGATCGCGGCAGGGCAATCGCTGATCGGTGCCGGGAGCGGCTTCGACGCGAAGCCGCTCCTTGATGGACGCGCGCACGCGCTCGCCCTTCCGTTCCTTCTGGATGGTGGGGTATGAAGGCGCGGATCATTGCAACCCGCGCGGCCATCCACTCGACATGCAGGTCGCCACCGGGCACGAGGCCCGGATCGACGAGGATTACCGCGCCGCATTGGCGCTCGGGTTTCGCGTCGCGCGCGAAAGCCTCAGCTGGCGCACGATCGAAGGTCCCGGGGGCTACGATTTTTCGCGCCCGCTGCGGCGTGCCGAAGCCGCGCAGCGTGCAGGCATGCAGGTCTGCTGGTCGTTGTGCCATTACGGCTGGCCTGCCGACGTCGACGTGTTCTCGCAGCGCTTGGTCGAGCGGTTCCGCCGCTACGCGAGCGCGGCCGCGCGCGCGCTGGCGCCCTATACCGACGGCGTGCCGCTGTACAACCCGATCAACGAGATCTCGTTCCTGAGCTACGCGGTGTGCGATACGGACTGGATCCATCCGTATCGGCGCGACGAGACGCCGCAACGCGCTGCGCGCGGCTATGCGCTCAAGATGAACCTGGTCCGCGCAGCGCTTGCCGGCGGCGCCGCGATTCGCGACGTCGCGCCGGACGCGCGGCTTGCGCAGATCGAGCCGATCATCCACGTCGTCGCGCCGCCCGAGGCACCCGAGCTGGCCGATGCAGCGGCGGCGAACGTGGAGTTCCAGTTCCAGGCGTGGGACATGCTCTGCGGCCGGATGGAACCCGCGCTGGGCGGACATCCGGATGCTCTCGACCTCATCGGCGTGAACTACTACTACAACAACCAATGGGAATTCGGCACGGACAAGCGTCTGCACTGGCACTTGCGCGACCCGCGGCGCGTGCCGTTGCGCACGCTGCTCGCACGCGTGCACCGGCGATACCAGCGGCCGCTGTTCGTCGCGGAGACCGGGCATTTCGGCGCGGGGCGCGCAGCGTGGATACGCGAGGTTGGCGACGAGGTGCACGCCGCGCTCGGCGCGGGCGTTCCCGTGCACGGCATTTGCATCTATCCCGCCGTTGACCGGCCCGACTGGAACGATGCGCAGCACTGGCACAACAGCGGGCTCTGGGACCTGGTGCAGCGGCCGCAGGGCGACCTGCCGCGGCACCTCAACGAAACGTACGCCCACGCGCTGCGCGATGCGCAGCGATTGCTCGCCTTACCCGCAGTCAAGGAACCGGATCCGTCATGAACTCGCTCATCGTCTTTTCGCACCTGCGCTGGGATTTCGTCTATCAGCGCCCGCAGCACATCATGTCGCGGCTGGCGCGCCACTGGCGCATCCTGTTCGTCGAAGAGCCGGTGTTCGACCCCGGCGACCCGTATGCGGAGCTGCGCGCGCCGCTCACCAACGTCACGGTCATGCGCCCGCACACGCCCCTCACGTCGCCCGGCTTCCACGACGACCAGATCCCGCTGCTGCAGAAGCTGGTCAGCCAGACGGTGGAGCGCGAGCACCTCGGCCGCTACGGCGCGTGGTTGTACACGCCGATGGCGTTGCCGCTGCTGCAGAAGCTCACGCCGGACGTGCTCGTGTACGACTGCATGGACGAGCTGACGGGCTTTCGCGGCGCACCGCGGCAGCTGCAGCAGCGTGAAACCGCGTTGCTCACCATGGCGAACCTCGTGTTCGCCGGCGGCCCCAGCCTGTACGAAGCGCGGCGCAATCGTCATCCGTCGGTGCATGCGTTCCCGAGCAGCGTCGACGCGAGCCATTTCGCGCGCGCGCGCGACACCGGCGCAACGTCCGCCGAAGTCGCCGGATTGCCGCGGCCACGCCTCGGTTACTTCGGCGTGCTCGACGAGCGGCTCGACCTTTCCCTCCTGCGCACCATGGCGGAGGAGCGGCCCGACTGGCAGATCTGCCTGGTCGGACCAACCGCCAAGATCGATGCCGGATCGCTTCCGCACGCACCCAACCTCCACTACTTCGGCCAACGTCGCTACGAAGATCTGCCCGGGATGCTCGCAGGATGGGACGTCTGCCTGCTGCCCTTCGCACGCAACGAGGCCACGCGCTTCATCAGCCCGACCAAGACGCTGGAGTACATGGCTGCAGGCAAGCCGATCGTCTCGACGCCCATCGCGGACGTGCGCACGCTCTACGGTGACGCCGTTCGCTTCGCCGAGACGCCCGCCGAGTTCATTGCGGCGTGCGAGCGCTCGCTCGTCGAGCCGGCGGAGGAGCGCCGCACCCGCGAGGTCGCGGCCGAAGCCATGCTGGCGCGCACCTCGTGGGACGACACCGTAGCGCGCATGCAGGCACTCGTCGAGGCGGCGAGCACGGCGGGGATGACGGAAGGCGCTGCGCGCATGTACCAGGAGGCCGCGCCGCGCAAGACCCGTCCAGTGCCAGCGCGCGCGAGCACGCCGGTGAGCGCGCCCTGCGTGATCATCGGCGCCGGACCGACCGGCTTGTCGGCCGCCTACCACTACGGCGAAGGCGCGGTGCTGCTCGAGCGCGAAGCGAGCGTGGGCGGCTGGTGCCGCTCGATCGAGGACACCGGCTTCACGTTCGATCATGCCGGCCACATCATGTTCTCGAACGACCCGTACGTGCAGGACCTGTATCGCCTGCTGCTCGGCGACAACGTGCATTGGCAGGATCGCGAGGCGTGGATCTACAGCAAGGGCGTGTACACGCGCTATCCGTTCCAGGGTGCGCTGCACGGGCTGCCGCCTGCCGTGCTCAAGGAATGTCTCGTGGGCGCCATCGAGGCGCGCTACGGCCCGCTGCGCACCGCGGCGCCGCTGGCGGCGAACAGCGACAAGCTCGACTGCTGCGCGGACGGCACCGATCCTCGTGAAGGCGCACGTCCGGCGATCGCGCCGCCGCCGGAGGATTTCGAGTCCTTCATCTACCGCGTGTGGGGTGCCGGCGTCGCGCGGCATTTCGCGATTCCGTACAACCGCAAGCTGTGGACGGTGCCGCTGTCCGAAATGGAGACGTCCTGGCTCGGGGGACGCGTTCCCCTGCCCGATCTGGAGGAGATGATCGAAGGCGCGCTCCAGCCGGTGGCCAAGCCCATGGGGCCGAATGCGCGCTTCGGCTATCCGCTGCGTGGTGGTTTCCAGGCGCTCATGAACGGCTTCCTGCCGCTGCTGCGCGGCGACCTGCAACTGCGCGCAGCCGTCGAGCACGTGTCGCCGCTGCAGCGCACGGTGAGCCTTGCCGACGGCCGCCGATTCCACTACGACACGCTGGTCAGCACGATGCCGCTGCCGAAGCTCATTGCGGCGATGCGCGACGAGGCGCCCGCGGAGATCCGGCGGCTCGCCTCCGAGCTGCGTCACGTGTCGGTGCGCTGCGTCAACGTCGGCGTCGGGCGAGCGCACGTGACGGACAAGCATTGGATCTACTATCCGGAAGATCCGGTCTTCCATCGCGTGTTCGTGCAGGGCAACGCCAGCCCGCACAACAATCCGCCCGGCGGCTTCGGGCTCACGTTCGAGATCACGCATTCGCCGACCAAGCCGCTGCCCGCAACCGGGCGCGCGCTCGTGGATCGCTGCATCAACGACGCGATCGGCGTGGGGCTCCTCAAGCCTTCGGATGCGATCCTCACGGCGAACCAGGTCGAGATGCCCTATGCGTACGTCGTGTACGACCACGGCCGCGCGGAGCGCGTGCGCCAGATCCGCGCATGGCTCGAAGCGTTCGACATCCTGGTCGCCGGGCGCTACGCGGAGTGGGAGTACTACAACTCCGACCACGCGTTCATCGCGGGTCGCAAGGCGGCGGAGCTCGCACGCGCCCGCATCAACGCGCGACCGGAGGCCAAGACGGCATGACGCATGCAGCACGATGCTGATCGATGCGCACCTGCACTGCACGGGGCGCGAGCAGGGCGACGACGTCGTGCGCCTGCTCGATGCGGCGGGCATCGACGTGGGCGTGCTGCTCGCCCCGTTCCTGAGCGACGGCTATTCGCTGCACGACGCCGCTTCGCTGCGGCGCGCGAACGACCACCTCGCGCGCCTCGTGCACGGGCGCGCCGATCGCCTGGTGGGCCTCGCGGTCGTCAATCCCGCGTTGCCGGGCGCAGCGGAGGAAACGACGCGCGCGCTCGACGACTTGCGCCTGCACGGCCTGAAGCTGGTCCCGTCCGGCTGGCATCCCGAGGATGCGTGCGCGCAGCCCGTGTTCGCCGCGGCAGCGCAGCGCCGTGCGCCGATCCTGTTCCACAGCGGCATCTTCATCGACGGGCGCTCCGGGCGGTTCTGCCGGCCGGCCGATTACGAGCCCGTGCGCGACCACCCGGGCTTGCGCGTGACGCTCGCGCACCTGGGATGGCCGTGGTGCGACGAGGCGATCGCGGTCGGGCTCATCGACCGCATCAACGGCGTGCCGGCCGATGCGTCGGTGTTCCGGTTCGACATCTCGTTCGGTCCGCCGCCGGTGTATCGCGCGCCGGTGCTGCGCAACGCGCTTGCCGTGCTTTCACCGGAGCTGCTGCAATTCGGGAGCGATTGCTTCCTGCCTTGTCCTGCCGCCGAGCTCGTCGCGCGTCGCCAGACGGTCGAGCGCCTGTTCGACGAGCTCGACGTCGACCAGGCGGCGCGCACGCGCATCATGTCCGGCACCGCCGCTGCGTGGCTGGGCATCGTGGCATGAGGTCACGCGAACGCGGTGGTGGCGGCGCCGCCGCTCGCGCGCTGGCGGCGCCGGGCGCGCGATGAACGCCCCGCTCCACGTGCTCGACGTGGCGGCCCATGCCGACACCTCCGCCCTGCTCGGGCGCATCGACGCGCTCGAGCGTCACGGCGTGCGGGTGAGCGTGCTGTGCGCGGCGGCCGCGCAGGCCGAGGCAGTGCGCCAGGGCACGCGGCGCAGCGTCCTCATCGGCGCGCTCGACGACGATCCGTGGTGGACGACCATCCGTCTGGCGGCTTCATGGTCGCAGCAGGAGCGGGTGGACGTGCTGCGCGCGCACGATTCGGCGTCCCATGTCCTGGCGGTGCTGGCCGGCGCGCTGTGCGAATGTGCAACCGTGGCGCTGCTCGGCAGCGCCGAGGTCCCCATGCTCGATCTCGAGGCGCATCGGATGGGGGATGCCGCTTACCTGTGCGCGCCGTGCGAAGCCGCGCTCGCGCACGCGCGTGCGATCGGCGTGTCGCCCGCACGGTTGCAGCTCGTGGACCGCGGCTGGCCCGCCGAGGTGCAGGACCTCGCCATGGTGGACCTGCTGCGACGCGCGGCGCGCAGCGAGCCTGCAGCGTCGACGCGGGAACGGACGACGGCTGCGCTGCCGCGCGCCTAATCTCCGGTGGCCATCGTCACGTGCGCGCAATCGCGTCGCGCAGCCTGCCTGCGGCCGGTGCGTTTGCGATCGCGGTCCCGCGCCGCTTCATCGAGCCGGTATGCCGCCACCGTTGCGAGCGTGGAGGGCGCGACGAAACAGAACACCCACACGACGAGGCCGATCGTCATGGAGCGCGGGTCGGTCGTGAAGGCGATCGTCCACAGCAACCCGCAGCAGCCCACGAGCAGCCATGCCAGCGCACCGGCGACCACGGCCGGGACGACGTTGCGCGCGCGTCCACCAGGCCGGGCGCGAGGCGGCGCAGCCGTGGAGCGGTGAAGATGCGGGTCGCGTCTCATATCGAGGGTCAGCCACTGGCGCCCATCCTGACCGGCGAGCGTAAGCACCGCTATCGCGTCAAGAGTCAGCCAGTGGAGGCGATTGTGCACGCCCAGCGCCACGACGGCTGTCGCCGGCGGCCGCATTCGCCTGTCGGACTCCACCGCGCCGACAGCGCGGCAGCTCGCTTCGCCGCACGCATTGCGCCAGCGTTCAACGGGCACGGCGGGCGGAGCGCAACGCGCGCCGCTGACCGGAAAAAACTGCCGAGGGCGCATTTTTGCTGGACAATACCGCTTTGACCGTGACGACGTAATACGCGTGAATCAACAGGATAGCGGCCTTACCCGCATCATTCGCGGCCTGACCTGGACAGGAACGGTGTTCCTGATCCTGACGGCCGTCGCGATCGTGTGGGCCGTCTTTCGCACCCGCGGCATCGACGATCTCATCACGGCGCTGACGGTCACGGGGCTCGGTTTCGGGCTGCCGGCCGTCGTGGCGTTCGTCGTCGCCTGGCTCCTGGGCACCTTCGACGACAGCGACGGCGAGGAGCGCGAGCGCACCGGCGAAGGCGGCGTGGCAGGCGCTCGCGCCGCCGCGGCGCCCGTCCTGAGCTACCTCGTCGCCATTGCCGCCGTCGGCGTGGCCTGGGCCCTGCGCGCCTGGCTCGACCCCATCCTGGGGCGCGAAGTGCCGTACATCACCTTTTTCCTGGCGGTGGCCACGGCGGCGTGGGCCGGCGGCATCGGGCCCGCCCTGCTCGCGTCGCTGCTGAGCCTGTTCATCGCGTGGTACTTCTACGTCGGCACCGACGGCTTCCGGCTCGACAGCATCCAGAAGATGGTCAGCCTCGGCCTGTTCGTCGCAGTCTCGCTCTGCGTCGCCGGCATCACCTCGGCCGTGCGCGCGGCGCGCGAGCAGGCGCAACGGCTGGTGCGCGACGCGGTCGAGCGGCAAAAAGCGCTCGAGCAGGCGCGCGTCGCGCTTGCACACGAGCGCGACCGGATGGCCATCACGCTCGCCAGCATCGGCGACGGCGTCATCGCCACCGACGGCGCAGGCAACGTCACCTTCATGAACGCCACCGCCGAGAAGCTCACGGGCTGGTCGGCCGACGAGGCGCAGAACCGCCCGATCGCCAAGGTCTTCCGCGTGGTCGACGAGGAAGCGCGGCAGCCGGTCACCACGCCCGTGGAGCAGGTGATCGCCACCGGCGAGCTCGTCGCCGCATCCGACCGCTCAGTGCTGATCAGCCGGCGCGGCGTGGAATACGCCATCGACGACAGCGCTTCGCCGATCAAGGACGAGAGCGGCACGCTGCTCGGCTCGGTGCTGGTGTTCCGCGACATCACGGCCGCGCGCCGCGCCCGTGCCTCGCTCGAGGAGAGCGAGTCGCGCTTCCGGTTGCTCGCCGACCAGACGCCCGCCATGCTCTGGCTCGCCGACGAATCGCGCGCGCAGACGTATTTCAACCGCTCCTGGCTCGACTTCACGGGCCGCACCATGGAGCAGGAAATCGGCGACGGGTGGACTGCCGGCGTGCACCCGGAAGACTTCGCGCACTGCCTCGCCGCCTATGCGTCGGCATTCGAGCAGCGCGAGTCGTTCGAGACCGAATTCCGCCTGCGGCGCTACGACGGCGATTACCGCTGGGTGTTCAACCGCGGCCGCCCCCGCTACGACGCCGATGGCCGCTTCGCGGGGTACATCGGCGCGGCGCTGGACGTCACCGACCGCAAGGCCGCCGAGGAAGCGCTCGGGCACGCCGACCGGCGGCGCAATGAATTCCTGGCCATGCTGGCGCACGAGCTGCGCAATCCGCTGGCACCGATCCGCAATGCCATCCAGATCATGGCCCGCGTGGCCGGCGGACAGGACCGGCGCGTCGACCATGCGCGCGACGTCATCGATCGCCAGAGCGCGCACCTGACGCGGCTGATCGACGACCTGCTCGAAGTTTCCCGCATCGACAGCGGCAAGATCACGCTGCGGCGCGAGCGCGTCGTGATCCAGGACATCGTCCGCAAGGCCGTGGAGGCGCAGCAGGCGCTCGTGGCGGAACGCCGGCAGACCCTCGACCTGCGGCTTCCGGATGCGCGGGTGTACGTCAACGCCGACGCAACGCGCCTGACGCAGGCGTTCGGCAACGTGATCAACAATGCCGCGAAGTTCAGCCCCGAAGGCGGCCGCATCGAGGTGTCGATGACCCTGCGCGATGCGCACGTCGATGTCACGGTCGCCGACAACGGCGTGGGCATCGAGCCCGCGCTGCTGCCGCACCTGTTCGACCTGTTCAACCAGGGCGCCGACATCGAGCGGCGCGCCGGCACCGGGCTCGGCCTGGGCTTGTCGATCGTCCAACGGCTCGTGCAGCTGCAGGGTGGCGACGTGCGGGCCGAGAGCGCAGGCCCGGGGCACGGCAGCCGCTTCACCGTGACGCTGCCGCTCGCCGATCCGGTCGCGGCACCCGCCGGCACGGCGAGTGGGCAGGGCGCAGCCACGAAGGCGCCTGCCAAAGTGCTGGTGGTCGACGACAACGTCGACGCCGCCGAAGCCATCGCAACGCTGCTCCAGTTCTCAGGCTACGACATCGAAGTGGCACACGATCCGCATACCGCGCTCGAGACCGCTGCGCGCGCGAAGCCCGACCTCGTGCTGCTCGACATCGGGCTGCCCGGCATGAGCGGCTACGAAGTGGCGCAGCGCATGCGCGATGGCGGCGCCGGACGCCACACCAAGATCGTCGCGCTGACGGGCTACGGACAGGAGCAGGACAACGAGCAGGCCAAGGCAGCCGGCTTCTCCGCGTATCTGGTCAAGCCCGTCGACGCCGACCAGCTCACGGCGCTGGTCAACGAGCTCACCGACGAACGCTAGCGCGGCGTCGGTGACGGCGGCGCCGTCATCCCGGCGAAAGTCACTGGCAGCTCACGGCGAAGGCGTCATCCCCGCGAAGGTGACGGCAGAGCGGTCACCACCGCGAAGGCGGGGACCCAGTCTCGTTGTCGTTGCCTGAACGCATCCAGTCCACGCGTCGCGGCGGCCCTTCGAGCGACACCGTCGCCACCGCAGGCGCCGTTTCCGCAATCACCCGTCCCGCCCGAAACACCTTGAGCCGTGGCGCGCGCACGCGCATGGCCTCGACGGGATCGTGCGCCTGCAGCAGCAAGAAATCGGCGCGGCAGCCCGGTGCGATGCCATAGCCGTCGAGCGCCATGACGCGCGCCGCGTTCACCGTGACGGCGTCGAAGCACGCGCGCATGGCGGCGGTCCCCGTCATCTGCGCGACCTGCAGGCCCATGCCCGCCACCTCCAGCATGTCGGCGCTGCCGAGCGGATACCAGGGATCCATGACGCAGTCGTGACCGAATGCGACGTTCACGCCGGCTTCCATGAGCTCGGGAACGCGCGTCATGCCGCGCCGCCGCGGGTACCCATCGTGCCTTCCCTGCAGCACGATGTTGATGAGCGGATTGGCGACCGCATGCACGCCCGCTTCGCGAATCAGCGGCAGCAGCTTGGACACGTAGTAGCTGTCCATCGAGTGCATCGACGTGAGATGCGATCCGGTGACCCGGCCGTGCAACCCCAGGCGCTGCGTCTCGTACGCCAGCGTTTCGATGTGGCGCGACAGCGGATCGTCGGTCTCGTCGCAGTGCATGTCGACGGGCAGGCCGCGCTCGGCCGCGAGCTCGCACAGCAGGCGCACGCTGGCTGCGCCGTCAGCCATCGTGCGCTCGAAATGCGGGATGCCGCCGACCACGTCGACACCGAGATCGAGCGCACGGCGCAGGTTGTCGAGCGCCCCTTCCGTGCGCAGGACGCCGTCCTGCGGAAACGCGACGAGCTGCAGGTCGAGCCAGGGCTTCACGCGCTCGCGCACGTGCAGGAGCGCCTCGACCGCGACAAGCCGCGGATCGCAGACATCGACGTGGCTGCGGATCGCGAGCAGGCCTTTGGCGATCGCCCAGTCGCAATAGGCAAGCGCCCGCTCGACGATCGCCTCCTGCGTCAGCGACGGCTTCAGCTCGCCCCACAGCGCGATGCCCTCGAGCAGCGTGCCGCTCGCGTTGACGCGCGGCATGCCGTAGGTCAGCGCCGAATCGAGATGGAAATGCGCGTCCACGAACGGCGGCGTGAGCAGATAGCCTTCGCCGTCGACGCTCTGCAACGCGGTCGCGTCGAGCCGTGGCCCCACCGCGACGATGCGTCCCGCGTCGACCAGGACGTCGCAGCCGACCCGACCGTCGGACAGCGCGACGTTGCGCAGCAGCAGGTCGCTCACTTGGTGCCGAAGATGCGATCGCCCGCGTCGCCGAGGCCCGGCAGGATGTACCCGTGCGAATCGAGCATCCGGTCGACCGCAGCCGTGTACACCGGCACGTCCGGATGCTGCCCGTGGAACGTGCGGATCCCTTCCGGGCATGCAACGAGGCACACGAGGCGGATCGAGCGGGGGCTCGTCTCCTTCAGGCGGTCGACCGCGGCGACCGCCGAATTGCCGGTCGCGAGCATCGGATCGAGCACGATCGCGTCGCGCTCCCGCATGCCGCCCGGCATCTTGAAATAGTATTCGACGGCCACGAGCGTGCGCGGATCGCGATACAGGCCCACGTGGCCCACGCGCGCACCGGGCACCACGTTGAGGAAGCCGTCGAGCAGGCCGGTACCGGCGCGCAGGATCGGCACGAACACGAGCTTCTTGCCGTCGATGAGCCGGCTCTTCATGCGCTCGAGCGGCGTGTCGATCTCCACTTCGTGCATCGGCATGTCGCGCGTCACCTCGTAGGCCATCAGCGAGCCGATCTCGTTGAGGAGCCGCCGGAAATTGGTGGTGCTCGTCTCCTTGCGCCGCATCAGCGTGAGCTTGTGCTGGATCAGCGGGTGGTCGAGCACGTGCACGCTGCCGGTCACTGGACTGTCCTCCGCGCCGCGCGCTTCGGGGCTGATTCGTCCTCGGGGCGGCCCTTCGGTCTCATGGCGTCTCCTGTCAGAACACCGTTCCGTCGCTGTCGATGGCGATCGGCGACGCGCCATTGCGCAGCGCCTGGGCGAGCTTGCGGCCGGCCGCCCACGTGCCGCCCTCGAGAATGCAGGCGAGCGGCAACGCCGGCGCGCCGAGTTGCGCGCGCACCAGCGGAGCGAGCTCGTCGATCAACGTCACGGTGAGCGCACGCCACTCCACCACCACCTCGTGCCCGACCGGCCATGCGCGCGCGGTAACGACCGGGTCGCGCGCCACGATCACGCCGGTGTCGATGAGCAGGCCGCCGTTGCGATATTCCGGCAGCGCGGTGAGCGCGTCCGGTGCCGCAACGCGCACACCCGCCCATTCGAGCGGCTCGAACAGCGAGTACGCGAGCCACTGCGTCAGCTTGTGGAACGGCACCCATCCGCCGGTAGCGCCCGTTCCACCGGCGGCGGCATGGCGCCACGTATCGCCGAGCGGCACGCCGTCCTGCGCGTTGTGCGTGAGCCACACCGACGACAGCCGCTCGAGCAGCGCTGCCACGATGGACGCGGCATCCACCTCCGACCTCGCCCCCTCGTCGGTGAGCGCGTCGAACAGGACCCCAGGACGCGCCGCGTAGCCGAAATGCGCAGGATCGCGGAGGACGTGTCCCAGCCGGTGCAACAACGCGAGCCGGCCCGGCAGCCCGACCAGCGGATTCTGCGGCGTGACCTGGAAGACATGCGCCAGGCGCTCGGCATCGAGCTCGAGCAGCGCTTCGCCGTCGACGCGGCACGGCTCGCCGCGCCGCGCCGAGAACACGCCGTCCAGGAACGCGCGCAACGTCGCGACCCCGAGGCCTTCCGAACGGGCGAGCTCGGCACCGGTATCGCCCTCGACGTAGCGCCAGCGCGCACCGGCACCGGCGTCGAGCAAGACGCTGACCGTGGCGAGATCGATGCGTGCGCGCGCGGCCTCCGCGCTGTCGGCGCCGGCGAGCGCGCGATCGACCACGGCTTTGCGATCCACGCCCGCGGCCTCGAAGTGCCGCCATCGGCTGTGATACGGGATCGCCAGCGAGGGAAAGCGCGCGCGCGTGACCGCGAGGGTTTCGCTTGCGGCAGCCGGCAGCCGCGTGCGATCGAGCGTGAAGTGGCGCGAGCGGCCCGACGCGACGTGCTCGGTCACGCTTGCGCAGCGCTCGCGCACCGCGCCCAGCGACAGCAGCGTGGCCACCGGGGACTCCATCGGCGCGCCCCGCAGGGCCGCCGGCGTCACAGATCCCGACCTTTCGTGCGCGCCAGCGCAGCGGCGTCGGGCGGCGCTTCGTCGGTGAAGTAACCGGCGGCCTTCTTCGCGTCGAGCTCCACGCGCGCGTCCTCGGGCACCAGGTCGGCGGGAATGGGAACGCGCTGACCGACCTCGATCCCGGCGCCGACGATCGCGTCGTATTTCATGTTGCTCATCGAGACGAGGCGATGGATCCGCTGTACGCCCAGCCAATGGAGCACGTCGGGCATCAGCTCCTGGAAGCGCATGTCCTGCACGCCGGCCACGCATTCGGTGCGCAGGAAATACGTGTTGGCCGAGTCACCGCCTTGCTGGCGCTTGCGCGCGTTGTAGACCAGGAACTTCGTGACCTCGCCGAGCGCGCGTCCCTCCTTGCGGCAGTACACGACGAGGCCGACGCCGCCTGCCTGTGCGCCGCGGATGCATTCCTCGATGGCGTGCGTGAGATACGGGCGGCAGGTGCAGATGTCCGAGCCGAACACATCCGAGCCATTGCATTCGTCATGCACGCGGGCGGTGAGCGTCACGGTCGGGTCGGACAGGTGCCGGGGGTCGCCGAAGACGTAGACCGTCTGCCCGCCGATGGGCGGCAGGAACACCTCGAGGTCGCCGCGCGTGACGAGCTCGGGGTACATGCCGCCGGTCTCCTCGAACAGCGCACGGCGCAGGTCGTTCTCGCCGACGCCGAATCGCGCCGCGACGCCCGGCAGCCACCAGACCGGCTCGATCGCTGCCTTGGTCACGATCGCGCAGCCATTGGTGAGCAGGATGCGGCCGTCGGCTTTCAGGCGGCCGGTGGCCACGGCAGCCTGCACTTCCGGCAGGTCGATGTGCGCCTTCGTGATCGCCACGGTGGGACGAATGTCGTAACCGTCCGCGAGGAAAGCCTTGAACACGTCGGCAACCACCGCGCCGTACGGGTCCATCGAGACGATCCGCTCGCGCTCCGCCCATTGCGGGTACGGACCGATGACGTCGGTGGGCGAAGTGTTGGTGAGGTCGGGTCGATGGCCGCGCGTGAGCGAGCGCGCGGCGACGGCCAGCGCCCGGTAGATGCCGTAGCTCCCGCTGTGGGTGCCGATGACGTTGCGCTGGTTGCGGTTGGTCGTCGTGCCGACGATCGGTCCGCGCTGCAGCGGATCGGCCGCGCCCCAGCGAATCGGCGGCGCGCCGTGCGCGACGCCTTCGATCGGATGCGACGTGAGCCGGATATGGCGCGCCGGCGAAGTGGTCTCGGCGCTCATGAGGCGCTCATGTGGCTGCTCCCTCCGGGACACTATACGCCAGCGCGGCACGCATCTTTTCGACCGTCCGGCTGCGCCGGCGGGAATCGTTGCATTGCAGCCAGGCAGCACCCTGGCCGACGTGCAGGTGCACTTTTGCGCAGCCGGGCGGTAACGGTTACACCGCGGTGCGGCGCGCTCGCATGCCCGCTCGCCGTATCCGCTTGTCTGCGCGCGCTTTCCGTTGCTGCATCTTCATGGCACGCGTGTTGCGACCGGCTTCCTTATCGCCCCGGTCCCGCGCGGGCCGGCGATTTTTCCATTCGTTCAAATCAGCCGAGGCTCATCATGACCAAAACCGTGGTCGGATCGTTCGACAGCTATCGCGAAGCGCAGCAGGTTGTGCAGGAACTGCAGCGGGCAGGCATCGCGCAGGACGACATCAACATCGTCGCGAGCAACCTGCGCGGCGAATACCGGAGCGACGCAACGGCCGGGACGGCCGGCTATGCGGGGGCAGGCACCACGGCCGCCGGCACGACGGGCTACACGACCGCGGCGACGACCGATGCGCGCGGCGACACCGTGACCGACGCGGACGCGGACGCGGCGGACCGGACATCGGGTGCAGCGGCAGGTGCCGTAACCGGCGGGGTGATCGGCGGGGTAGCCGGCCTCGCGCTCGCATTCACCAGCCTGACCATCCCCGTGCTGGGTCCCGTGATCGCGGCCGGACCGATCGTCGCGACGCTCACCGGCGCGGGCGTCGGCGCGGTCGCCGGCGGGCTGATCGGCGGGCTCACCGACCTCGGCGTGAGCCACGAGCACGCGCAGTACTACGCCGAATCGGTGCGCCGCGGCGGCGCGCTCGTGACCGTGCGCGCGGACGATGCCAGGGCCGACGAAGTGACGCGCGTGATGCAGCGTCATGGCGCCATCGACATCAACAAGCGCGCCGAAACGTGGCGCTCGGCCGGCTGGGAAGGCTTCGACGAGTCGTCGCGCCCGTACACGGTCGATGATCTCGAGCGCGAGCGCTCCGTCAGCACGCGCACCACGACACCGCGCACGTCGGCGGAATGGTCGACGTATTCGGATGAGTTCCGCAGCGATTTCGACCGCACGTACGCCGGCCGCGGCGCGCGCTACGAGGACTACGAGCCGGCGTATCGCTGGGGCTTCGAGAACGCGGGAGCGTATGCCGGCCGCGACTGGGAATCGTCCGAAGCCGACCTGCGGCGCGATTGGGAGCGCACGAACCCCGGCAGCGACTGGGAGCGCTTCAAGGACGCGGTGCGGCGGGGCTGGGACCGGTTCGCCAATCGCGTCGAGCGCGCGACGGGCACCGACGAGCCCGCGCGCCGCAACGTCTAGGCGTTAGCACGTGGACGAGCGCCGAGCGGGCGACGACGCGACTTCGCGGCTGCCCAAGGCCGTCGGGGTCTACGATCGTCCGCGCTTCCGGCGCTCGTCCCGCATTCTGGTGGGGGCGGGCGTCATCGTGGTCGCGATCGTGATCGTGCTGGTAATCCTCTTGCGCTGAAAGGACGGCGTTCTTACGCGAACAGCCGTGACGTGCGCGGCACCCCGGCGAGCAGGTATTCCATCTGGTCGGCGAGGATGCGGCGATTGCGCAGGATGAAGTGCTCGTGCCGGTTCGGCACGTAGGGAACGTACAGGAGGGGCATGCCGGAATGCTCCGGCGTGCGATTGCCCTTGCGCGTGTTGCAGCTGCGGCATGCGGTCACCGAGTTCATCCACGAATCGCGTCCGCCGCGCGAGACGGGAATGATGTGGTCGCGCGACAGGTCGCGCACCAGGAAGCGCCCGCCGCAGTAGGCGCACACCTGGCGGTCGCGCGCGAACAGCATCGAGTTGGTCAGGCCGGGAACGTGCGACAGCGGCCGCCCGGCGCTGCCCTTGATCGCGAGAATGGATTTGGTGGCCAGGCGCGAGCGTGAGCCGTCGCGCTGCCAGCCGCCGCGGAATTCCTTGACGGTGGCGCCAAGCGACCAGGCGACCATCAGCTTGGCGTGGTAGGTGATGGCTTCCTCGAGCTCCACCCACGCCTGCGGCAGGCCCGCCATGTCGACGGTGAGGACCAGCGGTTCCATGACGCGGATTCTAGCAATTCCTGCCCGGTGTCCTGCTCCTTAACGCCTGGAGCCCGGCGCACGCCGACGCGCGGCGGTGCGCGGCACGTTTCGCCCCGGCGGCCCCGGGCGGGTCGATCCCGCCGGGGCGCCGTGACTGCTGACCGCAGCGCCCTCGTACGCGGCGCTGCGGCGGCGATCCCGCAAGTTCGGTTGGGAGTGCCGCGTACAGCACTCGAAATCGCCGTTCACTCCGCTCGTCGCCGAGCGGACCATCGATGCACCGACCGCGCCGGCCGCTAGAGCGGCCAGTGCAGCCAGTGCACGATCACCCATGCGCGCCAGGCCCATCTGCCGAAAAAGCACAGGTGTGCAAGCCACGCACGACGCGCCATCTGCCATCGTGCCCACCGCGTCAACGCGCGAGCTCGACGGACCATTCCTCCAAAGGCACGACCTCCCCCAGCGGGCAGTCTTGCTTGGTCTCCCGCGCGTGTTCGGCCGCTGCCATGCGCACCATCAAGCCGTTGCCGGCCTGCCAGTACACGCCTTCTCCGCCCCGGTGCAGCTCGTAGTCGCCGCGCCCGTAGGGTTTGCGATACTCCATGCGTTCGCGCTTCATGTCGGTATCCTTGCCAGTCGTTTCACGTGGCCGCGGGCAAGCAAAAAGCCCGGGGCCTTCGAGGGCGCCGGGCTTCGGGGCGGAGAAGATCGATGCGTGATCGATCAGCCTCCGCTGCCGAAGCCGTACGCGCCCGGGCGCTTGGTGGAATCACGATTCGTCATGGTCATGCAGCGGCTCCTTTCGTCACGCCGTGCGGACGCGACGGCGCCCGCGAACGACATTCACCTCGGCTCCGAGGCGAAGACAGCGAAAGGGGAGTGTTGCAACGACCCTTCGACTGCTCCGCCATCCCATCCGGCGGAGGTCGTCCGGTCGGATGAGCTACGGCGCCAGGCGACCGCCGAAGAACGGCGGAGTGCCCGAGCCCTGCATGACGTACCCGCGACAGCGGCCGGCAGCCGCGAGCGTGGTGCTCGAGGCGGAATGCGGCAGCAGTGGATGGCGGGCGATCATGCGGTTCGTCGGCGTCGTAGAGTGGAAACGAGTGATTGCATGTTAACTGCGTACACCTTCGCACCGCAAGCAAATGCTGGCGCCGCGCGAATATTCACGTGTCCAAAACGCAACATGCGCGCGTGCCGCGCGATCCGGAGAACGCCCATGCTTCGCATGCTCCAGCGCCTCGCGGCGCGCACCGCCGCAGCGGTCGCCGGTGGCGCCGCGCTCGCGCTTGCCGCCGGTGCGCTGGCTGCGCCCGTCACCGTCGTGGAGTACTACAACGCCGCGCTCGATCACTACTTCATGAGCCCGCTTGCGGCCGACATCGACGCGCTCGATTCCGGCCGCATCGCGGGCTGGAGCCGGACGGGCCACAACTTCCTCGCGTTCGGCGTCGCAGGCATCGACTTTCCGGCGGGCTCGCCGGTATGCCGCTATTACATCCCGCCAGAGCATGGCGACTCGCATTTCTTCTCCGCATCGCCGGCCGAATGCGCTGCCGTGCAGGCACGCATCGGCACCGATCCGAACTACAGCGGTTACATCCTCGAGACCCCCGCCGCGTTCTTCGCCCCGTTGCCCGACCTGACCACCGGCGCCTGCGCCGCAGGGCTCGTTCCGGTGTACCGGCTATGGAACATGCGCGCCGATTCGAACCATCGCTACACCACGGATCCCGACGTGCGCGCCGCGATGATTGCGCGCGGCTACGCACCGGAAGGCTACGGCCCGCTGGGCGTCGCGATGTGCTCGCCCGGGCCCTTGCAGGGCGATGCGCGCATCACGGTGAGCAGCCTGTCTGCGTACCCCGCGGGTTGCGACGCCACCTCCACTGCCGGAGCATTCATCAATGCCGAAGTCGAGCCGATGCTCGCGGTGAACCCGCTCGATCCGGCCAACGTCATCGGAACGTGGCAACAGGATCGCTGGGCCGACGGCGGCGCGCGCGGCTTGCGCACGGCGTACTCCCATGACGGTGGACGCACGTTCGCGCTCGCGCAGGCGTCGTTCTCGCATTGCAGCGGCGGCAACGCCGGCAATGGCGGCGACTACGCGCGGGCGAGCGATCCGTGGGTGTCGATCGGCCCGACGGGCATCGCCTACCAGATCGCGATCGCGTTCACCGGCGGCACGTTCGCGCCCAATTCGATCAATGCCGTGCTGGCGAGCCGCTCGCTCGACGGCGGCGCCACGTGGAGCGCGCCGGCGACGCTCATGCGCGACGGCAGCGGCGCCTTCAACGACAAGGAATCGATCACGGCGGATACGACGAACGGCAATCTCGCCTACGCCGCGTGGGATCGCCTCCTGCCGAACGGCAGCGGACCGACATGGCTCGCGCGCACGGTCGACGGCGGTGCGACGTGGGAGCCGGCCCGCGCGATCTATGCGCCGGGCGGCAACGGCCAGACGCTCAACAACCAGATCGTCGTGCTGCCCGACGGCACGCTCGTCCTGTTCTTCACGGAGCTCATCACGGTGAACCACGTCACGAGCGCCACGCTGCGTGTCGCGCGCTCGGTCGACAAGGGCATCACGTTCGGCGCGCCGGTGACCATCGCGCAGTCGCTGTCGATCGGCACGCAGGACCCGCAGACCGGCCAGCCGATCCGCGACGCGGGCAACATCGGCTCGATTGCCGTCGGCCGCAACGGCGTGCTGGCGGTCGCGTGGCAGGACGCGCGCTTCTCCGGCGGCACGGTCGAGGGCATCGCGTTCTCGCGCTCGGCCGATGGCGGCATGACCTGGACGCCCCCGGTCGGCATCAATCACGTGCCCGGCGCGCAGGCGCTCATCCCCGCCGTGGCGATCCGCGACGACGGCACGTACGGCGTGCTCTACGACGACTTGCGCAACGACACGGCGGATCCCACGACACTCTTTGCCGACACGTGGCTCACGCAGTCCTCCGACGGCGTGACATGGACGGAGTCGCATGTTTCCGGACCGTTCGATCTCGACTTCGCGCCCCGCGTGCAGGAAGGCAGCGAGATCGGACTGTTCGTCGGCGATTACCAGGCGTTGCGCGCGAGCGGCGCGCAGTTCCTGCCGTTCTTCGTGCAGACCACGCGCGATACCGCGAATCGTACCGACGTCTACGAGTCGATCGTCGGCACGGTGCCGCCGCCTGCCGTCGTGGGCAAGGGCGACACCACCAGGCGCTATGCCGCCCGGCCGGCGCACAGCGTGGTGTCGTCCGCGCTGACGGCGCGTGCGGCCGCGGCCGCGGCTCGCACGCTGGCCCGGCGGCGCATCGACGCGATCGACCATCACATGGCCGCGCCATAGGCCGCAATGCGCCCGATGGTCCCGCGAGCGGACAACTTGACGGCCGTCCCGGCCGCGTTCTACCGTGCACCCATAACAATCCGGCGCCCGCGCCACCCGGCGTCGTGCGCCTGCATCAGCTTCCGGAGGATGTCATGACCCTGTCTCGCCGCCGTTTCGTCGCGGGCTCGCTCGCCCTGGTGCCCATCGCCATGCGTGCACCGGGCGCACGCGCGCAGTCGTCCAATCTCAAGATCTCGCACCAGTTTCCCGGCGGCACGCTCGAGCAGGGCGACTTTCGCGACCGCCTGTGCCGCCGCTTCGCTGCCGACGTCGACAAGCGCACCAACGGCGCGCTCAAGTTCGACATCTACCCCAATTCTTCCCTGGTGAAAGTCAACTCGCAGTTCAGCGCGCTGCGTCGCGGCGCGCTCGACCTGTCGCTGGTGCCCCTGTCGTACGCCGGCGGCGAGGTGGCCGAGACCAACATCGGCCTGCTGCCCGCGCTGGTTCCGTCCTATGACGTCGGCAGCCGGTGGAAGAATGCCGAAGTCGGCAAGCTGCTCACCCAGATGCTGGCCGACAAAGGCGTGGTGGTGGTGTCGTGGATCTGGCAGGCGGGCGGCGTGGCCAGCCGCAACAAGGCGCTGGTCGTGCCCGACGACGCGAAGGGCATGAAGATCCGCGGGGGCAGCCGCGAGATGGACATGATGTTCAAGGGCGCCGGCGCCTCGGTCTTGTCCCTGCCCTCCAACGAGATCTACGCCGCCATGCAGACCGGCGCGATGGATGCGGCGCTCACGTCGTCGACGAGCCTCATCTCCTTCCGGCTCGAGGAAGTGTCGAAGCACCTCACCAGCGGCCGCGGCAAGTCGTACTGGTTCATGTTCGAGCCGCTGATGATGTCGAAGCAGGTGTTCGACAAGCTGCCGAAGCCGCACCAGGACACCATCATGTCGGTCGGAACCGAGCTCGAGAAATTCGCCGTCGACAGCGCCAAGGCCGACGACGTCGCGGTGGCCGGCGTCTACCAGAAGGCAGGCGCGAAGGTGTACGACCTCGACGACGCCGCGCTCGCCAAATGGCAGGTGCTTGCGCGGCCGGTGTGGAAGGACTACGCCGACAAGAGCGAGACTTGCGCGAAGCTCCTCGCGGCCGCGCAGAAGCTGTTGTGACGCAACCGGCGGCGGATCCGCTCGACGTTCGAGTGGATCCACCGGTGCCGCACGCCGGCGCGTACGGCGGCCTGGCGCGCGTGCTGTACGCCGTCAACCGCGCCGTCACCGCCGTCGGCATGGTGGCCCTCCTCGTGGCGTCGCTCGTGCTGACCTACAGCGTGTTCTCGCGCTACCTGTTCAAGGCCGCGACCGACTGGCAGGACGAGGTCGCGGTGTTCTGCATCGTCGGCGCGGTGTTCATGGCCGGCGCCTGGGTGCAGGCGCAGCGCGGGCACATCGGCATCGAGGCGGTGTCGTCGCTGCTCCCGCCGCGCGCCGAGCGCGTGCGCGTGCTGGTCGTCGACGTCATGTCGCTCGCCTTCTGCGCATTCTTCGCATGGAAATCGTGGACGCTGTTCGGCGAGGCGTGGCGCGACCACATGACCACGTCGTCCACGTTCTCGCCGCCGCTCACGATTCCGTATGGCCTCATGGCAACCGGCATGACGCTGCTGGTGCTGCAGCTGCTGCTCCAGGCGATCGGCCATTTCGCACTGCGGCGCGAGCCGCGGCGATGAGCGCAGCGCGAAGGGAGATGCCTTGAGCATGCTGGCCCTCGGCCTGCTGTTCGGCGGCGTCACGCTCGTCGTGATGTTCTCCGGCATGCCGATCGCCTTCGCGCTGGGCTTCGTCGCCACGCTGTTCATGGCGCTGTTCATGCCGGCGTCGTCGCTCGATACCGTGACGCAGAACGTCTACGAGGAGATGGCGAGCATCACGCTGCTGTCGATCCCGTTGTTCATCCTCAAGGGCGCGGCGATCGGCCGCTCGAACGCCGGGCGCGACCTGTATCTCGCGATGCACGCGTGGATGCAGCGCGTGCCGGGCGGCCTGGGCATCGCGAACGTCTTCACCTGTGCGCTGTTCGCCGCGATGGCCGGCTCGAGTCCCGCGACATGCTCGGCGATCGGCAGCGCGGGCATTCCCGAGATGCGGGCGCGGGGCTATTCGCCCGGTTTCGCCGCGGGCATCATCGCGGCGGGCGGCACGCTGGGCATCCTCCTGCCACCGTCGATCACCATGATCCTCTATGCGGTGGCAGCGGAAGTCTCGCTTGGACGGCTCTTCCTGGCCGGGATCGGACCCGGCCTGCTGCTCGTCGGCCTGTTCGCGCTGTATGCCATGTACCGCTATCGCAAGGAATATGCGTCGGCACAGCGCGCGTTCTCGGCGAGCGGTGCGCGCCACGCCTATCTCGACGCGCATCGCTACTCGTTCCGCGAGAAGGTCGAGATGCTGCCGCGGGTGCTGCCGTTCGTCGTGCTGCTGATCGGCGTGATGGTGGCGCTCTACGGCGGCTATGCCACGCCGTCCGAGACCGCGGGGCTGGGCGCCGTGCTGGCGCTCGTGCTGATCGCGGTCGTCTACCACGTGTGGCGGCCGGCGCAGTTGAGCGTCATCCTGGGCGCGACGCTGAAGGAATCGACCATGCTGATGTTCATCATCGGCATGTCGCTCCTGTTCTCGTACGTGATGAGCTATCTGCACATCAGCCAGTCCGCGGCGCAGTCGATCGTCGACATGCACCTCTCGAAGTGGCTGCTGCTCGCGGCGATCCTGCTGCTCGTCGTCGTCCTCGGCTTCTTCCTGCCGCCGGTGAGCATCATCCTGATGACCGCGCCGATCATCCTGCCGCCGCTGAAGGCCGCCGGCTTCGACCTAATCTGGTTCGGCGTGCTGATGACGATCGTGATGGAGACCGGGCTGATCCACCCGCCGGTCGGCCTGAACCTGTTCGTCATCAAGAACATCGCGCCCGACATCTCGCTCGGCCAGATCATCCGGGGCGTGCTGCCGTTCGTCGGACTGATGTTCCTCGCGGTCGTGCTGATCTGCGCGGTGCCGACGATCGCGACCGCCTTGCCCGACATCGTGATGGGGGCCGTGCCGGGACGCTGAGAGCCCCGCGCACGCCGCCGGAGCTCACATCGACAGCGAGCCTTCGCGGAAGGCCGTCTTGTCGAGCCAGACGTTGACGAGCACCGCCTTGCCCTCGCGCGCCAGCGCGCGGGCCCGCGCCAGCGCCGGCTGGACTTCGTCGGGGCTGCGCACCAGGATGCCCACGGCGCCGAAGCCCGCGGCGACCTCGTGATACGCAGTTCGCGTGAGGACCGTCGCCACGTCGTCGTGGAGCATCTTCACCTGCTCGCGCGCGATCTGGGTCCAGCCGGCGTC
>DATILY010000035.1:0-19430 GCA_035475895.1 Casimicrobiaceae bacterium | reverse complement strand
CACACCTACGCCGACCTGCGCCAGGACCTGACCCTGCAGCGCAGCGGGCGCGAGCCGCTGCACGTGCACAGCATCGTCAGCGCGACCGGGGAGAGGGAAGTGGTGGTCGAGCTGCGCGAGAACGTCCAGCAGCTCAAGCTCGACCGCGAGGAGCGCCTGCTCGACCAGAGCCAGGCCAACAAGGAGCTGATCAGGAATCTGGCGCACGAGATCAAGAACCCGCTCGGCGGCATCCGTGGCGCGGCCCAGCTGCTCGAACTGGAACTTCCCGCTGCTCATTTGAGCGCTTTACGGGAGTACACGCAAGTCATCATCAAGGAAGCCGACCGCCTGCAGACCCTGGTCGACCGCCTGCTGGCGCCGCACCGCCGGCCGCACATCGTCGGCGACGTCAACATCCACGAAGTGTGCGAACGCGTGCGCAGCCTGGTGCTGGCCGAATTCCCTTCCGGCCTGAGCATCCGGCGCGACTACGATGCCTCCATCCCCGAATTCCGCGGCGACAAGGAGCAGCTGATCCAGGCCGTGCTGAACATCGTCCACAACGCCGCCCAGGCCCTGCGCGAGCGCATCGCCGCGGGCGACGCCGAGATCGTGCTGCGCACCCGGGTGGCGCGCCAGGTCACCCTGGCCAAGGTCCGTTACGGGCTGGCATTAGACTTGCATATCATCGACAATGGACCGGGCATCGCCCCCGACATCCGCGACCGCATCTTCTACCCGCTCGTCTGCGGGCGCGAAGGCGGCAGCGGCCTCGGGCTGACGCTGGCGCAGACCTTCGTGCAGCAGCACCTGGGGCTGATCGAGTGCGAAAGCCGGCCTGGATTGACGGACTTCCGCATCCTGATCCCCTTGCCATAGGCGGCGGACGGGCAGTGCGGCCGCGCTCCACAATGAACCGGAACCATCGCGGGAAGCACGAACCACATGAAACCAATCTGGATAGTCGACGACGATGCATCGATACGCTGGGTGCTGGAAAAAGCCCTGGCGCGCGAGAACCTCGCAACCCGCAGCTTTGCCAGCGCACGCGAAGCGCTGGCCGCCTTCGAAACCGAGACCCCGCAGGTGCTGGTGTCGGACATACGCATGCCGGGCGAGTCCGGGCTCGACCTGCTGGCGGTCGTCAAGGACAAGCATCCCGGCCTGCCGGTCATCGTCATCACCGCGTTTTCCGACCTCGATTCGGCCGTCGCCTCGTTCCAGGGCGGCGCCTTCGAATACCTGGCCAAGCCCTTCGACATCGACAAGGCGGTGGCCCTGATCCGGCGCGCGCTGGAAGAAAGCCTGCGCGACGCGAGCGTCGACATCGCACCCACCGAGACCCCGGAAATCCTGGGCCAGGCGCCGGCCATGCAGGAGGTGTTCCGCGCGATCGGCCGCCTGTCGCAGTCGAACGTGACGGTCCTGATCACGGGGGAGAGCGGCACCGGCAAGGAGCTGGTGGCGCGCGCCCTCCACAAGCACAGCCCGCGTGCCTCTCAACCCTTCATCGCCCTGAACACGGCGGCGATCCCCAAGGACCTGCTGGAATCCGAGCTGTTCGGCCACGAGCGCGGCGCCTTCACCGGCGCGCAGGGCACGCGGCGCGGCCGCTTCGAGCAGGCCGAGGGCGGCACGCTGTTCCTCGACGAGATCGGCGACATGCCGCCCGATCTGCAGGTGCGCCTGCTGCGCGTGCTCGCCGACGGCGAGTATTACCGCGTGGGTGGGCATGCGCCGCTCAAGGCGAGCGTGCGCATCATCGCCGCGACGCACCAGGATCTCGCCGAGCGCGTGCGGCTCGGCCTCTTCCGCGAGGATCTGCTGCACCGCCTCAACGTCGTGCGCCTGCGCCTGCCGCCGCTGCGCGAGCGCCCCGAGGACATCGGCCCGCTCGCGCGGCATTTCCTGCAGAAGAGCGCGCGTGACCTGGCCGTCGAGCCCAAGACGCTGTCCGACGACGCACAGAAAGTGCTGGTGGGGTTCTCGTTCCCGGGCAACGTGCGGCAGCTCGAGAACATCTGCCACTGGGTCACGGTGATGGCGCCGGGCCAGCGGATCGAAGGACAGGACCTGCCGCCCGAGGTGCGCGAGGCGCCCGGCGCCGCCGGTGTCGCGGCCGATCCGGATTGGCGCACGGCGCTCGACCGCGAGCTCGCGCAGTCGCTCGCGCGCGGGGAGCGCAACGTCGGCGACCGGCTCGAGGAGGAGTTCGAGAAGACGCTGATCCGCCGTGCGCTTGCGCACACGGGCGGCCACCGCATGGAAGCGGCCGCGTGGCTGGGCTGGGGACGCAATACGCTCACGCGCAAGATCCAGGAGCTCGGCATGGAAGCCGAGCTGCGCAAGGGCGGCCGGGTCGACGCTTGAGCGCGGAACGCCGCTAGCGCTTGCGCATCCAGAAGCTGCCGCCGCCGTGCAGCGCACCGTCGGAGCGGGCGAGCGCGGCGATCACGAGCGCGCGCAGGTGCGTGCAGGCGTATGCCGTGCCGAACACCACTTCGTACGCCGAGCCTCCCAGCAGCAGCGCGCGCAGCACGTATTGCTCGTTCCAGCTGCGGTTCTCGTCGATGACCCACTCGCGCGGATATTCGTGCGGCAGGAAGATGTCGTGCACGTGCACCAGCACGCCGCGCGCAAGGCGCGGCAGCACCTCGAAGTACAGGTGGTTCACGTCGCTGCCCGTCTTGGCGACATGCGAGGAGTCGATGAACAGCACGTCCCCTGACTGCAGCGCCTCGAAGGCGCGCAGGTCCGTGTCCTGGGCGCGCGCCTGCACGAGCCGGGTGATGCCCGCGATGCCGCGCTGCAGGAACGGCCGCGGATACGGCTCGATGCAGGTGAAGTCGAGCGTGCCACGCAGGAAGCGCCGATTGACGTCCGCGATCAGCAGCGAGGAATAGCCGCTGCCGACCTCGACCAGGCGCCGCGGCTGGAACGCGCGCAGCAGCACGAACAGGAGCCGCGGATCGAGGCCGCTGAACTGCGAATTGCCGGTGTAGAAATCGTTGAGCTCGGGCGTGTCGGGCAGCGTGTCCGCATAGTCGTAGTCCGGATGGAAACGCGGAAAGTGCTCCGTCAGGATGGCGCGATGCGAAGCTTCGTTGAAGTCGATGCCCACGACCTGCGGCGTCGCCGGCCACAGCCGCTCGGCGTCCAGCGTCGCCGGATCGACGATCGGCGAGTAGAAATGACCCGGCGGAAACGGCAGCAAGGGCTGCGGCGGTCCGGGGGGGACAGCGTCGGCCTCCGCTGGAGGCGCGTCCACCGGAGGCGCAGGCGCAGGCTCGATGGGCGCGATCGGCAACGCGGGCGCCGGCGCGGTCTGCCCGCCGACGACGCGGCGGATGCGTTGCATGACGTTCATCGGCTCCCCTGCGCGATGACGAGCGGTACGGTGGTCGCGGCGGCGACTGCCCGCACGGCCCGTACTCTACGCGCGTCGCGGAGGCAGTCCCGTCATGGCTGCATCGGAAACGCCGCGGGGTGCTCGAGATTGCGCTCGACGAACTCCTCGATGACCACGTCGGGGTGCTCGCGCTCGATCAGCGCGCGATCGAGCTTCTGGCTGCTGACGTAGACGATGCGGTGGAAATTCTCGGACAGCAGCGGAATCAGCGGAATGGCCATGGAGTCGCGGTACATCACCGCGCGCAGGTCGCTCGCGCGTGCGCAGCCGTGGAACTCGAAGCCGTCGTCCTTGCCTTCGTCGATGCGCCGTGCGCAGCGCCTCGAATCGTCGCCGAGCACCTTCGCGAACGGCGCGATGTCGGCTTCGTCGTAGCGGAGCGGCACACCCAGGATGCGCGCGAGGTCGCCGCGATACGTATCGATCCCGGGCGTATAAGGCGGCATGTCGGGCGGCGCGATCGAAGGCAGGCGCGCGGTGCCTACGGCCCGCTGGACCTCGTGCATCAGCGCCTGGTACCCGACGATCGCGCCGAGGTAGTTCCAGTGCGAATCGGTGCGGTAATACACGAGCTCGCGCGCCTTGGCGGCGCGCAGCGGCTCGCGCAGGTCCACCACGTGCAGCTGCGGGTCCTGGGCGAGGGCGCGCAGCGCGCGATCGAGCGGCGTCGGCGCGCGCATCGTCTGCACCCAGGCAGGCAGGTGCTCCGGATAGATCGTCGCCTTGTCCGGCGCGATCGTCACGATGTATGGAATGCCGCGTGCGGACAGCCAGGCGCGCCGCCGCCCGATCTCGGCAACCAGCGCGCGGATGGCGTCATCGCCCACCGGCACGGTGCCGCGGACGAAACGGTCGAGCGCATGACCGTCTTCGCCGCCGAAGTAGAGCCAGTCGTCGCGGCCGAGGATGACGTTGCCGACCGGCGAGGTGTCGAATCCCAGCACGACGATGGCGTGCTGGAGCGCGATCAACGCGTTGCGGCCGCGGAAGTGATCGGCAAACGCCGCATCGAAGCGCGCCGAGAGCTGTCCCGTCGGGCTGAAGGCGGGCCAGGGCGTGAGCGCCCGGTTCTCGACGTGCAGCGCGCGGCCTTCGAGCGGATCGACGGCTGCGAACCCGATGAGCGACAGCATGAACAGCACGATCAGGACGAGATCGCGTACCGGATGCGTCGCCGGCGCATGAGCGGGCACCGCGGGAAGTGCGAGATGATCGGGCGGCGACATCAGAAGCGGAAATAGATGAAGGGATTGTAGGTGCCTGCGGCGAGGAACGCCGTCGCCGCAAGCAGCAGCACGCCGAGCCAGGCGACATCCAGCGAGAGAACCAGCGTGCCGTTGCCGACCGCCGCACGCCGGTCGCGCCACTCCCCGGCCGCGCGCGCCACCGGCGCAGAGAAAACGGCTGCGACGACCAGTGCAGCGATGGTCAGTGGATCGAGCCATTGCCCGAGCGGCATGCGCGCAACGCTCCCTTGTGCGGAGCCGAACAGGGCGGCGTAGAAGGCGGCTGCATGAGCCAGCGTGTCACAGCGGAAGAGCACCCATCCGAGCGTCACCGCCGCGATGGCATACGCGTGCGCGAGCAGGCCCAGCCGCGCGAGCACCCTGCCCAGGCCCGCGCGCTCCGCCACCAGGAACGCGCCATGCCACGCGCCCCACAGCACGAAGGGCCAGCTGGCGCCGTGCCACAGGCCGCACAGCAGGAACACCACCACGAGGTTGGCGTATTCGCGTCGCGGGCCTCGTCGGTTGCCGCCGAGCGGCACGTAGAGGTAGTCGCGAAACCAGTTCGACAGCGAGATGTGCCAGCGCCGCCAGAACTCGCGCACGCTGCACGCGATGTACGGATAGTTGAAATTCTCGAGGATGCGGAAGCCGAACATGCGCATGAGCCCGATCGCCATGTCGGAATAGCCGGAGAAGTCGAAGTAGATCTGCAGCGTGTAGCAGGCGAGCGCAAGCCACGCGAGCGGGGTCGTCAGCTCGCCCGCCGGCAGCGCGAACAGCGGGTCGGCGACGCGACCGAGCGTGTTGGCGATCAACACCTTCTTTGCCAGGCCGACGATGAACCTGCGCACGCCATAGGCGACGTCGGCCCGCCGCTCGGTGCGCCGGGCGAGCTGATCGGCAATGTCGCGCCACCGGATGATCGGCCCGGCGATGAGCTGGGGGAAGAGCAGGATGTACAGCGCGAACGTCGGCAGGTGTCGCTGCGGCGCGGCGTTGCGCTTGTACACGTCGACCACGTAGCTGATCGCGTGGAACGTGAAGAACGAGATGCCGAGCGGCAACGGGATCGTGGCGACTGCCACGGCGGCAGGCGCGACACCGAGCCACGGCGCCACCGCGGCCCAGTTCTCGAAGGCGAAGTTGGCGTACTTGAATACGGCGAGCGTCATGAGGTTGACCACGACGGCGACGCTGAGCCAGCGCCGCCGTGCGGCCGGCTCGTCCGCATCGCCGATGCGCATGCCCATCCAGCCGTTGAACAGGACGGAACCTGCGACGAGCGGCAGATAGCGCAGCTCGCCCCAGGCGTAGAACAGCATGCTTGCGACGAGCAGCACGCCGTTGCGCGCGCGTCGCGGCAGCGTGTAATACGCCGCCAGCGTGAGCGGCAGGAACAGCAGGATGAAGAGCGGCGAGCTGAAGACCATCGGCAGCGGATCGGCTGCGCGACGCGAAAGGTTTCATGCTGATGGCATGAAATCCGGCGACGCGGCGCCTGAATGCTACAGCAGAGCGCGCGTTTGTCGGACGCCGCGCGAAAAGCTCCCCGAACCGGCGCGCGTTCGGTAGAGTCTTGCTCGCGCGTCACGTGCGCGACGACAACAGCGAACAACAAGAACAGCAAGGGGGCGCGGCCGGGTCGATGGCCGTGATGGCAGTTCCTGGGAGGGAGAGCGGCGCTCGCGCGCCGTTCACCGCCCGTCGATGCGGACGGCAAGCGGGCATGGCAGCTTTGCGGCAGCGCGGATGGATCGCGCGCGGTGGCTCGCGTGCAGGCGACGTGCTCGTCGTGGCAGGGACACGGCCCGAATGCATCAAGCTCGCGCCGGTCGTGCGCGCGCTCGCGCGGGCCGACCTGCCTGCAGTCGTCGTCAGCAGCGGGCAGCATGCGCATGCCGTGCGCGCTACGCTCGCCGAATTCGGCTTGCACCCCGATGTCGAGCTCGCGCCGCTACCGGCGTTGCCCAACCTCGCCGCGGCGTCGGCGCATCTGCGCTGCGAGCTCGGCGCAGCCATCGAGCGCTTCCGGCCTTCCGTCGTCATCGTGCAGGGCGACACGCTGACCGCGCACGCGGGCGCGCTCGCGGCGCGCGATGCGGGCTGCCGGCTCGCGCACGTCGAAGCGGGGCTGCGCACGCCCTCGATCACCAACCCGTTTCCCGAGGAATGGTTTCGCCGGCGCATCGCGCTGCACGCGACCTGGCATTTCGCGCCGTCGCCCGGCGCCGTCGCGCATTTGCGCCGCGAGGGCGTGGCGCCCGCAACCATTCACTGCGTCGGCAACCCCGGCATCGACAGCCTGCGCGGCGTCCTCGCCGAGCTGCCCGTGAGACCGGTCCGCGACGGCACGCGCGTGATCGTGACGCTCCATCGGCGGGAGAACTACGACGCCAACGCCGACGCCATCTGCCGCGCGCTGCTGCGGCTCGCCGATGCGGAGCCTGCCCTCAAGCTGCTGTTGCCGGTGCATCCGAACCCGCGCATCGCAGCGCGCATTCGCCGCCGGCTCGGCGGACATGGCGCTTTCCAGCTCGTCGATCCGATGGCGTACAAGCCGTTCGTGCGTGCAGCTGCCAGCGCCGCGCTGATCATCAGCGACTCGGGCGGCATCCAGGAAGAAGCGCCGCACCTCGGCACGCCGCTGCTCGTTCCGCGCGACAACACGGAGCGGCCCGAATGCCTCGCCACCGGGTTCGTGCGCCTGACGCCCATCGATGAGGATGCGATCGTCGGTCATGCGCGCGCGCTGCTCGCTGCCCCGGCGCGCGCAGCCGTGCCGATCGACGAGCGCGCACCGTTCGGCGACGGCCGTGCCGGCAGCCGCATCGCGAGCGCACTCGCCGTCGCGCTGCGGATGCGCGCCTATGCGTGATGCGCCCGGACACCTTTCCGCGGCGACTCCCCAACCGGCCGACCCAGCCGCGCACGCCGCGGCCGCGGCGGCGCGGCGCGCCGGCGCGCGCGCACGGCTAGCGGCCTGGCTGCTCGACGGTCCCGCGCAGCTACGGGACGGGCAGCATGCGGGTGCCGTTGCGGGTGTGCTCCTGAGTCCCAATGCGCCCACGTACGTGTATCCGGAGATCACCGGCTATTACCTGCAATGGCTGGCATGGCGCGCATACGCCGGAGACGACGCTCATGCGCTTGCCGCGCGCGCTGCCGCGGCTCAGGCGTGGCTTGCCCGCTGGGCTGCCGAGCCCGCGCCTCGCACACGCGTGTATCTCGTGGCGCGCGAGGACTGGCGTAACGGCGCACTGTTCCAATTCGACCTCGCGATGGTGCTGCGCGGCATTGCGAGCGCGGCCGACGCAGGGCTGATCCTGCCGGATGACAGGTTGGTCGCGCGCCTCGACGCGTTGCTGCTTCGATTGCGCGCCGCTGACGAGACCTTGTCCGCGTGCCGCGCACGGGACCATCGAACGGAGCTGCCGCAGCGCTGGTCGACGCAAGGCGGCGCCTTCCTCGCCAAGGCCGCCGCTGGCGTGCTCGCAGCTGCGCGGCTGCCGGGTGTGTCGCCGGCGCTCATGGACGCTGCGCAGCGTACGCTCGATCGCGCGCAGCGCGACCTGGCCGCGCGCCCGCACGACGAAGCGCATCCGCTGCTCTACGCGATCGAAGGCCTGCTCGCGGGCGCAAAACACGTAGGTGCGCGCCTCGCACTGCCGGCCGCCGCCGCGGCGCTCGATCGGCTGCTCGCCGCGCGCGACGCCGCCGGTTATCCGCGCGAGCACGCGCGCGAGAACGGGCAGCCGCGCAACGATGTCCTCGCGCAGGCCCTGCGCGCGGGTTGCATGCTCTCCGCGCTGCACGTCGCCGCTGCTCCGGCTCAGGGGACCTTGCGGGCGCTCGGCGACGTGCTTGCGCAGCGTGCAACGGCCGAGGGGGCGTTGTCGTTCTCCCCAGCGACCGCGACGCGCGAGGTCAACGTTTGGGCGACGATGTTCAGCGAGCAGGCGCTTGCACTGGTTGATCTCCCGGCGCCCGCAGTTGCGCGCGCGCATGCGCTGATCATATGAGCCCTTGGGGCAGCAGCGCACGGCAGCGGCTGCGCCTGTGGCCTCTCTATGCGGCCGTCAAGGCGGCCGACGCGCTCGGGCGGCTCGCGCGGCCGGCACCCGTGATCGCGCCCACGCCGTGGCGGCCCGGCATCTCGGTGGTGATTCCCGAGCGCGACGCGCCCGCCCTGCTCGAGGAAGCCTTGTCGAGCCTGACCACCGCGCTCGCGCGCGTGCAGGAGCCTGCACAAGTGATCGTGGTGGCCAACGGCGCGCCGGCGGCAACCTACGACGCGCTGCGCAGCCGCTTTCCCGCTGTGGAATGGGTCTTCAGCACGCGTGCGCTGGGGTTTTCCCACGCCATCGCGGCGGGGCTTCGCCGCGCGCGCCATGCATGGACGTATCTGTTGAACAACGACGTGACGCTCGAGGCGGACGCGATCCTGGCGCTCCTCGAAGCGCGGGCAGGCGACGTGTTCGCGATCGGCTCGCGCCTGCACCAGCGGAGCACGTCGGGCCGCCAGGAGGAGACGGGCTTCGTCGACTGGCACGTCGGCCCCGATGGCCTGCGGCCGTTTCATGCCGAGCCTTCCGACGATGCGGTGCGACCGCAGCTTGCCGCCAGCGGCGGCGCTGCGCTCTTTCGCACCGAGCCGTTGCGCCGCTACGTCGCCGGCGCGCGGGTGTACGCCCCGTTCTACTACGAGGACCTCGAGTGGGGCACCCGCGCGTGGCAGGACGGATGGCGCGTGCTGTTTTGCGGCGCGTCGCACGCGCACCATCGGCATCGCGCCACCACGTCGCGGTTCTATGCGAGCGCCGATCTCGAGCGCATCGTCGAGCGCAACCGGCGGCTGTTCGAGCTGCGCCACGACCGGGGCGCCGATCCGGTGACGCTCATGCGGCGCGTGTGTGCGCTGCCCTACGAAGGCCAGCGGGCGCTTGCGCATCCGCGTATCGCAGCTGCCGTGTTCGTCCAGCGTTGGCGCACCCGGCGGGCTGCGGGGCGCGATGCGCACGTGCGTGCGCCGCTCACGCCACCGCGCCTGACCCCGCCTCCGCGCGAGGACGCGGCGGCCGTGGTGGACGTTGCACCGGCGTCCTACTCGTATCGCCTGCGCCGTGCCGACGGCGTGTCGCAGCGTCCGCGCCTGCTGCTCGTCACGCCGTTCGCGCTTTATCCGCCGCGCCATGGCGGCGGACGGCGCGTCGCCGAGCTGCTCGCCCGGTTGCGCGCCGACTACGACGTCATCCTCATCAGCGACGAAGCGGCCCTCTACGATGCGCGCAGCTTCACGCATTTCGACGGGTTGTACGCCGTGCACCTGGTGCAACGGCCCGCCGCAATGGCGAAGGGTGAATCGCTCGAAGCGCGCATGCAGGCGCACGTGCACGCGCGGCTGCGCGATCTCGTGCGTGATGCGCTGGAGCGGTATCGCCCGGCGCTCGTGCAGGTGGAGCATGTCGAGCTGGCCGACCTCGTCTCGCTGCGGCAACTGCACGAGCGCTGGGTGCTCGCGCTGCACGACGCGTACGGCAGCGACGACTTCGCGAGTCCCCTCGCGGCCCGGCGTTTCGCGACCGCCACGCTGCCGGCCTTCGACGCCGTGACGGTTTGCTCGGAAGAGGACGCGGCGCTCGTCGCGCATCGCCGGGTGGCGATCGTGCCGAACGGCAGCACCGTGCCGCTGGATCGCCATGCGCCATCAGGCGCTGGTCCGCTGACGTTCGTCGGACCGTTTCGCTATGCCCCCAATCTGGACGGCATCCGGCGCTTTCTCGTGCACGCGTTCCCTGGCATTCGCGACGACGTGCCGGACGCGACGCTGCAGATCCTCGGCGGAGACGAAGGCGCGCGCCTCGCCGCCGGCGATCCCGCGTTCGCGCAGCCTGGCGTGACGCTGGTCGGCCATCGTGAGGACGTGCCCCGCCTGCTCGCACAAAGCGCCCTCACGCTCAACCCGCTCGACGCCATCCGCGGGTCTCCGCTCAAGGTGATCGAATCGCTGTGCGCCGGACGCGCGTGCGTCAGCACGGCCAGCGGTGCGCGCGGTTTTGTGCACGCGGGATTTCCCGGGCTGGTCATCGTGCCGGACGTCGCAGCGATGCGCGCAGCCGTCACGCGGTTGCTGGTCGACGAGCACGAGCGTCATCGGATCGAGCGGCCCGATCCTGCACGGCTCGCGCCGTTCCTGTGGCCCGCATGCGTGCGCCGTCAGGACACGCTGTACGCACAGCTCCTGGCATCGTGACCGACGCGCTGGCCTACGACCACATCGCGCGCTGGTACGACGTCGACATGGCGCGCAACATGGCGCACGACGACGTGGGTTTCTATCGCACGCTGGCGCTCCGGTGCGGCGGGCGCGTGCTCGAGCTCGGCTGCGGCAACGGCCGCATCCTCCTCGATCTCATGCGCGCAGGGTGCGACGCCGTCGGCGTGGATCGCTCGGCCGGCATGCTGCGCGAGCTGCTGGCCAAAGCGGCTGCGCAGGGCCTGTCGCCCCTGGTTGCGCAGATGGACGTGCGCGCGCTTGCGCTCTCGTCGCGTCATGCGCTGGTGCTCGCCCCCTACTCGCTCGTCACCTACATGGTGAGCGACGACGACGCGACACGGTTGTTCGCCGAGGCGGCGCGCCTGCTGCAGCGCAGCGGCACGCTGGTGGTCGATGCGTTCATCCCCCGGACGGCCGTCAGCTCGCCGACGTTCCGGGAAGACTACCGGCGGCCGTGCCACGGCGGCGAGCTGGCGCGTTCCCGGCGCATCACCGCGCTCGAGGACGGCGTGAACCGCATCGAGCGCCGCTATGTGCTGCGTGATGGCACTGGCCGGGTGGTGGAGCAGGTCGAGACCGTCGAAGTGGTGCGCCCGCGCGCGCCGGCGGAGCTGTGCGCGCTGTTGGCGCGCCACGGCTACGCGATCGAATCGACCTGGTGGGACTACGGCGCGAGCGCCAGCGAGGCAGGCGCGCAGTTCGTGACCTTGCGCGCGCGCCTCGTGCGTTGAGCGGGGCGCGGTCGCGCCGCCGCGAAGCTGCTACTTGGGGTAGTCCGTGCCCTTGGCCGGCGTGGCCACCGAACCCTGGGGTGCCGCTTCGGGCGGCCGGTTCTCGGGCGCGCGCGGCGTGGGGCTGCGCCGCTGTGCGGGCGTCTTGGGATAGCCGGCCGTGTCGAGCGCGGCCTGCCACTTGGATTCGAGATAACCCTTTTCGACGCGATCACCGACCTGGAGCACGGGCACGCGCTGTTCGCCCGTGAGTGCCTGCAGCTTGGTGCCGTTGTCGCCCTGGGTGACGTCCACCGTGGTGAACGGGACGCCGCGCCGGTTGAGCAGGGCCTCGGCGCTCTGGCAGACGTCGCCGCAATCGTAGGTGTAGAGCGTGACCGGGAAACGCTCGGCCGCCTGCTGGGCCGCGAGCGGCAGCTGGCTCGTCTCGATGTAGTTGGCGCCAAGACGCTTGGGCTGCACATTGCGGGCGCTACCCGGCGGCGCGCGATCGGAATACACGATCCGGCCGTCAGGATCGGTGTATCGGTAGACCTGCGTCTGAGCGGCTGCCGCGCCGGCGAGCGTCAGCAGCGCGAGCGGGAGCAGGGCGGGAATGAGCGTGCGTGGTGCCATGACGCCTCCGTCATGATGACATCGTCATTCCATTATGCCGGAGAAGGGCGTCGAGTTGGGGCGGGCGGCCCCGGAAGGCGACGAACGACTCGAGCGCGGGCCGGCTGCCCCCGCGCGCCAGCACCTCGTCGCGGAAGCGCGCGCCCGCCGCGGGGGACAGCACGCCGGCCTCCTCGAACAGGCTGTAGGCGTCGGCGGACAGCACTTCGGCCCATTTGTAGCTGTAGTAGCCAGCGGCGTATCCGCCTGCGAAAACGTGCGAGAACGCGTGCATGAAACGATCGTAGGGCGGTTTTGGTACAACCGCCACTTCCCGACGAACGGCATCGAGCACGGCCTGCGGGCTCGCGTACTCGCCGCCGCCGTCGGGGTCGTATGCCGTGTGCACCAGCATGTCGAACAGGCCGAATTCGAGCTGGCGCACCATGCCCATGCCGCTCTGGAAGTTGCGGGCGGCGATCATGCGGTCGTAGAGCGCCCGCGGGAGCGGCTCGCCGGTGTCGGCGTGCGCCGTCATGTGCGACAGGACGTCCCACTCCCAGGTGAAGTTTTCCATGAACTGGCTGGGCAGCTCGACGGCATCCCATTCGACGCCCTGCAGCCCCGACACGCCGAGGATGTCGACGCGCGTGAGGAGCTGGTGCAGGCCGTGGCCGAACTCGTGGAACAGCGTGACGACTTCGCGATGCGTGAACAGCGCCGGCTTGCCGCCGACCGGGGCGGAAAAATTGCACGTCAGGTAAGCGACCGGATGCTGCACGCGCTGGTCGAGCCGGCGGCGGTTGATCGCGTCGTCCATCCACGCGCCGCTCTGCTTGCCTTCCCGGGCGTACAGGTCGAGGTAGAACTCGCCCACGAGCTCGCCCTTGCGGTCGCGGATGCGGAAGAAGCGCACGGTGGGATGCCAAGTGGGCGCCTGCGCAGGCTCGATCGCGAGGTCGTAGATCGTCTCGACCACGCGGAAGAGGCCCGTGAGCACCCGCTGCTCGGGAAAGTACTGCTTGATCTCCTCTTCGGAGAACGCATAGCGTGCCGCCTTCAGCTTCTCGGAGGCGTACGCGATATCCCACGGCGAGAAGTCGGCGATGCGAAGCTCGTCGCGCGCGAACGCGGCGATTTCGGCGTAGTCGCGCTCGGCGAACGGCAGCGCGCGCCGCGCGAGGTCGCGCAGGAAGTGCAGCACCTCGTCGGGCGTTTGCGCCATCTTGGCCACCAGGGATACTTCGGCGAAGTTGCGAAAGCCCAGCAGCACGGCTTCTTCGCGGCGCAGCTCCAGGATGCGCTGGATGATTGCCGTGTTGTCCCACGCCTCGTTGCCGCCGAGGTCGGACGCCACGGTTGCCATTGCGCGATGCAGCTCGGCACGCAGCGCGCGATTGTCCGCGTATTGCATGAGCGGCACGTAGCAAGGCTGGCGCAACGTGAGCTTGTAGCCTTGCACGCCGTCCGCCGCGGCGGCCGCGTGCGCCGCGGCGATGACGTCGGCCGGCACGCCGGCGAGCTCGGCTTCGTCGGCCACGACCTTGGACCACGCGTTCTCCGCGTCGAGCACGTTGTCGTCGAAGCGGGCGGACAACTGCGCGAGCTCCTCCTGCACGGCCTTGAAGCGCGCCTTGCGGTCGGCGGGCAGCTCCGCGCCGCCCAGGCGGAAGTCGCGCAGCTCGTTTTCCACCAGGCGGCGGCGCGCGGCGTCGAGCGCGGCGAAGGCGGGGCTCGCCGCCAGCGCGCGAAAGCGCTCGAACAGGCGCACGTCCTGCGCGACGTCGGTGTAGAACGCCGTGACCTTGGGCAGCGCGGCGTTGTAGGCGTCGCGCAACGCCGGCGTGTTGACCACCGCGTTGAGGTTGCGCACCGCGCTCCACGCACGGTCGAGCTGCTCGAGCGGCTCCTCGGTGGGCACGATCACCGTTTCCCACGTGGCCGGCCGGCTGTCCGTCGCCACGGCTTCCATGGCGGCTCGCGCCCGCTCGAGCAGCGTGTCGATTGCGGGCAGGACATGCGCAGGCTCGATACGGTCGAAGCGCGGCAGGCTTGAGAAGTCGAGCAGCGGATTGGCGTTCATGAGGTCCTTACGGGTGTGGCGGCGCGGGGCGGGACGCGAGCGACGCATCGAGGGCGGCCAGGTCGGCCGGTGTGCCGACGTTGGCCCACGGGCCGTCGTAGCGTTCGCCGGACACCAGCCCGGCCCGGATCCAGGATTGGTAGAGCGGCAGCATTTTGAGCTTCACGCCGCGGCTTAGTTCGGCGAACAGCGCGGTGTCGTAGAGGGCGATGTTGGCGAAGGTCAGGCGCGGCATGCCATCGAGCGTGAGCCGCGCGCCGTCGAGATGGAAGTCGCCTTCCGGATGATAGGCAGGATTGGGCACCATCACGAGATGCGCGCGCGGCGCTGCCGGCGATTGCCGCATCGCGCCGTGCCGCGCGTTCAAGCCGGCGTAGTCGTAGGCGGTCCACACATCGCCCGAGACCACGAGCACGGGACCTGCCGGCAGCAGCGGCAATGCGGTGGCGATGCCTCCCGCGGCCTCGAGCGGCGCGGCTTCGCGCGAGAAGCGGATGCGCACGCCGAACGCGCGGCCATCGCCCAGCGCATCGACGAAATCGTCCGCCCGATGCGCGACGTTGATCACGAGCTCGGCGTAGCCGGCGCGCGCGAGCGCTTCGATCTGCCACACGATGAGCGGCTTGCCTCCGGCCTGCAGGAGCGGCTTGGGGCACGCATCGCTGAGCGGCCGCATGCGCTCGCCGCGTCCGGCGGCGAGGATCATCGCGGTGGGCATCAGAACGTGTAGCCGACGGCCGCCTGGCGCTCGTCCAGCGCGTCGAGCAGGCGCGCCAGCGGAGCGAGCTCGCCATAGCGTCCGGCAGCTCCGCGCAAGTAGCGCATCACGCGGGGCATGTGCTGCAGGTAGACGTCCTTGCCGTCGCGATGATAAAGACGCGCGAAGATGCCGAGCACCTTGAGCTGGCGCTGGACGCCCATCCATTCGAAGTCGCGCCAGAACACCGCGAAGTCCCCGGCCACGGGCAGGCCGGCCGCGCGTGCACGCTCCCAGTAGCGGATGACCCAGTCGAGCTGGCGCTCCTCGCTCCATTCGACATACGCGTCGCGCAGCAGCGACACGAGGTCGTACGTGATCGGGCCGACGAGCGCGTCCTGGAAGTCGAGCACGCCGGGATTGCGCGTGCACACCATCAGGTTGCGCGAATGGTAGTCGCGGTGCACGAACACCTGGGGCTGCGCGAGGCTGTTCGCCAGGACGAGCCTGAAGGTTGCCGCGAGCGTCGCTTGCTCATCCGCGGTCAGGTGCCGCTGCAGGTGGCGCGCGACGTACCAGTCCGGAAACAGCGCGACTTCGTAGGCGAGCGTCGCTTCGTCGTACGGCGGCAGCACGCCGGCGCGCGTGGACAGCTGCCATTGCACGAGCGCGCCGAGCGCGTCGACATACAAGCCGTGCGCGCTCGCCTCGTCGAGCGCGTCCTGGTACATGCGCGTGCCCAGATCGGTCAGGAGCAGGAAACCGTGGTCGAGGTCCTGTGCGAGCACGGCGGGTGCGTTGACACCCGCGGCGGCAAGAAGCGCGGCGACGTGCACGAACGGACGGCAGTCCTCGCGGGGCGGCGGCGCGTCCATGGCGATGAGCGTCGCCGCGCCCGGCGCAAGCGCGCAGGCGTCGTGCAGGGTGATGCGGAAGTAGCGCCGAAAGCTCGCATCCGACGATGCGGGCGCGACATCGAAGGCGATGCCCGGCAGCGTGCCGGCGAGGAATGCCCGAAGCGCCGCGGCGCGGGCGTCGGCGGAAATCTGCGGCTGCGTCATCGGATGCGGCGGGATCGGCGTGCGCCGCAAGCACGCGCCGCGCGCGGCACGACGACTCGGGATTCGTGCAAGCGTGGCGCGCGTGAGGCACGCTAGAATGGGCGGCATTCTAGCAGAGCCACCCCGCATTCACTCCCGCATGCCGGTCCCGGCCGATCGACTCACGCGCACGCTCGTCGGCGTCTCCCTGCTCGCGCTCGCGCACGGCGTGTGCGCGCAGGAGCTCGCGCTGCGGCTGTCGCGCACGCTCGAGACGCCCGCACCGGCCACGGGCAGCGCGACTGCGGGGCCGGGCGCGCCGCGCGTGCCGCGCACGCCCGGGTCGGCGCCGGCCGGGCCGCTCACGCTCGACGTGCATCCGCGCGGTGCGCTGTTCCTGCGCGCGGACCGCCTGGAAGGCACCCGCACCGAGGTGACCGCGCAGGGGGGCGTCGAGCTGCGCGCACGCGAGCAGACCGTGCTGGCCGACTGGCTCAACTACAACACCGACACCGACGAGATCCACGCGCGCGGCAATGTCGTGCTGCGCCAGGGCTTCGACTGGATCACGGGCCCGGAGCTCAAGTTCAAGCGCGACACCGAAACCGGTTATTTCACGGCGCCGCGCTTCAACGTGACCGAGGTGAACGCCAAGGGCTCCGCCAGCGAGATCCGCTTCAAGGGGCCGGAGCAGTACGAAGCGAGCAATGCCACCTACACGACGTGCGTCGCGGCGCGGCCGGACTGGTACCTGACGAGCGAGGAGCTCGAGATCGACCAGTCGCGCAAGGTGGCCACCGCGCACCACGCCGCCGTCTACTTCAAGGACGTGCCGATCGGCTACGCGCCGTGGCTCGAGTTTCCCCTGTCGAACGAGCGCAAGTCCGGCTTTCTCACGCCGATCCTCGGCTCGTCGGGCACGCGCGGCTTCGAGGGCGCGGCGCCGTACTACCTGAACCTCGCGCCCAACTACGATGCCACCCTCGTGCCGCGCTACATGACCAAGCGCGGGCTGCAGGTGGGCGGCCAGTTCCGCTACCTCCTTGGCGACGCCGATTCGCCGTTCGGCCAGGCGGCCGGCGAGATCAACGCGGAATTCCTGCCGCACGACCGCGTGACCGACACCAACCGCTACGGGCTCAGCTGGAAGCACAACGAGCAGTTCACGCCGAACCTCGCGGGCTTCCTCGACCTGCAGAAGGTGTCGGACGACACGTATTTCGCCGATCTCGCCGACCGCATCGCGATCACGTCGCAGCGCACGCTGCCGCGCGACGCCGGCCTCGTCTACACGCAGGGCCCGTGGCAGTTCCTGGCGCGCGCGCAGAGCTACCAGACCCTGCAGGATCCCAACCTGCCCGTGACGCCGCCGTACAACCGCCTGCCGCAACTGCTCGCGAACCTGTCGGACACCCAGTGGCTCGGCCTGACCTGGAGCGGCTTTGCGGAGTACGCCAATTTCAGCCAGGCCGCGCTTGCACCGACCGCGGATCGCCTCGTGCTGTACCCGACCGCGGCGTTCGAGCGGCGCGGCTCGTCGTGGTTCTTCAATGCGCGCGCCGGCGTGCACATGCGTCAGTACGACCTGCAGAAGCAGACCGATGCCACTCCGGAGAAGCATCCGAGCGTGGCCGTGCCGATCACGAGCCTCGACGGCGGGCTGATCTTCGAGCGCGACATGGAATTCGCGCAGAGCAAGTTCACCCAGACGCTCGAGCCGCGGGCCTTCTATGTGTACATCCCGTACCGGCGCCAGGACCAGACGCCCGCGTTCGACACGGCCATCGACGACTTCAACTTCTCGCAGCTGTTCGCCGAGAACCGCTACCTCGGCAACGATCGCATCGGCGATGCCAACCAGCTCTCGCTCGCGCTGACCTCGCGCTTCCTCGATCGGGACACGGGGGCGGAGCGCCTGCGGCTGGCGGTCGGGCAGCGCTACTATTTCGAGCAGCAGCGCGTGACGCTCAACGAAACGCCGCGCTCGGCCAACTCGTCCGATTTCCTGCTGTCCGCCGAAGGACGGCTGTCCGACGCATGGGCCATGTCGAGCCTGTTGCAATACAACTTCGACCAGGGCCAGGTGGAGCGCCTGAACCTCGGCGCACGCTACACGCCGGGCGCTGGCCGGGTGCTCAATGCCACCTGGCGCTACACGCGCAACCTGCCTGATCCGACGACAGGGTTGCCCGAGCAGATCAAGCAGGTCGACCTCTCGGGCGAATGGCCGGTCGGCGATCACTGGACGCTGCTCGGGCGCTGGAACTACTCGCTGCCCGACCACAAGACGCTCGAGGCGGTGGCAGGCATCGAGTACAATGGCGACTGCTGGGTCCTGCGCGTCGTCGGCCAGCGGCTGACGACCACGACGCAAACGACGTCCAATTCGGTGTTCATCCAGCTCGAGCTCAATGGGCTGGCCCGGGTGGGCACCAGCCCGCTCGAGCTCCTGCGCCGCAGCGTGCCGGGATACGTCCCGGTCAACGATCCTTCGCTGCGCAGGACCGATCGCTCGCTCGATCCGCTGCCCGAGTTCTGATCGCGTAACCGGCCTCCCAGGCCCCGTTCAACGTCCGAGGTATCCGATGGCCCGTTGCCGTCTTCCCCACGCTCCATGGCTCGTTGCGCTTGCAGCGCTGTTCGCGGCGAATGTCTTCGCGCAGTCGCCCGGACCCACGCGTCCTGCTGCGGCGGCGCCCGCTGCATCTGCGCCGCGCCCTACCGCATCGGCCGCGGTTTCGCGCGCGCCCGTCGTGCCGCTGGACCGCGTCATCGCGATCGTGAACGACGAGGCGGTGACGCAGTGGGACCTGAGCGAGCAGCGCCGCATCGTGCTCCAGCAGATGAAGGCGTCCAACGTGCAGCCACCGTCCCAGGACGTGCTCGACAAGCAGGTGCTCGAGCGCCTGATCACCGAGCGTGCGCTGCTGCAGCATGCCAAGGACAACGGCATCCGCGTCGACGACACGACGGTGGAGCGCACCGTGCTCCGCGTGGCCGAGGAGAACAAGCTGTCTCCCGAGGAGTTCCGCAAGGTGCTCGAGCGCGAGAACATTCCCTACGCCAACTACCGCGACGACATCCGCCGCCAGATCCTCATCCAGCGGGTGCGCGACCGCGAGGTCGACAGCAAGCTGACCGTCACCGACGCGGAGGTGGACAACTACCTCGCGACGGTGAACGCCCAGGCGGGTGGCGAGAACGAATACCTGCTGTCGCACATCTACGTCACGCTGCCCGAGCAGGCTTCGCCCGACCAGATCGAGGCGCGCCGGCGCCGCGCCGAGCAGGCGCTCGCCGAGATCAGGAGCGGCAAGCCGTTCTCGCAGGTGGCGGCGAGCTTCTCCGATGCGCCCGACGCGCTGCAGGGCGGCTCGCTCGGCTGGCGCAC
>DATILY010000034.1:0-10327 GCA_035475895.1 Casimicrobiaceae bacterium | reverse complement strand
AAGCGCGGATGTGCTCGACGCGATGCAACGCGATGCCGGCATCACGCTCGCCGAACTGCGCGTCGACGGCGGCGCGGCCGCCAACGACCTGCTCATGCAGATCCAGGCCGATGTGCTCGGTGTTCCCGTCGTGCGCCCGCGTGTGCTGGAGACTACCGCATTGGGTGCTGCGTATCTCGCGGGGCTTGCGACCGGTTACTGGCGCGGCGACGCCGATGTGCGCGCCAACTGGCATGTCGATCGTCGCTTCGAGCCGGCGATCACGCGCGACGAGGCCGGCATGCTGCGCGCGCAGTGGGACAAGGCGGTCGCGCGGGCAAAGGCCTGGGCGGACTAGCGATCGAGGCTGGTCGTGCTGCCGCCCGCATCGCGAGCGGTCTTGCCGCGTATCTCGGCGAAGATCCGCTCGAGGTCCTCGACATGCACGGGCTTGACGAGGTGATAGTCGAACCCCGCCTCCCGCGCACGCCGGCGATCCTCGTCCTGACCGTAGCCCGTGCACGCCACGAGCATGGTTTCGCGCATCGAGGGCTGTGCGCGCAACGCGCGTGCGACCTCGTAGCCACTCATTTGCGGCAAGCCGACGTCGAGCAGCACGAGATCGGGCTGGTAGAGCGGCGCGCGCGCAACGGCCGACAACGCGTCACCGAGCGTTTCCACTCGATGGCCGAGGATCTCGAGCAGCATGGCGATCGATTGGGCTGCATCGGCATTGTCGTCGACCACCAGCACCCTGAACGGCTGCGACTGCCTGGTGGACGCCTTGCCGCCTTGCATGTCCACCATGGCATCCTGCGCGCGCAACGGCAGCTGCACGGTGAACTGGCTGCCCTGACGCAGCCCGCCGCTGGCCGCGGCAACGCTCCCTCCGTGCAGCTCCACCAGCCGCTTGACGAGGGTAAGACCGATGCCAAGACCGCCTTCCTTGCGGTCGAGCGCCCGATCACCCTGCACGAACAGGTCGAACATGCGCGGCACGAGCTCGGGCGCGATGCCGATTCCGTTGTCGCTGACATTGATGACGGCGAAATCGCCGTCGCGTTCGACGCCGACGTCGATCATGCCGCCGTTGGGCGTGTACTTCGACGCGTTCGCGATGAGATTGGTCAGGACCTGCGCAAGGCGCGTGTTGTCGCCGCGCGCGTACAGCGGCGTGTTCGGCGCTCTGACGGTGAAGGTGTGGTTGCGCGCTTCGACCTGCGGACGCATCGCCTCGACGGTGTCCTGCACGAGCGCCGCGAGGTCGAGCGTTTCAAACCGCAGCGAGATCTTGCCGCTGGTGATGCGGCTCACGTCCAGCAGGTCGTCCACCAGCCGCGCGAGATGATGCACCTGGCGGCCGAACACCTTGCGCGCCCATTCCATCGTGGCAGGCTCGCTGCCCTTCAGGTCGAGCACCTCGAGCGCCGTCTGCATGGGCGAGAGCGGATTGCGCAGCTCGTGGCCCAGCATGGCGAGGAACTCGTTCATGCGCCGCTCCGTGCGCTGCAGCTCCTCGACCTGCTTGCGCATCGTGAGGTCGCGGGTCAGCTTGGAGAACCCGCGCAGGCGGCCCTTGTCGTCGAACAGCGCCGTGATGACCACGTTGGCCCAGAAGCGCGAGCCGTCCTTGCGGATGCGGTAACCCTCGTCCTCGAAGCGCCCGGTCATGCGCGCCATGCGCAGCTCGTGCTCGGGCCAGTGGCGGGCGATCGCGTCGGGGGGATAGAACACCGAGAAATTGCGGCCGATGATCTCGCTCGCCTGATAGCCCTTGATGGCTTCGGCGCCCGCGTTCCAGCTTGCGATGTTGCCCTCGGGCGTCAGCATGAAGAGGGCGTAGTCCTTGACCCCCTCCACCAGCATGCGGAAGCGCTCCTCGCTCTCGCGCAGCATCTGCTCCTGGCGCCGCTGCTCGGTCAAGTCGCGCGTGATCTTGGCGAAGCCGGTGACGTTGCGCTCATCGTCGTAGAGCGCGGTAATGACGACGTTGGCCAGGAAGCGGGAGCCGTCCTTGCGGATGCGCCACCCTTCGTCCTCGAAGCGGCCGACCTTGGAGGCGACGTCGAGCTCGTGCGCGGGCCAGCCGGCGTCGAGCGCGTCCTGCGGGTAGAACGTGGTGAACGACCGGCCGATGATCTCGTCGGGCGCGTAGCCCAGGATGCGTTGCCCACCCGCATTCCACGACCCCACGATGCCGTTGCGGTCGAGCATCAGGATCGCGTAATCGGTGATGCCTTCGACCAGCGCGCGGTATCGCTCGTCGGCCGCCGAGGTCGCGTTCCGGTCGATCGGCGCGCGGTCGGACGCCGGGTTCATCGAGACGGGACGAAGGTGAGGGGTGACGGCCATGTCAAGTGGACAACGACTTCACGGGCGGATCGAGCGTCGCGCACTTTCGAGTCTGCACATGGGCAAAGCGCCGACCCGCCGGGTCAGCGCGCGGTCCTGGCGCCGTTCCAGGAGAACGGCAGCGTCGGAAGGTCGAAAACCGCTGCAAGCAGAGCGTCGGACCGCAGTAGAGCGTCGCCCGTGCCGGAGGCGCCGGAGCGATCACGTGAGCATTGTTGCACCAGGCCCCACGCTTCGTATGTAGGACATTGGCCGACATGGCGTCCGCGCTTGTCTTGTTCGGTCGTCATGGGCGCGGGCCGAGCCGGACCGCGGTGATGCCGCTGCTCAGACCGTTGCGCCGCGGCGCCACTACACTCTTGCGCCGCGGCGCCACTACCCTTAACCTGTTAGGTGCATATGCTCCTATCGCCATGACCACCAGCCCCACCGATGCCGCCGACCTCGCCGTTTCCTGCGCGTGCGGCCGCCTGCGCCGGGCGACGCGCGCCCTGACGCAGCTCTACGACGACGCGATGGCGCCCGCGGGCTTGCGGGTGACGCAGTTTTCCCTCCTGCGCACGCTGGCCCGCGAAGGCCCGCAACGCATCTGTGCGCTCGCTGCGGCGACGCTGCTCGACCGCACCGCGTTGTCGCGCAACCTCGATCCGCTGATCGCGCGCGGCTATGTTGCCGCGGTGCGTGGTCACGATGCGCGCACGCGCGAAGTCGCGCTCACGGCGGAAGGCGAGCGCGCGCTGCACGACGCGACACCACACTGGCGGCGCGCGCAAACGGCGGTGCGCCGGCGGCTCGGCCCCGACAAGCTCGCGCTGCTGATCGACACGCTCGGCGAGCTCGAAGCGCTGCACCCGCAGCGCGCAACCGAAACGGAGAGCAGACCATGAACGACGCCGCGCGCACCGACTGGCGCACGCCCACGGTGGTCCTGGTCTGCGGCGGGCTGATCCTCACGCTCGGCATGGGGATCCGCAGCGGCTTCGGGCTGTTCCTGCAGCCCATGACCGCCGACCTGCATTGGGGCCGGGAGACATTCGCACTCGCGCTGGCGGTGCAGAACCTGATCTGGGGCGCGACCCAGCCGTTCGCCGGCATGCTCGCCGACAAGTACGGCTCGGCGCGCGTCGTGGTGGGCGGTGCAGTGCTCTACGTGCTGGGCCTTGCGCTCATGTCGCATCCGGGCGCGCCGTGGCAGTTCATCCTGTCGAGCGGCGTGCTCGTCGGCGTCGGGCTCTCGGGCGTCACGTTCAGCGTCGTGCTCGGGGTGCTGGGGCGCGCCTTTGCGCCGGAGAAGCGCAGCATGGCGCTCGGCATCGGCGCGGCGGCCGGCTCGTTCGGCCAGTTCGCGATGCTGCCGATCACCGAAGCCCTCCTCACGCACGTCGGCTGGTACGGCGCGCTGCTGGGATTGTCGGGCATCGGGTTGTTGATGCTGCCGCTGTCCGTTGCCGTCGTCGAAAAGCGTGCGCGAATCGTGCACGCGATCCAGCAATCGGCGCGGCAGGCGATGTCCGAGGCGCTCAGCCATCGCGGCTACGTGCTGCTGACCATCGGATTCTTCGTCTGCGGCTTCCAGGTCGTGTTCGTGGCGGTGCACCTGCCGGCCTATCTGGCCGACAAGGGATTCGCGCCGCACGTCGCCGTGACGGCGCTCGCGCTGGTGGGCCTGTTCAACATCGTCGGCACCTACACGGCCGGCCTGCTCGGGTCGCGCCTCCCCAAGAAGAACCTGCTGTCGTTCATCTATTTCGCCCGCGCGGTGGTGATCGCCCTGTTCGTGTTCATGCCGATCACCACGTGGAGCGTCTACGCCTTCGCCATCACCCTCGGTGTGCTGTGGCTGTCCACGGTCCCGCTCACCAACGGCATCGTCGCGCAGGTGTTCGGCGTGCGCTACCTCGCCATGCTGTCCGGGTTCACGTTCTTCTCGCACCAGATCGGCAGCTTCCTCGGCGCGTGGCTCGGCGGCCGCCTCTATGACACCACCGGCAGCTACGACATCGTCTGGTACATCTCGATTGCCCTGGGCGTCGTCGCGGGCCTGCTCAATCTGCCCATCGACGAGCGCGAGCTGCGCCGGCCGAGCGTGGCCGTGGCCTAACCCGGGATCAGGTCGCGTCGCGCTTGATCAGGCCCTGGATGGTGTCGACCAGCTCGCGCACGCCGATGGGCTTGCTCAAATGGGCGTCGAAGCCCGCCTCGAGCGCGCGCTGCACGTCCTGCGGCCGGTTGAATCCAGAGCAGGCGATCGCCGCGACCTTGCGGTGATCGGGCATGGCGCGCAGCTTGCGCATGAGCGCCATGCCGTCCATGCCGGGCATGGCGATGTCGGAGATCACGACGTCGAACGGCTTCTTGCGGGCATGCGCGAGCGCGGCCTCGCCGGTCAGCGCGACTTCGACCTCGGCGCCTTCCATCTCGAGCAGCTCGTGCAGGGCCTGCACCGCATCCGGCCCGTCGTCCACCACCAGGATGCGCAGGCCGCGTAACGGTGCTCCGGGCAATTTGGCCGCAGCCGCCGGCAGGGCCGCCGGTCCCGGCGGTGCGGAAGCGGCACCGGGTGTACGGGGTTCCAGCCCAGGCGGCATGTAGAGCGGCAGCCACACGATGAAACGCGAGCCACGTTCCCGGCCTTCGGATTGCACGTCGATGCGCCCGCCGTGCAGGTCGACGAGCTGACGCACGAGTGCCAGGCCGATGCCCATGCCGCCCTGGGCCCGGGTGAGGTTCTGATCGGGCTGCCCGAACAGCTCGAAGATGTGCGGCAGCGCCTCGGGCGCGATGCCCACGCCCGTGTCGGCCACGTCGAGGCGCGCCTCGTTGCCGTCGCGCTTGAGCGAGATCTGCACCTTGCCGCCCGCCGGCGTGAACTTGATGGCGTTGCTGAGCAGGTTCCACGCGATCTGGCGCACGCGCACGGGATCGGCCTGCACGATGAGCGGCTCGGGCGTGAGATCGACGTCGATCTGCACGCCCTTCTGCTCGGCGTCGCGCGCGACCGCCCCGATCGAATCGCCGACGATGAAGGGCAGCGGCACCAGGTGCTGCTGGATCGCGAGCTTGCCGGTCATCACGCGCGACACGTCGAGCAGGTCGTCGACCAGGCGCGATTGCGTGGCGGCCGTCTGGTAGATCACCTCTGCCGTGTGCCGGCTCTTCGCATCGGTGAACGGGTCGGTGCGCAGGAGAAGCTGTGCCTGCATCAGGATGAGGTTCAGCGGATTGCGCAGCTCGTGCGACAGCATGGCCAGGAACTGATCCTTCTGCCGGTTGAGATCCTCGACTTCCACCCTTCCTGCGCGCTCCTGCGCGAGCAGCCGCTCGCGCTCGCCGAGCGACTCCTGCTGCTCGGTGAGGTCGCGCGCGACTTTCACGTAGCCGTAGAACTTGCCGTCGCGCAGCGGCACCATCACGCCGCTGCAATAGAACCGCGTGCCGTCCTTGCGGAGGTGCCAGCGCTCGTCGGCGGCGCGACCGTCCTCCCGCGCGCGGCGCTGCTCTTCCTGCGGCGCGCCGATCGCGCGGTCCTCGGGCGTGAACAGCACGTCGCTGGCACGATCCATGATCTCGGCTGACTCGTAGCCGAAGATGCGCTCGGCACCCTTGTTCCAGCTGTTGATGCGTCCTTCAGGGTCGAGCGTGAGGATGGCGTAGTCACGCACGCTGTCGACGACGAAGCGCATCCACTCTTCGCTGCGCCGCAGCTGCTCTTCGGCGACGCGGCGCGAGGTGACGTCGACGAACGTGACGACCGCGCCCTCGATCCGTTCCTCGGTGGTGCGATACGGGAGCATCCGCACGAAGTACCAGCGGTCGCCCTGGCTCCTCACCTCGCGCTCCACGACATGCAGCTTCGTCAGCAGCGTCGTCATGTCCGACTCGAGGTCGGGGTATTCGAGGCGGTGCGTGATGTCGAGGACCGAGCGGCCGAGGTCGGAGTCGAGCACGTTGAAGATCTCGCGCACCGGCGGGGTGAAGCGCATCAGCCGCAGGCGGCGGTCGATGAACATGACGCCGATCTCGGTGGACGTGATGAAGTTCTGCAGGTCGTTGTTGACGATCGTCGCTTCGTCGATCTTGCTCTTGAGCTCCTGGTTGACGGTGGAGAGCTCCTCGTTCATCGACTGGAGCTCCTCCTTGCTCGTCTCGAGCTCCTCCGTGGCCGACCGCAGCTCCTCGTTGATCGCCTGCAGCTCCTCGTTGCTGGCCTTCAGCTCCTCGTTCTGCGTCTCGTATTGCTCGATCGTGTTGCGCAGCTGGTCGCGCGTGCGCGCGAGCTCGGTCTCCAGCTGCTCGGGGATCGACACGCCCTCGATCGCGGCGGTCTTCAGGTCCGCCAGCTGGCCCGGACGCTCGTCGAATACGACGAGCAGATACAGGCGGCCGGTCGCCTCGTCGGGCACCGGATGGATCGTCAACGTCGTGCGGACCGGCTGCTCGTCGCGCACGTACACGGCATCGAGCACCACGCGCTCGCCCGTCTGCGAGGCCTGGAACAGCCCGGCGCGCAGCTCTGCACGCAGCTCCGGCTGCACCACCTTGGTCAGGTTGAGCGACGGCTCGCCCGCGCTGAACTTGAGGAAGCGTCCCGCCTTGTCGGACAGGTGCACGATCTGGTAGAGGTCGTTCACCACGACGCTGGGCGGTGCGTAATGCTCCAGCAGGTTCAGGTGCAGGTCGCCCAGACCCGAGACGCGGTGCGTAGTGGCCACGGCTGCCTGCGCCTGCAGGCCACCCGGATTGCCGGAGCGCATCGACACGGTGGGCGGTGGCGTGTACAGCATCGGCTGCACGCGACCCGGCTGCGGCTGCGGCCGGTAGATCCGATGCAGCTTGTCGATCGGGATGAACGCACCCGTGCCCTCGTCCACGGATTCCGACGAGCCCAGGAACAGGTAGCCGGCCGGCCGCAGCGCGAAATGAAAGGTCGCCAGCACGCGCGACTGCACTTCGCGCTTGAGGTAGATCAGCAGGTTGCGGCAGCTCACGAGGTCCAGCCGCGAGAACGGCGCATCACGCAGCACGTCGTGCGTGGCGAACATCACGCGCTCGCGGATGGGCTTTTGCACCCGATACCCGCCGGACTCGCGGACGAAGAAGCGGCGCAGGCGTGCGTCGGCAACGTCGGTGGCGATCGCATCGGGATATAGCGCCGCCCGCGCGACCGCGATGGCATCCTCGTCGATGTCGGTGGCGAACACCTGGATGCGCGGCGCTCCTGCACGCTCCTCGGCGATTTCGGTGAGCATGATGGCCACCGAATACGCTTCTTCACCGGTCGCGCAACCGGGCACCCAGACGCGCACCTCGTCCTCTTCGCGCTTGTTGGCAAAGAGGTCGGGCAGCACGACGCGCTCGAGGGCTTCGTACGCCTCGCGGTCGCGGAAGAAGTTGGTGACGCTGATCAGCATGTCCTTGAGCAGCGCACGCGTCTCGGCCGGATGGTCGCGCAGATAGGCCGCGTAGGTCGCGAGATCGGCCAGCTGCGTGACCTGCAGCCGCCGCTCGACGCGCCGGAGGACGGTTCCCCGCTTGTACTGGTTGAAATCGTGGCCGGTGCGTTGGCGCAAGGTGCCCAGGATCTCGCGCAGCGGCGGCTCGTAGACCGTCGGTGGAACCGGTGCCTGCGCATCGGCATCGTTGGCGCCCGGCAGCCGGATGTGCTGCATGTTCTGCCACAGCTGCAGCACCCGCTCGGGCATCTGCGCCACCGGCAGCACGAAATCGACTACCCCGGTTGCCAGCGCATTGCGCGGCATGGAGTCGTACTCCGCATCCGCCGGCGCCTGCACCATCGTGACGCCGCCGTGCTCCTTGATGTTCTTGAGACCAACGGAGCCATCGGAGCCGGTGCCCGACAGCACGATGGCGATCGCGTGCTCGTTGTGGGCCGAGGCCAGCGTACGGAAGAACGAATCGATCGACGTGGCTGCGCCGTGGTGGCGCTTGAACGCCTCGAGCTCCAGCACGCCGTCGCGCATCACGAGGTGCTTGTTCGGCGGAATGACGTAGACGTGGTCGTGCTCGATGCGGACCGACTCCCGCACCTGGACCACCGGCATGCGGGTGGCCGAGCGGAGCACTTCGTCGATGCTCGACGCGTGCTCGGGCGACAGGTGGATCACGACCACGTAGGCCATGCCACCGCCCGACGGCATGTGCTCGAAGAAGGTGAGCAGGGCCTTCAGCCCGCCCGCCGACGCCCCCATGCCGATGACCGGGAAGTTGAGGCTGGACTTGGCCGGACCGACCGGCGGCGGGGCCGATTCCTCGGAGCTGGCTGTAGACATGGCTCAGTGTGGGCGCGACGGGGGCGCCTTGGCAAGGAAGGCGCGGCGCGGCTAGCGCGCGGCGCCCCGATCCGGCTCGATGCCGTCGACCTCGTCGGTGATGATGGTGTCGACCCCCCATCCCAGCAGCGCCGTCACGCGCGCGGGATCGTTGGCCGTCCACGTGGCCAGGCGCAGCCCTGCGCCGCGCACCTCCTGCACCAGCGGTTCGCTGAGCGCCGTGTGCTTGAGGTCGAGCGCGATGCACCCGAGCCGCATGGGCAGCTCACGCCAGTCGTCGGGCAGGCGCTCCGCCAGGAACGCCCGCGGCAGGTCGGGGACGGCGATGCGCGCTGCGTCGAGCGCGTCGGCGGAGAACGAGGAGAGCAGCGGCTGCACGTCGGCGCCCGCCCACAGCATTTTGGCATCGAGCGCGACGGCGGCGCCGGTTTCAGGTTCGCGGCCTGGCGTGGGCTTGATCTCGATGTTCAACATCACCCCGTTGGCACGGCACCAGGCGGCGACCGCCGCGAGGGTGGGTAGGGGCTCGCCAGCGTAGGCAGGCGAGTGCCAGCTGCCCGCGTCGAGCTGTGAAAGCGCACGCCAGTCGAGCGCATCCCCGCGGCCGCGGCCGCTGGTGGTGCGCTCGAGCGTCGCATCGTGCAGCAGGAAAACGACGCCGTCGGCGGACAGCTTGGCGTCGCACTCGATCATGCGGTAGCCGCGCTCGAAGCCGTAGCGAAACGCCGCGAGCGTGTTCTCGGGCGCGCGCTTGCCCGCGCCGCGATGCGCCGCAAGCCGCGGATAAGGCCATGCCGGAAGCCCGCACATGGGCCGGAATTCTACGCGCGCAGGCGCTGGCCGCTTTGCGCGTCGAAGACGAAGACCCGCGCCGGATCGACCTTGACGCCGAAGCGCTCGCCCACCTGTGGCTGCTGCCCGTGGGGCACGCGCACGATCAGCAGCGCGCCGCCGTAGCCCACGTGCACGAGCGCATCGGCCCCGAGCTGCTCGACCATTTCCACGGTGCCGGCGACATCCGCCTGGTCGGGGGCAGAAGGACGCGCGTGCTCCGGCCGAATGCCGACCGTCACGGGCTGTCCGGCGGCCGTACCCACGCCGTTGGTAGTGACGCCGCCGCCATGATCGAGCGTGATGCCGCCGTTGCCGTCGCTTTTGCCGGGCACGAAATTCATGGCGGGTGACCCGATGAACCCGGCCACGAACGTGGTCTGCGGATCCTCGTACACCTGCATGGGCGTGCCGATCTGCTCGGCGCGCCCGCCGTTCATCACGATCATGCGATCGGCCAGCGTCATGGCCTCCACCTGGTCGTGCGTGACGTAGAGGCTCGTGGTGCGCAGGCGCCGATGCAGCTTCTGGATCTCGAAGCGCATCTGCACGCGGAGCTTGGCGTCGAGATTGGACAGCGGCTCGTCGAACAGGAACACCGCCGGCTCGCGCACGATCGCCCGGCCCATCGCGACGCGCTGGCGCTGGCCGCCCGAGAGCTGCCGCGGCGTGCGGGCCAGCAGCGGCTTGAGCTCGAGGATGCCCGCCGCGCGGTCCACCCGCTCGCCGATGTCGGCCTTGGTCAGGCCGCGGATGCGCAATCCGTACGCCATGTTGTCGAACACGGTCATGTGCGGATACAGCGCGTAGTTCTGGAACACCATCGCGATGTCCCGATCCTTGGGCTCGAGCCGGTTGACCACGCGCTCGCCGAT
>DATILY010000033.1:0-14091 GCA_035475895.1 Casimicrobiaceae bacterium | reverse complement strand
AGCTCGGCGTGCCCGCGGCGATCGCCACGAACTTCCAGGGCGCGACCCAGGCGTTCGAGGCGTCCTTGTCCAACACCCTGCTGCTGATCCTCGCGGCCATCGTGACGATGTACATCGTGCTCGGCGTCCTCTACGAAAGCTATGTGCATCCCGTCACGATCCTGTCGACGCTGCCCTCCGCCGGCATCGGCGCGCTGCTCGCGCTGCTCATCTCGGGCAACGACCTCGGCATCATCGCGATCATCGGCATCATCCTGCTGATCGGCATCGTCAAGAAGAACGCGATCATGATGATCGACTTCGCGCTCGACGCCGAGCGCGAGGAAGGCAAGCCGGCGGTCGAGGCGATTCGCCAGGCGGCGCTGCTGCGCTTCCGGCCGATCCTCATGACGACCATGGCAGCGCTGCTCGGTGCGCTGCCCCTGATGCTGGGCACGGGCGTCGGGTCGGAGCTGCGCCATCCGCTCGGCATCACGATGGTCGGCGGGCTGCTCGTGAGCCAGGTGCTGACGTTGTTCACCACGCCCGTGATCTACCTGTATTTCGACCGGCTGGGCGCGCGCGTGCGCCGGCGCGCCCAGGCCCGCTTCAGCGACGCCGACACGCGCCCGGCGGCGACGCCACCGGCCGGTGCGGCGGGCGCGGCGCTGCCGCCGGAGGCGCGCCCGTGAACCTGTCGGGACTGTTCATCGATCGGCCGGTCGCTACGACGCTGCTGACCATTGGCGTTGCGCTCGCGGGCATCGTCGCGTTCTTCCAGCTGCCCGTATCGCCGCTTCCGCAGGTGGACTACCCCACCATCTCGGTGCAGGCATCGCTGCCGGGTGCGAGCCCGGACACCATGGCCGCCACGGTCGCGACGCCGCTCGAGCGCGCGCTCGGCCGCATCGCCGGCGTCACCGAGATGACGTCGTCGAGCTCGCTGGGGTCCACGCGCATCACGCTGCAGTTCGAGCTGGACCGCGACATCGATGGCGCGGCGCGCGACGTGCAGGCCGCGATCAACGCGGCGCGCAACACGCTGCCGACCGGCCTGCCGAGCAACCCGACCTATCGCAAGGTCAACCCGGCCGATGCGCCGATCATGCTGATCGCGCTGACGTCCGACACGCTGACGCGCGCGCAGATGTACGACGCCGCGTCGACCATCGTCGCGCAGAAGCTCTCGCAGGTGACGGGGATCGGCCAGGTCACGGTTGCCGGCAGCGCGTTGCCCGCGGTGCGCGTCGAGCTCAATCCCGCCGTGCTCAACAAGTACGGCATCGGCTTCGAGGACGTGCGCACCGCGATCACCAGCACCAACGCGAATCGCCCGAAAGGCGCGGTCGAGGAGGGTGCGCGGCGCTGGCAGATCGGCGCCAACGACCAGGCGTTCAAGGCGGCCGAGTACGCGCCCATCATCGTCGCGTGGCGCAATGGCGCGCCCGTCCGGTTGTCGGATCTCGGCGAAGTCGTCGACTCGGTGCAGGACATCCGCAATGCCGGCTCCGCGGATGGCAAGCCCGCCGTGCTGCTGATCCTCAACCGGCAGCCGGGTGCCAACATCATCGAGACCGTGGATCGCGTGCGCGCGCTGCTGCCGCAGCTGCGGGCGTCGATTCCCGACGCGATCGACATGAAGGTCGTGCAGGATCGCACGCCCACGATCCGCGCGTCGCTGCGCGAAGTGGAGCGCGCGCTCATCATCGCGTTCGGCCTCGTGATCGTGATCGTGTTCGCCTTCCTGCGCAATGTGCGGGCAGCGCTGATCCCCAGCGTGGCGGTGCCCGTGTCGCTCATCGGCACCTTCGGCGTGATGTACCTGGCCGGCTTCTCGCTCGACAACCTGTCGCTGATGGCGTTGACCGTTGCAACAGGCTTCGTGGTCGACGATGCGATCGTGGTGCTGGAGAACGCCTCCCGCCACATCGAGCAGGGCGATTCACCGCTCAGCGCCGCGCGCAAGGGCGCGCGCGAAGTCGGGTTCACCGTGCTCTCCATGAGCCTGTCGCTCATCGCGGTCTTCATCCCGATCCTGCTGCTCGGCGGCATCGTGGGGCGGCTGTTCCGCGAGTTCGCCGTGACGCTCTCGGCTGCCATCCTCGTGTCGCTCGTCGTGTCGCTGACGACCACCCCGATGATGTGCGCCCGGCTGTTGCGCCCGATCGCGCCCGAGCGCCGCGGACGCTTCTATCGCTGGTCCGAGCGTGGCTTCACCGCCCTGGCGCGGGGTTATCAGCGCTCGCTCGGCGTCGCGCTGCGTCACGGGCCGATCGTCATGCTCGTGCTCGCGGCAACCGTCGCGCTGAACGTCTATCTGTACGTCGCCATTCCGAAGGGTTTCTTCCCGCAGCAGGACACGGGCCGCCTCATCGGCTTCATCCAGGCGGACCAGGGCATTTCCTTCCAGGCGATGCAGCAGAAGCTCGCGAGCTTCGTGGAGATCGTGCGGAGCGAGCCGGAAGTGGACAGCGTGGTCGCGTTCACCGGCGGCGGCCAGCGCAATTCCGGATCGATGTTCGTCGGGCTGAAGCCACGCAACGAGCGCAAGCTCACGGCAGACCAGGTGATCGGGCGCCTGCGCGCGCGCCTTGCCCACGAGCCGGGTGCGAGCCTGTTCCTGGTGACGGTGCAGGACATCCGCATCGGCGGCCGGCAAGCCAACGCCCAATATCAGTACACGCTGCAGGCCGACGACCTGAACGAGCTCCGGGCCTGGGAGCCGAAGATCCGCCAGGCGCTGTCCGAATTGCCCGAGTTGGTCGACGTCAACACCGACCAGCAGGACAAGGGCTTGCAGACGACGCTCGTCATCGACCGCGACGCCGCGGCGCGCCTGGGCGTGACGCCGCGCATGATCGACACGACGCTCAACGATGCATTCGGGCAACGGCAGGTGTCGACGATCTACAACCCGCTCAACCAGTATCGCGTGGTGATGGAGGCCGCGCCCGAATACTGGCAAAGCCCCGCGGCGTTGAGCGACGTGTACATCAGCGTGCCTGCGAGCTCCACCGGATCGTCGCCGGGCGCGGCCGCGCCCGGGGCTGCTGGCGCCAGCGGCAGCGCTTCGTCAGGTGCATCGGGCGGTACGGCAGGCGGCAGCGGCAGCGCGGGCGTTGGGACGGCGTCGACCACATCGAGCGGCGGGACGAGCACGAGCGCAAACGGCTCGGCAGCATCGGGCGTGACGTCGATCATCTCGGTGACCAATTCGAGCGGGGCGACGAGCGCGCTGCCCTCGCAAGTGCCGCTGTCCGCGTTCAGTCGCTACGGCTATACGAACACGCCGCTCGCGGTCAATCACCAGGGTCAGTTCGCCGCGTCGACCATCTCGTTCAACCTGCCGGAGAACGTGTCGCTGTCGCAGGCCACGGCGGCCATCGACCAGGCGATGTCGCGCATCGGCGTGCCGGGCGACGTGCATGGCACGTTCGCAGGGTCCGCCCGCGCCTTCCAGCAGTCGGTGCAGAGCCAGCCGATCGTCATTCTCGCAGCGCTGCTCACCATCTACATCGTGCTCGGCGTTCTGTACGAGAGCTACGTGCATCCGCTCACCATCCTGTCCACGCTGCCGTCCGCGGGTGTGGGCGCGCTGCTTGCGCTGTTGCTGTTCAAGACCGAGTTCAGCCTCATCGCGCTGATCGGGGTGATCCTGCTCATCGGCATCGTGAAGAAGAACGCGATCATGATGATCGACTTCGCGCTCGACGTGGAGCGCCACGAGAACGTGACGCCGAAGGAGGCGATCGAGCGCGCGTGCGCGCTGCGCTTTCGTCCGATCATGATGACGACGCTGGCCGCCCTGCTCGGTGCGCTGCCGCTGGCGCTCGGCGGCGGCGATGGCTCCGAATTGCGCCAGCCGCTCGGCATCTCGATCGTCGGCGGCCTGGCGGTCAGCCAGCTCCTCACGCTCTACACCACGCCGGTCGTGTACCTCTATCTCGACCGCTTCCGCCTCTGGGCGCTGCGGCGTTCGCGCCGGCGTGCGGGCCTGCGCGGGCAGGCGGAGGCGACGGCATGAGCGCCACCACGCTCACGCAACCCGGCCTGCGCGGTTGCGTTGTGGCGCTCACCGCGCTGCTCGTGTGTGCATGCACGATGGGGCCGAACTACGCGCGCCCCGATGCAGCGGCTCCTCCGGCATGGAAAGAGCTGCCGCCGCACAAGGATGCCGCGCCTGCCGACGCGGCGCCGCGTGGCGCCTGGTGGGAGTCGTTCTCGGATCCGGTGCTGAACGACCTCGAAGCCCAGGTCGTTGCGGCGAACCAGACGCTGCGCTCGGCGGAAGCGAACTACCGCGCGGCGCGCGCGGCGGTCGGCGTCGCGCGCGCCGGACTGTTCCCGACGCTGGGCGGCAGCGTCGACGCCACGCGCGCGCGCCGCGGCGGCGGGACGAGCGGTGGGGGCGGCGGTGGATCGGCCGCAGCCTACTCGGCGTCACTCGATGCGCAATGGGAGCTCGACTTGTGGGGCCGCATCCGCCGGCTCGTCGAAGCGGCGCAGGACACTGCGCAAGCATCGGCGGCCGACGTCGAGAACACGCGCCTGTCGCTGCAGGCGGAGCTCGCCATCGACTACCTGCAGCTGCGCGTCGCCGATGCTGCACGACGCGTGCTCGAAGAGACGGTCGCGGCATACGAGCGCTCGCTCGTGCTCACGCAGAACCGCTACAACGCCGGCGTCGCGGCGCGGGTGGACGTGGTGCAGGGAGAGGCACAGCTGTTGAGCGCACGTGCGTCGCTCGTCGACATCCAGGCGACGCGCGCACAGCTCGAGCACGCGATCGCTGCGTTGACGGGCCGCCCGCCGGCGGACGTGACCATCGCGCCAGCAGATGGGGTGCCCGGCGTGCCGGCGATTCCGGCCGGCGTGCCTTCCGAGCTGCTCGAGCGGCGCCCCGACATCGCGGCGGCCGAGCGCCGCGTCGCTGCGGCCAACGCACAGGTCGGCGCTGCAACTGCTGCCATCTTTCCAACGCTCACGCTGAGCGCATCAGGCGGATTCCTGGGCTCCGGCCTGGCGAACTGGTTCTCGCTGCCCAATCGCGTGTGGTCGCTCGGCGCCGCATTCGCCGGTCCACTGTTCGACGCCGGCTTGCGCGAATCGCAGCGGGAACAAGCGATTGCCGCCTACGACGCCACGGTCGCCGACTATCGCCAGACGGTGCTCGACGCATTCCGCGACGTCGAGGACAACCTCGCGCTGCTGCGCGTGCTGGACGAAGAGGCGCGGGTGCAGGCCGAAGCGCTGCGCGCGGCGCGTGAATCGGTCACGCTCACCACGAATCAATATCGCGCGGGACTCGTGGCGTTCCTCAACGTCGTCACCGTCCAGGCGGTCGCGTTCAGCGCCGAGCGCACGGCGCTCGAGCTCACGGGCCGGCAGCTCGTTGCCGCGGTGAATCTCGTCAAGGCGCTCGGCGGCAGCAACGAGCCGCGCACGCCGGTGGCGGCCGCCCGCTAGCCGGTGACGGCAAGCGCGGTCTTCGACGCGATCAGTCGGCGGTGGCGCGCGTGACGAGACGCGCGCCGCGCATGCGCTCGACGAGGGCCGGCGGCGCATCGTGCCGCAGGAACCAAGCCTGCGTCTTGCTCTCGCGGGCGACGTCGTAGCCCTGCTCGCTGAGCAGGCGCGTCATCACGGGCGTGGAGACGCCCAGCCGCTGCACCCGGACGGTCCATGCGAGACGGCCAGCCGGGGTGGCCAGAAGCGCCGCGAGCATGGACCGGCCGTGGCCGTTCCCGCGCCAGGCCGCGTCGACGCCGGTCAGCCACAGCTCGTAGCCGAACTCGGCGAAGGCCTTGAACAGCCCGAAACCCACCGGGCGATCTTCGGACCGGCGTTCGCCGGGCCAGTACACGTAGCCGGGGGCGGCGCGCGGCACCCCGTTGCCGTGAACGTCCTGCTCGACGAAATACCCCGTGACCAGCGCCTGCCGAAGGTTGGCGAAGAACAGCGTGACTTCGGCAGTATCGTCAGCGAGCTCGCGATCGAAGCTGCCCTCGGCGGCGCCCGCGCGAATCATGGTGCGCAGGCTGGGAAGGTGTCCGGCGTGTGCGGCGGCTAGCATCGTTGGGACCTTTTATGCCTGCGTCATAGGGTACGAGACCTGCCTGCGCGAGGCAAGCGTCAAACGTTACAAATTGTGGTGCGCAACATCGCTTGCCTGCGCGCCGACGGCATGCTTGAGCACACCGGATGCCAGAGGGGCGCGTGGCGCTGTAGGCGCCTCTTGGTCTCGTTGCTCTTGAATTTGTTCAACGACCCCCGTATTATTAGCACTCGCATCGGTTGAGTGCTAACCGTCGGGGCCCGGGGACTTGTCCACGGGGCGACCCGCGCCAGACGGTGAGCGAAATTCCCGTGTTCAAAGACCCCTTTTAGGAGTGAGTACTCACATGAAGCTTCGTCCCCTGCACGATCGCATCATCGTCAAGCGGCTCGAGGAAGAACGGAAGTCGGCGGGCGGCATCGTCATCCCCGACACCGCAGCCGAGAAGCCCTCGCAAGGCGAGGTGATCGCCGCCGGTCCGGGCAAGACCGACGATTCCGGCAAGCTCCTCGCGATGGGCGTGAAGGTCGGCGACACGATCCTCTTCGGCAAATATTCCGGCCAGGAATTCAAGATGGACGGCGCCGACTACCTCCACATGCGCGAAGACGACGTCATCGGCGTCGTCTCCAAGTCCGCGTAAGCCTCGCAGAACCGTTTCAGGAGAAATCAATCATGGCAGCCAAAGACGTTCGCTTCGGCGAGAACGTCCGCAACAAGATGGTCAACGGCGTGAACATTCTGTCCAACGCCGTCAAGGTGACGCTCGGCCCCAAGGGCCGCAACGTCGTGCTGGAGCGCAGCTTCGGTGCCCCGACCATCACCAAGGATGGCGTGTCCGTCGCGAAGGAAATCGAGCTCAAGGACAGGTTCGAGAACATGGGCGCGCAGATGGTCAAGGAAGTCGCGTCCAAGACCTCCGATGTCGCGGGTGACGGCACCACCACCGCCACCGTGCTCGCGCAGTCGATCGTGGCCGAAGGCATGAAGTTCGTGGCCGCCGGCATGAACCCGATGGACCTGAAGCGCGGCATCGACAAGGCGGTCATCGCCGTCGTCGAAGAGCTGAAGAAGATCAGCAAGCCCACCACGACCAGCAAGGAAATCGCCCAGGTCGGCGCCATCTCCGCGAACGCGGACGAGTCGATCGGCACGACGATCGCCGAAGCGATGGACAAGGTCGGCAAGGAAGGCGTCATCACGGTCGAGGACGGCAAAGGCCTGGAGAACGAGCTCGAGCTCGTCGAAGGCATGCAGTTCGACCGCGGCTACATCTCCCCGTACTTCATCAACAATCCCGACAAGCAGGTCGCCGTCCTCGAGGACCCGTACATCCTCCTGCACGACAAGAAGATCTCGAACATCCGTGATCTCCTGCCGCTGCTCGAGCAGGTCGCGAAGGCCGGCCGTCCGCTGGTGATCGTGGCCGAGGACGTCGACGGCGAAGCCCTGGCGACGCTCGTGGTCAACAACATCCGCGGCATCCTGAAGACCGTCGCGGTGAAGGCGCCGGGCTTTGGCGATCGTCGCAAGGCGATGCTCGAAGACATCGCGATCCTCACGGGCGGCACGGTCATCGCCGAGGAGCTCGGGCTCAAGCTCGAGAACGCCACGCTGAAGGATCTCGGCCGCGCCAAGCGCGTCGAGGCGGCGAAGGAAGACACGACGATCATCGACGGCGCCGGTGAAAAGGCCGCGATCGAGGCGCGCGTCAAGAACATCCGCAAGCAGGTCGAGGAAGCCACCTCCGACTACGACAAGGAAAAGCTGCAGGAGCGCGTGGCCAAGCTCGCCGGCGGTGTGGCGGTGATCAAGGTCGGCGCGGCCACCGAAGTCGAGATGAAGGAGAAGAAGGCCCGCGTCGAAGACGCGCTGCATGCCACGCGTGCGGCCGTCGAGGAAGGCATCGTCCCGGGCGGCGGCGTCGCGTACGTGCGCGCACGCAATAACCTGAAGGGCCTCAAGGGCGACAATCCCGATCAGGAAGCGGGCATCAAGATCGTGCTGCGTGCGATCGAGGAGCCGCTGCGCCAGATCGTGACCAACGCCGGCGAGGAAGCCTCCGTCGTGCTCAACAAGGTCAACGAAGGCAAGGGCAACTTCGGCTTCAACGCCGCCAGCGGCCAGTACGGCGACCTGGTCGAGATGGGCGTGCTCGACCCGACCAAGGTGGCGCGGTTCGCGCTGCAGAACGCTGCTTCGGTGGCGAGCCTCATGCTCACGACCGATGCCATGGTTGCCGAGCTGCCCAAGGAAGACAAGGGCATGGGCGGTGGCATGGGCGGCGGCGGCATGGGCGGCATGGGCGACATGGACATGTAACTCGGTTGTCGTCCCCGAGCCCACAAAAAAGCCCGGCTTCGGCCGGGCTTTTTTCGTCTGGACGGCGTTACGCGTCAGTCGCTGCCCGCGCCATCGTCTTCATCGGCGGCAAGGCGAAACTGGCGCACCGGAAAGCCGACGATTCCCTCCACGAGGCTCGTCATGTGCACCCGGCGAGCGTGGCCCGACGCGGTGCTGCGCGACTGCGCGGCGCGGGACAGTGCTTCCCACCGCTCGATGTGGCCCTCGACCCGGCTCTCGATGTCCCGGGCGCGCAGCACGGCACAGTGGCAATCGAGGTCGCGCTCGGCGCTGACGGCCATGACGCGGTTGGCGCGCTCCAGCGGCACCGGAGGATCCGGTTGCGTGGGACCGTCCGCGAACGCAAGCAGCGACATGCCGCCGCCCAGGCAAAGGGCGGCGAGCAGGGCGGGGCGAAGGAGCGACCGGGAAAACGTCGTGCGAGGCTGCGAGTTCATGGCCCCGAGTGTGCCGTCGGTGCCGTTATGGCCGTCAGCAGTCGGGCGCTAATCTTCGTGACAGTGCCCGTCCTACAGTGGGAGTCGCCGCGCAAGAATGAGGAAATGGCACGATGCCAGGCTTCGCAGGCACCACCCTACGCACCGCGCGAAATGCATTAGACTAAGACGTGGCCAGCCCGGCCGCATAACAACAACGCTTATGCCGAGGTCATCGCGCGCGCCGCATGTGGGGCATGAGCCGGGGACAGGTGGAGAATGACGTCCGGCGTCGTGTTCGCGCTCGCGATCGCCCTGCTGCTGGTGGCCATCATCGGCGGACTCATCCGGCGCAGCCGCACGGCGCGTGGTGCGCGCGGCGTCGGTGAGGGCCCGAACACCGTCGCGCAGTGGACCGAAGGCGAGACGACCCGCCTGCTGTCCTCGGCCGAGCTGCCGGGCCTGTACCTCCTGCGCCCGCGCTTCCTCTCCAAGGCCGAGAGCGTCGTCTACCTGCTCCTCAAGGCCGCGTTTCCGCGCCACGAGATCTTCGCGCGCATTCGCCTCGCCGATGTACTGCAGGTCAAGATCGGTCCGCAGGGCATGGAGCGCCTGCGCGCCTTTCGCAAGATCGCCAACCAGCACGTCGGGTTCGTGGTGTGCGACCGCGACATGACGATCGTCGCGATCGTCGACTCGAAGGAGCCCGATCAGGTCATCAATCCGCGCGACCAGAAGCTCGAGATCATCAAGCAGCGGTGCCTGCAGGCGGCCCAGGTGAAATACATCTGCGTGTATCCGCCACAGCTGCCGCGTTATCGCGAGCTGCGCGAGCAGATCCTCGGTCCGGCTGGCGATCTCGTCTGATGCGGCGCAGCGCGCTCCGGCGCCGCGCTATTTGACGAAGTAGTTGAGGTACACCCAGAGCACGATCAGCGCACCGACGATGGACAGGATCCAGCCGGCGGGATGGAACCGGCCATCGCGTGACTTCCACAGCATGCCGCCGATGACCCCGCCGATGAGCGAGCCGACGATGCCCACGACCGCCGTGGCCCAGAATCCGAGTGCGACGGTGCCTGGATAGAACCAGCGGGCGAGCACGCCGACGACGAACCCGACGATGATCATCCAGATGAGGCTCATGATGCCCATGGTGACTCCGGGAAGACGTGCGCGGCGCGCAGCGAAACGATCCTAGCATGGCGCAGCCTGCGTAAGGCTTTCGGACGCCAGCCGACCTATCGCCATGGACTTCCTCACGCGTGCCTGGTTCGCCGCCGCAGCGCTGGTGCTGTCCGGCCCTGTCCTGGCCGATATGGCAGCCGCACCCGCCTGCAAGGCGCACAGCGGTCCGCTGGTGCGCCCGGTGGTCGAGTTGTTCACCTCCGAAGGCTGCGACAGCTGTCCTCCCGCAGACCGCTGGTTTTCGGCGACGTTCAAGGACGAGCGCGACGGTCCCATCGCGCTCGCCTTTCACGTCGACTATTGGGACCGGCTGGGCTGGAAGGACCGCTTCGCCCAAGCGGCGTACACGGAACGCCAGCAGCACGCCGCCGACGTGAACCATGCCGGATTCGTCTACACGCCGCAGGTGCTTCTCCAGGGACGCGAATTTCGCTGGCGTGACGGCAATGCCGCCGCGGCGGCGCGCAACGGTGCGCAGCCGGCATCCGTCACCATCGACCTCGAGGTCGCGCGCGAGGCGGCCAGCGTTCGCGCGCATGCCAGCGCGCGCGCTGCCGGCACCGTGCCGCTGCCCGCGGACGCGTCGGTAGTGCTCGCCTACGTCGACAACGGCCTCGAATCCGAAGTGAAGGCGGGCGAGAACCGCGGCGTGCGGCTGCATCACGACCATGTCGTGCGGGCCTTGCAAGCCGGCGGGCGCGCCGACGGACAGGGTGCCCTTCCTGTCGATGCCCGGTTTGCCGTGCCGGCGGAGCCCGGACGCAACCCTGCGCTCGTGGCGTTCGTGCAGCGCAGCCGGGATGGAGCCATTCTGCAAGCCGTCGCCCTGCCGCTCGCCGACTGTCCGCCGCGCTAGGCGATTGCTTGAGCCCCGCCTGCTGGCTCGCTACCATGCAGCGGGAGGAGATGCCGTGCGCATTCTGCTGGCCGAGGACGATCCGCTGCTGGGCGAGGCGATCGCGAGCCACCTCGCGCAGGTCGCGCATGCGGTGGACTGGGTGCGCGACGGCGCCGCCGCGGACGCCGCGCTGCGCGCCCAGACGTTCGATCTGGTCGTCCTCGATCTCGGCCTGCCGCGCATGTCGGGCAAGGACGTGCTGAAGCACATGCGCGACCGCGCGCTCGCCACGCCGGTGCTCATCATCACGGCGGCCGACGCGATCGCCGACCGTGTCGCCGGCCTCGATGCGGGGGCGGACGACTACCTCGTGAAGCCGTTCGCGCTCGCCGAGCTCGAGGCGCGCATTCGCGCGTTGATCCGCCGCAGCAACGGGCACGACCGCAACCTGCTGGTCAACGGCCCGCTCGCATTCGACACCGCGGCGCGCACGGCCACGGTGGATGGTGCGGTGGTCGACCTGTCGTCGCGGGAGCTGGCGGTGCTCGAGCTGCTGCTCCTGCGCTGCGGCCGCGTGATCGCGAAGGAGCAGTTCGTCGAGCACCTGTGCGGGTGGGACCAGGACGTCACCGCCAACGCCATCGAGGTGTACGTGCACCGCCTGCGCCGCAAGCTCGACCCTGCCGGCATCCACGTGCAGACCGTGCGCGGCCTGGGTTACTGCCTCACCAAGGCGTGATGCGGCAGCCGTCCAGCATGTCGACCTTCTTCAAGTATTTCGGCTGGCTCGTTGGTTTGCTCGCCTTCGTGTGGCTCGCGATGACGAGCGCGATGGAGTTCATCGTGCGCAGCGCCGTCGATGCACCGTACGACGAGAAGCTCGTCGACACCGCGCGCGCCATGGCGGCCGAGATCCGGCTCACTCCCAGCGGCGTGATGGTGCGCCCGGGCGCGGTGCAGCTGCTGCGCTCCGATCGCAAGGACAACGTGTACTTCGCGCTGCGCGACGCGACGGGCGAGGTGCTCGAAGGCGACGACGACATGCCCGCCGTGGTGCTCCCGAGGGCTGCGGCCGAGCCTGCGCTGCAGATCGGCGCCATCCGCGACCAGCCCGTGCGCGTCGCATCGATCCACGTGGCCGATCCCCGCAGCGCCGATGCGAAGCTGACCGTCCAGGTCGCCGAGACGCTCAACAAGCGGCACGCGCTGGTCGAGTCCCTGCGCACGCCCTCGGTGCTGCTGCCGCAGGTCGTGGTCATGTTCGGTGCGATCCTCATCGTGCTCTACGGATTCGCGTACGTCGTCGGACCCATGCGCCGGCTGAAGGAGTCGATCGACCGGCGCGATTCCACCGATCTTGCGCCCCTCGACGCGGCAGCAGCGCCACGCGAGCTGCGCTCGCTCATCGAGTCGATCAACGGGCTCATGGCGCGCCTGTCCACCAGCATGGAGACGCAGCGCCGCTTCATCGCCGATGCCGCCCACCAGCTGCGCACGCCGCTCGCAGGCCTGCGCTCGCAGACCGAGCTCGCGCTCGGCGAACGCGACCCGGCGACGATGCGTCGCACGCTCGAGCGCGTGGCGGCGGGAACCGAGCGCGCGACCGCGCTCGCCAATCGCCTGCTCACGCTCGCGCGCGCAGGCACCTACGTGCGATCCAAGCAGACGGACGTGGACCTCATCGCGCTCGCCAACGACGTGATCGCCGATCACTTGCCCGCGGCGAACGCGCGCGGACAGGACCTGGGCTTCGAAGGTCCGGACCCCGGCCAGCGCGCCATGGTGCACGGCGATCGCGTCCTGCTGCGCGAGCTGCTGTCGAACCTCGTGGACAACGCTGTGCGCTACACGCCCGAGAGCGGCATCGTCACGGTGCAGGTCGCCATCGCGCCGCATGGCGGGGTCACCCTCGCCGTGCGCGACACCGGCCCGGGGGTGCCCGACGACGAGCGCGCCAAGGTATTCGAGCCGTTCTACCGCGGGCGCGATGCCATCGCGCCCGGCACTGGCCTGGGGCTCGCCATCGTGCGCACGATCGCCGATGCGCACGGTGCGGGGGTCCGCCTCGAACCTGCACAAGGCGGTGGGTTGTGCATCGCAGCAACGTTCCCGGCTGCTGTCGAGGCATTTGCGTAAGGTTCGTGTAAGGGCCTCTCCGTAACGTCCGCGGCACGGGCCGCTTCGAAGCCCGGACAACGCTTTGCGCCCCACAGGGCGCTCACCAGTGGAGGCTCACCGATGGCTACTGCCATTCCGCCTGTCGCACAGCGCGGCGGTCGCAACTTCTCGGGCGAGGAAACGCGCGTCATCTTCGCGTCGTCACTCGGCACCGTGTTCGAGTGGTACGACTTCTACCTGTATGCGACGCTGGCGCCGTTCTTCGCGGCCCTGTTCTTTCCCAAGGGCAACGAGACGGCCGCGCTGCTGTCCGCATTCGCCGCGTATGCCGCAGGCTTCCTGGTGCGGCCGTTCGGCGCGCTCGTGTTCGGACGCGTGGGCGATCTCGTCGGTCGCAAGTACACCTTCCTCGTGACCATTCTGGTGATGGGCTTCTCGACCTTCGCGGTCGGCCTGCTGCCGACGTACCAGTCGATCGGCTGGGCCGCTCCCATCCTGATGGTGTCGTTGCGGCTGTTGCAGGGCCTGGCACTCGGCGGCGAGTACGGCGGTGCGGCGACGTACGTCGCGGAGCATGCGCCTCCAGACAAGCGGGGCTACGACACGGCGTGGATCCAGACCACCGCCACGCTCGGGTTCTTCCTGTCGCTGATCGTGATCTACCTGTGCCGCTTCAGCGGCCTGCTCACGCCGGCGCAGTTCGCCGACTGGGGCTGGCGTCTGCCGTTCCTCGTGTCGTTGATCCTGCTGATCTTCTCCGTGTACATCCGGCTCAAGCTGAACGAGTCGCCGGTGTTCCAGCGGATGAAGGCCGAAGGCAAGGGCAGCAAGGCGCCGCTGACCGACAGCTTCATGCGCTATCCGAACAACAAGTACGTGCTGCTGGCGCTCCTTGGCGCCACCGCCGGCCAGGGCGTGGTGTGGTACACGGGCCAGTTCTACGCGCTCTTCTTCATGACCACGATCGCCAAGGTCGACGCGACGACGGCGAACCTGCTGATCGCCGCGTCGCTCGTGATCGGCACCCCGTTCTTCATCGTCTTCGGCGCGCTGTCGGACAAGATCGGCCGCCTGCGCATCATCCTGGCGGGCTGCCTCATCGCCGCTCTCACGTATTTCCCGCTCTTCAAGGG
>DATILY010000032.1:0-8231 GCA_035475895.1 Casimicrobiaceae bacterium | reverse complement strand
CGCGGGCGCACGACGGGAACACCGAGCACATCGGCCTGGATCTGCATGAGCAGGTCGTTGGCGGCCGCGCCGCCGTCGACGCGCAGTTCGGCGAGCGTGATGCCGGCATCGCGTTGCATCGCGTCGAGCACATCCGCGCTTTGCAGCGCGATCGCTTCGAGCGCCGCGCGCGCGACGTGGCCGCCGGTGGCGCCGCGCGTGAGGCCGAACATGGCACCGCGGGCATAGGCGTCCCAATGCGGAGCGCCAAGGCCGGCGAACGCAGGGACGAGATAGACGCCGCCGTTGTCGGGCACCGTGCGCGCGAGGGATTCGACTTCGGCCGCCGTGCGGATGATCTGCAGGCCGTCGCGCAGCCATTGCACCACCGCGCCGCCGATGAACACGCTGCCTTCGAGCGCGTAATCGAGCGCGCCGTTGCGCTGCCAGGCTACCGTCGTGACGAGGTTGTTGTGCGAAGCCACCGCGGCGGGTCCGGTGTGCAGCAAGAGAAAGCACCCCGTGCCGTACGTGTTCTTGGCGAGGCCGGGCGACAGGCACGCCTGGCCGAACAGCGCGGCCTGCTGGTCGCCCGCGATGCCCGCGATGGGCACGCGCACACCGTCGATGGTCGTCTCGGCGCAGATGCCCGACGACGCCACGACGCGCGGCAGCATTGCGCGCGGCACGTCGAAGAGCGCGCACAGCTCGTCGTCCCAATCGCCGCGCCGGATGTCGAACAGCAGCGTGCGGCTCGCGTTCGATGCGTCGGTGACGTGCACCGCGCCGCCGGTGAGATTCCACACGAGCCAGCTGTCGACGGTGCCGAAGGCCAGCTCGCCGCGCGCGGCGCGCGCCCGCGCACCGGGCACGTGGTCGAGCAGCCACTTGAGCTTGGTGCCGGAGAAGTACGCGTCGAGCACCAGCCCGGTCTTGCCTGCGATGAGCTGCGCCAGGCCGCGCGCGCGCAGGTCGTCGCACAACGGCGCCGTGCGCCGGTCCTGCCATACGATGGCCGGTGCAATCGGACGGCCCGTGGCGCGTTCCCACACGATGGTCGTCTCGCGCTGATTGGTGATGCCGACGGCCGCGATGTCGCGTGCGGTCAACGACGCCTTGGCGAGCACCTCGTGCAGCACGCCGGATTGCGTCGCCCAGATCTCGGTGGGATCGTGCTCGACCCAGCCGGGCTGCGGAAAGATCTGGCGAAATTCCTGCTGGGCCACGGCGCGCACGCTGCCTTGCGCGTCGAACACGATGGCGCGCGAGCTGGTGGTGCCCTGGTCGAGCGCGAGGATATGGCTCACGGTCGTTCTCCGTTGCGCCAGCGGTTCCCCGGCCAGCGCGGGCCGCGTACAATTACCTGTTTTGTCGACATTCTAGCGTCGAAGGCCGCGCGGGCAAGCGCGCCGCGGCCGGCGCATCGCATCGTCACCCATGCCGCTTTCCGAATCCACGATCGCGCGCGAGCGCCTGCACCTGCGCCGCGTGAGCTATCACGGCTACCAGCGCGCCGACGGGCTGTTCGACATCGAGGCGTACCTCACCGACACCAAGGACCGCGATCTCATGCTGCTCTCCGGCGTGCGCCCGCAAGGCGAGCCGGTCCACGACATGCAGGTGCGCGTGACCATCGACCGCGATTTCACGATCCACGCCATCGAGGCGCACACCGACCGCATGCCCTATCCCGGTGACTGCGATCGCATCCATCCCGCGTACGAAAAGCTCGTCGGCGCCAACCTGGTGAACGGCTTTCGCAAGCAGCTGCACGACACCATGGGCGGCATTCGCGGCTGCACGCACATCACCGAATTGCTGGGGTATCTGCCGACCGCGGCGGTGCAGACCTTCGCGGGCTTGCGCAAGCGCGAGGACGAAGGCGACACCAAGCCATTCCAGCTCGACCGGTGTCATGCGCTCGACACCACGGGCGATGCGGTGCGCCGCTATTATCCGAAGTGGTACAAGGGCGCGGCGTGAATCCGGGCGGCCGGGCGTAGCTGGCGATGTCTTTCTTCTCGCGTAAGGCACCGCGCTTGCCCCGCCTTCGTGCTCCGGCGTCGCCCGATCGGCTTGCCAGCTTTTTCCTTCCGGTGTTCTGGGGTGCGCAGGACAGCGCGGCGCTTGCTCGCGTCATGCGCGAGCAGTCCGGGCAGGTCACCCCCGGCGTCCATTTTGCCGACAACCTTTTCGTGTGGGCGCGCAACCTGTCGATGCTCGACGATGCGGACTTCGTCGAGGCATGGCAGTCCAACGCCGTTAGCGACGCGGATCGAGCGATCGTCTGGCGGCGATACGTGCTGGCGTGCGCCGGCTATCACTGCCTGCACCTGGAGGGCGACTTCGTCGAATGCGGCGCGTACACCGGTGTGGGCGTGAAGACCGTCGTCGATTATCTTGGAGGCACCGACTTCCCCAAGACTTTCTGGGCGTACGACCTGTTCGAGCACGAGGAGTGGATGGCGCATCACGCAATGCCCGACCACGGACCCGAACTCGAGCAAACGGTGCGCGACAAGTTCGCAGGGTATCGGCAGGTACGGGTGTACAAAGGCACGATTCCGGACGTGTTCGAAGGCCAGTCGCCCGACCGGATTGCGTACCTCCACATCGATTTGAACGAACCCGCGGCCGAGATCGCCGCCCTCGACGCGCTGTTCGATCGCATGGTGCCGGGGGGCGTCGTGATCCTCGACGATTACGAGTGGTCCTTGTATCGCGCACAGAAGTTGGCGGAGGATCCCTGGTTCGAGGCGCGCAGCTATCGCGTGTTTCCATTGCCGACCGGCCAGGGCTTGGTGCTGAAGCGTTAATCTAGGTTCGAGACGACATGAAAATCCACGAATACCAGGGCAAGGAAATCTTCCGCCGTTACGGCATGCCCGTGCCGCGCGGCATTCCGGCCTTCTCGGTCGATGAAGCGGTCAACGCCGCTCGCTCGCTCGGCGGCCCGGTGTGGGTCGTGAAGGCGCAGATCCACGCCGGCGGCCGCGGCAAGGGTGGTGGCGTCAAGCTTGCGCGCTCGATCGACGAAGTGCGCGACGTCGCCGGCCAGATCCTCGGCATGCAGCTGGTCACCCACCAGACCGGCCCGGCGGGCCAGAAGGTGCGCCGCCTGCTGGTCGAGGAAGGCGCCGACATCCGCAAGGAGCTCTACGTCGCGATGATCGTCGACCGCGCATCGCAGCGCGTCGTGCTGATGGCCAGCTCCGAAGGTGGCATGGACATCGAGGAAGTCGCCGCCAAGACGCCGGAGAAGATCCATCGCGTGACGATCGACCCGATGCAGGGACTCACCGACGCGCAGTGCGACGAGGTTGCCCGCAAGATCGGCATTCCCGATGCGAGCCTTCCCCAGGCGCGCACCATGTTCAAGGGACTGTATCGCGCGTTCGACGAAACCGATGCATCGCTGGCCGAGATCAACCCGCTGGTCGTCACCGGCGACGGCCGCCTGATCGCACTGGACGCGAAGCTCAACTTCGACAGCAACGCGCTGTTCCGCCATCCCGACATCGTCGCGATGCGCGATCTCGACGAAGAAGATCCGGCCGAGATCCAGGCGTCGAAGTTCGACCTGTCGTACATCTCGCTCGACGGGGACATCGGCTGCCTCGTCAACGGTGCGGGTCTTGCGATGGCCACGATGGACGTGATCAAGCTCTACGGCGGCAATCCGGCGAACTTCCTCGACGTGGGCGGCGGCGCCACGGCCGAGAAGGTCACCGAAGCGTTCAAGATCATGCTGCTCAATCCGCACCTGAAGGCCATCCTGGTCAACATCTTCGGCGGCATCATGAAGTGCGACACGATCGCCGAAGGCATCATCGCGGCGTCGAAGGCCGTATCGCTTCAGGTGCCGCTCGTCGTGCGCATGAAGGGCACCAACGAGGACCTGGGTCGCAAGATCCTCGCCGACTCCGGCTTGCCCATCATCAGCGCGAACAACATGGCGGAGGCTGCGGAAAAGGTTGTCGCCGCAGCGAAGGGACAGTCATCTGTGAAGGCGGCACGCTGACATGAGCATCCTCGTCGACAAGAGCACCAAGGTCATCACGCAGGGCATCACCGGCAAGACGGGCCAGTTCCACACCCGCGCGTGCCGGGAGTACGCCAACGGACGCAACTGCTTCGTCGCGGGCGTCAATCCCAAGAAGGCGGGTGAGGATTTCGAGGGCATCCCCATCTACGGGACGGTGCGCGAGGCCAAGGAGGCGACCGGCGCCAACGTGTCGGTCATCTACGTGCCGCCTGCGGGTGCTGCCGCGGCCATCGACGAAGCGGTGGACGCCAACCTCGACCTCGTGATCTGCATCACCGAAGGCATTCCGGTGCGCGACATGATCCGCACGCGCTATCGCATGCAGGGCAAGCGCACGCTGCTGCTCGGCCCCAATTGCCCGGGCGTCATCACGCCCGAGGAGATCAAGATCGGCATCATGCCGGGCCACATCCATCGCAAGGGCCGCATCGGCGTCGTGTCCCGCTCGGGCACGCTGACGTACGAAGCGGTTGGACAGATCACGGAGCTCGGCCTCGGCCAGTCAACGGCGGTGGGCATCGGCGGCGATCCGGTGAACGGCTTGAAGCACGTCGACGTCCTCAAGCTCTTCAACGACGATCCGCAGACCGACGCCGTCGTGATGATCGGCGAGATCGGCGGAGGGGACGAAGAGATCGCCGCCGCGTGGGCGAAAGCCAACATGAAGAAGCCGATCGTCGGCTTCATCGCCGGCGTCACCGCGCCGCCGGGCAAGCGCATGGGTCACGCGGGCGCGATCATCTCCGGCGGCAAGGGCACGGCGCAGGAGAAGCTCGCTGCGATGGAAGAGGCGGGCATCAAGGTGACGCGCAATCCTGCGGAGATGGGCAAGCTGCTGCTGTCCGTCCTGAAGTAGCAGCACCGCGGCCCCGAGCCGCGCGCAACAACGAACGCAACACGCGAGCGCGGATAAACCGCGCCGGCTGGTGGCCGTAGTTCGCGCTCAAGCGGACGCGGCCGGAGGATGGGCGGTGCGCGCGTGCGGGCCGCCTTGGCGCAGGTTCGTCCGAGGCAGGCTCACCGTGGATTTCGGCTCGTCGCAATTCTGGGTTGCGGCCTTTCAGATCATCGTCGTCAACCTGCTGTTGTCGGGTGACAACGCGGTCGTGATCGCGCTCGCCTGCCGCAACCTCGCACCCGCGCAGCGCCGGTGGGGCATTTTCTTCGGCGTGCTCGGCGCGATCCTGCTGCGCATCGTGCTGACCTTCTTCGCCGTGCGCCTGCTCGACGTGCCGTACCTCAAGCTGGCCGGCGGCGTGCTGCTCGTGTGGATCGGGGTGAAGTTGATCGTCGAGGAGGACACCGACGGCGTGGACGTCAAGGCGAGCGATCGCCTGTTCTCCGCGGTGCGTACGGTCGTCGTCGCGGATCTCGTGATGAGCATCGACAACGTCATCGCCGTCGCGGCCGCTGCGAAGGGCAGCCTCGTGCTGCTGGTGTTCGGCCTGGTGATCAGCATTCCGCTGGTGGTGCTCGGCGCGCAACTCATCATGAAGGTGATCGAGCGGCTGCCCGTGCTGATCTTCGCGGGCGGTGGGCTGCTCGGCTACCTGGCAGGCGATCTGGTGGTGGGCGACCCCGCCTTGGCCGGATGGGTCGCCTCGCGCGGGGGTTGGCCGCATTGGGCGGGTCCGATCCTGGGCGTGGCCACGGTGATCCTCATCGCCCGCTGGGTGGAGCAACGCCGGCGCGCGCGGCGCCTTGGATGATGCTCCCGACAGGACGCCCTCCTTCGCCCGCGCATCCTCCGCTAAACTCGCGCCTCAAAGCCTCACCGCCACCATCGCTGTGTCCGCCAACGGTCGTTCCCCACTCGACGTCGCCAGCCTGTCCCACCCGGGCATGGTGCGCTCGCACAACGAAGACACCGTGTTCGTCGACGGTGGCGCCGGGCTCGCCGTCCTCGCCGACGGCATGGGTGGCTACAACGCGGGCGAAGTGGCGAGCGGCATCGCGGTGGACGTCGTGTCCAACGGCTTGCTGCCCGAGCTCGGCTCCGGACGCGAGCTCTCCAAGATCGACGTGCAGAGCGGCCTCACGCATGCCGCGCTGCTGCTCCAGCAGCAGATCGCCGAGGCGAACAAAGGGATCTACGAGGCGGCCCAGACGCGTCCGGAATGCGCGGGCATGGGCACCACGATCGTCGCGGCCGTGTTCCATGGCGCTCGCGTGTCGATCGGCCACATCGGCGACTCGCGGTTGTATCGCCTGCGGGGCGAGAAGTTCGAGCAGCTCACGCACGACCATTCCCTGCTGCAGGAACAGATCGACAGCGGCCAGCTCACCGCCGAGCAGGCCAAGTATTCGCTGAACAAGAACCTCGTGACCCGCGCGCTCGGCATCGAGGCCATCGTGCCCGCCGACATCGCCGAATACCGCGTCGAAGCCAACGACATCTACCTGCTGTGCTCCGACGGGCTCACCGACATGGTCGACCCCGAGGTCATCCACAACATCGTCGACGACAAGCGCACCGCGCTGCCCGAGGCCGCTGCCGACCTCATCGAGCTCGCCAACCAGAACGGCGGTCGCGACAACATCTCCGTGATCCTCACGCGCGTGCCCGCGGAATTCCTGCCCTCGTCGGGCTGGGCGCAGCGCTGGCTCGCGAAGAAGAAGGCGTCGTAATGGCCAAGCTGGTGCTGTGGCTGCCCGACGGCTCGATCCACGACATCGTGCTCGACAAAGAGCGGCTGACCATTGGCCGGCGTCCCGACAACGACGTGTGCCTGCCGTATCCCGCGGTGTCGGGGGAGCACGCCGTGGTCGTGACGATCCTCGCCGACTCGTTCCTCGAAGACCTCGGCAGCACCAACGGCACGCTGGTCAACGGCAAGCCGGTCGCCAAGCATTTCCTGCGCGAGAACGACCTCATCGACATCGGCCGGCACCGCCTCATGTATTTCAGCCGCGACGACATCAACGCCGAGCCCATCCCGCCGGATATCCTGCGCCAGCAGGTGCGCGGGCTGCACGAGCAGGTGGAGCGCGCGCGCAGCGAGCGCGAGGAGCGGCGCAATCCCGAGCCGGATGCCGCGCCACGCGAGCTCGGCCGCGCCGATCCGCTGCTCGCCGACGAGGATCTGCTGGCGGAGCTCGAATCCGCCGCGTTGCCCGGCATGCCGGCCGCTGCGGACGCAGAGCCCGTACGACGCTCCGAGGCGATCATGCCGGCGCGTGCCGTCGATTCGGCGGCCGGATCGCAGCGCCGCGACAGCGACCGGCCACCGGTCCTGCGCACGGGTAACGACGCGCCGGCCAGCCGTGAGCGCGAGCCGGCGGCGGTCAAGCGTGATGGCGGCCAGGCGTCCCCGAGACGCACGTCGCGCTCGAGCTCCACGGTGGCCGCGCGCCTCGCGTCCACCTGGTCGCCGGAGCCGTATCCGGGGGACGTGGCCTCATCGAAGGTCGTCGAAGCCGATGCGAACCACGAATCCGACGCCGGAACGGCCACCGCGGCCGGCGACGATCCCGCCCCGGAGGCCGGCTACGGCGTGCGGGTGCTGACCGGCCCGAGCGCCGGGCGGCAGATGAAGGTGACGCGGGGCGAGCTGTCCGTGGGCCGCGTTGGCACCCAGGTAGCCCGTATCGCGGCCAGCGGGGAGACGTGGCGCCTCACCGCCGTCGAAGGCGCCGAGCCGCTCGAGCTCAACGGCGCGGCCGTCCCGGCGGATGGCGCGGAGCTTGCGCCCGGCGACCGTTTCCGCGTCGCCGGGGCCGAGGTCGTCTTCGAACGTCGTTGAATTGCGGCCGGTTTCCCGGCCTGTTGTCGCCGCTGGGTGACGCTCTGCGTCACATGTTGCGCGCCCGCCGTCGCGGCCGCATGACAGCAGCATGGCGGTACGAGCCGGACCGTGATTTTTGTGGTCCACGACTCCATCCGCTCGTCGCCTGAAACACGCTACTTATCAGTCACTTGACCCCTCTGGTGCAGTGCGATGAACGGCACCCCGCTCCCCGGCATGGCTTGTGCTGTCCTTGTCCGAGCATCGCTGGATGCCGATGTCGTTATTCTTTCCCCCAGAGGAGAAGTTATGAAACGTCTTCAACAAGGCTTCACGCTCATCGAACTGATGATCGTCGTGGCGATTATCGGCATCCTGGCCGCAATCGCTATTCCGCAGTATCAGGATTACATCGCGCGCACGCAGATCGGTGAAGCGCTGTCGCTGGGCGACGGTCTCAAGACGCCCATCGGCGAGTGCGC
>DATILY010000031.1:0-15076 GCA_035475895.1 Casimicrobiaceae bacterium | reverse complement strand
CGCAGCTTCGGTGGCGCGTGAGCGCTTGCGCGAAACCCTGTGCGGATGCTCCGCAGCCGCTTCGTCCTGCTTGGCCTTGCGCCGCGTGGCGCTCGAGGCGGTGCCTTTCTTCGGCGGCGCCAGCTTCACCCCGGCGCGGCGCGCCTTCGACAAGCCGATCGCGATGGCCTGCTTGGCGGAGCGTGCGCCGTGCCTGCCCTCGCGGATGTGGTCCATCTCCTCGCGCACGAACTCACCCGCCTGCGTGCTCGCTGCCTTGCCCTGGCGCTTGTCACGCGCTGCGCGTTCCACCGTCTTGCGTTCCGGCATGACGTGCTCCTTCGATGTCGACACACGGAGCGAAGCAAGCGCTGTGCCTCCGTGCGACGGCTGGCGCCTCGCCCGCCCGCGCGTCACGCACGCAAGGCCGCCTTGATGCGTGCCCGGCTGAGCGGCAGGTCGCGCACGCGTGCGCCGGTCGCATCGGCGATCGCGTTGGCGAGCGCCGCTGCAGTCGGACCCTGCGCGGCTTCGCCCGTGCCGAGGAACGGGGTGCCGGGACGGTCGATGACGTGCACGTCGACGCTGTCGGGCAGATCCTCGAAGCGCAGGATCGGATAGCCCGCCCAGTCCCGGCTGGTGATGCGCGTGCGGTCGAACGCGACGGACTCGTAGAGCGTCCAGCTGATCGACTGCACGATGCCGCCTTCGATCTGGTTGCGGATGCCGTCCGGGTTCACCGCCTCGCCGCTGTCCACCGCGGCGACTGCGCGCACGACGCGCACGCGGCCCGTCTCACGGTCGACGTCGACTTCGAACGCGACGGCGAAGTAGGCCGCGAGCGTCTTGTAGCGTGCATAGGCGAAGCCACGCCCGCGCCCGCGCCTGGGCTGCCAGCGCGTCCAGCCGAACTGCTGCGCGGCCGTCTCGATGACGTCGCGTGCGCGCGGGTCGGTGAGCTGGCGCAGGCGATACTGGACCGGATCGGTGCGCGTGCGCGCCGCGAGCTCGTCCATGAAGCTCTCGATCGAGAACACGTTGGCATATGCGCCGAGCCCGCGCAGCGCCGACACGCGCACGGGCATCTCCTCGATGAAGTGATACACCACGCGCGGCTCGGGGAAGCGATACAGCGGAACGGCATTGCGGTCGCCGTCGCCGGCGGGCAAGGGCACCGGCTTGGGCACCGGCTGCGTGAAGGGCTGCTCGAGCGACCAGCCGGCGGCGAGATTGCCGGCGCCCCCCGGACGCGTGGAATGCGTGCAGCTCCACACGTCGTAGTTCCAGGCGGCCACGTTGCCCGCGGGGTCGAGCCCGGCTTGCACGTGCGTCACCATGGCGGACCCGTACGGCTCCCACGTGTGCTCCTGCTCGCGCATCCACTGCACGCGTACCGGACGCCCCGGCAGCGCGCGCGCAAGCAGCGCGGCATCCGCGGCGACGTCGTCGGCGCCGTTGTGGCCGTAGCAGCCGGATCCTTCGACGTGGATGCAGCGGACGCGCTCCTTCGGCAGCGCGACGAGCTCCGCGATCGAGTCGCGCAGCGGGTACGCGCCCTGCGTGTGCGTCCACACGGTCAGCCCATCGTCCTTCCATTGCGCGACCGCGCACGAAGGGCCGATGGAGCCGTGCATCTGGTAGGGCCGCGTATAGGTCGCCTCGATGGCGTTGGCGATGACCGGCGCATCCGGTGCGCCCGCGTCGACCTTGTCCTTGGCGGGCAAGCTGCGCAGGAAGGCGGGCAAGGCCTGCATGGCCGGCAACGACGGCTTCTCGTTCCAGCGCGCAGCGCGCGTGAGCGCCCGCAACGCCACGACGGCCTGCCATTCGCGCTGCGCGATCACCCCGACGAAGCTGCCATCGCGCACGACCTTCAGCACGCCGGGCAGCCGCTCGACCTGGGCCGTGTCGAGGCTCGCGAGCGTTGCGCCGTACGACGGGGGACGCAGCACGCGCGCGTGCACCATGTCGGGCAGGCGCATGTCTTGCACATAGGCTGCACCGCCCGTCACCTTCGCGGGAATGTCGACCCGCGGCCACGGCTTGCCGATCAGCCGATGCGTGTCGGCTGGACGGAAATTCGACTTCGCCTGCGCCTCCACGTGAAGCGTATCGCCCGCCACGAGCTCGGCGTACGTCGCCTTGCGACCGTCGGGCGCGCGCACGCTCGCATCGTCGAGCGCCAGCGCGCTCGCTTCGGCGCCAAAGCGCGCGGCGGCCAGCGCGACCAGCCGCTCGCGCGCCTGCGCGGCGGCATGGCGGATCGCGGTGCCGCTGTACTGCATCGACTGGCTGCCTGCGGTGTAGCCTTCGTTGGGCGTGCGCGCCGTATCCGCCGTGATCAACTGGATGCGCGAAGGATCGACCGCCAGCTCCTCGGCCGCGACCTGCGTGAGCGCCGTGCGGATGCCCTGCCCGAGCTCGGCCTTGCCCGTGAACACGGTGATGCGGCCATCGGCGCCGACGCGGATCCACGCGTCGAGCATGGGGGCTTGCTCGAGGCTGCCCGGCAAGGGCGGTGGCTTGCCCGCTTCCGGGGCTGTTTCGCCGAGGGCGCGGGGCACGAGGGTGAAGGCCACGACCAGCGCGCCGCCGTGGCGCATGAAGCGACGCCGCGATGCATGAAAGGCGTTCATCGCCCGCTGCTCGCCGTCTTGGTGTCGCCCGCCTGGCGACTCTGCGCGGCGCGCTCCACCGCTCGCAGGATCCGCATGTGCGTGCCGCAGCGGCACAGGTTCGGGCTCATGTAGCGACGCGTGTCCGCGGCGCTCGGCGCAGGGTTGTGCTCGAGCAGCGCCTGCGCGCGCATGACCATGCCGGCGATGCAATAGCCGCATTGCGCCGCCTGCTCGGCGATGAACGCGCGCTGGACGGGGCCCGGATCTTCGATGGTGCCCAGGCCTTCGATGGTGCGGACGGGACGTCCTGCAACGGCCGAGATGGGGACGAGGCACGAGAAGACGGGCTCGCGCTCGACGAGGACCGTGCACGCGCCGCATTGGCCGAGGCCGCAGCCGAACTTGGCTCCATTGAGGCCGAGATCGTTGCGCAGCACGTAGAGCAGCGGCGTGGCCGGATCGGCGTCGACGTCGTGGTCGCGCCCGTTGACGTGCAGCTTGATCATGGTCCTCCCGACACGGCCCGTTCGTCCGGCGTGCGCGTCACTTCGCGGAGGATCGCGGAAGGATCGCTCCACGGTGCGAGATGCGCGAACCGTCCACGCACGTATTGCGCGAGCTCGATGGTTTCGGCGTCGCTGAACGCACCCGCGAAGGCCGGCATCCACGGGCCGCGCTCGCCCTGCTGCGGCGCGAGCCCATGCAGTATGACGCGAAACAGGTTGCGCGGCGACGGCAGCGCCGCCAGCGAGCTGTTCGCAAGGTCGAGTGCGCCGCCCGCGTCACCGCCGCCTTCGTGGCACGCCGCGCACGCGCCCTCGTAGAGCGCGCGACCGGCCTCGCTTGCGGTCGCGCCGGCCGGCGGCTGCGCTGCTGCGCCGGTGTCCTTCCGCAACGCCCCGACATAGGCGACGATCGCCTGCACGTCGGCATCGGCGGCCTGTGCGAGGTCGCGCGTGACCGGCGCCATGGGCCCGGCCGCGCCGCCATGCTCGTGCGGCAGCGCGCCGCGCAGGTAGCGCTGCAGATCATCCGGCTGCCACGGCCGCGCAAATGCCCGCGTCAGCGCTGGCGCATCCCAGCCCTCCGCTTCGCCGCCCTCGTATGCGCGGTCCAGCTCTTCGGCACCGAGCCGGTTGCGCGGCGTGTGGCAGGCGCCGCAGTGCGCGACGCCGGCGACGAGATAAGCGCCGCGCTGCCACGCGGCATCGCGCGCGCCGTCGCGCTCGACGCGACCGCGGTCGAGGTACAACGCCTTCCACACCGCGACGAGTGGCCGCACGTTGAAGGGAAAGCGCAGGCGGTTGGGCGGTGGCGCGGCATCGACCGGCTCGCGCGTCATGATGTACGCGTACAGCGCATGGAGGTCGTCGTCGCCGATCAGGCGAAAGTGATCGTAGGGGAACGCGGGATAGAGATGGCGGCCTTCGCGATCGAGGCCTGCGCGCATCGCGCGCACGAACGCCGCTTCCGACCAGCGCCCGATGCCGCGCTCGGGCGCCGGCGTGATGTTGGTGCCGTAGAGCACGCCGAATGGGGTCTCGAGCGGCCGTCCGCCCGCATACGCTGCGCCGCCGACCGCCGTGTGGCACACGATGCAGTCGCCGAGCGCGGCCAGGCGGGCGCCGCGCTCCACCACGTCGGCCGGAAACGATGCATGGGTCGGCGGATCCACCGGATCGAGGCTCGGCGCTGAAGCCCAGACCAGGAAAGCGCCGGCTGCGACGAGCGCCACCACGATGCCGAGCGCAATCGCGTTACGCGCCGTCATCCGCGGCGATGACGATGGTAGGTTTTGCCGCTCGTTTTGCACCTTTTGCGTAGCGCGCACGCGCTGCCTGCTACCCGGGCAGGCGCTCGCCCGCAGTCACTGCGAAGGGCAGACGGCTCTCCGGCGGGGCGAGGGGGCAATGCCAACGATCGTCGTAGGCGCACGAAGGGTTGTACGCAAAGTTGAAGTCGAGCACGAAGCGTTCCGCCGTACCGCCCAGGTCGGCACCCTTGATCGTGTCGACCAGGTAGCGTCCACCCCCGAAGGTACTGACGGCGTTGGTCGCGTCGGCGAACGGAAGCCACAAGCCGCCGCCATAGCCGTGAAACCAATACAGCGGCAGCGTCGCCGCAGTGCCGTGGATCGCGAAATGCAACGTCCCGACGCGGCCGCAACGCGTCACGCCGTCGTCCGCGAGCGCGATGTCGAACGTCGAAACCGTCGCAGCCGGCTCGAAGCGCGCGATCACCCGCCAAGCCGGGTCGTAGGCGAACCAGGCCGCGCCGCACCAGCCACTGCGCCGGCCGGGTGGGATGGGGCTGTCCGGATGGTCCGCGAACAGGGCATCGCGGGCGGCCCGGAATTGCATCGCCGCCGCCAGCGGATTGGAGCGCGCGCCGTCGCGCACGGCGGCATAGTGGCTTGCGACCGTGCGGCGCCAGTCGACCAGCGTGAGGGGACTGCGCGGAGTGCTGGTCGCCATGGGGTCGAGCGCTGAGCTGCGTAAAGGTGGATCCCCAGTGTAGCAACGTCGCCCTGCGCGGTGCGGTACGCCGCGTGAAACGGCGGCAACGCGAATTTTCCGCATGCAGGGATGCGATTGCTCGGCTGCTCGAAGGCGCCGACGGCGCGCAGCATGGCGTCATCGCAGGCACACCACGACAAGCCTGACGCCCGGGACCGGAAACGGCCCGTCCATAAGAAGAGGGACGTATGCTCACCACCGCCAAGACGTATGGCTCCGCCGCCACCGGAATCGTGGCAGGTCTGCTGCTCGCCGCCTTGTTCACCGGATCGGTGCTCGGCGCCGAAGGCCGCCTGCCGTCACGCTTCGCCTCCGAGGCGGTTACGCTGGCCGTGACGACGAGCGCGCTGCCGCTCGTCAACGTGCGCCGCTGATCGCGCGTAGCTTCAGACCAGCGCGCCCTGCGAGCGCAGTGCCTGGCGCACCGCCTGCGCATCCGCGGGACCGCCATTCGCCGCCTGGCCGGCCGCTACGCCGGCCGCCTGGCCCGTCGCAAATGCAGTTCCCATGACGCGCACGGAGCCATAGGCTTCCGAGTCCGCGCCGATGACCCGCCCTGCCAGCCACAGGTTGTCGACTTCCCGGGCGCGCAGCGCATCGAGCGGTATGTCGAAGAAGCCCTCGCCACCGAGCGCCACGAAGCGGGTACGCCCGGGTGCCTCGTGCACCTCCATCGGCCAGCCGGCGCGGGCAACCGCGTCGGGACGCCGGCGTCCTTCATGTCCGTCGCCCGCCGTGACGTCCTGCCGCGAATGGGGGCGCCGCGTCTCGCGAATGCCGATCTGCGGGCCGGTCGAGACGATGTAGGCGCCCTCGAATCCAGGGTGCTGGCGCAGCACCCCCAGCGACTGCCACGCCCGCTCGCGCGCGCTCGTCTCCGCGCGGGCAAGCTCGGCGCCCGAAAGACCGTCGGTGTCGAGGTCGATGGCCATCCACCAGAAATCACCGGAGACCGGCAGGCGCGCGAGCACGCCGCCATCGGCACGTGCGATCGGGATCGACGCGGTCGCGTTGTAGGCCGCGATGAGCGCCGTCATGCGCGAGCGATCGACGACCGCCTCCGGGTTCACGCCGCCGATGCGCACCGGGAACGAGGCCGGCTGAAGCTGCGCGCCGGCGCCGCCGGGCTTGCGCAGCGGCACGCCGGCATAGCTCGCGAGGCTCGCTTCCCCGCTCGCATCGACGTAACACGCGGCGGCGACTCGGTGCACCCCGCGGTGATCGGCCAGCGTCACCGCGTCGATGCGCCCGTCGACCCGCGCCGCCCCCACGAGGCGGGTGTGCAGCCGCAGGTCCATGCGTTGCTGAAGCACCAGGCGATCGAACGCGAGCTTCGTCGCTTCAGGGTCGATCATCACGATCCAGTTGCCGCTCTTCGAGCGCACGGGTGCCGTGTCGAGCCCAAGCGCGCGCAACTCGCCCAGCAGCTCCGCACCGACACCCGCTACGACAGCGCGGGGCTCGCCGCCGCACGCGAAGAACCCGCAGTACGACAGCACCTGTGCGTTCGTGGCCGCGCCGCCGAGAAAGCCGTAGCGCTCGACCAGCAGCACGCGAGCGCCGGTGCGTGCCGCGCCGATGGCGGCGCCGGCCCCACCTGCACCTCCTCCCACCACCAGGACGTCGTAACGGTCGCGCTCCGTCACTGGCCGGACCCGGCGCTGCGCGCCTGCCTCACGCGTGCACGGTCGCCTGCTCGGCCGCGACGATGCGCTCGAGCACGCGGCGCGCATGCACGCCGCCGGCGTCGATGTTGAGCTTGAGGAGGTTGCGGGTGGGATGCGCGAGCAGGTTGCGCTGCTGCGCTTCGAGCATGCCGAGGTCTTCGGCGAAGATCTTGCCCTGGCCTTCCCGGATCGTGGCGGTGAGCGCCTTGTCGGCCGGATTGAAGTTGCGCGCCATGCCCCAGAAGTACCAGATCGACGTGTCCGTCTCCGGCGTGACGAAGTCGACCACCACGCTTGCGACCTTGTGCCCGGCATCGGCGTGATAGCCGCCCTTTCCCGCATGGGCGACGCCCACTTCGATCATCACGTGGCTGGGCGGCGTGAAGCGGCAGATCTGCCAGCGATCCACCGGCACGTCGTCAGCGAGGTGATTGCCGCGCAGCGCCATGCGCCAGAACGGAGGCGCCATGACGTTCTCCATGAAGCGGCTGGTGACCACGGCGTCGCCCTCGGTCACCGTCTGCGGGACCGCCTCGTCGATCTCCTTCTGGCCGATGCTCGTCGCATGCACGTACGTCTCGTGCGTGAGATCCATCAGGTTGTCGATCATCAGGCGATAGTCGCACGCCACGTGATACAGGCCGCCGCCGTAGGCCCACTCGGGGCTGTCCGCCCACGACAGCGGGTGGATCTGCGCTGGATCGGCAACGGCGGCGTCACCCGTCCACACCCACACGAACCCGTGCCGCTCGACCACGGGATACGTGCGTACCGCCGGGAAGCCGCGCACGCGCTGGCCGGGCATGGCGATCGGCTTGCCGTCGCACCCCATCTCGAGGCCGTGATAGCCGCACACCAGGCGGCCTTCGATCACGCGTCCGAGCGAAAGCGGCGCGCCGCGATGCGGACACCAATCCTCGACTGCCGCGACGCTGCCTTGCGGCCCGCGAAAGAACACGATGCGCTCGCCGCACACCTGGCGGCCGAGCGGCTTCTCGTCGATCTCTGCCGGCGTGCACGCGACATACCATGCGTTGCGCGGAAACATGCGGCGCTCCTCTTCATGCGGCCGGGGTTGTTGCGATGATAAGCCACGCTGCGCGGCAGGGTGCCCGCTCTGTCACCATGTCGCCCATGGCTGCGATCCCCATCATCATCGACACCGATCCGGGCATCGACGACGCCGTCGCGCTGCTCGTGGCGCTCGCCGAGCGCGAACGGCTGGAGGTGCTCGGCATCACGACCGTCGCAGGAAACGTTCCACTGGCGCTCACCACCGCGAATGCGTTGCGCATCGTCGAGCTCGCGGGCCGGGCCGATATCGGCGTTTACGCCGGTGCCGCGGCCCCCCTGATGCGTCCGCTGCACAGCGCCGTCCGCGTGCACGGCCGCGACGGCCTCAGCGGCGCAGGATTGCCCGCTCCCACGCTGACGCCACGCGCGCAGCACGCGGTCGCGTTCATCATCGAGACGCTCGAAGCGGCGTCACCTGGCGCGGTCACGCTGTGCGCGCTCGGCCCGCTCACCAATCTCGCGCTCGCGTTCGCCCAGGCGCCTTCGCTGGTCGACAAGGTCGCCCGCCTGGTGCTGATGGGCGGCACGCGGGACCTCGGCAATGTCACGCCGGCCGCGGAGTTCAATTTCCACACCGATCCCGAGGCGGCCGCGATGGTCTTGCGCCTCGGCATTCCGGTCGTCATGCACGGCTTGCACCTGACGTACCAGGCGATCGCCACGCCGGAGCGCGTCGCGCGCATCGCCGCACTCGATACCACTGCGGCCCGCGCCGTGGCCGGCATGCTGCAGCGACCGCCGCTACCCGGCATGATCGAGCGCTACGGTGTCCCGGGTTACCCCCTGCACGACCCGTGCGTGATCGCATTCCTGCTGTGGCCCGAGCTTTTCAGCGGCCGCGACTGCTTCGTCGACGTCGAGACGCGCGGTGAGACGACGCTCGGCCGCAGCACCGTCGACTGGTGGGGCGTGCTCGGCCGTGCCCCGAACACGCTCGTGGTCGACCGCATCGACGCGGACGGCTATTTCGCGCGCCTCACCGCATCGCTCGGCACATACGGCGCAGCGGAATAAGCAGCGCCCGTGACCGGCCCGCGCGGCGCGTACGCCGTCAGGGCAGCGTGTACGACGTCTTCACCGTGGTGAAGAACTCGGCGGCGTAACGGCCCTGCTCGCGCGCTCCGTAGCTCGAGCCCTTGCGGCCGCCGAAGGGCACGTGGTAATCCACGCCCGCCGTGGGCAGGTTGACCATGACCATGCCGGCTTCCGCGTTGCGCTTGAAGTGGCTCGCATGCTTGAGGCTCGTGGTGCAGATGCCCGAGGCAAGGCCGAACGGCGTGTCATTCGCCGTCGCGAGCGCCGCGTCGTAGTCGGGTACCTTCACCACGGCGGCGACCGGGCCGAAGATCTCCTCGCGGGCGATGCGCATGTCGTTGCGCACGTCGGTGAAGAGCGTCGGCGCGATATAGAACCCCGGTGCGTCGCGCTTGACGGCTTCGCCGCCGAACGCCACGCGCGCGCCTTCCTTGCGCCCGATGTCGATGTACGACAGGTCCTGGTCGAGCTGCGCCTGGTCCACGGCCGGGCCGATGTGGGTGCCTGCCTTGAGCGCATCGTCGACCACCAGCGTCTTCATGCGCGCGACCAGCGCATCGACGAAGCGATCGTGGATGCCTTGCGTGACGATGAGCCGCGACGACGCGGTGCAGCGCTGCCCGGTGGAGAAGAACGCCCCGTTGGCCGCGCATTCCACCGCAACGGCGAGGTCGGCGTCGTCGACGACGACGAGTGGATTCTTGCCGCCCATCTCGAGCTGGAACTTCTTCATGCCGGCCGCACACGCAGCGGCGATCTTCTGTCCGGTGAAGACCGATCCGGTGAACGAGATCGCGTTGACGTCCGGGTGCTTCAGCAGCGTTTCGCCCACGACCGAGCCGCGGCCCATCGTGAGGTTGAACACGCCGGGTGGCACGCCGGCGCGCACGATGATCTCGGCCAGCGCGTGCGCGCAGCCAGGGACGAGATCGGCCGGCTTGAACACGACGCAGTTGCCATAGGCGAGCGCCGGAGCGATCTTCCAGGCCGGGATGGCGATGGGAAAATTCCATGGCGTGATGATGCCCACCACGCCGAGCGGCTCGCGGGTGATCTCGACGTCGATGTTGGGCCGCACCGAGGCGATCTTCTCGCCCGCCAGGCGCAGGCATTCGCCGGCGAAGAACAGGAAGATCTGGCCCGCGCGGCCCGCTTCGCCGATCGCCTCGCCGAGCGTCTTGCCTTCCTCGCGCGCGAGCAGGCGGCCAAGCTCCTCGCGGCGCGCCAGGATCTCGTCACCGGCGCGCTTGAGGATGTCGTGGCGCTCCTGGATGGACGAGCGCGACCACGCCGGAAACGCCTGCTTGGCCGCAGCGATCGCACGCTCCGCCTCACCCGCATTGGCGCGCGCGTACACGCCCACGACGTCGCGCGTGTTCGACGGGTTGATGTTGTCCGCGCCTTCGGACGCGGCGAGCCATTCGCCGGCGATGTAGTTGGGCAGTGTTGCCATGATGGTCCTTTCGATTGCCGCGCCGCTGCCGGCACGGAGCGGGTTCAGCGCTTGCGCGCCGCGCGCCACGCGGCGAAGTCCCGCGCGGTGCGCTCGTCGGTGGCGGGATACAGTCCCAGGATGGAACGTCCGTTCATCACTTCATCGGTGACGAAGTCCTCGAATGCCGTCATCTCGACGCCTTCGTCGGCAAGCTCGTCAGCCAGGTGCGCGGGCAGCACGACGACGCCCTCGGCGTCACCGACCACGACGTCACCCGGAAACACGGGGCAATCGCCGCAGCCGATCGGCACGTTGATGTCGATCGCCTGATGCAACGTCAGATTGGTGGGCGCGGCGGGCCGGTGGTGATACGCCGGGATGGCGAGCTGCGCAATCTCCGGTGAATCGCGAAAGCCGCCGTCGGTGACGATTCCCGCGGCGCCGCGCTTCATCAGCCGTGCGACCAGGATCGATCCCGCCGAGGCGGCACGCGCGTCCTTGCGGCTGTCGATCACCATGACTGCGCCCGGCGGGCATTCCTCGATGGCCTTGCGTTGCGGATGCTCGCGGTCCTTGAACACCGTGATGGGATTGAGGTCCTCGCGCGCCGGGATGTAGCGCAGCGTGAACGCGTCGCCGACCATCCTCGTGCCTGCGGGATTGAGCGGGCGGACATCCTGGATGTACTGATGGCGCAGGCCGCGCTTGAACAGCGCCGTCGTGAGCGTGGCCACGCTCACCGTGCGCAGCTTCGCGCGTGTGGCGTCGGAGAGCGCGCTCATCCGTCAGTTCCCCGGCAGGTCGTGGGCGACCGGCAGGTAGTAATCCGTCCACGCCTTCGGCATGGTCTTCAGCGTGCCGACCTTGTAGAGGTGCGCGGCGAACTTCATGGTGCCCTGCGGCGCCGCGATCCAGTCCATCATGCCCGGCTGCTTGAGGAGATCCACCAGCTCGTCCGCGCTGGTCTTGTCGTTCATGACCTCGCGATAGATGTTCACGGCCGCGCGCGGGTCCTTGCGGATGAACTCGATGGCTTCGAGCGACGCGGCCTTGATGGCGGCCACCACCTTGGGATTGGCGTCGGCGAACTTGGTCGTGGTGAAGAACTGCGATTGCGTCAGCGGGCCGCCGATGATCTGGGGCGAAGTGAGCACGACATGCGCACCCGGCACGGTCTTGAGCTCGATGTAGGAGAACGGCGGTGCCGAGAAGTGGCTGGTGATCTCGTGCTGCGGATTGGCGAGCGCGATCGCGGCATCGGGATGGCCGAGCTGGACGGTGTTGGCATCCAGCCGCGTCGTCTGGTCGGGACCGAATTCCTTCTCGGCCGCCATCTGGAGCAGGATCGCCTGGGTCGAAACCTTGATGGTCGGCACCGCGATGCGGTCGTTCGGCCCGTAGTCCTTCAGCGTGTGGATCTTCGGGTTGCGCGTGACGAGCGTGAGCGGCAGCGCGGAGTTGGCCACGATGCCCTTGACCCCGCCCTTCGTGCGGTCCCACAACAACAGGAGATTGCCGACGCCCGTGTTGACGATGTCCACGCCGCCGGCGAGCAGCGCGTCGGTCTGGCTGCCACCACCGGTGAGAAGCTTCCAGTCGATCTTCAGGTCGTGCAGCCCGAGCGCTTCGGCTTGCTTCTCGATGAGATGCTGCTTTTCCATCACGTGCGACGGCAGGTACAGGATGCCCGGCTGCCGCGTGATGATGATCTCGGTCTTCTGCTGCGCGAGCGCGGCATGGCATAGGAGCGCGGCGACAAGTGCCAGGACCGCCGTGAGGCTGGAAAGGGACAGCCGCTGCTTCATGGGACGCTCCAGGGAAAAGGGCACGCGAGAGGACGGGCGAGTTGCTATATTAAGCGGGGGAGGATCCGACGATGACGCTCGACTGGACAGCGTTCACGCCGATGTCCGCTGCGCTCGGCGGCGCGCTCATCGGTCTTGGCAGCGCCATGCTGCTCTTGCTCACCGGCCGCGTCGCGGGCGTGAGCGGCATCCTGGGCGGCCTTCTCGGCCTCGATCGGCGCGACATGCCCTGGCGCGCGGCGTTCCTGCTCGGCCTGCTCGTCACGCCGCTCCTCTTCGCATGGGCGCATCGTACGCCCACGATCGTCGTCGAGGCCGCGCCCATGACGCTCATCGTCGCCGGGTTCCTGGTCGGCATCGGGACGCGCTACGGGGCGGGTTGCACGAGCGGGCACGGCATCTGCGGCCTGTCGCGACTGTCGCCCCGGTCGTTCGTCGCCACGTTGTGCTTCATGGCCGCCGGCTTCGTGACCGTGCTGATCGTCCGCCACGTGCTCGGAGGCGGCGCGTGAGCGCCCTGCTCGCGCTGGCGGCCGGCCTGGTGTTCGCCTCGGGCCTCATCGTGTCGGGCATGGTGAATCCTGCGAAAGTGCTGGGCTTTCTCGACGTCGCCGGGCGCTGGGATCCTTCGCTCGCCGTCGTCATGCTCGCCGCCCTGCCGGTCGCCGGCGCGGCATTCGCATTGGCACGGCGCCGCGGCGCGACGCTGCTCGGCGCTCCGCTGCACTTGCCATCGGCACGCGACATCGATGCGCCGCTGGTACTCGGCAGCCTCACCTTCGGCGTCGGTTGGGGTCTGGCTGGCCTGTGCCCCGCACCCGCGCTGCTCGTGCTTGGCAGCGGCCGGATGGAAGGCCTGTTGTTCGTTGCAGCGATGCTCGCCGGCATGCTCGTGCATCGGCTGGTCGAGCGGCTTCGCCTGTCCACCCGCGCCCCCGGCGCCGCACACTCCTGAGCGTCCTCCATGCTGGTCTTCCGGCAACTGTTCGATCCGCAATCCTCGACCTACACGTACCTGCTCGGTGACTCGCGGCGCGGCGAAGCCGTGCTGATCGATCCGGTGTTCGAGCAGGCAGGCCGCGACACGGCGCTGTTGCGCGAGCTCGAGCTCAAGCTCGTCGCCACGCTCGAGACGCACGTGCACGCCGATCACGTCACCGGCGCGTGGCTGCTCAAGCAGCGCCATGGCAGCGCGATCGTGCTCTCTGCGGACAGCGGGGCGAGCGGCGCCGACCGCGACGTGACGCACGGCGACCGCATCGCCTTCGGCGATCGCTGGCTCGAGGTGCGCACCACGCCCGGGCATACACGCGGCTGCGTCAGCTACGTCCTCGATGACGAGTCGATGGCGTTCACCGGCGACTGCCTGCTGATTCGCGGCAGCGGACGCACCGACTTCCAGGAAGGCGACGCGCGCACGATGTACCGGTCGGTCAAGAGCCAGATCCTGTCGCTGCCCCCGTCGTGCCTGCTGTATCCCGCGCATGACTATCGGGGACTCACCGTGACGAGCGTAGCCGAGGAGCGCAAGTTCAACCCGCGGCTGGGCGGGGAGATCGGCGAGAACGATTTCGTCGGCTACATGCGCAACCTCGGGCTGCCGCATCCCAAGCTGATGGACATTGCCGTGCCCGCGAACCTGCGTTGCGGACGGCCGGAACAGGACACCGCCCTGCCCGCGGAGCCGCATTGGGCGCCGCTCACGTTCACGTTCGCCGGCATCTGGGAGATCGCGCCCGCGTTGCTCGAGGAGCACGAAGGCAAGGTGCAGATCGTCGACGTGCGGGAGCCCGACGAGTTCGCAGGCCCGCTGGGGCACATCAAGGGCGCGCGGCTGATTCCGCTGCACGAATTGCCCACCCGTGCCGCCGAGCTCGCCATCGACCGGCCGATCGTCGCGGTGTGCCGCTCCGGCGCGCGCTCGGCACAGGCCGTCGTGCTGCTGCAGAAGACCGGTCTGCGGGATGTCGCCAACCTGGCCGGCGGCATGCTGCGCTGGCGCGCCGAGGGCAATCCCGTCGAAGGCGGGCGCGAGTAGCCGCCGCAATGCGCGGCGCTCACGCCGCGAGCGCGCGCCGTCATGCAACTCTGCGGGCGTCGCGATGCGCCCGCCGGACGAGCGCTCAATCCAGGTCCGGGACCTCGTGCATCGGTGTCAGCGGAGGCAGCTGCGCGACCGGCCCACCGCGTCGCTTGCGCAGCGCGGCGCGCGCGGCGAAGAACAGCTGTCCGGCGACGAGCAGCGTGCAGATCGTGATGAACACGGCGCTGATCGGCCGCTCGACGAACACCGACATGTCCCCTCGCGAGAGCAAGAGCGCGCGGCGGAAGTTCTCCTCCACCAGAGGGCCGAGCACGTAGCCGAGCAGGATCGGAGCCACCGGAAAGTCGAGCGCCAGCAGCACGGCGCCGACCACGCCGAACACGAGCACTTCGTACACGTCGAACAGGCTGTTGTTGGTGCTGTAGACGCCGATGGCGATGAAGAACAGCGCGCATGGGTACATGTAACGGAACGGTACCGCGAGCAGCTTGACCCACACGCCGATCATCGGCACGTTGAGGATCACCAGCAGCACGTTGCCCACCCAGAAGCTCGCGATCAGCCCCCAGAAGAGGTCGGCGTGCTCGGTGATGAGCTGCGGGCCGGGCTGGATGCCCTGGATCAGCAGCGCACCGAGCAGCAACGCCATCACCGCATCGCCCGGAATGCCGAGCGTCATGGTCGGGATGAAGTCGACCTGGGTCTTCGAGTGCGACGACGCTTCGGGCGCCGCCACGCCCTCGATCGCGCCGTGGCCGAAGCGCTCCGGCGTCTTGGAGATCCGCCGCTCGAACGCGTAGGCGATGAAGGTGGTGATGGTCGGGCCGGTTCCCGGCATCGCGCCGAACAGGGTCCCGATCAGCGTGCCGCGCAGCATCGGGAAGAACGCCTGCTTCAGCTCGG
>DATILY010000030.1:0-154434 GCA_035475895.1 Casimicrobiaceae bacterium | reverse complement strand
GCACGCACGAACATCCAGGACAATTCAGTCCTCGAGACCACCGCTGCGCGCGGCGATCTGGTGATCGGCGAAGGCGTCACCGTCGGGCACAACGTGCGTCTTGGCGCTGCGCACGTCGGCGACGATGCGCTCATCGGCATGGCATCGCGCGTGGGCGACGGCGTGGTGGTGGAGCGGGGCGGCTGCGTGGCGGCCGGCGCCTGGGTGGAAGCGGGCACGCGGATCGCCGCGGGCTGGATCTACGCCGGGCGTCCTGCACGCGCGTTTCGTGCGGTGACGCCGGCCGAACGTACCCAGTTCGACCGCGGACGCGACGTCTACGTCGGCTACGGAATGGCGTATCTCACCGGCGCCGCGAGCGCGCCTTAAGCGGGCTCACCGGAACGCGCGACGTCGACTTCACCCGCGGGCAGCGTCACCTGGACGTTCACCGCGGCATGCGCAAGATGCGCACGGACCATGGCGGCTGCTGCGGCGGCATCCCGCTGCGCGATCGCGCGCTGGATGTGCCCGTGCTCCGTCCAGATGGCCTTGCGATACTCGCGGTGCTGCAGCACCTCGCGCATCGTGCGGCGCAGGTGGTGCCAGAGCTGGCCCATCGTGTCGACGAACAACTGGTTGCCCGACGTCTCGTACAGATACATGTGGAACCGCATGTCGGCGTTGATCAGCTCGCCGATCGAGCCGGTGCGCACGGCATGCTGACCAGCCTGGACGAGCGCATCGCCGTGGGCGACCTGCGCGGGCGTGGCGCGACTCGCAGCGAGCGACGCCGCCAGCGGCTCGATGCCCACGCGAAGCTCGTAGATCCAGCGCATGAACTGGCGGTCGAGCGGCGCCACCATGAGCCCCCGGCGGCCGGCGTCGACGAGGAACTTCTGCTGCTTGAGCAGGAGCAGGGCCTGGCCGACCGGCTGGCGCGATACGGAGAGCTTTTGCGCCACCGACTCCTGCGTCAGGCGCTCGCCGGGCTCGAGCGCGCCTTCGCAAATCGCGTCGAGGATGGCGCGATACGCCTGCTCGACCATGGTCGTTTGCGGCGGCAGCGACTCCATGACCGAAGGCGTTCCTCAGGGCTGCGGTGAGAGCTTCAGGTCGCCATACCAGGCTTCGGCCACGGTACCGGTGTTGTCGGTGTCCGTCAGTACGCCGAGCGTGAGCAATGCCTGCGGATCCTGCCCGAACGCGCGCCGGTAGTCTTCGCGCACGTTGCGGCTGAACGCGTTCCATGCGCGCACGCCCGCACCGTTGTCCACGACGATCATCTGGATGCGCTTCGTATGCGGATTGGCCACCACGGTGCCGACGGGCAGGCGCTCGGCGAAGATGTACATGAGCGTTGCAAAGGGCAGCGGCCGCCCGGACAGCTTTTCGCTGAGGTTGTCGACCGCGCGATCGGACAGGCCCAGCTTGGTGCGATCGCCGTCGAACTCGAGCACGATGCGCGCCGGCGCGTCCTCGCGCGCGGAGACCGATGGATCGGCGCCCGCGATGGGGGCGTCGACCTTCCAGCGCCACGACAACCACGGCGTGGCGGCGACGTCGGCGCGCACCGGTTGCCCGAGACCGCTCGCGGCCTTGTCCGCCTTGGCATGCAGCACGACGACACCGTCGTCGCTCACCAGATCGTAGCGGGTGGACACCTTGTGCTCGTTGATGCGCACCGGCGCCCAAGGTGCCGGGATCGCCGTGCCTGCGGCTGCGGCCGAGAACGGCGTGACGGCTGCCGGTTGCGCGGCGAGCTGCGATACCTGCGCCGCACCGAGCAGCAGCAGGAGCGCCCGCCACACGTGCACGTATCCGCCGCGACATGCCATGCGCACGAGGCTCCCGGTGCGCCGGTATAATCCGCGCGCCATGAGCCTCGATCGCGTGCCTGCCGGGCGGGACCTTCCGAACGACTGCAATGTCGTCATTGAAATCCCCATGCACGGTGAAGCGATCAAGTACGAAGTGGACAAGGAGACGGGCGCGGTGTTCGTCGACCGGTTCATGTCCACGGCCATGCATTATCCCTGCAATTACGGCTACATTCCGCAAACGTTGTCCGACGACGGCGACCCTTGCGACGTGCTGGTGCTCTCGCCGGTCCCACTGATCACAGGGGTGGTGGTCCGCTGCCGCCCGATCGGCATGCTCAAGATGGATGACGAGGCGGGGGGCGATGCGAAGATCCTCGCCGTGCCGATCGACAAGCTGTCCTCGCTGTACCGGGCGATCGAGTCGCCCCGCGACCTGCCGGAGATCCAGCTCGCGCAGATCGCCCACTTCTTCGAGCACTACAAGGACCTCGAGCCGGGCAAGTGGGTGCGCCTGGCCGGATGGGTGGGCGCCGAAGAGGCCAAGCGCGAGATCATGGAAAGCGCGGCGCGCCACCAGGCCGCGGAGCCCACCCCCGGGATCTAGCCTTTGGTGGCGCCCGCTGCCCGCGGCGCGGTCGCCCGCGCCGCCGCCCGCTTGCGCTAGGCACTGCACATCACCACGAGGTCCGGGCCGTCGCCCTCGGCCAGCCAGCCGCGCGCCACCATCTGCTCCCGCACGCTGCGATCGGTCATGTAGCGGTGATTCGCATCGGGGCGATTGCTGAACACCCGGTAGATCGGTGTGGTGCCGGCAGGACACGTGCCCGCCGCCGGCAAGTAGACGTGCATGAACTGCGGGTCCTCCAGCACGAAGGCGGGATGGGCGGCGCCGGTCGCGTCGCACTCGGCCGTGCCCCGGCCGAAGAAATGCGAGTCGCCGAAGACCGGCGGCAGATAGTAGCGGCACACCGGCGAGGTGCCGCTTTGCGCCGCTACGTACGCGTGGAACGCAAAGCCCGTGCGCGTCCAGCGCGTGGGCGTGTTGCCAGCGTCGAGGTTCGCCTGCTCGGCCGCCACCCATGTGATGAAGTAATGATCCAGCGTGGCGTTGTAGTACTCGACCACGTCGACGGGAGCCGCGGCGCCTCCGATGCCGGTGACCGAATACCGATAGGTGCCCGTCGTGCCGTGCAGCGTGGCCTGGAACGACAGCTCCGTGGCGCGCGGACCGCCCGCCTGCGGCGTGAACGCGACGCTCATCGAGCACGCCTTCCCGGGCGACAGCGTCTGTCCGGCAGCGCAATCGGAGGTGAGCGCGAAATCGGCGAAGTCGCCGCCCACGAGCGCCAGCTGGCTGATGAGGAACGATTCCGTGCCGCGATTCGCGAGAACCCACGGCTGCGGGGCAGCCGTCGTGCCGACCGCCTGGGCACCGATGTCCAGGTACGAGGGCGTCGCAAAGAACGTCAATACGTCGAAGCCCGGGTCGACCGCGCCACGCAGCGTCACGTCCGTCGCGCCCGCGTCGGTCTGGACCGTGAGCGTGCCGTTGAAGGGCGCGCCGCGCAGGACGGCGAGCGGGGCGGTCGCGGTGACATCGACGCGGCACCGCGCCGCCGGCGGCAGCACGATCGGCGGCGTGCACGTGCCACCGACCTTGAACGCCGCGGCCTGCGCGCCCGACACGTTCAATGCGGCGATGGTCAGCGCCGCGTCGCCGGTGTTGGTGACGAATACGGCTTGCACCTGGCTTGCGACGTCGTGCGGCACGAAGCCGAACTGGACGAAGCTGCGACTGAGGTGCGGGATCGCGGTGGCCGACGCGTGCAGCGGAAGCGCCGCCACGACGATCGCGGACGCAAGCAGGATACGGCGCAGTAAGGTGTTGCAAAACGCAGGCGCGACAAGACTCCGGGACATGATGTGCTCCCTTTCGAAACGGTGGATGGAACGCGCGCCTGCATGACGTCGGCGCGCGGGTGCGGGGGACTACATCTGCCTGAACCGATGCGCGAAGGCGGCACTGACGGCCAGCACGTCGCGGTGATCCTTCAGGCGAACCTGCAGGTAGCCGCGTGCGTCGCGATGCACCGAGGCGATCGCGTTGACGTTCACCATCGTTCCCCGGTGGATCTGCCAGAACACGGCCGGATCGAGCTCGTCGACAAGCTCGCGCAGCGGCTTGCGGATCAGCGATTCCGCTTGGGCGGTCGCCACGCGCGTGTACTTGTTGTCGGACTGGAAGTACAGCACCTCGTCGACCGTGATGAGCCGCAGGTTCTGCCCCTGCGACACGGAGATCCAGCGCAGGTAGCGCGGCGCGTCCTTGATCTGCGCGGCGAGCGTCTGCAGGAGCCCGTCGAGGTTGGCGGGCAGGTCGCGCAACCGGCCGCGCACGCGGTGGATCGCGCGATTCAGCCGCTCAGGCGACAGCGGCTTCATCACGTAATCCACGGCACCCGCATCGAAGGCAGTGACTGCGTAGGCGTCGTACGCGGTCACGAACACGACGTGGCAGCGTCCGCTGGCCGCGCGCGCGACCTCGAGGCCCGACAGCCCGGGCATCTGGATGTCGAGGAACAGCACGTCGGGCGCGTGCCGGTTCATCGCTGCAAGGGCTTCGACGCCGTCGGCGGCCTCCGCGACGACGCGCAGCTCGGGCCACAGCGACGCGAGCGCTTCGCGCAGCTCGCCGCGCAGCAGCGGCTCGTCTTCAGCGATGATCGCGGTCGGCGGATTCATAGGGGATGGCAAGGTCGGCCTGCGTGCCGTGGCCTGCGCGCCAATGCATCGTCAGCGCCGCACGCTCACCGTACAAGGCCCGCAGGCGGCGGCCGATGGTCTGCCACGCTTCATCGTCGGAGGCCGGCGCCCGACGCGCATCCGGGTGGCGGACCCGAACGTGCAAGCGTCCATCCTCGGCGCGGGTGGTGACCTCGATGGGCCGTGTCGGCGCATCGACGCGCGAACGGCCGAGCGCGCAATCGATGAGCGGCAGCAGCACCATGGGAGGCATCGCTGCTGCGCGGACATGCTCCTCGCCGTCGACCTCCATGGCGGGACCCGCGGCGCCGCGCGTGCGCAGGATGCGCAGCCACGCTTCGGCAAGCATCAATTCCTGGCCGACGGTGGAGGTCGACTCCCGCAAGTGCGGCAGCGCGGCGCGCAGATAACCGATCAGATCGTCGAGCATGGCGCTGCCGCGCTTCGGGTCGGTGGCGAACAGGCGACCGACCTGCGCGAGCGTGTTGAAGAGGAATTGCGGTTCCACCCGGGCCTGGAGCGCCTGCAGCCGCGACTCGTAGGTCCGCCGCTGCGCCGCAGCCCGCGCCAGCTCCGCTTCGCGCATCCGCCGTTGCGCGCGCAGCGTCGTGCGGCGGTTGACGTACACGGCCACGACGAGCGCGTTGCGCAGGCTGGCTTCGAGGAACACGAGGAGCGGCTGCGCGGCCGCGACGGCGTGGTCGTTGCCGGGCAGGTCGGCCCACAGCCGCAACCCCGTCCACTGGCGCAAGTGGTATTGCAGCCACGAGCCCAGCGCCATCGATACGATGAGCGCGAGCGTGTACGCCGTGGCACGGCGTGCGCCGCGATCCACCGCGGCGTCCGCGACGAGCACGCAGAACACGAGCGACGATGACAGGATGACCTCGACCAGCAGCACGGAGAGCCAGAACTCGCCAGGCAGGTCGAACGACGGCCATTCTCCCGTGGGGCCGATGAAGTGCACCCGATCCCAGGCCAGCGTGCCGATGGCGAGCGCGATGACGGCCGCCAACGCCCTGTGGTCGAGACGGCTGCACGCTTCGCGCAGCGCTTCGACGGCGCGCACGCGCCACGGCGCCTCGTCGACGATCGGCCCGCGATAGACGGTGCTCATGCGGCGGCCCCGGCCCCGAAGCGGGGCAGCACGATGGTCGCGGTGATGCCGCGCGGCTGGTTCGGCTGCAAGGTCAGCCGCGCGGTGGAACCGAATGCCGCCTGCAGGCGCGCGCGGATGTTCGCGAGCCCGGTGCCGCCGCCCGTGCCCTCGCCTTCGTGGAAGCCGTGGCCCGAATCGCTCACCTCGAGCAGCAGGTCGTCGCCCTGGGAGGCGGCGCGCACGCGGATGAATCCGCCCTCCGGCAGAGGGTTGAGCCCATGCTTGATCGCGTTCTCGCACAGCGTGAGCAGCATCATGGGCGGCACGCGCGTGTGCGCAAGCTCGGGCGGGAAGTCGATCCGGTAGTTCAGGCGCTGTCCCATGCGCACGCGATGCACGCCGAGATAGGCTTCGATGAGCTCCGCCTCGCGCGCGAGATCGGAATCGGCTTCGCGCATCCGTGGCAGCGCGACCGCGAAATAGCGCATGAGGTTGTCGAGCATGACCTGACCGGCCGCGGGATCCGTCTGGTAGAGTCGCCGCACGTTGGCGAGCGTGTTGAACAGGAAATGCGGCTCGATCTGTGCCTGCATGACCTGCATGCGCGCTTCCGCCATCTCGCGGTCGAGCGCCATGCGATCGATTTCCGCGCGGTGCATCGCGGCGACGCTCGCGCGTTGATGGCGCAGGAATTCGGCAACGATGGTTGCTGCGCCGGCCATCAGCGAGTATTCGACCAGGATGTGCGGGACGCCGCCGAACCACTCGGTCCACGTGAGCGCCTGCGCGTCGATCCACATGCGGGCGAGGCGCCGCATGCACATGCCGGCGAACGTCGTGGTGACGACGGTGACCGCCAGGCTCGCGATGCGGGCGCCGCCGCGTTGCGGGCCGAGATTGGCCATTGCCGTCACGCCGAGCACGATGGGCAGCACCGCGATCGTCATGTAGCCGAAATAGGATGCGACGAGCCCCAGCCATTCGCCGAGCCTGCCTTCGCGCAGCACGACGAAGATGTCGAGCACGAAGACGGAAAGACTATGGACCGCGACCGCAAGACCGAGCAGCAGCCACGCAGCCGGCGTGAGGCCGGCGAAGGCGCGGCGCATCGTGCCGCGGACGCGCCGCCCGGCCGGCACGCGGGGCGCCGCGGGGACGCTGGCGACTACCGGGGCGGGCGGTGCGCAATGGAGGCTCGAGGGATTCACGCGGAGCGGGGCGGCGGTGGCGGAAGAGACTTGGTGGCAGAACCCTACTCCCGCCGGACGGGCGGCGGAAGCGCGCCCCGACCGGTCTTCGAACCGGGGGTGCGAAGCTCGGATGACCCGGCGCGAAACTTCCCCCCACAGTGCATGACGTACGCGCCACGGGTCTGCGCGGCGTGACAGCGCCCGCTCGCCCCGCCTTCGCAGGCATCTACCCGGCGTTGTTCGTCGTGTTGTGGAGCACCGGCTTCATCGCTGCGAAGTACGGCCTGCCCTACGCGCCGCCATTCAGCTTCCTGCTCGTTCGCTTTGCGCTCGTTGCGGCGCTGATGACCGGCGTGGCACTGGCGACCCATGCGACCTGGCCGTCCCGCCGCGACATCGGGCATCTCGCAGTCGTCGCGTCGCTCGTGCACGGCGCGTATCTCGGGGGAGTCTTCATCTCCATCAAGGCCGGCATGGCGGCAGGAACGAGCGCCATGCTGGTCGGCCTCCAGCCATTGCTCACGGTGCTGCTCGCGCGTGCCTGGCTCGGTGAGCAGGTCATGTCACGCCAATGGCTCGGCCTCGCGCTCGGCTTGCTCGGCGTTTTCTTAGTCGTGCGCCACAAGGTGAGCTTCAGCGGCGATGCTGCCGGTCTGCTGCCGTCAGCCGTCGCGCTGGTCGGCATCAGCATAGGCACGCTCTACCAGAAACGCCATTGCGCGCACATCGACCTGCGCAGCGGCGCGGTCGTGCAGTTCACCGTATGCACGCTGCTGTTCGTGCCGCTGGCCTTCCTGCTCGAGCCCGAAGCGATCCGCTGGACCGGCGCATTCGTCTTCGCTTTGCTGTGGTCGGTCGTCGTGCTGTCTGTCGGTGCGATCAGCCTGCTCTACTGGCTGCTGCGCCACGGCGGTGCGGCAGGCGTCGCACGCCTGTTCTATCTCGTGCCGCCCGTGACTGCCATGATGGCCTACCTGCTCTTCGGCGAGACGCTGGACGCCCTCGCCATTGCCGGCATGGTGCTGATCGCCGCGGGTGTGGCGCTCGCGCGACCGGGCCGCTAATCGCGACGCGGCGCGATTGCGATGCAGGTGCCGGCGATGCGGTCGTGCAGGAACTGACGCTCGCGATCGACCAGCGCGAAAGCGAAATTGAACGCCACGAGCCAGGCCGCATGGGCGCCATGGCCGTGCGGCGCGAGCAGCAGGTAAGCGCCTACCGCGAGCGCGGGACCGATCCAGCCGGCGAGATAGCGCAACAACGCGCCTCTTCGATCCACCGCTCTACCGTCGGCGCGCACGATGCGAAGCCGCCACGCCTTCTGCGCGAGCGTCTGCCGGCCATCGCTCCAGCACCAGGTGAAATACGCGGCGAGCACCGCGAACACCGTGCAGAACAGTGCGACGCGCGCGGGCAGCGGTGGTATGGACAACGCGTTCGCTGCGGCCCGCGGCGAGACGAGCGGCAGCATGGCGAAGCCGACGATGAACACGATCGCGGTGACGAGCAGCGCCTCGTAGAGGAGCGCGGCCATGCGGCGCCACCATCCGGCGCGCAGACCAGGCGCGCCGCCGGTCACTGGCCCGGCGACGGGCCGGGTTGCGGCGGCCGTGGGCCGGCGGGCTGGCGCGCCCCGCCGCGCGTGGCCGGCGGTGCGGGGGCAGGCGCGGGCCGGGTGGCGAGCTCCTGGCGCCGTTCCGGCGGCAGCGTCTGGTACTGCTCCCACTTCTGCCGCACCTCGTCCTTCTTCTCGGGCGGCAGCTGGCGCATCGACTTGTAGCGCTCGCGCGCGGCGGCGCGCTCGGCCGGCGTGAGATTGGCCCAGGTGCGCATCTGCGATTGCAGGCGTTCCTGCTGGTCCGGCCGCATGGTCGGATAGCGCTGCGCGATGCCGCGCCATTTCTGCCGGCGCTGCGCGTCGAGCCGGTCCCATTCGGGTGCGAGCGGGGCGAGGACCTGCTGCTCCGCGGGCGAGAGCTCGCGCCACGAAGGCGACTTGAGTGCGATCTGCGCCTGCACGGCCGCGCCATGCAGCAGCGCGACCAGTGCGACGGCAAGGGTCAGTGGTCCGAGTCGTCCCGCAGCCAATTGGCGAACCCGCGGTCGAGGTACGCATCGATCGGCAGGTCCGAGGACAGGATCTGCGCGTCGAGGTCCTGCAGCTCGTGCACTTGCTGGACCGCTCGCCACTGTTGCCAGCCGAATGCCGCCGCGGCGGCGATCAGGGCGATGCCCAGCCAGCGGGCGGGCCCTTGGCTCCACGGACGGCCGAGCGCGCCGCGCCGTCCGGCGTGGGCGAAGGCCAGGCCGGGCTCGAGTGCCTGGGCGTACGCCGGGTCCAGCCGCGCGAGCGCGGCAGCGCGCGCCTGCTGGAGGCGATAGGCCGTGCCGGCGCGCAGGTCCTGCGTCCCGGTATTGAGGTAAGCCGTTATTTTGTCGGCGAATTGTTTTTCGGTGTTCATGGCTTGACACCCTTCGCGGACAGCGCGGCAGCCAAAGCGCGAACGGCCCGGGAGCAGTGCGTCTTGACGCTGCCCTCCGAGCAACCCATGGCTGCGGCCGTTTCCGCCACGTCGAGTTCTTCCCAGTAACGCAGGAGAAATGCCTCGCGTTGACGTGCCGGAAGCCGCGCGAGCGCCTGCTCGACGAGTCCCACGATCTGGCCCTGCTCGAGCTGCGCCGCCGGATCCGCGGGAACGCTCGTGTCGCCGCGCGTGGGGAGCGTCTCCAGCGGATCGTACTCCTCGTCCCGATCGTCCTTGCCGCCGAGGGCGGACAGGAGCGTGGTCCAGGTCGACCGGACCTTCTGGCGGCGGAAGTGATCGTGGATCGTGTTCTGCAGGATCCGCTGGAACAGCAGCGGCAGCTCGGCCGCCGGCTTGCCGGCGTAGTTCTCCGTCACCTTGAGCATCGCGTCCTGCACGATGTCGAGGGCCGCGTCCTCGTCGCGGACGGCGAACATCGCCTGCTTGAACGCACGCCGCTCGACCTCGGCCAGGAAGGCGGCGATTTCTTGGGTGGAGGCCAGTTTCGCGGGCAAATCGAAAGGTGGCCCGGATTATAGGCAGAAAGGATGTCCCGGCCGCCCGGCGGCCCGGCGCACCCGCCGATGGTGCGGTGAAGCATGCGGAAGGGACGTGCGGCTGCCGTGCCCCGGAGCGGGGACGCCCCGCGGCCTTGACCGGACCTTGCGTTTGCCGGTAGTGTGTTGTTTTCCGGGCCGTTAGGGCCGGAATGCTGTAGTGCAATATCGGCCGCGAACGCTCCCTCCGGCGACGCCACAAGCGTCGAGGAGCCTTCCAAAGGAGCGCGGCAGGATTTGCCCGTTTCAAGGGCTTTCTACCCGATCGAAGCCTTGAGGGGCGCGCCAACCTCGCGCGTCCGGCAAATGAGCTCGAGTCCCCGCTCGCGATTGCGCGCGGGCCGTAGGGTCTTTTCGACAGGCGGGTGCCATGCAACTCACGGGTGCGGAAATCCTCATCCGCTGCCTCCAGGAAGAAGGCGTCGAGTACGTCTTCGGCTATCCGGGCGGCGCGGTCCTCAATATCTACGACGAGCTGTTCAAGCAGGACAAGGTCAAGCACGTGCTTGTGCGCCACGAGCAGGGCGCCGTGCATGCAGCGGACGGCTATTCCCGCTCGTCGCACAAGATCGGCGTCGCGCTCGTCACGTCCGGCCCCGGCGTGACCAATGCCGTGACCGGGATCGCGACGGCCTACATGGACTCCATTCCGCTCGTCGTGGTCACGGGCCAGGTGCCCACGGCCGCGATCGGCCAGGACGCATTCCAGGAGTGCGATACGGTCGGCATCACGCGCCCGTGCGTGAAGCACAACTTCCTCGTCAAGGACGTCAAGGACCTCGCGCCGACGATGAAGAAGGCGTTCTACCTGGCCGGCACGGGGCGTCCCGGCCCTGTCGTGGTCGACGTGCCGAAGGACGTGACGCAAGCCAGCGGCGACTTCGCGTATCCCAAGAGCGTCTCGCTGCGCTCGTACAACCCGGTCACCAAGGGCCACGCCGGCCAGATCAAGAAGGCGGTGCAGCTGCTGCTCGACGCCAAGCGGCCGATGATCTACACGGGCGGCGGCGTCGTGCTCAACAATGCTTCCGCGCAGCTCACGCGGCTCGTGCGGCTGCTCGGCTACCCGTGCACCAACACGCTGATGGGGCTCGGCGGGTTTCCGGGCACCGACCCGCAGTTCACCGGCATGCTCGGCATGCACGGCACGTACGAGTCGAACATGGCGATGCAGAATTGCGACGTGCTGCTCGCGGTGGGCGCGCGCTTCGACGACCGCGTCATCGGTGATCCGGCGCATTTCTTCAACCCGGGCCGCAGGATCATCCACATCGACATCGACCCGTCGTCGATCAGCAAGCGCGTCAAGGTCGACGTGCCGATCGTGGGCTACGTCGCCGACGTGCTCGACGAGATGGCGCGGCTCATCGAAAGCGCGCCGCAGCGCCCGGACCCGCAGGCGCTCAAGGAGTGGTGGGCGCAGATCAAGGAATGGCAGCGCAAGGACTGCCTGCGCTACGACCGCAAGTCCAAGCTCATCAAGCCGCAGTACGTCATCGAGAAGCTCTACGAGCTCACCGGCGGCGACGCGTTCATCACCTCGGACGTCGGCCAGCACCAGATGTGGGCGGCGCAGTACTACAAGTTCGACAAGCCGCGCCGCTGGATCAACTCGGGCGGGCTTGGCACCATGGGCTTCGGCTTGCCGGCTGCGATGGGCGTCCAGCTCGTCAATCCGCATGCGACCGTCGCATGCGTGACCGGCGAGGCGTCGATCCAGATGTGCATCCAGGAGCTGTCGACCTGCAAGCAGTACCACCTGCCCATCAAGATCGTGAACCTCAACAACCGCTACATGGGCATGGTGCGGCAGTGGCAGGAGTTCTTCTACGGCAACCGCTATGCCGAGTCGTACATGGACGCGCTCCCCGACTTCGTCAAGCTGGCCGAAGCCTATGGCCACGTCGGGCTCAAGATCGAGAAGCCGGGCGACGTCGAAGGTGCGCTGCGCGAGGCCCTCGGGCAGAAGGAGCGGCTGGTGTTCCTCGATTTCATCACCGACCAGACCGAGAACGTCTTTCCGATGGTCCCCGGCGGGCAAGGGCTGACGGAGATGATCCTGGCGGAGGAGCTATGAGCCCGCAGCTCCGCCATTCGCGCCGGCGCCGGCATGCAGCGTCGTCCAGGAGCGCGCCATGAGGCACATCCTCTCGATCCTCGCCGAGAACGAATCGGGCGCGCTGTCGCGCATCTCGGGCCTCTTCTCCGCACGCGGCTACAACATCGACTCGCTGACGGTCGCCCCGACCGAGGATCCGACCATGTCGCGCTTCACGGTCGTCACGTCGGGGTCGGACGAAGTCATCGAGCAGATCACCAAGCAGCTCAACAAGCTGGTGGACGTCATCAAGGTCGTCGACCTGACGGAAGGCAACCACATCGAGCGCGAGCTGATGCTCGTCAAGGTGCGTGCGGCGGGCAAGGACCGCGACGAGATGAAGCGCCTGGCGGACATCTTCCGCGGACGCATCCTCGACGTCACGGACAAGAGCTACACCATCGAGCTGACGGGCACCGGCAGCAAGCTCGACGCGTTCATCCAGGCCATGGAGCCGGGGGTGATCCTCGAGACGGTGCGCACCGGCGCGTCGGGCATCGGGCGCGGCGAACGGATATTGCGGGTTTGATAAGCGCGCCAGGCATTGCCTGACGTCGTTCCCGCGAAAGCGGGAAACCAGTGACTTTGCAACGAACGACGCTGGGTCCCCGCTTCCGCGGGGGCGACGGCGCGACAGAGGAAAACGACATGAAGGTCTATTACGAAAAGGACGCCGACCTCTCGCTCATCAAGGGCAGGAAGGTCACGATCGTGGGCTACGGCTCGCAGGGTCATGCGCATGCGCTCAACCTGAACGATTCGGGCATCAAGGTCACCGTGGGGCTGCGCAAGGGCGGCGCGTCGTGGGACAAGGCGAAGAAGGCCGGCCTCAAGGTGGCCGAGGTCGCCGACGCCGTGAAGAACGCCGACGTCGTCATGATGCTCATGCCCGACGAGCACATCGCCGCGACCTATCGCAGCGACGTCGAGCCCAACATCAAGAAGGGTGCCACGCTCGCGTTCGCGCATGGCTTCAACATCCATTACGGCCAGATCGTCCCACGCACCGACCTCGACGTCGTGATGATCGCGCCCAAGGCGCCGGGGCACACGGTGCGCTCGACCTACGCCGCCGGCGGAGGCGTCCCGATGCTCATCGCCGTGCACCAGGACGCATCGGGCAAGGCGCGCGACGTCGCGCTCTCGTACGCGGCGGCGATCGGCGGAGCGCGTGCAGGGGTGATCGAGACGAACTTCCGCGAGGAGACCGAAACCGATCTCTTCGGTGAGCAGACGGTGCTCTGCGGCGGGCTGGTCGAGCTGATCAAGGCGGGCTACGAAACGCTCATCGAAGCCGGCTACGCGCCCGAGATGGCCTATTTCGAATGCCTGCACGAGGTGAAGCTCATCGTCGACCTGATCTACGAGGGCGGCATCGCGAACATGAACTACTCCATCAGCAACAACGCGGAGTACGGGGAATATGTCACGGGCCCGAAGATCGTCACCGCGCAGACCAAGGAGGCGATGCGCGAGGTGCTGCGGCGGATCCAGACGGGCGAATACGCCAAGGACTTCATCATCGAGAATCGCGCTGGCGCGCCGACGCTCAATGCCCGGCGCCGCCTGACCGCCGAGCATTCGATCGAAGTGGTCGGCGAGAAGCTGCGGTCCATGATGCCGTGGATCCGCAAGAACAAGCTCGTCGACCAGACGCGTAACTAGCCGGGCCGGCGGCATCATCCGTCCGGCGGGCGGCGTTGGCGTACCGGCAGCAGCGGCGCGATACTGCGCGCCACATAAGCGAGGTGGCCGATGAGTCGACGTACACGGCAGGGCGGATGGGCCGGGCTGATCGGCCTGCTCGTCGTGGTCGCCATCGTCCTGGTGCTCGGGCGCATCGTGCTCCAGCAGATGGGCATGCTGGGCGCGCACGCGGCGCCGGCGTCCACGCCGATGTCGCGCCAGGCGGCCGGCGACGCCAGCAGCGCGCAAGGCGCGTCGTCGGCGCCATCGTTCACGGCGCCGATCGAACGGGCGCGCGAGCTCGAGGCCACGGTGCAGCAGCAGGCGCGCGACGCTGCGGCCAAGGTCGAGCGCTCGTCGCAATGAGCGTGTCGCGCCGGGGCTGACGCCGCATGGACCCGAAGTGGTGGTATCGCGGCCTGATCGCGATCATCGTCGTCGCGTTCCTCGTGCTGATCGCGCGCGCCTCCATCATCGCGATGCGGCCCGATACGGCAAAGATCGAGCGCGCCGTCGACGCGTCCAGGGAGTCGCCCTCCGCGACCGTCCGCTGAGCGGCGCCGCGGCAAACGCCGGCCGTCGGGTGCCCGGGCCGCCCTGGCACCGATGCTAGAATCGGCGCGCGCTTGGCGCCTCTCCCGTGTCGACCTATCCTCATCCGCTCATCGCGCCCGTAGGCCGGCCCTTCCTGGCCAACGTGCTCGTCGACGTCTGCCTGCCGCCCGATGCGCGACCACGCGCGGCAGTCGCTGACAAAGCTTCGGCGACGACGACCGTGCCGGCTCCGCTGTGACCATGGAGCGTCATCACGACGACATCGCGCGCGAGCGCGCCCTGCTGAAGAACCGCGTGCGCCGCCGTGGCATCTTCCTGTTGCCCAACCTGTTCACGACCGCCGCGCTCTTCGCGGGCTTCTACGCGATCGTGCAGGCGATGAACGTCAACTTCGACTACGCCGCCATCGCGATCTTCGTTGCGATGGGGCTCGATGGCCTGGATGGACGGGTGGCGCGCCTCACCCGCACGCAAAGCGCGTTCGGCGCCGAATACGACAGCCTCGCCGACATGGTGAGCTTCGGGGCGGCGCCCGCGCTCGTGATGTACGAATGGGCGCTGCGCGACCTCGGCAAGCTGGGATGGATCGCCGCGTTCGTCTATGTCGCCGGCGCCGCGTTGCGCCTCGCGCGCTTCAACACGCTGCTCGAGGTCGCCGACAAGCGCTGGTTCCTCGGCCTGCCGAGCCCGTCTGCCGCCGCGCTCGTCGCGGGCTTCATCTGGGTCATCGACGACCTGGGCTACGAGCCGGAGCCGCTGCGCTGGGTCGCATGGGCCGTCACCGTGTTCGCAGGCCTGACGATGGTCAGCAACGTGCGCTACTGGAGCTTCAAGACGATCAACCTGAAGCGCAGCGTGCCGTTCGTGGCGGTGTGCCTCATCGCGCTCGTGCTCGCGCTGCTGGCGTATCAGCCCTCGGTGGTGCTGTTCGGGGCCTTCGTCGCGTACGCCGTGTCCGGGTACGCGCTCGCAGGGTATGGCGCGGTGCGCCGGCGTACCCGTCCGGCGCCGTCCTAGCCGCGGGCGCGCACGGCGCGACCGCCATTTCGGTGTCAGCGAAGGAAAGGCCCATGTCGCTCAAGGGACTGCTGCTCGTGCTCGGCTGCATCGTGCTGATCGCACCGGGACAGCTGCTGTTCAAGTCCGCGGCGGCGCAATGGCGCCTCGACGGCGGCGCGTGGCTCGCCATGCGCAGCCTCGCATCGCCCGCCTTCATCGCGGCGATCGTGCTCTACGCGCTCGCGACGCTGCTGTGGGTCTACGCATTGCGCATCGTGCCGCTGGCCAGCGCCTTTCCGCTGTATGCCCTAACGTTCCTCGTCGTCCCGCTGGTGGCGCATTTCGCGGCCGGCGAGCCGCTCACGCCCAACGTGCTCATCGGCGGCGCGGTGATCATCGCGGGAGTTGCCATCGCTGCGCGCTGACGCCGCCATGCGGATTGCCGTGGTGATCCCGTGCTACCGCGTCGCCGCGCAAGTGGGCGGCGTGATCGCAGGCATCGGTCCGGAGGTCGACGCGATCTATGCCGTCGACGACGCCTGCCCGGAACGCACCGGCGATCGGCTCGCCGCCGCATGTCGCGATGCGCGTGTGCGCGTGCTGCGCCACGAGCTGAATCAGGGGGTCGGTGGCGCCACCATCACCGGCTATCGTGCAGCGCTCGCCGACGGCGCGGACATCGTGGTGAAGATCGACGGCGACGGGCAGATGGATCCGCGCGAGATCCCGCGCCTCGCCGCACCGCTGCTGCAAGGACGCGCCGACTACGCGAAAGGCAACCGCTTCCACGAGCTCGACTTCCTGCGCACCATGCCGAAGATCCGGCTCCTCGGCAACTCGCTGCTGTCGCTGGCGAACAAGGTCGCGAGCGGCTATTGGGACGTGATGGATCCGACCAACGGCTTCACGGCCATCCATCGCGAAGCGCTGGCTCAGTTGCCGCTCGACAAGCTCGATCGCGGCTATTTCTTCGAGTCGGACGTCCTGTTCCGCCTCTACACGATCCGCGCGGTGGTGCGCGACGTGGCGATGCCCGCCCGTTACGCCGGCGAGCCGAGCAGCCTGCGCGTGGGCCGGGCCGCCGCCATCTTCCCGCTCAAGTACGTCCGCTCCACCATCAAGCGGCTGTTCTACGCGTATTTCCTGCGCGACTTCAACGGCGGCAGCCTTCAGTTCTGCCTTGGCAGCATCGTCATGGCGGCCGGGGTCGCGGTCGGGGCGAGGTACTGGATGCGTTCGGCCGCGCAGGGCATCCCCACGACGTCGGGACAGGTCATGCTCGCGGCGTTGCCGATCCTGGTCGGCGCGCAGCTGCTCATCGGCGCGCTCAACTACGACATCGCAAGCGTTCCGCGCGAGCCGTTGCAGCGCATGCCGCATCTGCCTCCTTTGCACGCATGAGGGGGAACGCCGGACCGGCGTGTCCGGTCTGCGCCACGCCCATGCGCGGTCCCGCAGGCGGCTTTCGCTACGATTGTCCTGCATGCGGTCACGCGAGCGCCACGCTGCCGGTCGCGATCGTGCAAGGCGCCTGTGCGCTGCGTGAAGACGACCGCGAAGCCGCGCTCGAGCCGCTGCGACGACGCAATTTCGAGACCGTCCTCGACCGTCTCGCGCGGCTGCAACCGCCCGGGACGCTGCTCGAGGTCGGCTGCGCGCACGGGTGGTTCCTCGACGCCGCGTCACGGCGCGGCTATCGCGTGCACGGCCTGGAGCCGGATGCGCCGATCGCCGCACAGGCGTTGCGGCGCGGGCATGAGGTGACGACGGGATTCTTTCCCGCGGCGCTGCCCGTCGATGCGCGCTATGACGCGATCGTGTTCAACGACGTGCTGGAGCATCTGCCCGATCCTGCGGGTGCGCTGCGTGAGGTGCGCAATCGCCTGGCGCGCGGCGGGCTTGCGGCGTTCAACCTGCCGAGCAGCCGCGGCGCGTTGTACCGCATCGCCTGCGCGCTGCGGGCCCTCGGCTGGCGGGCGCCGCACGACCGGCTGTGGCAGGTGGGCTTCCCGTCGCCGCATCTGTCGTATTTCCGGCCCGAGGGGCTCGCGCGCATGGCGCAAGCCGCGGGACTCAGGGAAGTCGACCGCGTCGCCCTGCCGTCCTTCGCGCGCGAGGGTCTGTGGCAGCGCCTGCGCTACGACGCGCGCGCCGGACTCCTCGCACGCTCGCTCAGTTGGCTCGCGTTGACCCTCGCTTTGCCGCTCCTGCGCGCGCTGCCGTCGGATATCGTGCTCGCGATCTTTCGCCGCGACGATGCGCCGGATCAGCGCCGTGCCGACACTGCTGGCTCCCGCTCGGCGGCGGGCGCCACGACCGCGACGCGATAGTTCTCGAATTGCCACACCGGCTGCGTGTCCTGGTCACGGAACGCCGTGATGGCGGCTTCCTCGGGGATGGTGCCGTTCACGTGCACGACCACGTGCGTGAGGTTCCAGCGGCGCGCGATCGCGAGCACGTCCCCCGCGGTCCGCGCGTGGCTCAGATCGGGATAGACGGCCAGGTCGTGCCAGTTGCCGCCGCGCGAGTAGCCGACGTAGCCCGCCGGGCTCGCATCGTTGAGGACGAAGAACCCGATGCGCGCGTCCGGCAGGTGCTCGTTCAACCACTCGGCGACGATGCGCAGCGGCGCATAGCGCGCGACGTAGTCCTGCCGCTGGTGGGCATCGACCGTGCAGCGGCGGCACAGCGTGGCGTGATACCAGCTCGCCGTGTACATGAACCGCAGGTTGAGTGCGATCAGCGCCAGCGCGATCGTCCCGAGCAGCAGCCGCGCGCTGCGCCGATCCGGCAGGCTCGCCAGCGTCCAGCCGCCGACGGCCGCGGCCAGCAAGAGGGCGGGGAGCAGGTAACGCAGATACGCCTGCTGCACGAAGACGGCGACGAAGAACACCGCACCGAGCGCCATGCAGCCCCATTGCCAGCGGCCAAGGCGCATGCGCGTGAGGGCAAGCAACGCAAACGGGATGACCAGCAGCCAGTGGAAGCCCGGCGCGCCCGCGACGCCTTCGATGAACCGCTGGCTCTCGGTCACGAGCTGGTACGGCGCCCACGGCCATAGCGTTGCGTGGTAGAGCGCATTGGTGAACGATGCCTCGCGCGGAAAGAGCGGGGAGCGGAACACCGAATTGAAGAACGGGAACACCGGATTGCCCGTGTCCCACGTCGCATGCACGTACGGCCAGGCACCGATGGCGCAAGCAATCAGCGCGCACGCGCGGAGCGGCCATCCCGGCAGGCGCAGCACGCCGCCGCGGCTCAGGACGACGAGACCGATGCCGAGCGGCGCGAGCCACAGCAGGCTGATCGCCTTGCATTGCAGCGCGCCTGCCGCGGTGAGCAGCAGCGCGGCAAGGTCGACCGGGGCGCGTGAACGGAGCCACGCAAGCGCAGCGACCAGCGTGCCGAGGAGGAATGCGCACCACAGCGTCTCGCTGAACAGCGATCCGGTGACCAGGAACGTGAGCGGCGCCGATGCGAACAGCGCGACGCTCACCAGCGCGGGCAGGCGCGGCGCACCCATGCCGACCAGGCGCAGCAGGAGCCCGCCCGCCACGAGCCCGAAGACGAGGTTGAGGAACCGCGCGCAGGCCTCGCCGCCCAGCGCATCGGCCAGCGCGAACACCCAGTCCGCACCGAGCGGCATCTCGGCCCACGCATAACGCTGCACGTCGAACGACCATGCGTGCTCGGCGGCGAGCAGGCGCGCGAACGCCAGATGCACCGCCTGCGCGTCGTAACCGACCTCGGGCTTGGCCACCACGAAGACGTGCAGCACGAGCACCACGCCGAGCACGCCGAGCCACAAGCGCTCCGCGGCCGTCCACCGCGGCGCTTCGGCGGCGCCAAGCGCGGGATCGATCGACAACCGCGGCCGCGCGACCAGCGCCGCCAGGGGCACACACAGCAGTGCGGCGTACACGGCCGGGTAATGGATGCTCATGCGCGCCGTCGCGCACAGCACGCCGACGACGAGCGCAAGCCCGGTCAGCGTGCACATCAGCACATCGCCCGCGCTGTCGCCGCTCCGCGCGACCGATTGCAGGATCAGGCGTCCGGCCAGCCAGGCGTCGAAGACGATCCAGGCGGCGATCAGGACCGGTCCTGGCGACAGCAGGGCGACCGCAGTGGCGAGCACGCCGAGCGCGACCAGCGGCGCGGGACGCCGTGCCGCGAACGCGACCGCGACGAGCGCCGCAGCCGCGATGCTGCTCACCTGGCGCAGGTTGGTCGTGTCGACGGGGTTGTACGTGCTCTCGGGCAAGAGGCCCGCCACGACCCAGCCGATCAGGACCGCATGGGCCGCAAGGAGCAGCCCCAGAAGCGCCAGCCAGCGCGCGGTCCACGCACGCGTGCCGATGCCGGTCGGGTGGGGGGTTGCCCTCATTGCGCGGGCGAGTGTCGCACAACGGACGGGCGGCGTTGATCCTCCGGCCCGCCGGGTTGCGGCCTGCCTCGAAATCGGTTAAGTTCACACGATGAGCAGCTTCTTTCCTCTCGCCCTTGGCGCCCGGACGATTCCTTCGTCCGCTTCGGCGCTCATCGTGGGCCTGCTGCTTCTGCTGCGCCTCGCGCGCACATAAAACACACCCCCAATTCGAGCAGTACCCGCGCCGTCCGCACCAAAGGGACCGCGATCCGTTTCCTTTTCGGCCCGTCTCGAGGACCGCATGAAGCCCGACCCCGCGCAGAAGTACCGAGCCTTTCCGCCCATCGACCTTGCCCACCGCCAGTGGCCGTCGCGCACGCTCACGCGACCGCCCATCTGGCTGTCCACCGACCTGCGGGACGGCAACCAGGCGCTGATCGACCCGATGGACGCCGAGCGCAAGCTGCGCATGTTCCACGAGCTCGTGCGCATCGGCTTCAAGGAGATCGAGGTCGGCTTCCCGTCCGCATCGCAGACGGAGTTCGACTTCATCCGCCGCCTGGTCGACGACGACCTGATTCCCGACGACGTCACGATCCAGGTGCTCACGCAGTCGCGTGAGGAGCTCATCCGCCGCACGTTCGACTCGGTGCGCGGGGCCAGGCGCGCGATCGTGCACCTTTACAACCCGACGGCGCCGCTGTTTCGCCGCGTGGTGTACGGCAAGGACAAGGCCGGCATCGTGGACATCGCCGTGCAGGGCGCGCGCTGGTTCGCCGATTGCGCCGCGGAGCAACCGCACACCGACTGGCGGTTCGAGTATTCGCCCGAGACGTTCACGATGACCGAGCTGCCGTTTGCCAGGGAGATCTGCGAGGCCGTCATGGACGTGTGGCAGCCGACGCCACAGCGGCCGGTCATCCTCAACCTTCCGGCTACGGTGGAGGTCGCAACCCCGAACGTCTATGCCGACCAGATCGAGTGGATGCACACGCACCTGTCCCGCCGCGACAGCGTGGTGCTGAGCCTGCATCCGCACAACGATCGGGGCACGGGCGTCGCCGCCGCCGAGCTCGGCGTGATGGCCGGCGCCGATCGGGTCGAAGGCTGCCTGTTCGGCAACGGCGAGCGCACGGGCAACGTCTGCCTCGTCACGCTCGGCATGAACCTCTATTCGCAGGGCATCGACCCCGGCCTCGACTTCTCCGACATGGGCCGCGTCATCCGCACGGCCGAGCACTGCACCGACTTGCCCGTCCATCCGCGCCACCCGTACGCCGGCGAGCTCGTCTTCACGGCGTTCTCGGGATCGCATCAGGACGCCATCAAGAAAGGCCTCGCCGCGCAGCGGGAGGCGGCCGCGCAAGGCAACCCGTTCTGGGAAGTTCCGTACCTGCCGATCGACCCGGCCGACGTGGGTCGCACGTACGAGGCGGTCATCCGCGTGAACAGCCAGTCGGGCAAGGGCGGCATCGCCTTCCTGCTCGAGCGCGACCACGGGTTTTCGCTGCCGCGCCTCCTGCAGATCGAATTCAGCCAGGTGATCCAGCGCATCACCGATGCGACCGGCAAGGAAGTCTCGTCGGCCGAGATCCGCGCGGTGTTCGAGCGGGAATACATCGCCGCGACGCTGCCGGTCGCGTACGTCGATCACCGCGCGCAGCATGCCACCCACGGCACGATCGAGCAGCTGACGGCGCGTCTTTGCATCGACGAGGTCGAGACCCTGCTCACCGGCAGCGGCAACGGTCCGGTGGACGCGTTCGTGCACGCGCTGCGCGAAGGCGCCGGGTTCGACGTGCACGTGCTCAACTACCACGAGCATGGCGTCGGGGCCGGCGAGGATGCCACCGCCGTCGCGTACGTGCAGCTGCGCGTCGGATCGACCGATACGGTCTACGGCGTTGGCCTCGATCCGAACATCGTCACCGCGACGCTGCGCGCGGTGCTCTCCGCGGTGAACCGTGGGCTCGCGCAAGGCTACCTGCGCATGCCCATGACGCGGCGCACCGCGCTCGCCTGACCTTCATTCCATCCGCGAGGAGCCGCCATGGCCGACCAGCTGCTGATCTTCGACACGACGCTGCGCGACGGGGAGCAGAGCCCGGGTGCTGCCATGACGCGCGACGAGAAGCTGCGCATCGCGCGCATCCTCGAGCGCCTCAGGGTGGACGTGATCGAAGCGGGGTTCCCGGCGTCGTCCAACGGTGATTTCGAGGCGGTCAGCCAGATCGCGCGCACCGTTCGCGACAGCACGGTGTGCGGCCTTGCGCGGGCGAGCGAGAGCGACGTGCGCCGGGCCGGGGAGGCGCTGCGGCCGGCCCGCTCGATGCGCATCCACACCTTCATCGCGAGCTCGCCCATCCACATGCAGATGAAGCTGCGCATGACGCCCGACGCGGTGCTCGACGCGGCGGTGAAGGCGGTGAAGTGGGCACGCGAATACACCGACGATGTCGAGTTCTCGCCCGAGGATGCGGGGCGCTCGGAGCCCGACTTCCTCTGCCGCCTGGTCGAGGCCGCGATCACGGCCGGCGCCACGACGATCAACATTCCGGATACGGTCGGCTACACGATGCCCTGGCAGTTTGGCGCGCTCATCGGATCGTTGCGCGAGCGCATTCCCAATTCGGCGCGCGCGGTCTGGTCAGTGCATTGCCACAACGACCTCGGGCTTGCCGTCGCCAACTCGTTATCTGCCGTGATGAACGGGGCGCGTCAGGTCGAGTGCACCGTCAACGGCCTCGGGGAGCGTGCCGGCAACGCGTCGCTCGAGGAGATCGTCATGGCGGTGCGTACGCGCAAGGACGTGTTTCCCTGCACGACACGCGTCGACGCCACGCAGATCGTCGCAGCGTCGAAGCTCGTGTCCGGCATCACGGGGTTTCCGGTCCAGCCGAACAAGGCCATCGTGGGCGCGAACGCCTTTTCGCACGAGTCGGGCATCCATCAGGACGGCGTGCTGAAGCACCGCGAGACCTACGAGATCATGCGCGCCGAGGACGTGGGCTGGAACACCAACAAGCTCGTGCTGGGCAAGCTTTCCGGGCGCAACGCGTTCAAGACGCGGCTGGCCGAGCTCGGCATCGAGCTGCCGGACGACGAGCAGATGAACCTCGCGTTCGCGAAGTTCAAGGAGCTCGCGGACAAGAAAGGCGAAGTGTTCGACGAGGACCTGCAGGCGCTGGTGTCCGACGAAGCGATCACGCCCGAGCACGAGTACTACCGGCTGGCGGCGCTCAAGGTGACGTCCGAAACGGGGACCGTGCCGCATGCGCGGGTGGTCATGAGCATGGGCGACAGCGAAGTGGTCGCCGAAGTCGCAGGCGACGGTCCGGTCGACGCCACGTTCCGCGCGATCGAGCGCATGGCGCAGTCGCATGCCACGCTGCTGCTGTATTCGGTCAACGCCATCACCGGCGGCACCGACGCGCAGGGGGAGGTCACCGTACGCCTGGAGAAGGACGGCCGCATCGTGAACGGCCAGGGCGCCGACACCGACATCATCGTCGCGTCGGCGAAGGCGTACCTCAATGCGCTGAACCGCCTGCACAGCGGCGTGCAGCGGCTGAACCCGCAGCTGGCTGCATAGCAGAGAGGCGAAACGACCGGCGGTTGCGGTCGTTTCGTGAAATTCCGGCGCAGCCGCACGCAGTGCCCTGCGCAAGGCTCATTGAGCCAGCCGTTGTCGTCAGCCTCAGAATTCGTACTCTATCTGCGCGCGGATCGTCCGATCCGCGGCGCCCGACGCGAGCCCGAAGAGGATCGCGGCGTTGTACTGGATGATGTTGCGTCCGCCCAGCGGCACCTTGCCGAAGATGGCCGGCCCGATGCGATGCGTCTGGTCCCGTCCGCTGTCCCAGTGGTTGACAGGCCCCATTTCGCCGAACGCCTGCACGCCGAAGTCGGTGTTGCCGGTGGAAAAGTAGCGCGCCTGGAACTGGTACCCGAGCTCGGTGCTGGACGGCTCGTCGGCATTGATCGAGCGCTCCAACAGCACGTTGAAGTTGAAGCGCCAACGGTCGAGATCCGTCTGGAACAGGGGCCCGAGGCGCAATTCCGTGCCCTCGGACCGATCGCGCGGACGCTCGATCTCGATCACGAATCCCGCGTCGACGGGATAGCGGTTCGCTTCGGTCAGCTGGAACCGGTTCTCCCACTCGAACGCATCGTAGCGCGTCGATTCGCCACCGGGCTTTTCGTACTTCACGTAGAACTCGGTGAACCAGCGCTCGGTGACGCCGAAGCCCAGGCCGAGGGAAGCGGCCGTCAGCCGCTCCTGTCCGCCGCCGCGCTGGTTGCCGATCTTGAAGTCGAGCTCGCGCTCGCCGTACTCGACATTGGGAGTGTAGACGTAGTCGGCCGGACCCGCGACGGCGGTGAGCGGCAGGAACGTCAAGAGGCACAGCACGAAGGCGCGCATGGCAGGCGTCGGTGGTTGCGTGGCATATAAATAATAATCGTTCTCATTTCGATCAGCAACAAGCCAGCGCCAAACGACCCGTCGCATGTGGCGTGCGTGCAACGAAAAGGGTTCGCCAGCCTATCCGCTAAAATTGCGGTCTTCCCCCGGCCGTGCGCCTTGTCCACAGCGCGGCTTCACCATCCCGCATGAGGAAGTGGCAATGACCACCGCGTCGTTCGGCCCCGGCATCGAGGTGACCGGCCGTATCACTCCCGAGTACGCCGAGATCCTGACCCCGCAGGCAGTGGGCTTCGTCGCGGGCCTGCAGCGCGTTTTCGGCGAGCGCCGGTCGGAGTTGCTCACGCGCCGCGCGGCCCGCCAGGCCGAGTTCGATGCGGGCCGGCTGCCCGATTTCCTGCCGGAGACGCGCGCCGTGCGGGAAGCGGAATGGACGTGCGCGCCCGTACCGGCGGACATCCAGGACCGGCGCGTGGAGATCACCGGTCCGGTCGACCGAAAGATGGTGATCAACGCGCTGAACTCGGGCGCCTCGGTGTTCATGGCGGATTTCGAGGACGCGAACACGCCGCGCTGGGACAACAACCTGCAGGGCCATCTCAACCTGCGCGATGCCATCCGCCGGCGCATCGATTACGTCTCGCCCGAGGGCAAGCCGTACAAGCTCAACGAGCGCACCGCAGTGCTGTTCGTGCGGCCGCGCGGCTGGCACCTGCCCGAAAAGCACATGCGCGTCGATGGCGTGCCGGTTTCGGGCGGCATTTTCGATTTCGGCCTGTATTGCTTCCACAACGCCAGGGAGCTCACGGCGCGCGGCTCGGGTCCGTATTTCTACCTGCCCAAGCTGGAGAGCCATCTCGAGGCGCGGTTGTGGAACGACGTGTTCGTCATGGCGCAGGACACGCTCGACATCCCGCGCGGCACGATCAAGGCGACCGTGCTGATCGAGACCATCGTCGCGGCCTTCGAGATGGACGAGATCCTCTACGAGCTGCGCGACCACTCGGCAGGGCTCAACGCCGGCCGCTGGGATTACATCTTCAGCTGCATCAAGAAGCTGCGCAGCAACCGGGATTTCTGCCTCGCCGACCGTGCGCTCATCACCATGACGACGCATTTCATGCGCAGCTATGCGGAGCTGCTGATCCGCACGTGCCATCGGCGCAACGCGCACGCGATGGGCGGCATGGCAGCGCAGATCCCGGTGAAGAACGACGAAGCCGCCAACGCCGAGGCGTTCGCCAAGGTCAAGGCCGACAAGGAGCGCGAGGCGAGCCTGGGCCACGACGGCACGTGGGTGGCGCATCCGGGCCTCGTGCCCGTCGCCCTGGACGCGTTCGACCGCCTGATGAAGGAGCCCAACCAGATCGCGTCGAGGAAGCGCACGGACGTGCGCGTCGGTGCGGCGGACCTGCTGCGCTTCGAGCCCGAGCAGCCGATCACCGAGAAAGGGTTGCGTCTCAACATCAACGTCGCGATCCAGTATATCGGCGCGTGGCTCGCGGGCCAGGGCGCCGTTCCGATCTTCAATCTCATGGAAGACGCGGCCACCGCGGAGATCTCGCGCTCGCAGGTGTGGCAATGGATGCGCTCGCCGAAGGGCGTGCTCGACGATGGACGCAAGGTGGACCGGGCGCTCGTCGCCACGCTGATCCCGGAGGAAATGGACAGCATCCGCGCGTATCTCGGCGAAGACTTCGCGGCGGGTCGCTACGACGATGCGGCCGGGATCTTCGCCACGCTCGTCAACGACGACACGTTCGTCGAGTTCCTGACGCTGCCCGCGTACGAGCGCATCGACTGACGCCATGCCGCAGGCTGCGACGCGCGTCGTCGTCCGTGAAGTCGGCCTGCGCGACGGGCTGCAGAGCCTCGCGCGCACGCTGCCAACGGCGCACAAGCTCGAATGGATCCGCGCCGCCTACGATGCCGGACAACGCGAGATCGAGGTGGGATCGTTCGTGCCCGCGCGGCTCCTGCCGCAGCTCGCGGACACCGAGGACCTCGTCAGGTACGCGAAGTCGCTGCCCGGCCTCGTCGTGTCCGTGCTGGTGCCCAACCTGAAGGGGGCGGAGCGCGCGATCGCCTGCAACGCCGACGTCATGCTGTTTCCGCTGTCGGCCAGCCATGCGCACAGTCTCGCGAACGTGCGCAAGACGTCCGATGAGGCCGTCGCCGAGATCGCCCGCATTCGCGCAGCGCGCGACGCGGCAGGCTCGAAGTGCGTGATCGAGGTCGGCATCAGCACCGCGTTCGGTTGCACGATCCAGGGTCGCGTCGATCCCGCCGAGGTGTTGCGCCTGCTCGAAGCAGCCATCGACGCAGGCGCTGGGCGCGCCGGCCTCGCCGACACCGTCGGCTACGCCGATCCCGCGATGGTGCGCACGCTGTTCGCGCAGGCGTATCGCCGGGTCGGCGAGCGCCTGACGTGCGGACACTTCCACGACACGCGCGGCCTCGGCATGGCCAACGTCTATGCGGCGTGGCAGGAAGGCGCCACGCGCTTCGACGCCTGCCTTGCGGGCATCGGCGGATGTCCTCATGCGCCGGGCGCGAGCGGCAACGTGGCAACGGAGGACGTCGTGTACCTGTTCTCCAGCATGGGGGTCGACACGGGCCAGGATTTCGACCGCCTCATCGCGCTCCGCGCGACGCTCGCCGGCTGGCTCGAAGGCGAAACGCTGCACGGCACGCTGTGGCGCGCGGGTCTGCCCAGGACGATGCGCGTCGGCGCCGCGAACCCATGAGCGCGCCGCCGGCCCGGGCACCACTTCCGCTGGCCGGCGTGCGCGTCGTCGAGTTCACGCACATGGTCATGGGGCCGACGTGCGGGATGATGCTCGCCGACATGGGCGCCGAGGCGATCAAGATCGAGCCCATCGACGGCGATCGCACGCGCACGCTGCTGGGCGCCGGCGCGGGCTTCTTCCCCATGTTCAACCGCAACAAGAAGAGCGTGGCCATCGACCTGCGCAAGCCGGCCGGCGTGGAGGCGGCTCGGCGCCTGGCTGCCAGCGCCGACATCGTCGCGGAGAATTTCAAGCCGGGCACGATGACCAAGTACGGTCTCGATTACGCCGGCCTGGCAGCGCTCAACGCGCGGCTCATCTACGTGAGCTGCAAAGGATTCCTGCCCGGGCCCTACGATCAGCGGACCGCGCTCGACGAGGTCGTGCAGATGATGGGCGGCCTCGCGTACATGACGGGACGCCCCGGCGATCCGCTGCGGGCCGGCACGAGCGTGAACGACATCATGGGCGGCCTCTTCGGCGCGATCGGCGCGCTCGGCGCGCTGATCCAGCGCGGCATTACCGGACGCGGCATGGAAGTGCAGTCGGCGCTGTTCGAGAACAACGTGTTCCTGGTCGGCCAGCACATGATGCAATACGCGATGACCGGCCGGCATCCCGCGCCGATGCCTGCGCGCGACAATCCGTGGGCGATCTACGACGTGTTCACCGTGAAGGATGGTCAGCAGATCTTCCTGGCGGCCGTGAGCGACGCGCAATGGATCACGTTCTGCGACACGCTCGGCTTCGCCGATCTCAAGGCGGATCCTGCGCTCGCCACCAACAACGCACGCGTGCAGGTGCGTCCAGCGCTGTTGCGCACGCTGTCCGAGCGGCTCGCCGGTTACTCGGCCGACGAGCTCGCCACGCTGTTCGAGCGCGCCGGGCTGCCGTTCGCGCCCATCCGCCGGCCCGAAGACCTGTACGACGATCCGCACCTTGCCGCCACCGGCGGACTCGCGGACATCCGGCTGCCCGACGGCCCGAAGGCGGGCGAAACCGTGCGCACCACGCTTTTCCCCATCACGCTCGAAGGACGGCGTCTCGGCGTGCGCATGAGCCCGCCGCGGCTGGGCGAGCACACGCGAGAGCTGCTCGAAGGCGTCGGCTACACGGCCGCGCAGATCGACGAGCTCGTCGCGCGCGGCGCCGTTGCGTAAGCCGTCCGCTCACCTTCACGGAGATCTCGCATGTCGTTGCATCGACCCTCGAAACGACGCACCCTGCACGGCCTCGGCGCCCTCGCGCTCGCGGGCGTGGCGTGGGGGCCGCGCGTGGCATTCGCCCAGGTGGGCGAGCGGGCCATCCGCTTCATCCTCCCGGTTGCGACGGGCTCGGGCGTCGATACCATCACGCGCGCCGCAGCGCCGGCCTTGCAGAAAGCGCTCGGCCACCCGGTGGTGATCGAGAATCAGCCGGGCGCGGGCGGCATCGTCGGCACCGCCGCGATGGTCAAGTCGGCGCCGGACGGCTTCACGCTGTCGATCGTGTCGAACAACCACGTCATCTATCCCAGCGTGTACAAATCGGTGCCGTTCGATCCGGTCGGCGACATCACGCCGATCGCCGTGATCGGATCGACGCCCATCGTGCTCGTGGTCAATCCGAAGAACGTGCCGGCAACGAACCTGGCGGAGCTCGTCAAGCTCATGAAGGCGAAGCCGGGGCAATACAACTACGCGTCGTCGGGCAACGGGACGATCCTGCACCTCACCATGCAGATGTTCCTCACCGAAGCCGGCGTGACCGCCAAGCACATTCCCTACAAGGGCGTGGGACCGATGGTCACCGATCTCATCGGCGGGCAGGTCGACATGGGCACGCTGTCGCTGCCCTCGATCCAGCAGCACCTCAAGACCGGGGCGCTGCGCGCGATCGGCGTGGGTGCTGCGAAGCGCGTGGCAGCAGCCCCGGACATTCCGACCATGGTGGAGCAGGGTCTGCCCAACTACATCGTCGAAGGATGGTTCGCCGTGATCGGGCCGGCGAAGCTGCCCGCAGCCGACGTCAAGCGCATCCACGACGCCTTTGCAGCCGCGTTCGCGTCACCCGAGGTCGTGGATGCGATGGCCCGGCAGGGCAACACGATCAACGTGAGCACGCCGGAGCACGCGGCCCAATTCTTCCGCAGTGAGCTGGTCAAATACGCGGAGCTCGTGAAGCAGGCGGGCGTCGAGCCGCAATAGCGCCGTACACGCGTCGTCATTCGACGCGGCACGCCTCCTCGAACGCAAGGCGCGGGTGGCGTGGCAGCATCTTGCTTTCATCACCGTAGCCCAGATTGCACAGGAAGTTCGACTTCACCTTGCCGTCGCCGAAGAACTCGGCGTCGACTTTCGCGTTGTCGAAACCGGACATGGCGCCGCAATCGAGACCCAGCGCGCGGGCGGCGATGATGAGGTAGGCGCCCTGGAGCGTCCCGTTGCGAAACGCGGTGGTGAGGATGTGCTCCGGCTTGCCCGCGAACCAGCTGCGTGCATCGGTGTGCGGAAAGAGGCGCGGCAGCTTTTCGTGGAATTCGAGGTCGTACCCGATGATGACCGTGACCGGCGCGGCCATGGTCTTGTCCAGATTGCCCGGTGACAGCGCGGGGCGCAGCCGCTCCTTGGCCTGTCGCGACACCACGAAGACGAAGCGCGCCGGCGACGAGTTGGCGGATGTCGGCCCCCATTTGAGCACGTCGTAGAGCTCGCGCAGCGTGACTTCAGAGACGGCCTTGTCGAGGAACGCGTTGTGCGTACGCGCGGTGCGGAAGATGGTGTCGAGGCAGCTGTCGGGCAGGCGCATGGCGGGGAGCTCGCGTGCGAAGGTGGACCGGCGGAACACCATTGTGCGCCGCGGGCAGGGTGGTGCAGGGCGATTGCCGCGCATAGTCTGCCTTTATCGCGTCCATTGGCACAGTCAATTGGACGGTGTTCGGTTCCAACGCGCACAATGAGGCGTCGCCGACCGCTCCTGCGCTTGTAGAAACGGCGGTCCAGTCATCCACGTCCGCCGCACGGACGGATCCAACGAGGAGAATCCCGATGAAAGCCCTGAAAGGCACCCGGACGCACGACAATCTCAAGGCCGCCTTCGCCGGCGAATCGCAGGCGAACCGCCGCTACCTGTATTTCGCGAACAAGGCCGACGTCGAAGGACAGAACGACATCGCGGCGGTGTTCCGCTCCACCGCCGAAGGTGAAACGGGCCACGCGCACGGGCATCTCGATTACCTGGCCTCGGTAGGCGATCCGGCCACCGACCTGCCCATCGGCGGCAGCCGCGAGAACCTCAAGGCCGCCATCGCCGGCGAGACGCACGAGTACACCGACATGTACCCGGGCATGGCGAAGGGCGCGCGCGACGAAGGCTTCGACGAGATCGCCGACTGGTTCGAGACGCTGGCCAAAGCGGAGCGCTCGCACGCGAATCGCTTTCAGAAGGCCCTCGATTCCTTGATGGACTGACGTCCGGTACTCGCGATGAAGCGTCGGCAGCGCCGACGCTTATCCCTCGGTTATTCCGTCGCGGCGGTCCCGCGTTCGCCTTTCCGTGGGCGTACGTCGCCGCGACGGAATAACTCTTCTCACATCACATGGCCACTCGCTTCGGCAATCCCGACGACCAAGCGCACGACCGCCGATGACCTCCCGCGAAGGCAGCCTCGAAGCGCCCACCCGGCATCCCATCGAGTGGCGCACGCCGGAGTATTACGACGAGGCGGCGCTGTTCAAGGAGATGGAGCGCATCTTCGACATCTGCCACGGATGCCGGCGCTGCGTCTCGCTGTGCGGCGCGTTTCCGACGCTCTTCGACCTGGTCGACGAGAGCGCGACCATGGAAGTGGACGGTGTCGCCAAGCAGGACTACTGGAAGGTGGTCGACCAGTGCTACCTGTGCGACGTGTGCTACATGACGAAGTGCCCGTACGTTCCGCCGCATCCGTGGAACGTCGACTTTCCCCACCTGATGTTGCGGGGCAAGGCCTACAAGTTTCGCCACGGACGCGTCACGCTGCGCGATCGCATCCTGACGAGCACCGACCGGGTCGGCCGGTTGGCCACCATTCCGGTCGTGGTGAAGACCGTCAATGCGGTCAACCAGGCGCCTGCAGCACGCGCGCTGATGGAGAAGACGTTCGGCGTCGCGGCGCAGGCGAAGCTGCCGCCATATGCGGAACGGCGTTTTCGCGGGCACCTCGCACCTTCGCTGGCATGGCCCGTTCGCAATGGCGAGCGCACGCCGGGCAAGGTCGCGATCTTCGCGACGTGCTACGTGAACTACAACGAGCCGGGTCTCGGGCGCGATCTCATCGCGGTGCTCGAGCACAACCGCATCGCGTGGCGGCTGGTCGAGCGCGAGGCGTGCTGCGGCATGCCCAAGCTCGAGCTCGGCGACTTCGCCAGCGTGGAAGCGTCGAAGGAGATCAACATCCCGGTGCTCGCAGCGCTCGCGCGCGCAGGCTACGCCATCCTCACGCCGGTGCCCTCGTGCACGCTCATGTTCAAGCAGGAGCTGCCGCTCATGTTTCCCGACGATCCGGACGTCGCCGCGGTGCGCGACGCGATGTTCGATCCGTTCGAGTACCTGGTCGCGCGCGATCGCGATGGCCTGCTCGAGCGTGATTTCAAGCGGCCGCTCGGCAAGGTCAGCTATCACATTCCCTGCCACAGCCGCGTGCAGAACGTCGGGCAGAAGACCCGTGAGACGCTCGAATGGATCCCCGGCACGAGCGTCACGACGATCGAGCGCTGTGCCGGCCATGACGGCACGTGGGGCGTGAAGCGCGAGTTCTACGCCGACTCGATGAAGATCGGCCGCCCGGTGTTCAAGCGCATGGCCGAGCCGGCGCCCGATTTCGTGAGCTCGGATTGCCCGATCGCGGGACGCCGCATCCTGGAAGGCATGGAGAAGGCGGGCGAGCAGGGTCACGCGCAGAAGCTGCATCCGCTCACGCTGTTGCGCATGGCGTATGGCATCGACTGACGCCACGCATTCGATCGGTCCTCAATACTTCATGCTTCAAGCATCTCCATGCCGATCACCCGCGACAGCCTGCTGACCCTCGAAGCGTACGCCCGCGAGCGCGCCGATTTCCGCGCCCGCGTGCTGGCGCACAAGAAGGCCCGCACGGTGCACCTGGGCGATCACGTGACCCTCGCGTTCGAGGACGAGCTCACCATCCGCTACCAGATCCAGGAGATGTTGCGCATCGAGAAGACCTTCGAGGAAGCGGGCATCCAGGACGAGCTCGATGCCTACAACCCGCTCGTGCCCGACGGCACGAATCTCAAGGCGACGATGCTCATCGAATACGAGGACGTGGAGGAGCGCCGCGCGGCGCTGGCGCAGCTGCGCGGCGTCGAGGATCGCGTGTGGATCCGCGTCGAAGGCGCCGACAGCGTCTTCGCGATCGCCGACGAGGACCTCGAGCGCGAGAACGCGCAAAAGACGTCCTCGGTGCATTTCCTGCGCTTCGAGCTCACGCCGCCGATGATCGCCACGCTCAAGCGCGGCGGCGCGCTCGCGATGGGCGTGGATCACCCGGCGTATCGCGCGTCGCTCGATCCGGTACCGGCCGCCACGCGCGACGCGCTCGCGCGCGATCTCGCCTAGCCGCTACTGCGGCAGGACGTAGTCGCGGTAGCGCTCGCGCAGCGTGCGCTTGGAGAGCTTGCCGGTCGCGGTGTGCGGCAGCTCGTCGACGAAGACCACGTCGTCGGGCCGCGCCCACTTCGCCACCTTGCCTTCGTAGTATGCGAGCAGCGCGCCGCGGTCGACCGCGGCGCCGGCGCGGCGCACCACCACGAGGAGCGGCCGCTCGTCCCAGCGCGGATGGCGCACGCCGATCACTGCGGCCTCGGCAACGGCCGGATGGCCCATCGCGATGTTCTCGAGCTCGATGGAGCTGATCCATTCGCCGCCCGACTTGATCATGTCCTTCGACCGGTCGGTGATCGTGAGATACCCGTCCGCATCGATCGTGCCGACATCGCCGGTGGGCAGCCAGCCGTCGGAGGTGAGCGGACCTGCACCGTCCTCGCGGTAGTAACGGGCGAGGACCCACGGCCCGCGCACGAGCAGGTTGCCCGCCGCGCGCCCGTCGTGCGGCAGCTCCGCCCCTTCGGCATCGACGAGCTTCATGTCCACCCCGAACAGCGGCCGGCCCTGCTTGGAGGCCAGGGCGATCGCTTCGTCCGCGTCGAGCCCGGCATGCCGCGCCTTGGGATTGTTGATGGTGCCGATCGGGCTCATCTCCGTCATGCCCCATCCGTGCGTCACCGTGATGCCGTAGTCGTCGCGCAGGATGCGGATCATTGCGGGTGGACATGCGGCACCACCGATGATCGTGCGCTTGAGCGTGGTGAGCTTGCGGCCGTGCTCCTGCAGATACGCGATGAGGTTGAACCACACGGTCGGCACGCCTGAGCTGCAGTCCACCTTCTCCTGCTCGCACAGCTCGTAGAGGCTCGCACCGTCGAGCCCGGCACCGGGCAGGACCAGCTTGGCGCCCACGAGCGGCGCCGAATACGGAATGCCCCACGCGTTGACGTGGAACATCGGCACGATCGGCAGCACGGTGCTGCGCGCGGTGTAGTTGTTGACGTCGGCGGCGGCGGTGGCAAGCGCATGCAGCAGCGTCGAGCGGTGGCTGAACAGGACGCCCTTGGGATTGGCCGTCGTACCGGACGTGTAGCACAGCGTGCAAGCCGTGTTCTCGTCGAACTGGGGCCATTCGTAGTCGTCGCTTTCCGCGGTGAGCAGATCCTCGTAGCAGAGCAGGTTGGGCAGAACGAGCTCGGGCATGTGGGCGCGATCGGTCATCGCGACCCACGCCTCGACGCTTGCGCATTGCGCGGCCAGCCGCTCGACCAGTGGCGCGAACGTCAGGTCGAAGAACACGAGGCGGTCCTGCGCGTGCCCGATGATGTAGACCAGCTGCTCGAAGAACAGGCGCGGATTGACCGTGTGGATCACCGCGCCCATTCCGGAAACGCCGTAGTAGAGCTCGAAATGCCGGTAGCCGTTCCACGCCAGCGTGGCGACGCGATCGCCCGGCGCGATGCGCAGGCGCAGCAGCGCGCGTGCAAGCTGCCGTGAGCGGGCGTGGGCGTCGCGGTATGTATAACGATGGATCGGACCTTCGATCGTGCGCGAGACGATCTCGGTGTCGCCGTGCCAGCGGTCCGCGTGCCGGATCAGCGAGGAGATCATGAGCGGCATCGTCATCATGAGGCCTTGCATGGCGTCCCCTCCTGCTGGTGTGCATTGCAACAAAACGGCCGCGCCGGCCGTGCTTGTAAAGGCGAGGGCCGCCCGTTAGCATCGGCGCTCGTCGAAGCCGGCGATCCGCCCGCGCCCTCGCGCGGCCTTCGCGGCAGCCGGCCAACGCCTCGCCACCAGGAGGATCCATGCGTGCACATCGTCGTCGTGTCGTCGCAGTAGCGGTTGCGCTGGCGCTTGGCGCGGGCAGCGCAGCCGCCGACGTCAAGATCGCGTTCATCGACCCGCTGTCGGGCGGGGGCGCGAGCACCGGCATTCTGGCGCAGAAGACGCACCAGTTCTACATCGACGCGATCAATGCGGCGGGCGGGATCAACGGCGAGAAGATCGAGCTGCTGTCGTACGACAACAAGGTGAACCCGCAGGAGTCGCTGATCCAGCTCAAGAAGGCCCTCGACGAAGGCGCGCGCTACCTCGTGCAGGGCAACGGCAGCGCGGTGGCGCTCGCGCTCACCGACGCCGTGCAGAAGTACAACGAGCGCAACCCGGGCAAGGAGGTGCTGTACCTCAACTACGCGGCGATCGACCCTGCGCTCACCAACGACAAGTGCAGCTTCTGGCACTTTCGCTTCGACGCCGATGCCGACATGAAGATGGCCGCGATGACCAGCGCCATCGCGGGCGACAAAAAGACGCAGAAGGTGTATCTCATCAACCAGGACTATTCGTTCGGCAAGGCGGTCGCTGCAGCGGCGCAGAAGATGCTTGCCGAAAAGCGTCCGGACATCAAGATCGTCGGCGACGAGCTGCATCCGCTCCAGAAGGTGCAGGATTTTTCGCCTTACGTCGCCAAGATCAAGGCGTCCGGTGCCGACACCGTGATCACGGGCAACTGGGGCAACGACATGGTCCTGCTGATCAAGGCGGGCCGAGACGCGGGGCTCAAGGTCAACTGGGACACGTATTACGGCGGCACGCCGGGCACGGTGAGCGCGGTGCGCGAGGCGGGCGTCGACACGCTGAAGCAGGTCTCGGAATGGCACAAGAACGCGCAGCCGGATCTGGACACGACGGTCGCTGCGTTCGACAAGCGGTTTCCCGGCGCGGAGAACGAATACGCCTATTGGCGCGCCAAGACGATGTGGGAGATGTTCGCTGCGGCGGCGAAGAAGGCGCAGTCGAACGACCCGGCCAAGGTCGCGCGCGCGCTCGAGGGCATGAAGATGTCGACGCCGCTCGGCGACGTCGAGATGCGTGCGGACAATCATCAGCTGCTCCAGCCGCTGTACGTTTCGACGCTAGAGAAAGGGCAGAAGTACGACGCTGAAGGCACCGGGCTCGGCTGGCGCACGGACACCAAGGTCGACGGCAAGGCCACTGCGCTGCCCACGACCTGCAAGATGGAGCGGCCGAAGTAGCGGCATGCTCGAGCTCGCCACGATCTCGTTGCTCAACGGGATCGTGTACGGCCTGCTGTTGTTCATGCTGTCGAGCGGGCTCACGCTCATCTTCAGCATGATGGGCGTGCTCAATTTCGCGCATGCCAGCCTCTTCATGCTCGGCGCCTACTGCTCATGGCAGCTTGGGCGCTGGGTCGGCTTCTGGCCTGCCATCCTGCTCGCGCCGCTGCTGTGCGGCTTGATTGGTGCTGCGATCGAGCGCTACGGGCTGCGGCGCGTGCACGGCAGGGGCCACGTGGCGGAGATCCTGTTCACGTTCGGTCTCGCCTACATCATCGAGGAAGTCGTGACGATGATCTGGGGCCGGAACGCCGTCGCCAACGGGGTGCCCAGCGCGATCGACTTTCCGCTCTTCACCGTGTTCGGCACGCAATTTCCCGCCTACAAGGGCCTCATGATGGCGATCTCGGTCGCCATGTTCGTGTTCCTCTACCTGATGCTCCAGCGCACGCGCATCGGGCTGGTCATCCGCGGGGCGTTGACCCATCCGCGCATGGTGGCAGCACTCGGGCACGACGTGCCGGGCGTCTTCGTGCTCGTGTTCGCGATCGGCAGCGCGCTTGCGGGGCTCGCCGGCGTCATCGGCGGGTTCATGCTGCTCACGCAGCCGACGCTCGCGCACGTCGTGGGCCCGATCGTCTTCGTCATCGTGGTGCTGGGCGGGCTCGGCTCGCTGGCGGGGGCGCTGATCGCCTCGATGCTGATCGGCATCCTGCAGACGTTCGCAGTCGCGATCGATTACTCGCTCCTGGATGCGTTGCGCGCGCTTGGCATCGCGGTGACGCGCGGTTCGCCCTGGTACGACGTCGCGGCGATCAAGGTCGCGACGGCGGCGCCGATGATCCCGTACCTGCTGCTGGTGCTGATGCTGATCGTGCGTCCGCGCGGCCTGCTCGGCACGCGCGACGCATGACCGACGCCGGCGTTGCCGCGCCGTCGCTCGGCGGGCGCACCACGCATGCGCACGGCGCCCGTGACCGCCGCGTGTGGCTTGCCGTGGCGGTGCTCGTCGTCGTGCTGCCGCACGCTCCCGGCCTGACGACGGATTTCGGGCGCTCGCTGCTCACCCAGATGGGCATCGCGATCGTCTTCGCGCTGTCGTACAACGTGCTGTTCGGCGAGACCGGCCTGCTGTCGTTCGGGCACGCCGTCTATTTCGGGCTGGGTGGCTACGCCGCGATCCACTGCATGCGCGCCATCAACCACGGCTTGCCGCTTCCCATGCCGTTCGTGCCGCTGGCCGGCGCCGCGGGCGGTCTCGTCTGCGGGCTCGCGTTCGGCGCGCTCACCACTCGGCGGGCAGGGACCATCTTCGCGCTCATCTCGCTCGGGGTCGGTGAGCTGGTCTACGCGGCGACCTTCCTGTTGCCGGGCCTGTTCGGCGGCGAAGAGGGCATCACCGCGAGCCGGACGCGGGCGCTCGCGCTGCCCGGGCTCGATCTCGGCTCGCAATTGCAGGTCTACTATGTGGTGGCCGCCTGGGCGCTCGTTTCAGCCGCGGCGATGCGCGCCTTCACGCGCACCCCCGTGGGGCGCCTGTGCAACGCCGTGCGCGACAATCCCGAGCGCGTGCAGTTCGTCGGCTACGACCCGCAGCGCATCCGCTTCATCGCATTCGCCGTCGCGGGCCTCTTCGCCGGCGTCGCGGGCGGCCTGCATGCGCTCAACTATGAGATCGTCGCGGCCGACGCGGTCGGCGCGCAACGCTCCGGCTCCGTCCTCGTGATGGCGTACATGGGCGGCACCGGCTCGTTTGCCGGCCCGGTGGTGGGCGCCATCGTGCTGACCTGGCTCGAAACGAGCCTCAGCGCGTACACGAGCGCGTGGCTGCTGTACGTCGGCCTCATCTTCATCGCCATCATCCTGTTCGCACCCGCTGGTTTGTGGGGCATCGTGGCGATGCACGCGCCGATCCTGCACACGCGCGCGTTGCGCCGGGTGCTGGCGCGCTACGCGGTCGCGCTGCTCCCCGGGGCCATCATGGTCGCCGGTGCGGCCGCGCTCATCGAGATGAGCTACCGGTTGTCGACACAGCGGGAGCTCGGCAGCGTGGTGAAGCTGGGTCCGTTGGCGCTGGATGCGTCGACGCCAGTGCCGTGGATCGCCGGCGCTGCCATGCTGGTCGGGGGCCTCGTGCTCTTGCGCATCAGCGCGCGGTTCGTCGCGGTGGCGTGGCAGGCTGCGACGCTGGAAGCGCGCGGCGGCGGTGCGCCATGAACGCGGGCTCGCCGCCGGCGCTCGAGCTCGTCGAGGTCCACAAGCGCTTCGGCGCGACGCCGATCGTGCGCGGCGTGTCGCTGGCCGTGGCGCCGGGCGAGCGCCACGCGTTGATCGGACCCAACGGCGCGGGCAAGTCGACGCTGTTCAACGTGATCAGTGGACGATTCGCGCCGACGCAGGGGTCGATTCGCCTGCATGGCCGAGAGATTGCCGGCGCGCGCGCCTACGAGATCAATCGGCTGGGCCTGTCGCGCAGCTTCCAGGTGACCAACATCTTTCCGCGCCTCAGCGTCTTCGAGAACGTGCGCTGCAGCGTGCTCTGGTCGCTCGGGCACCGCTACGACTGGCGCCACCCGGTGGATCGCCTGCCGGACGTGCGCGAGCGCACCGAGCGCACGCTCGAGCAGATTCGCATGACGAGCCGGCGCGACGCACCGGCGGGCGTGCTGACCTATGCGGAGCAGCGTGCCCTGGAGATCGGCATCACGATCGCCAGCGGCGCCGACGTGATCCTGCTCGACGAGCCCACCGCCGGCATGAGCCGCAGCGAAGCGGACAACGCGGTGGAGCTCGTTCGCACGGTGTCGCAGGACCGCACGCTGCTCATCGTCGAGCACGACATGAGCGTGGTGTTCGGACTGGCCGACCGCATTTCCGTGCTCGTGTACGGTCGCATCGTCGCGACGGACACGCCGCAGCGCATCCGCGCGAATGCCGACGTCCAGACGGCCTACCTCGGCGTGACCGCGCATGCTTGAGGTGCGCGACCTGCACGCGTATTACGGCAAGAGCCACATCCTGCAGGGCGTGTCGTTCCATGTCGGCGGCGGCGAGATCGTCAGCCTGCTCGGCCGCAATGGCGCAGGCCGCTCGACCACGGTGAAGACCATCATGGGCGAAGTGCCACCTTCGGGCACGATCCTCTTCAAGGGCGCGCGCATCGACGGCTTGCCGCCGCATCACGTGGCACGCCGCGGCGTGGGCTACGTGCCCGAGGACCGCGACATCTTTCCCGGCCTCACGGTGCGCGAGAACCTGCTGCTCGGGCAGAAATCGGCGCGCGCCGCCGGCCGCTGGTCGCTCGACGACGTGTTCGCGCTCTTTCCCATGCTGCGCGAGCGCGCCGACACGCCCGGCGGCGTGCTCTCGGGCGGCGAGCAGCAGATGCTGTCGATCTGCCGCACGCTCATGGGCGACCCCGATCTGGTGATGGTGGACGAGCCCACCGAGGGTCTGGCGCCGGCGCTGGTGACGCGGGTGCGCGATCTGCTGAAGACGATCGCGCAGCGCGGCGTGGCGATCCTGCTGATCGAGCAGAAGCTCACCATCGCGCTCGAGATCTCCGACCGGCTCTACGTGATGGGGCATGGCCGCATCGTCTTCGACGGCTCGGCCCAGGCGCTGCTCGCCAACGACGCGGTGCGGCGCGAATGGCTCGAGGTATGACGGCGGCAGGCGTAAAGTAGCGCCGTTCAACGATCGACGAGGACATCATCGCGACCCGCTACGAACGCCAGGGCGACGTTGCAGTCATCACCCTCGACAATCCGCCGGTCAACGGGCTCGGGCACGCCGTGCGCATGGCGGTGGCCGAGGGCCTCGACCGCGCGCTGGCCGATCCGGCCGTCGTGGCCACGGTGCTCGCAGGTGCCGGAACGGCGTTCTCGGGCGGCGCGGACATCCGCGAATTCAACACGCCGAAAGCGCTCGCCGAGCCCACGCTGCACACGTTGATCCGCATGGCGGAAGCGAGCAGCAAGCCCGTGGTCGCGGCCATCGGCGGCGTGTGCATGGGCGGCGGCCTCGAGCTCGCGCTCGGGTGCAGCGACCGCGTCGCGTCGGCGCGCGCGCAGGTCGCGCTGCCCGAGGTCAAGCTCGGCCTGCTGCCGGGGGCAGGCGGCACGCAACGGCTGCCGCGCATGGTCGGCGTCGAGACGGCGCTCAACATGATCGTCTCCGGTACGCCGGTGCCGGCCAGCGAGCTCGCCGGCACGGCGTTGTTCGATGCGGTCGTGGAAGGCGATCCGCTTCCCGCGGCCATCGCGCACGGGCGCCGCGTCGCGCAGGAGGGCCGCCCGCCCCGGCGCGTGCGCGACGTGCGCATCGACTATCCCAACGCTGAAGCGTTCTTCCAGTTCGCCCGCAACAGCGTCGCGGCCGCGGTGCGCAATCTCCCGGCGCCGCTGAAATGCGTCGATGCGGTCGCCGCGGCCGTCGCGAAGCCCTTCGAGGAGGGCCTGCGCTTCGAGCGCTCGCTGTTCCTCGAGCTCGTGCAGACGCCCGAATCGCGCGCGCTGCGCCATGCATTCTTTGCCGAGCGTGCCGCCGCGCGCATCCCCGGGTTGGGGCAAGACGTCGTGCCGCGCAGCGTCGGGCGGGTCGGCGTCGTCGGCGCCGGCACCATGGGGGGCGGCATCGCGATGAGCTTTGCCAGCGCCGGCATTCCGGTGACGCTGCTCGAGACGACGCCGGCGGCGCTGGAGCGTGGTGTAGGCACCATCCGCGGCAACTACGAGGGCGCGGTGAAGAAAGGCCGCATGACCGCCGACGCGCTGGCCGCGACCATGGCGCTGATCACGCCCACGCTCGACGCCAGGGCGCTCGCGCACGCCGATCTCATCGTCGAGGCCGTGTTCGAGGACATGGCCGTCAAGCAGGAGGTCTTCCGCCAGCTCGACGAGATCGCGCGACCCGGTGCCATCCTCGCGACCAACACCTCGACGCTCGACGTCGATCGCATCGCCCGGTCCACCCGGCGGCCGCAGGACGTCGTGGGCGCGCATTTCTTCAGCCCGGCCCACGTCATGAAGCTGCTGGAGATCGTACGCGGCGCCGCGACCGCGCCGGATGTCCTCGCGACGATGATGCAGGTCGGCAAGCGCATCGGCAAGACGGCGGTGGTGGCCGGCGTGTGCGACGGCTTCATCGGCAATCGCATGCTCGAGCAGTACGTGCGCCAGGCGATGTTCCTGCTCGAGGAAGGCGCGTCGCCGCAGCAGGTCGACACTGCGCTCGAAGGGTTCGGCATGGCGATGGGGCCGTTCCGCATGGGCGACCTCGCCGGGAACGACATCGGCTGGCACATCCGCCAGCGCCGCTATGTCGACAAGCCGCATGTGACGTATTCGCGCATCGGCGACGGGCTCTGCGAGCGCGGCCGCTTCGGGCAGAAGACCGGCGCAGGCTGGTATCGCTACGAGCCGGGCGCGCGCACCGCGCTGCCCGATCCGGAGGTCGACGCGCTGATCGAGCAGTATCGCCGCGACATCGGCGTCGCGCCGCGCGCGATTCCAGGCGACGAGATCGTGGAGCGCTGCATCCTCGCGCTCGTCAACGAAGGCGCGCGCCTGCTCGAGGAGGGCATCGCGCTGCGCGCATCGGACATCGACGTCGTGTACCTCACCGGCTACGGCTTTCCACGTTACCGCGGCGGTCCCATGTTCTACGCCGACACGCTCGGTCTCTACAACGTGGTGCGCGCGATGCGCCGGATCGGCGCGATGCCCCGCGCGGATGCCGCGTTCTGGCAGCCCGCGCCGCTGCTCGCCCGGCTCGCGGCCGAGGGCGGACCGTTCAACGGCTGAGGATGCCCATGCGTGACGCCGTCATCGTTTCGACCGCGCGGACGGGCCTGGCCAAGTCGTGGCGCGGCGCGTTCAACATGACGCACGGCGCCACCATGGGCGGGCATGTCGTCGCGCACGCGCTCGGGCGCGCAGGCGTCGATCCGGCGCACGTCGACGACGTCGTGATGGGCTGCGCCTTTCCCGAAGGGGCGACGGGGTCGAACATCGGCCGCCAGATCGCGCTGCGCGCCGGCTGTCCGGTCACGGTGCCGGGCATGACGGTCAACCGTTTCTGCTCCTCGGGCCTGCAGACGATCGCGCTCGCCGCGCAGCGCATCATGACGGGCGAGGCCGACGTCATCGTGGCGGGCGGCGTCGAGTCGATCTCGTGCGTGCAGAACGAAGCGAATCGGCACATGGCCCGCGAGCCGTGGCTGGCTGCACACAAGCCGGCGCTGTACTGGACGATGCTGCAGACCGCCGAAAATGTCGCCAAGCGCTACGGCATCTCGCGTCAGCGTCAGGACGAGTTCGGCGCGCGCAGCCAGCAACGCGCCGCCGCGGCTGCTGCGGCCGGGCGTTTCGCGGACGAGATCGTGCCGATGACGACGACGATGGGCGTGGCCGACAAGACGACTGCGCGACTGTTCACGCGCGAGGTGACGATCGCGGCCGACGAAGGCATCCGCGCCGATACGACGTTCGAGGCGGTTTCGAAGATCAAGCCCGCGTTGCCGGGCGGCGTCATTGCTGCCGGCAACGCCAGCCAGTTCTCCGACGGCGCTGCAGCATGCGTGGTCATGAGCGCGGAAGCCGCCGCCGCGCAGGGACGCACGCCGCTCGGCATCTTCCGCGGCTTCGCGGTGGCCGGTTGCGATCCCGACGAGATGGGCATCGGGCCGGTGTTCGCGGTGCCGAAGCTCCTGGCACGCGCAGGCCTGCGCGTGCAGGACATCGACCTGTGGGAGCTCAACGAGGCGTTCGCGGTGCAGGTGCTCTATTGCCGCGACCAGCTCGGCATTCCCGACGATCGCCTGAACGTGGATGGCGGCGCCATCGCGGTGGGCCATCCGTACGGCACGTCGGGCACGCGGCTCACGGCCCACGCGCTCATCGAGGGCCGCCGGCGCGGCGCTGCGCACGTCGTGGTCACGATGTGCATCGGGGGCGGCATGGGCGCCGCGGGCCTGTTCGAAGTGGCGCAGTAACGCTGCATCAGTCGCCGAGCCTCACGAGCTGCTTGCCGAAGTTCTCGCCCTTGAGCAGGCCGATCAGCGCGCGCGGCGCAGCGTCGATGCCTTCGACGACCGATTCGCGAGTGCGCAGCTTGCCGGTCCGCACCAGCGGCATCAGTGACGCGCGCGCTTCGGCGTAGCGGTCCTTCCAGTCGAACACGATCATGCCTTGCATGCGGATCCGATTGACCAGGATGGAGCGCATGCTGCGATAGGCGTATGGCTCGGTCCGGCTGTATTCGGCCACCAGCCCGCACACCACGATGCGCGAATGCCGGTTCATCCGCTTCAGCACGGTGTCGAGGACTTCGCCGCCCACATTTTCGAAATCGACGTCGATGCCCTGGGGGCACGCTTCGCGCAGGTCATCCGCCAGGCGTCCGGCCTTGTAGTCGACGCACGCATCGAACCCGAGCTGGTCGACGACGTACGCGCATTTGGCCGTGCCGCCCGCGATGCCCACGACGCGGCAGCCGTGCAGCTTCGCGAGCTGGCCCACGACGCTGCCGACGGCACCCGAGGCCGCGGACACGACGAGGGTCTCGCCGGCTTTCGGCATGCCGAGCGAGAACAAGCCGAACCACGCCGTCATCCCCGGCATGCCGAGCACACCGAGGTAATACGAGGCCGGAACATCGCGCGTGTCCATGCGCTCGAGGTCCGATCCGCGCGCAATGCCATAGCGCTGCCATCCGAGCGAGGTCAGCACGACATCGCCTGGCGTGAAGCGCGGATCGTGCGACGCCTCCACCACGCCGACCGTCTGGCCCACCATGACCTCGCCGAGCTTGGCGGGTGGCACGTAGGACTTCGCGTCGCTCATCCGGCCGCGCATGTACGGGTCGAGCGACAGCCATTGGTTGCGCACGAGCACTTCACCTTCGCCCGGCTGCGGGATGGGCGCATCGGCGAGCGTGAAGTTGGATTCTTCCACCGGCCCCTGCGGCCGGCTTTGCAGCAGCACGCAACGATTCATGGCGTCTCCCCGCGCGGGCCCGTGTCGCACGCGGCGAAGCGCCGCAGGTGGTAGTCCGCATCGCCGAACTGTTGCGCGATGACGGTGAGGCGGCGAAACGTGTGGCTGATCTTGAGCTCGTCGGTCATGCCCATGCCGCCGTGGAGCTGCACCGCTTCCTGGCTCACGTGCCGCGCGGCGTCCGCGATGCGGACCTTGGCCGCCGACACGATGCGCCGGCGCTGCACGGGGTCCTGCGGCTGATCCACGGTGGCGGCCGCGAGCGCCGCCATGGAACGCGCCTGCTCGTACGAGAGCGTCATGTCCACCATCCGGTGCTGCAGCGCCTGGAACGATCCGATCGGCACCCCGAACTGACGCCGCTCCTTCAAGTACTCGAGCGTTGCGGCATTCGCATGGCGCAGGGCGCCCACGGCCTCGGCGCACAGGAGCGCCGTGGCGTAGTCGAACGCCTCGTCGAGCAACGGCCATGCCGCGCCGTCGTCACCAAGGCGATCGTCCTGGTGCACGCGCACGCCGGCCAGCGTGACATCAGCGGCGCGGACGTTGTCCAGCGTGCGGCAGGGCGCCAGCGTGACGCCGGCGGCTCGCGGATCCACCAGGAACAGCCCGACGCCCTGCGCGTCGGCCGCATCGCCACGCGTGCGCGCCGACACCAGGAGAACGTCTGCCTGCGGCGCGTGCAGCACGACGCGCTTCTCGCCGTCGAGCACGTAGTACGAACCGTCGCGCCGCGCACGCGTCGTGACGCGCGCAAGGTCGAAGCGTGCATCACGCTCGGTGGTCGCGACCGCGACGATCGCATGGCCGGCCACGATCCGGCCAAGCCAGTCGACACGGCGCGCTGCGCTGGCGCCGCGCTCGATCAGGCGCGCACCCAGGCCGACGGTCGCAAGATACGGCTCGACCACCAGCGCTTCGCCAATCGCCTCCATGGCGATCTGGGTCGTCGCGGCTCCGCTGCCGAATCCGCCGTAATCCGGATGCACGCCGAGGCCGAGCAAGCCGAGCTCGGCGAACGAGGCCCAGACGCCGGGACTCCATCCACCCTCCGACGCCACGATGCGCCGGCGCGCGTCGAACCCGTAGTCGCGCGCGAGCAGGCGCTCGACCGAGTCCGCGAGGAGGCGCTGCTCTTCGTCGCGATCGAGGTTCATCGGCAGCCGCCGCTCACAGGCCGAGCGCCTGCTTGGCCACGATGTTGCGCTGGATCTCGTTGGAGCCGGCGTAGATCGTGGTCTTGCGGTAATTGCAGTAGCGCCGGGCGAGCGCGTGCGTGACGTCGTCGTCATCGCCGGACAACGCCTGAGCGAGTGGACCGCCTGCCTCGAGCATGAGCTCGGTGAGCGTCTGCTGGATCTCCGTGCCGCGGATTTTCAGCAACGATACCTCGGCGCCCGGCGGACGGCCGGCGCGCAGCGCATCGAGGAAGCGCAGGTTGGTGATGGAGAGCGCCATGACCTCGATCTCGAGCCGCGAGAGCTTCATGCGAAAGAGCGGCTCGTCGATGAGCGGGCGGCCGTCGCACATCTGTTGCGCGGCGTAGTGCTTCAGCCGCTCCAGCTCGCGGCGCGACGTGCCGATGCGCGCCGTATTCATCCGCTCGTGGCCGAGGAGATACTTGGCGACGGTCCAGCCGGCGCCTTCGTCGTGCACGCGGTTGTCCACGGGCACTTCGACATCGTCGAAGAACACTTCGTTGACCTCGTGCCCGCCGTCCATCAGCGCGAGTGGACGCACCGTGACGCCGGGCGTCTTCATGTCGATGAGCAGGAACGAGATGCCCTCCTGGCGGCGCTCCGATTCGCGGCTCGTGCGCACGAGGCAGAAGATCCAGTCGGCGAAATGCGCGTGGGTGGTCCAGATCTTCTGTCCCGTCACGACGTAGTGCTCGCCGCGACGCACTGCGAAGGTGCGCAGCGAGGCCAGGTCCGATCCCGACCCGGGCTCCGAGTAGCCCTGGCACCAGAACTCGTCGCCGCGGTACATCGGCGGCAGGAAGCGCTGCTTCTGCGCGGGCGTGCCGAAGCGCAACAGCACGGCTGCACACATCGTGATGCCGAACGGCGACAGCGGCGGTGCGCCGGCGTAGCCGCATTCTTCCTCGAAGAGATAGCGCAACGTCGCGTTCCACCCGGTGCCGCCCCATTCCGTCGGCCAGGCGGGTGCGACCCAGCCCTGGGCGGCTAGAATCCGATGCCAGCGCGCCAGGTCGTCACGCCCCAGGGGCGCATAGCGTGCCACCTTGTCGCGCAGGTCGTCGGGCAGGTGGGCGCGCAGCCACGTGCGCACCTCGTCGCGGAAGGCGCGTTCGGGCGGCGCAAGATCGAGGTCCATGCGAAGCTCCGGGGTTGACGGCGCAAGCATACCTGCGGCGCGCATGGGGCAGTGAGCGGGCGAGGAGGATACGATGGGCGTGAAGCGCTTGTTCGACCTGACGGGACGCACCGCGCTCGTCACGGGCGGGTCGCGCGGCCTCGGATTGCAGATCGCCGAGGCCTTGGTGGAGCAGGGCGCGCGCGTGGCGCTGGTCGCGCGCCGCGCCGACGAGCTCGACGCCGCGCTGACGCACCTGCGCGAGCGCTACGGTGCCAGCGACGGCGTGGCGCTGGCGTGCGATCTTGCGGACGCCGACGCGATTGCACCGCTCGTCGAGCGCGCCGTGACGGTGCTCGGGCCGCTCGACATCCTCGTCAACAACGCAGGCACCACCTGGGGCGCGGCCACCACCGACATGCCGCTTGCCGCGTGGCGCAAGGTCATCGATCTGAACCTCACGGCGACGTTCCTCGTCACCCAGGAAGTAGGGCGCCGCTGCATGGTGCCGCGGCGACGCGGCAAGATCGTCAACATCGCGTCGATCCTGGGACTCGTCGGCGGCGGCGATGCCAACCGCCCCGCCACGCTCGCGTACAACACCAGCAAGGGCGGCATCGTGAACTTCACCCGCTCGCTCGCCGCCGAATGGGCGCAATACGGCATCAACGTCAACGCGATCGCACCGGGTTTCTTCCCCACGAAAATGACCAGGGGCGTGCTCGAGATGATCGGCGACGATGCCGCGCGCAAGGCACCGCTCGGGCGCATCGGCGGCGCCGAGGACCTCAAGGGCGTGACGGCGCTCTTCGCGTCGGACGCGTGCGGATTCATCACGGGGCAGATCGTCGCCGTGGACGGCGGCGTCACGGCGATCTAGCAGGCATGCGCGCGCCCGACCAGGCTCCGGCGCTCGCTGCCGCGCTCGCCGCCCCGTTCACGGCGGTGCCGGATCTCATCGCGCGTCATGCCGAGGCGCGGCCGGAGCAACCCGCTCTGGTGCAGGGCGATGCGGTGCTGACCTTCGGGGCGCTGAATGCCGAAGCGGACCGGGTGGCGGCCGCGTTGCAGCGCGACGGCGTGCGTCCGCGTGACGTCGTGGCGATCAGCGGGGCCAATTCCATCGCCTACGCGATCGTCTTCGTCGGCGCGCTCCGCGCCGGTGCGTCCGTTGCGCCGATCCCGCAATCGACGGCGCCTGCGGGCCTCGCCGCCATGATCGCCGATTCGGGCGCGACGCATGCCTTCGTCGACGCGGACGTGCGGCGGGCGCTGGCGCCGCATCGTGAGGCGCTGCGCGCACGCATCGTCGCGCTGGATGGGGGCGCAGAGGACACCTCGCTCGAGCGCTGGCTCGGCACGGGCGCGGCGAGGCCGCGCCCGGTCGACGTCGAGCCGGACTGGCCGTTCAACGTCATCTATTCGTCCGGCACCACCGGCACGCCCAAGGGCATCGTGCAACCGCACGCGATGCGCTGGACGCACGTGCAGCGCGGGTCGACCTATGGGTACGGACCGTCCGCGGTCACGCTGATCTCCACGCCGCTGCATTCGAACACGACGCTCGTGTCGTTCTTTCCCGCGCTGGCCCTGGGCGGCACGGTGATCCTGATGGCCAAGTTCGACGCCGGTCGCTACCTCGCGCTGGCGGAGCGTCATCGGGTGACGCATACGATGCTCGTGCCCGTGCAATACCAGCGCCTGCTCGCGCACCCCGCGTTCGATCGTCACGACCTGTCGTCGTTCCAGGCGAAATTCTGCACGAGCGCGCCGTTCACCGTGCCGCTCAAGGAAGAAGTGCTGCGGCGCTGGCCCGGCGGGCTCATCGAATTCTATGGCATGACGGAAGGCGGCGGAACGTGCGTGCTGCTCGCGCACGAGCATCGAGCCAAGCTGCATACCGTCGGCCGGCCCGCGCCGGGGCACGACATCCGCGTGATCGACGAGGCGGGCCGCGAGCTTCCGCGCGGCGCGCTGGGCGAGATCGTCGGCCACTCGCCCGGCATGATGACCGGCTATCACGGGCGTCCGGACGCGACCGCGGCGGCCGAATGGTTCGACGCGCAGGGGCGCCGCTACATCCGCACCGGCGACGTCGGGCGCTTCGACGACGAGGGCTTCGTCGTGCTGATGGACCGGCGCAAGGACATGATCATCTCCGGCGGCTTCAACGTCTATCCGAGCGACCTCGAAGCCGTGCTGCGCGAGCACCCGGGCGTGATGGAAGCCGCCGTCGTCGGTGTGCCATCGCTGCAATGGGGGGAGACGCCCGTCGCGTTCGTGGTGCCTGCCCCGCACGCCGCGCTCGACGCAGCGGCATTGCGCGATTGGGCGAACGCGCGGCTGGGCAAGCTGCAGCGGCTCGCCGACGTGCAGACCGTCGAGGCACTGCCGCGCAGCCATATCGGCAAGGTGCTGAAGCGCGAGCTGCGGGCCGCCTATGCCGCGCGGCTGCCGAGCGTCAAGCGATAGCGATAGTCGAACGCGGGTGCGCCATCGATCGGATCGGCAGGCACGACTGCATCGTCGCGGGTGAAGTGCAGCGTCGCGAGCAGGCGCTGGGAAGGCTCGTTGCGCGTGTCGACGAGCGCCTCGACCTGCGTCACGCCGCAGTCATCGCGCAGGTGCGCGAGCACGCCGGCGCACGCCTCGCGGGCATAGCCATGGCGCTGGAACGGAAGAAACACGAAGTACGCGAGATGCGCGCGGCCGTCCGGATACACCGTGGTCTCGACGAGGCCGACCGCCTGGCCGTCGGCGTTGCGCCGCGCGACGAAGTTGAGCCAGCGGTCACCATTGGGGCGCGCGGACTGCGAGATGACTGCGAAGCGCCGGGCGACCTCCGACGGCGTGGGCGCAGCGTGCGGTATCCAGCGCCACAGGCGCGGATCGCCGAGCCAGCCTGCAAGCTCCGCGGCGTGCGCCGGTGCGAGCGGCTCGTAGCGCAAGCGCGCCGAGGCGGCGATCGGCGGCGCAGCGGGCGTCAATCGCGGAAGTTCTCGTACTGCAGCGGATAGTCCGTGATGGACTTGCGGACGAGGGCGATGGCGGTTTGCAGGTCGTCCTTCTTGGCGCCGGTGACGCGCACGGCGTCGCCCTGGATCGACCCCTGCACCTTGAGCTTGTTGTCCTTGATGAGCCGCACGATCTTCTTCGCGAGCTCCTGCTCCACGCCGGTGCGCACCGTGACCGCCTGCTTCATCTTGTTGCCGGAGACCTTCTCGGGATCGCCGTACTTGAGCGAGCGCACGTCCACCTGCCGCTTGGCGAACTTGGCGAGCAGCACGTCGGTGACCTGCTTCAGCTTGAACTCGTCGTCCGCGTAGAGCGTGAGCACCTTGTCGGTGTACTCGACGCGCGCGTCCGAGCCCTTGAAGTCGAAGCGGTTCGTGATCTCCTTGTTGGCCTGGTCGACGGCATTGCGCAGCTCGACCTGATTGACGTCGGAGACGATGTCGAACGAAGGCATGGCCAGCTTCCGGGAAGGCGAGCGGCGACGCTAGCACGCAGCCGCAGCGCAGGCAAACGACGCGGCGAGCGGCGCTGGGGCCGCGAGGCGCGCAGGAGTGTCGCGCCGGCGCCACGATCCGGCCACCGCGCCCTGGTGCGACCGCGGCGGACTTGCCAGAACGTCATGGTTTTTGGCATGTTTAATGCATCGCGTCATCGCAAGTCCAGCTGGAGAGGCTCATGGATCCCGTCATCCCCCTTGCCGACCTGCAGTCGATCTACTCCGTCGCCGACGTCGACAAGGCGCTCGAAGACGGCGCCGCCAAGCGCAATACGGGGCTGAAGAGCTGGTACGACCGCATGCGGGAGCTCGGCGGGTCGCGCTACATCGTCAAGCCGTCCACTGCCACGGCGGTCGACGATCTGTACGACGCATCGCCCAATTTCGCCGAGGTGGTCGACGATCTCCGCAAGTTCCTGGCGCTCGCCGTCGCGGGCAACGAGGCGGTGCAGTTCACGCCGATGCTGCTGCTGGGCGAGCCCGGCCTCGGGAAGACCTATTTCGCCAAGAAGCTGGCGCACGCGCTGGCGACCGGATTCGAGTTCGTTTCGATGAGCTCGCTGACGGCGGGCTGGGTGCTCACGGGCGCTTCGGCGCAATGGCACAACGCGCGACCGGGCAAGATCGCACAGACGCTCATCGAAGGCGATTTCGCGAATCCGGTGGTCGTGCTGGACGAAGTCGACAAGGCGGGCGGCGACGCGCGCTACGACCCGATGGGCGCCCTCTATACGCTGCTCGAGCGCGACACGGCGCTGCACTTCAAGGACGAGTTCATCGACGTCGGCATGGACGCGTCGCACATCCTGTGGATCGCCACCGCGAACGACGAGTCGTGCATCCCGGACCCGATCATCAACCGCATGAACGTGTACGCGATCGAGCGGCCGGATGCCGAGGGCGCGCGGCGCATTGCGCTGGCGGTGTATCACGAGATCATGGACCAGCACAGCTGGCCGTTCCCGCCCGACCCGTCGGACGACGTGCTCGACAAGCTGGCCGGCATCCCGCCGCGCGACATGCGCAAGCTGCTGCTCGATGCCTTCGGCACGGCCCAGCTCGCCCAGCGCGATCATGTCGTGCCGGACGACATCGACGCGCGCAAGCTGTGCGGCCGGCGCATGCGCGTCGGATTCTGACGTTTCAACGCGTCTTGCACCGGTAAACCAGTCCTTTTGCCGGAACGGCCGCGTCGCCGTTACAAGGCTGTCGGCGCGCTCCGATAGGCGCCGTGCCGCTTCGCCGATAGCGCCGAGCGCCGATTGCGCCTAACTTCGAGCGCACATCAGGGCCGATCGCGCCCTCAACGGAGCTCGCCATGATCGACAGACGCATGCTGCGCCCGGCGCTCGTCGCCGCGCTGCTCTTCGCCGCTGCACCGGCCATCGGCGCCACTGCCGCGCCGCCCAACGACTTGCCCATGCTGAACGGGGGTATCACGAAGGACGAGGCCGACCTGATGCGCCAGGCCGCGACGCGCTATCCGTTCGAAGTGACGCTCGCGCGCCGCGGCGAAACGCCCGGGCGCAACGATTTCGTCGCCGACGCGCAACTGCGGATCATCGACGAGACGGGCCACGTGGTCGTCGAGCGCACCGACACCGGTCCGATCTTCCTCGCGAGCCTGCCCGACGGCACGTATACGGTCGAGGCGACGTACGCCGGTCAGACGAAGACGCAGCGCGTGCAGGTCAGCGGCGGGCGTCACGCCAACGTGACGTTCCTCTGGGACTAGCTCGTCAGCCCAGCTCGTCGATCGACCGCGGCCAGCTCTTGTGCAACAGCCGCGAGAGCGAGCGATCGGCGAGCAGCGCGCCGCCGGTCTGGCAGCGCGCGCAGTAGTTGCACTCGTTCTCCGCGTACACGATGCGCTGCACCGGCGTGCCGCACACCGGACACGGCTTGCCGTAGCGCCCGTGCACGGCCATCTCGGGACGAAAGGCCGTCACCTTTTCGGGAAACGCACCGGCGGCCTGTTCGCGCAGGCGTGCGGTCCATTCGAGCAGCACGTCCTGCGCCGCGGTGTGGAGGCGCGCGATCGCTTCGGATGACAGCTTGCGCGTGTGCGCGATGGGCGACAGCCTGGCGCGATGCAGGATCTCGTCCGAGTAGGCGTTGCCGACGCCGCTGAACAGACGAGGGTCGGTGAGCGCGCGCTTGAGCGTATGGTTCTCGAGCGTGAGGCGCGCCGCGAATTGCGCAAGGTCGGCGTCGAGGATCTCGAGGCCGCCCATGCGGAACTGCGCCACGCCAAGGTCGCCCTCGACGAGATGCAGCGCGGCGCGCCGCTTGCTGCCCGCCTCGGTCAACACAAGGCGTCCGCTATCGAAATGGAGCACGGCCAGGCTGATGCGCGCCGGGGGCCGCGCATCCGGTGCGAGCCAGCGCAGGCGCCCGGCGATCATGAGGTGGATGACGAGGTACAGGTCTTTCGACAGCACGAGCACGATGCGCTTGCCGCTGCGCTCGACCCGTTCGACCCGCTGGCCATTCGCCGCGTCGATCGGTGGCACCGCGGTGCGCAGCACGAACGGATTGAGCAGCTGCACGCGCTCTAGCACGTGACCCGACACGCGCTCGGCAAGCGCCTCGCAATAGACCACGACGTCGGGCAGCTCGGGCATGCGCCTCAGCCGGCGGCGCGGGAGCCCAGCGCAGCCGCCGCCTGCGCGACCGGCCCGCTCCAGTCCCCGAAGCGGGTCTGGCGGAAGATGCGCAACGTGTCGTACCACGCGGCGGTTGCGCCGTCTGCGGGGTGACGCCAGCGCCAGCAGCTGTTGTAGCGATCGAGCATCCACACCGGCACGCCGAGCGCGCCCGCCACGTGGGTCACCGCGGTATCCGGCGCGATGACGAGGTCGAGCCCGGCGATCAGCGCGGCCGTATCGCCGAAGTCGTGCAGGTGGTCGCGCAGGTCGATCACGCGCGCGCTCGCGGCCCCCAGGGAGGCAGGATCGCCGGCCGGTCCGGGTTGCAGCGTGACGAACGACACCCCAGGCACTGCCAGCAACGGCGCGAGCGCGGCAGCGGGGATCGACTTGTGCCGCGTCACATAACCGTAGTCCGAGCGCGCGAACACCGACCACGCGAGGCCCACGCGCGGTTGCGCGCAGGTGGACAAGCGCTCGGCCCATGCAATGCGCCGCTCGGGCGGCGCTTGCAGATATGCGCCGCGCGCCATGCTGGCTGGATCCGCGCCCAGCACATGCGGCAGCGAGAGCAGCGATGCTCGCGCGACGATGCGCTCGTCGCCGAGCGCATCTTCCGTCGTGACCACACGATCGACGCCATCGGCGCTTTCGAGCAGGGATGCGAGCGATTGCCAGTAGCCGTCGAGCAGCAGCACGAGCCGCTGCACGCGCGTGCGCGCAAGCTGCAGGAAACGCGCGAACTGCACCACGTCGCCGAGCCCCTGTTCGGCGTAGACCAGGAGCGTGCCGGCCCGCGGCGCGCCGTCCCAGGCCGGCCATCGGACGAAGCGCGCGGACGAGGAGCCGATGCCTTCGCGCCGTCGCTCGAATGCCGCGAAGCCGTCGGCGTAACGTCCGCGCGCGAGCAGCGTCGACGCAACGCCGAATCCGGCCTCGTCGTCGTCGGCCTCGAGCCGCATGGCGCTGCGAAATGCCTGCTCCGCCGTCTCGTGCTGCCAGTACCAGTTGGCCACGGCGCCCAGGGTCTTCCAGGCCGCGTGCGCGTCCGGGTGCTCCTTCACCACCGCCTGCAGCGCATCGAGCGCGAGCGTGCCGTCGCCCGCGAGCGCGAGCGCAAACCCACGGCCGGTGCGCGCGGGAACGGAAGTAGGGTCGATCGCGAGCGCGCGGTCGAAGTACGCCATCGCACGCTCGGCGTCGCCGTCGCGCGCCGCAAGATCGCCGAGGTTGACCGCGGCATCGCGCGCCCTGGGGTCGAGCTCGAGCGCGCGCGAAAAAGCGCGCCGCGCGTCGTCGCCGCGTCCGAGGTGCGCCAGCGCGATGCCGCGATTGTTGTGCGCCTGCGCATGGTCGGGCTGCAGGGCGACGGAGCGGTCGAGCGCGGCCAGCGCATCGCCCGGCCGACCCGCCTGCAGCAGCGCGAATCCGAGGTTGCCGTGGGCGATGGCGTTGCGGGGCGCGACGCGTGCCGCGCGGGTGAGGCGCGCAAGGGCCGTGGCCACGTCGTGACGCGCCAGCGCCAGCGATCCACCGTTGATGAGCGCGACCGGGTCGTCCGGCGTTTCGCGCAGGATCGCGGCGTAGAGCGCTTCGGCATCGTCGAGCGCGCCGGCCTGATGCAGTTGCGTCGCCTGCGCAAGCCGCCGCAGGTTCTTGCCGGTGGACACGTCAGTCATGGGTGAGTGCCACGCCGGTCAGCGCGTCGTGCCGCGGCCGAGCGCTCGGTCGGATAGAATCACCAGCGAAGGATCGGCGTCCTGCCGCGGACCGTTCATGAGCCATATTCTGCAAGCTTTGCCCGTCAACCAGAAGGTCGGCATCGCCTTTTCCGGAGGGCTCGACACGAGCGCCGCGCTGCATTGGATGCACGAGAAAGGCGCCATCCCGTACGCCTACACCGCGAACCTCGGGCAGCCCGACGAGCCGGATTACGAAGACATCCCGCGTCGCGCGCTGCAGTACGGCGCGCGCGTGGCGCGCCTGGTCGACTGCCGCGCAGCGCTCGTCACGGAGGGCATCGCCGCCTTGCAGGCCGGCGCGTTCCACATCACCACCGCCGGTGCGACGTATTTCAACACGACGCCGCTCGGACGCGCCGTGACCGGCACCATGCTCGTGGTCGCGATGCGCGACGACGACGTGCACATCTGGGGTGACGGCAGCACCTTCAAGGGCAACGACATCGAGCGTTTCTATCGGTACGGACTGCTCGCCAATCCCCATCTGCAGATCTACAAGCCGTGGCTCGACCAGGCCTTCATCGACGAGCTTGGCGGGCGCAAGGAGATGTCCGAATACCTCGAGCGCGCGGGATTCGGCTACAAGATGAGCGTCGAGAAGGCCTATTCGACCGACTCGAACATCCTCGGCGCGACGCACGAGGCCAAGGACCTCGAGCGCCTCGACGCCGGGATCCGGATCGTGCAGCCGATCATGGGCGTCGCATTCTGGCGCGAGGACGTGACCGTGCGCCCCGAGATCGTCACGGTGCGCTTCGAGGATGGCCGGCCTGCCGCGCTCAACGGTGCAACGTTCGCCGACGACGTGGCACTCCTGGCCGAGGCCAATGCGATCGGCGGGCGGCATGGCCTCGGGATGTCGGATCAGATCGAGAACCGCATCATCGAGGCGAAGAGCCGCGGCATCTACGAGGCTCCGGGAATGGCGCTGCTGTTCATCGCCTACGAGCGCCTGGTCACGGGCATCCACAACGAGGACACGATCGAGCAATACCGCGACAACGGCCGGCGGCTCGGGCGACTCCTCTACCAGGGGCGGTGGTTCGATCCGCAGGCCATGATGCGCCGGGACAGCGCCCAGCGCTGGGTGGCGCGCGCCGTCTCGGGTGAGGTGACGATCGAGCTGCGGCGTGGCAACGATTACTCGATCCTCGACACGAAAAGCCCGAACCTCACGTACAAGCCCGAGCGGCTGACGATGGAAAAGGGCGACGCGTTCTTCACGCCTCAGGACCGCATCGGCCAGCTCACGATGCGCAACCTCGACATCGGGGACACGCGCGACAAGCTTCTCGGCTACACACGGGCCGGCTTGCTGCACGCCGGCGACATGTCGCCGCTGTCGCGGCTCATCGAGAAGAAGGACTGAGCAGCGCCCCAGCCCGCCCGTTCAGTCCACCTTCAACCCGAGGCGCTTGATCACCGGCGCCCAGCGCGCCTGGTCCTCGTGGATCAGCTTCGCGAAATCCTCCGGCGTGCCGCCGCCGAGCTCGAAGCCCTGCGCCTGCATCTTCTCGATCATGTCCGGCATCTTGAAGATCGCGTTCATTTCACGATTGAGCCGGTCGACGATCGCGCGGGGCGTGCCAGCGCGCACGAACGCGCCGTTCCACGCCTGCGCCTCGAAGCCGGGATACGTTTCGGCGATCGCCGGGATGTCGGGGAAAAGCGGAAAGCGCTTGGGCGTCGTGACCGCGATCGGCCGCAGCTTGCCGGCGTCGATCTGCGCCTTGAGGGGCTGCATGACGGCGAACAGCATGTGGGTCTCGCCCTGCACGGTCGCCATCACGGCCGGGGGCGAGCCGTTGAACGGAACGTGCACCACGTCGATGCCCGCCATGGACTTCAACAGCTCCATGCCGATGTTCGACGAGCTGCCGTTGCCCACCGAGGCGTAATTGAGCTTGCCCGGGTTGGCCTTTGCGTAGGCCACCAGTTCGGCCAGATTCTTGACGGGCAGCGCGGCGTTCACCACCAGCACGCTCGGCTGGTTGGACGTGATGATGACCGGCGCGAGGTCCTTGTCGACGTCGTAAGGCAGCTTCTGCAGGAACGGCGCGAAGGCGATCGGCCCGGGAAACGCCAGCACCATCGTGTATCCGTCGGGTGCGCCATGGGCCACTTCCGCCGTGGCGACCGTGCCGCCGGCGGCCGGCTTGTTCTCGACGACCACCGGCTGCCCCAGCCGCTCGCGCAGCTTGTCGGCGATGGCGCGGCCCAGCGCGTCGATGGAGCTGCCGGCCGGCGCGGACATGAGAAAGCGGATCGGCCGGTCGGGCCAGGTCTGCGCGCCGGCGAGCGGCGCCAAGGCGAACAGGCACAGTGCAACGAGCTTGCGCAACATCGAGGCTCCTGGGGAACGAGGCGCCGGTCACGCCGGCGAATGGCACACCGCCTCGATGTTGTGACCGTCCGGGTCCAGCACGAAGGCGCCGTAATAGTTGGGATGGTAATGCGCGCGCACGCCCGGCGCGCCGTTGTCGCGTCCGCCGGCCAGCAGCGCAGCGCGGTGAAAGGCGTCGACCTGCGCCCGCGTGTCGGCGCGAAAGGCCACGTGCGACTTCGGGGCGCCCGGCTTGCCGGCGCCGATCCAGAAGTCCGGCTTGGGGGGCACGCCGAAGCCGGCGGCATCCCCGAACGCCATGATCATCGTGTAGCCGAGCGGGGCCAGTGCCGCGGCGTAGAAGACCTTGCTGCGATCGACGTCGCCGACCGTCACGCCGGTGTGATCGATCATGTGCGGTGCTCCTCTGCGACGGCCCCGCGTCCGCACACGAGGTACTCGAGCAGCGCCTTCTGCACGTGCAGGCGGTTCTCCGCTTCGTCCCAGACGACGCTTTGCGGGCCGTCGATGACCTCGGCCGCCACTTCCTCGCCGCGGTGGGCGGGCAGGCAGTGCATGAACAGCGCGTCGGGGCGCGCGGCGCGCATCATCGCCGCATCGACCATCCAATGGGCGAACGCCGCGCGACGCTCCTCGTTCTCCGCCTCGAAGCCCATGCTGGTCCACACGTCGGTGGTGACGAGGTCGGCGTCGCGGCACGCTGCGAGCGGATCGTCGAACCTGCGCACGTGCGCTGCCTCCGACGCCGGCACCCGGGCCGCATCCACGCCATAGCCCGCCGGCGACGCGACGTGGACCGTGAAGCCGAGCAATGCGGCAGCCTGGATCCACGTGTAGAGCACGTTGTTCGAGTCGCCGATCCAGGCCACCGCGCGACCGGCGATCGAGCCGCGCTGCTCGATGTAGGTGAACACATCGGCCAGGATCTGGCACGGATGGTATTCGTTGGTGAGGCCGTTGATCACCGGCACGCGCGAATGCGCCGCGAAGCGCTCGATCATCGACTGCTCGAAGGTGCGAATCATCACGACGTCGACCATGCGCGAGATCACGCGCGCCACGTCCTCGATCGGCTCGCCGCGGGCCAGCTGCGTGTCGCCGCGGGCGAGGTTGATGGCGATGCCGCCCAGCTGGTTCATCCCTGCTTCGAAGGAGACGCGCGTGCGCGTGCTCGCCTTGTCGAACACCATCGCGAGCGTGCGATCGCGCAGCGGCTGGTAGAGCTCGTAGCGCTTGAAGCGCTCCTTGATCCAGCGCGTGCGCGCGAACAGGTAGTCGAGCTCGTCGCGGCTGAAATCGCGGAACTGCAGGAAATGGCGAGGGCTGGCCGTCATGGCGTCCTGCCGTCGTTGGTGACGCGAGCAGGATTCGAGTTGAATCAAGATTTTAGCATGCGGCCCCGTGCATGCCGGTGCGGTTGCAGGCGCGCGCCCCGATCATCGGCGCCCATGTCCGCGCCCGCAGCGTCGAGCGCACGACCGACGGGGTTGGAGCGGTGCCGAAAAGAGAAGGGCGTCGTGCGACGCCCTCCGGTCAGTGCTGGCTCGGGCTGGCGCGAAGCGGCGCAGCCTGGTCTGCAGTCGCGTCTACGGCAGTGCCTTGATGGCGTGCGCAAGCCGCGACTTGGTGCGCGACGCGAGATTCTTGTGCACGATTCGCTTGTCGGCGATGCGGTCGATGACCGCCTGGGATTCCTGCAAAGTCTTTGCCGCGGCGGCCTTGTCGCCGGCGGCAATCGACTTGCGCACCTTCTTCACCGCCGAGCGCAGCGCCGATTTGAGGCTGGCGTTGCGCATGCGCGTCGCCTCCGCCTGCCGGGCGCGCTTGCGGGTCTGCGCAGTGTTGGCCATGAGCTTTTCCTTGGGTCCTGAAATTGCCGGTTACTGAAATGGACCGGGCATAATACGCGATTTTGCATGCTCGGGCAACCGCCGGGCCTGTCTTCCAGCACGCCCGGCCCACCTTGAATCTCCTCAAAGCGCTCACGACGGTCAGCGGCATGACGCTGCTGTCGCGCATCACCGGGCTCGCCCGCGAAAGCCTCAAGGCGACGGCCTTCGGCGCTGGCTTCCAGATGGACGCGTTCGAGGCCGCGTTCCGCCTGCCGAACCTCCTGCGGCGCCTGTTCGGCGAGGGCGCGTTCGCACAGGCATTCGTGCCGATCCTGGCCGAATACCGCAACAAGCGCGGCGACAGCGCGACCCGCGCGCTGGTGGGCAAGGTCGGCGCGCTGCTCGCGCTGGTGCTCCTCGGCGTGACCGTGATCGGCGTCGTCGCGGCACCGTGGCTCGTGTATGCGCTGGCTGCCGGCTTCGAGCGCACGCCCGGCAAGGTCGAGCTCACCGCCACGCTCATCCGCATCGTCTTTCCGTACATCCTGTTCGTGTCGCTCGTCTCGCTCGCCGGCGGCGTGCTCAACGTGTACCGGCGCTTCGCGATTCCCGCGTTCACGCCCGTGCTGCTCAACGTGTCGATCATCGGCGGCGCCGTCCTGCTCGCGCCGTATTTCGACCCGCCCATCAAGGCATTGGCGTGGGGCGTGGCGATCGGCGGCGTCGCGCAGCTCGCGCTCCAGTTGGCAGCGCTCGCGCGGCTCGGCATGCTGCCGCGGCCCACGCTCGACCTGCGCGATGCGGGGGTGCGGCGCGTCCTGACCGCCATGGGTCCGGCCGTCATCGGCGTGTCGGCTGCGCAGATCTCGGTGCTCATCAGCACGCAGCTCGCGGCGCTGTTGGGCGACGGCCGCATCTCGTGGATCACCTACGCCGACCGGCTGATGGAGTTCCCGACCGCGCTGCTCGGCGTGGCGCTCGGCACGGTGATCCTGCCGTCGCTCGCGCAGCATCACAGCGATGCCAATCATGCCGAGTATTCGGCGCTGCTCGACTGGGGCCTGCGGCTGGCGCTGATGCTGGCGCTGCCGGCTGCGGTCGCGCTATGGCTGCTCGGCGTGCCGCTGTGCGCGACGCTCTATCAGTACGGCCGCTTCAGCGCCAACGACGTGTTCCAGACGCGCGCAGCGTTGCTGGGCTATGCGGCCGGCTTGCCGGCGCTGATCCTCATCAAGATCCTCGCGCCCGGCTTCTACGCGCGCCAGGTGATGCGCACGCCCGTGAAGATCGCGTTCGTCACGGTGATCGTGACGCAGGTCATGGCGGTGCTGTTCGCATGGCCGCTCGGGTTCGGCCACGCCGGATTGACGCTGGCGACGAGCCTCGGCGCATGCCTCAACGCCACGCTGCTGTTCATCGTGCTGCGCCGGCATGGCATCTACGCCGCGCAGCCCGGCTGGGGATCGTTCATGTTGCGCATCTTCGTGGCGCTCGCGGTGCTGGGCGCCGTGCTCGCCTGGCTCGTCGGCACGCCGCGGGAATGGCTGGATGCCACGCTCTGGACGCGCGTGGCGCGTCTTGCGCTGCTCGTCGTGGCAGGCGCGGGCGCCTATTTCGGCACGCTGCTGCTGCTGGGCTTCCGCGTCCGCGATTTCGACCGGCGGGAAGTTGCAGGCGCCGACGCGCCGGTGGACCTCGACCCGCCGCAATGACGCGTCAGTTCGGTCCGGATTTCTTGTGCGGGCAACGCACCTTGGTGCAGTCGGCGTAGAGATACAGCGCGTGCTCGCTGATCGCGAAGCCGCGCTCGCTCGCCACCTTCACCTGCCGCTTCTCGATCTCCGAGTCGTAGAACTCCTCGACGCGCCCGCACTGCAGGCATACGAGGTGATCGTGATGCTTGCCCTCGTTGAGCTCGAACACCGCCTTGCCCGACTCGAAATGGTGGCGCACCAGCAGCCCCGCCTGCTCGAACTGCGTGAGCACGCGATAGACGGTCGCCAGACCGATGTCGAGGCCTTCGGCCAGCAGCAGCTTGTAGACGTCCTCCGCCGTGAGATGGCGGACCTTGGACGTCTCGAACAGGTTGATGATCTTGAGGCGGGGCAGGGTCGCCTTCAGCCCGGCGCTCTTGAGGTCGTGGGTCATGCGAGGCAGTGGGTGGTGCGCACCCCGGGACGACGGGCCGCACGGCTATAATAGCCATTTAGCCGCCCCGTTTCGAGCGCATCCCAACGTGTCTTCGTCGTTCCTCGTCCTGGCGCGCGCGCTTGGCCTTTGCGCGCTCGTGTTCGCCGCCGGCTGCTCCACCATGGCCGAGTACATGCCCTCGCTCAGCAGCTTCGAGGTCTACAAGATCGACGTCAACCAGGGCAACTACCTGTCGCAGGACATGGTGGACAAGCTCAAGCCGGGCATGACCAAGCAACAGGTCAAGCTCGTCCTGGGCACACCGCTCGTCACGAGCGCCTTCCGCGACAACCGCTGGGATTACGTCTACGAATTCGCCCGCCAGGGCAGGGTGCGCGAGCATCGCCAGTTCACCGTCTACTTCGCCGACGACAAGGTCGCCCGGTGGGAAGGTGACGAGATGCCGCAGTCGGTGGTCGAGCTCAATCGCGCCGCCGGCGACAAGGCGCTGCAGGGGCTGCCGAAGGAGGAAGACAAGAGCTTCCTCGAGCGCGTCCGCGGCATTTTCAAGAAGGATTGACCGCCGTGGCGGAGCTGCCATGACGGTGCGCCTCGCCATCGCGGGCGCCGGTGGGCGCATGGGCCAAGCGCTGGTCGAAGCCGTGCTGGCCGATCCCGGGCTCGTGCTGGCGAGCGCCCTCGATGCGCACGACAGCCCGGCGCTCGGGCGCGATGCGGGCGAGCGGATCGGCCGCGCATCCGGCGTCATCGTCGACAGCGACGTGTCGCGCGCGTTGGCCGCCGCCGACGTGCTGATCGACTTCACGCGCCCCGCCGGCACGCTCGCACACGTGGCCGCCTGCGAAGCGGCGCAAGTCGCAATCGTCGTGGGCACGACGGGCCTGGACGACGCTGCCAAGGCGCGCCTGCGCGCGGCCGGGGAGCGCATTCCGGTCGTCTTCGCGGCCAACATGAGCATCGGCGTCAACGTCCTGCTGGAGCTGACGCGCCTGGCCGCCCAGCGTCTGGGCGGCGCATTCGACATCGAGGTGCTGGAGATGCATCACCGGCACAAGGTCGACGCCCCGTCCGGTACCGCGCTCGCACTCGGCGAAGCCGCGGCCGAAGGTCTCGCCGTGCCGCTGGCGGAGCACGCGGTGTACGAGCGTCACGGCGTCACCGGCGAGCGCCAGGCGGGCGCGATCGGCTTCGCCGCGCTGCGCGGCGGCGACGTGGTCGGCGAGCACACCGTGATCTTCGCGGGGCCGGGCGAGCGGGTGGAGCTCACGCACCGCGCGACCTCGCGCCAGAACTTCGCCGCGGGCGCCCTGCGCGCCGCGCGCTTCGTCGCGCAGCGCCGCGCGCAGGGCCACGCCGGTTTCTTCACGATGGCCGACGTGCTCGAGCTCGGCACGCGCACGTAAACGCGATGGTCACGCCGCGCACCAATCCGTTCGAGCTCGACGGACGCCTCGCGCTCATCACCGGTGGCGGATCCGGCATCGGCCTCGCGATCGCGCGCGGGCTCGCGGGCGCGGGCGCACGCGTGGTCATCAACGGGCGCAACATCGCCAAGCTGGAGCAGGCGGCCGGAACGCTGCTCGCCGAGGACATCGACGTCGTCACGCTGCCGTTCGACGTCACGGACGAGTCCGCGGTCAGCGCAGGGCTGGCGACGCTTGCGCGCCTGCATGGCACGCCGGATATCGTCGTGAACAACGCTGCAACGAACCTGCGCCAGCCGCTCGACAGCTTCACGCTCGCGCAATGGCACGCGATGCAGGCGGCCAACCTCGACGGACCGTTCCTCGTCACGCGCGCCGTGCTGCCGGCCATGAAGGCGCGCCGGCGCGGCAAGGTCATCAACATCTGCTCGCTCGCCAGCGACCTCGGCCGTCCGAACATCGTGCCGTACGCGACGAGCAAGGGCGGCCTCAAGATGCTCACGCGCGCGCTCGCCGTGGAGCTCGCGCCGTTCAACGTGCAGGTCAACGGCATCGCGCCGGGATTCTTCGACACGGAGATGAACGCGCCGCTCGTCGCCGATCCGGAGTTTTCGGCCTGGGTCGCCAAACGCGTGCCCGCGGGACGATGGGCGAAGCCTGAGGAGATCAGCGGCGCAGCGGTGTTCCTCGCGTCGCCCGCCGCCGATTTCGTGACGGGGCACATCCTGTACGTCGACGGCGGGTTCTCGGCGGCGTACTAGGCGCGCTGATCCGCGTCGGGTCGCGTCGCTTTTCCTTGTGCGCGCTTGGGCAGCGAGTTGCTGCCGGAACGCGCGCCCCCGCCACCCACCGCCCATGCACCCGGAACGCAGTCGTCAAGAGCGCCGTCGCGCGGCTGCATGAAGCGAGGTGGGCATCTGGCTTCGCCAAGGCGAATGCGGTAGAATACGAAGGCTGAAGCGGGGAAGGCGACGCCTTCCCCGTTTGCACGTCCGCGGGTCGCAAAGCCCGCCACCATTCGCCGCAACCGGCCCCGTCATGAACGCCCCGCACACCTCGGCCGCCACGCTGCCCGCGCTGTTTCCGCCGCAGACGCCGGCGCTGCTCGCGTTGGCGGACGGCACCGTCTTCCACGGCCGCGCCATCGGTGCGCTCGGCACGACGGTCGGCGAAGTGGTGTTCAACACGGCGATCACCGGCTACGAGGAGATCCTGACGGATCCGTCCTACGCCGGACAGATCGTGACGCTCACCTATCCGCACATCGGCAACGTGGGCATCAACGCCGAGGACGTCGAATCGCGGCGCATTTACGCCGCCGGGCTCGTGATTCGTGACCTGCCCGCGCTCGCGTCGAGCTGGCGCCACACCGACGACCTCGCCGATTGGCTGCGCACCAACGGCATCGTCGCGATCGCCGATGTCGACACGCGCAAGCTCACGCGGCTCCTGCGCGAGCGGGGCGCGCAGAACGGCTGCATCGCCGCCGCCGCGCGGCTCACCGACCAGGATGTTGCCGCTGCGCTCGACAAGGCCCGCGGTGCCCCGTCGATGGCGGGCCTCGACCTGGCCCGGGTCGTTTCGTGCGCGCAGGCGTACGAATGGACGTCCAGCACGTGGGCGCTCGGGGCCGGCTATCGCCCGATGGGCGAGTCGAAGTATCGCGTCGTGGCGTACGACTACGGCGCCAAGCACAACATCCTGCGCATGCTCGCGCAGCGCGGCTGCCATCTCACCGTCGTGCCTGCCACGACGCCTGCGCGCGACGTGCTGGCACACAAGCCCGACGGCGTGTTCCTGTCCAACGGTCCCGGCGATCCTGAGCCATGCGGCTACGCGATCGAGGCGATCCGCGAGATCGTCGCGACGGGCACGCCGACCTTCGGCATCTGCCTCGGCCACCAGCTGCTCGGCCTTGCGTCGGGTGCGCGCACGACCAAGATGAAGTTCGGCCACCACGGCGCCAACCATCCCGTGCTCGACCAGGACACCGGCCAGGTGCTCATCACGAGCCAGAATCACGGCTTTGCGGTGGACCCCGCGTCGCTGCCCGCGTCGCTCAAGGCGACGCACGTGTCGCTCTTCGACGGGACACTGCAGGGGATCGCGCGCACGGACAAGCCGGCGTTCAGCTTCCAGGGCCATCCCGAAGCGAGCCCTGGCCCGCACGATGTCGGCTATCTGTTCGACCGCTTCATCAAGCTGATGGACGCGAAGCGTTGATGACCCGGTGCCGCGACTGACATGCCCAAGCGCACCGACATCCAGAGCATCCTGATCATCGGCGCGGGCCCGATCATCATCGGCCAGGCGTGCGAGTTCGACTATTCGGGTGCACAGGCGTGCAAGGCGCTGCGCGAGGAAGGGTATCGCGTCATCCTGGTCAACTCGAATCCGGCCACGATCATGACCGACCCGGAGATGGCCGATGTCACCTACATCGAGCCCATCACGTGGCAGATGGTCGCGACCATCATCGAGCGGGAGCGCCCCGATGCGCTGCTGCCGACGATGGGCGGCCAGACGGCGCTCAATTGCGCGCTCGACCTCGCACGCGAAGGCGTGCTGACGAAGTTCGACGTCGAGCTCATCGGCGCGTCGAAAAAAGCGATCGACAAGGCGGAGGACCGCGAGAAGTTCAAGGCGGCGATGACGCGCATCGGGCTTGGCTCCGCGCGCTCGGGCATCGCGCACAACGTCGAGCAGGCGCTCGAGGTGCAGGCCACGATCGGCTTTCCCGCCGTCCTGCGGCCGTCGTTCACCCTGGGCGGCACCGGCGGCGGCATCGCGTACAACAAGGACGAGTTCGTCGACATGTGCAGGCGCGGCCTCGACCTGTCGCCGACGCGCGAGCTGCTGATCGAGGAGTCGCTCCTCGGCTGGAAAGAGTTCGAGATGGAGGTCGTGCGCGACCGCAAGGACAATTGCATCATCGTGTGCAGCATCGAGAACCTCGACCCGATGGGCGTGCACACGGGCGACTCCATCACCGTGGCGCCGGCGCAGACGCTCACGGACAAGGAATACCAGATCATGCGCGACGCCAGCATCGCGGTGCTGCGCGAGATCGGCGTGGATACGGGCGGGTCGAACGTCCAGTTCGCCATCAACCCGGCCGACGGGCGCATGATCGTCATCGAGATGAACCCGCGCGTGTCGCGCAGCTCGGCGCTCGCGTCCAAGGCCACCGGGTTTCCGATCGCGAAGATCGCGGCCAAGCTCGCGGTCGGCTACACGCTGGACGAATTGCGCAACGACATCACGGGTGGCCAGACGCCGGCGTCGTTCGAGCCGACCATCGACTACGTCGTGACGAAAGTGCCGCGCTTCGCCTTCGAGAAGTTCAAGCAGGCCGACGATCGCCTGACCACGCAGATGAAGTCGGTGGGCGAGGTGATGGCCATCGGGCGCACGTTCCAGGAATCGCTGCACAAGGCGTTGCGGGGCCTTGAGACGGGCGTGGACGGCTTCAACCTCAAGACGGTCGACCCCGACACCATCGGCGACGAGCTCGCCTATCCACGCGCCGAGCGCCTGTGGTACGTCGCCGATGCATTCGGCATCGGCATGTCCGTCGAGGAGCTGCACGGCTACACGAAGATCGACCCGTGGTTCCTCGCGCAGATCAAGGAGATCGTCGATCTCGAGCTCATGCTCGACCAGCGCTCGCTCGACGACATCACCGCGGAGGACATGCGCGCGCTCAAGCGCAAGGGCTTCGCCGACCGGCGTCTGGCCTATCTGCTCAAGAGCACTGAAGGCGACGTGCGCGCCCGCCGTCACGCGATGGGCGTGCGGCCGGTGTTCAAGCGCGTCGACACCTGCGCCGCCGAGTTCTCCACCGGCACGGCGTACCTGTATTCGACCTATGAAGAGGAATGCGAGGCGGCGCCGACGGACAAGCGCAAGGTCATGGTGCTGGGCGGTGGACCCAACCGCATCGGGCAGGGCATCGAGTTCGACTATTGCTGCGTGCACGCGGCCATGGCGCTGCGCGAGGACGGCTTCGAGACCATCATGGTCAACTGCAATCCGGAGACGGTCTCGACCGATTACGACACGTCCGATCGCCTGTACTTCGAGCCGCTCACGCTGGAAGACGTGCTCGAGATCGTGCACGTCGAGAAGCCGTGGGGCGTGATCGTGCAGTACGGCGGCCAGACGCCGCTCAAGCTCGCGCGCGATCTCGAGAAGAACGGCGTGCCGATCATCGGCACCTCGCCTGACATGATCGACGTGGCGGAGGATCGCGAGCGGTTCCAGCAGATGCTCGTGCGGCTCGGCCTGAAGCAACCGCCCAACCGCACCGCCCGCACGGAGGAGGCCGCGCTCGCCGCGGCGGCCGAGATCGGTTATCCGCTCGTCGTGCGGCCGTCGTATGTGCTCGGCGGGCGCGCCATGGAGATCGTGCACGACCCGCAGGACCTGGCGCGCTACATGAAGGAGGCGGTGAAGGTCTCCAACGATTCACCCGTGCTGCTCGACCGCTTCCTGAACGACGCCATCGAGGTGGACGTCGATGCGGTGTCGGACGGGAAAGACGTGGTCATCGGCGGGATCATGGAGCACATCGAGCAGGCCGGCGTGCATTCCGGCGATTCCGCCTGCTCGCTGCCGCCTTTCTCGCTGTCGCTTCAGACGCAAGCCGAGCTCCGCAGGCAAACCGTGCTGATGGCGCGCGCGCTGAACGTGGTGGGCCTGATGAACGTGCAGTTCGCGATCCAGGACGGCGTCGTCTACGTGCTCGAGGTCAACCCGCGCGCGTCGCGCACGGTTCCGTACGTGTCGAAAGCCACGGGGCGTCCGCTGGCCAAGATCGCCGCACGCTGCATGGTCGGGCGCTCGCTTGCCGATCAGGGGGTGACGGCCGAGATCGTGCCGCGGTACTACTCCGTCAAGGAAGCCGTGTTCCCGTTCATCAAGTTCCCCGGCGTGGACACCATCCTCGGACCGGAGATGAAATCCACCGGCGAAGTGATGGGCGTGGGGGAGACGTTCGGCGAGGCGTTCGTCAAGAGCCAGCTCGCCGCCGGCGTGAAGCTTCCCGAGCGCGGCCGCGTCTTCATCAGCCTGAAGAACAGCGACAAGCCCCGTGCCATCGAGACCGCCCGCATGCTGGTCGACCTCGGCTACGAGCTCGTCGCGACGCGCGGCACGGCGGCGGCGCTCGCGGCGGCCGGCGTCCCGGTCATGCCGGTGAACAAGGTTGCCGAAGGCCGTCCCCATATCGTCGACATGATCACGAACGACGAGATCGCCCTGGTCGTCAATACCGTCGAGGAGAAGCGCTCCGCGATTCGCGACAGCTATGCGATCCGGCGCGCTGCGCTGACCGACCAGGTGCCGACCTACACCACGCTGGCGGGCGCGCGGGCCGCCGCGCTCGGCATGCAGAACATGGGCGAGTTCGTGCCTTACGCGATCCAGGCACTGCACGCGCGCCTGGGCACGAAGTAGGGGTCGTCCCGCGGCTCGCATTCCCTCGGCGCATGCCAGGGATGCCTAAAGAGCGTTTGCCGTCGATCGCTTCGAAGGCGAAGATTGGGCACGGTCCGCTGCGTCTTGCTTTCGCATGCGTGGTGGTCATGAGGCACGATCGGGAAGGAGAACGATGGACGGGCAACGCAGGATGCAGGCGGTGGCGAAGCTGCTCTTCACCGCGCTCGCGTGGGGGGCGATGTTCTCGGTCGCCAAGGAGGCCCTCTACGCGATCGACGCGTTTCACTTGACGACGTTGCGCTACGTTCCGGCGTCGCTCGTCATGATTGCCGTTCTCGCCGCGGCCGAAGGCCGCCGCGCCCTGCGCGCGGATGGCGAGGCGCTGCGCCTGTGGCTCTACGGAACCTTCGGCTTCGCCGGCTTCAGCATCTTCGGCTTCCTCGGCCTCGCGCGCACCACGCCCGAGCACACGGCGATCATCGTGTCGCTGCTGCCGCTGGTGACCGCGATCACGGCCTGGGTCTTGCGTGGTCGCAGGCCGACGCTGGCAACCTTCATCGCGATCAGCGTCGCGTTCGCCGGCGTGCTGCTCGTGATCACGCACGGACGATTGCATGTCGAAGCGGGCGACTGGGCCGCCGACGGCCTCGTGCTCGCCGGCGTCGTCTGCTGGTCGATCTACACCACCGGCGCGGCCACCATGCCGCGGTTCTCCGCTCTGCGCTACACGGCGCTCAGCATGTCGTACGGCACCGCGTCCATCGTCGCAGCGACGCTCGGCGCGATGGCCGTCGGCGTGTCGCCGCCCACGTGGCCTCGGATCGTCGAGCTATGGCCCGAGATCGCGTACCTCGCACTGATCGGCGGCGTGCTGGCCGTGCTCGCGTGGAATTCGGGCATCGCAGTGCTGGGACCCGCCGCGGGCTCCCTGTTCATCAACCTCGTGCCCATCACGGCGTTCGGGATCGCGATCGCGCATGGCCGCCACGTGGGTGCGACTGAAATCGCTGGCGTGCTGTTGACCATCTCTGCGCTCGTCGGCAGCAACCTCGCATCGCGCGCGCCATCCGGGGCGATGCCGCCGGACGGGCGCGGCGTGCCAGCGCGGGCGCGGCTTCGCGCCTGCAACGGATGATCGGACGATATCGCGCGGTGTGATGCCGCGGCTGTGCGCGAACCCGCTTCGCGCACGTCGGGTTCCGGGTATAATGGCGATTCGGCCGGAGGCGTTTTCGCTTCCGGTCTTTTCGTTTTAAATCCGACGCCATGCAAAAGGTACCGATGACCGTCGAAGGCGCCGAGCGCCTCAAGGCGGAGTTGCACCGCCTGAAGACCGTGGAGCGGCCGGCCGTGATCCAGGCAATCGCGGAGGCGCGCTCGCACGGCGACCTGTCCGAGAACGCCGACTACGACGCCGCCAAGGAGCGCCAGGGCTTCATCGAAGGGCGGATCTCGGAGGTCGAGTCGAAGCTCGCCAACGCCCAGGTGATCGACCCGCAGGCGGTCGAGGCCGACGGCCGGGTGGTATTCGGCGCGACCGTGGAAATCGAGGACCTCGACAGCGGCGATCGCAACGCCTACCAGATCGTCGGCGACGACGAAGCCGATATCAAGGCGAGCAAGATTTCGGTCAATTCACCCATCGCTCGCGCGCTGATCGGCAAGAGCGAAGGGGACCAGGTCGAGGTGCGCGCCCCGGGCGGGCTGCGCAACTACGAGGTGCGGCAAGTCCGCTACGGGTAGGAGGCGGCGTGGTGCACAGCAGCAAATGCCGGCGCGGTGTGCGTCGCTGTCATCGGAGGCTCCAATGTCCCGCTTGATCCAGGCGCTGGTCGCTGCGCTTGCGCTCGCCGCGAGCGCGCCCACCTGCGCGGCCGACGCCGCGTATCCGGCCAGACCGGTGCGCATCCTGGTCGGCGCCAACGCCGGCGGGGGCACCGACGTCATCGCCCGCATGCTGGCCGAGAAGTTCGCGGACGGCCTCAAGCAGCCGTTCGTGGTCGAGAACCGGCCGGGCGCCTCCAATACCATCGCAGCGGACCTGACGGCCAAGGCGCCCGCGGACGGCTATACGCTCCTGGTCGCGACCAACACCGGCCAGGCGATTGCGCCCCATCTCCTCAAGCTCGGGTACGACCCGCTGAAGCAGCTCCAGCCGGTAGGCCTGGTCGTCGTGGTGCCGAACGTCCTGGTGGTCGGCGCAAGCCAGCCCTACACCAGCGTCAAGGACCTTGCCGCGGCGGCGAAAGCCAAGCCGGGCGAGCTCAAGTACGCATCCTCGGGCGTGGGCAGCACCCAGCATATCGCGGGCGAAGCATTCAACCAGGCCGCCGGCATCTCCACCGTGCATGTCCCGTACAAGGGCAGCGCCCAGGCGCACGTCGACATCCTGTCGGGCGAGGTGCAGATGATGTTCGACACGACGTCCTCGGCGATGGGGCAGATCCGCGCGGGCAAATTCCGTCCGCTCGCGGTCACCTCGCCCCAGCGGGTGGCCGAGCTGCCGAACGTGCCGACGATCGCCGAGGCCGGCTATCCGGGCGCCGAGATGACTACATGGTATGGGCTCTTCGTCACAGGCGGCACGCCGAAGCCGATCGTCGACGCCTTGCACGCGGAGCTGACCCGCGTGTTGAAGCTGCCCGACGTGCAGGCACGGCTGCGCGGGCTCGGCGGCGAACCGGGCGACATGGGTCTCGAGGCATTCGCGCGCATGAATCGCGAGGAATTCGAGCGCTTCGGCAAGCTGATCAAGGCCGCGAACATCAAGGTCGACCAATAACGGCCGCGCCCGCGCTCCCTCGCGCCGCCGCGCTCAGCCGCGTTCGCGGCGACGCCGGGGAAGGGCTGCGCGCGGCACGCCGGCGGGCGGGGCGTCGCGCGACGTAGCCGACGTGCCGCGCCGGCGACGTGCATCGCCGGCTGCAGCCGGCGTGCCGGTGCGAGGCGGCTCGGACCGGGGTCGCGCGCGACCCCGCGGCGGCCGGGCTGGTTGCTTGCGGCCGACCCGCGTGGCTTCGGATGGTTTCCCAGGTCCCTTGCGCGGCTTGCGCGCCGGCTTGGACGCGGGCTTGGCCGCTTCCGGATTGGGACGCCAGAGCACCAGCAGCTTGCCCACGTGCTGGACCGGCGCCGCCTCGACGGCATGGCAGATCGTCTCGAGCATGGCTTCGCGCGCTGCCCGGTCGTCGCCGAATACCCGCACCTTGATGAGCTCGTGCGCCTTGAGCGCGATGTCGATCTCGTGCAGGACCGGGGCGGTGAGGCCGTGATGCCCGATGGAGACCACGGCATCGAGATGGTGTGCGCGGGCGCGCAGGGCGCGGCGCGTGGCGGGATCGAGGGGCGGCATGCGGCGAGAGTGTAACGCCCCGGCTCCGGGCTACCATGTGAAGGCATCCATGAAATCTCCGCTCAATCCGGCCGGCAAGAAGCATCGCTTCGGCAAGGCGTGGATGCAGGAGCACGTCAACGATCCATACGTGCAGGCTGCGCAGAAGCGCGGATTTCGCTCGCGCGCGGCGTTCAAGCTCATCGAGCTCGACCAGCGCGATCATCTGCTGCGGCCCGGCATGACGGTGGTCGACCTGGGCAGCGCGCCGGGGAGCTGGTCGCAGGTGCTGCACGAGCGGGTCGGGGGTGGAGGTGTGGTGGTCGCGATCGACCTCCTGCCCATGGCCGGGATCGCTGGCGTTGCCTTCATCCAGGCGGATTTCGCTTCCGACGAGGGCCTTGCGGCCGTCGAAAAGGCGCTGGGCGGACGGCCGGTCGACCTTGTGCTCTGCGACATGGCGCCCAATCTTTCGGGCATCGACGCCGTCGATCAGGCGCGTAGCGTCCATCTTGCCGATCTCGCCCTCGAATTCGCGCGTGGGCACCTGCAACCGGGAGGCGCGCTGGCCGTCAAAGTGTTTCAGGGTGCCGGGCTTGCCGAGTTGGAGCGCGCGGTGAAGGCAAGCTTCGAAAAGGTCTACTTGCGCAAGCCGAAGGCCTCCCGCGATCGCAGCCGCGAGCTTTTCGTGGTGGCCAAGGGATTCCGCGGCTGAATCGCGCTGTCGGGGCGCGGAGACACGTGGTATGGATGGTCGTGCGTATCCGACGAACGCGCGCGTTGCATGGCCCGCAGCAGCGCGCGGCCGGTAAAATGAGGTCGGCTGCCAGCGTGGCGCACACGGCGCGCGCAGCAGCAAAGCCATCGCGGCCGCGCACATCGCGCGTCCGCCGGCGCAAGGAGCGACGGGTTTGAACAATCTTCTGAAGAACATCGGCATCTGGCTCGTGATCGGCCTCGTCGTCCTGACGGTGGTCAAGCAGTTCGATTCGCGCGCCGCCACCAAGGATGCCATCGCGTATTCCGACTTCATGGAGCAGGCCAAGAGCGGCCAGGTCGAGTCCGCCTCGATCGAGGGCCGCACGATCCGCTGGGTCTCCAAGGACAAGAAGAAGTACGTCACGTACAGCGCGCCCGACATCTTCATGGTCGACGACCTGCGCAAGGCGGGCGTGCGCGTCGAAGCCAAGCCCGAGGAGGAGCAGAGCTTCCTCGCGCAGATCTTCATCTCGTGGTTCCCGATGCTGCTCCTGATCGGCGTGTGGATCTTCTTCATGCGCCAGATGCAGGGCGGCGGGCGCGGCGGCGCGTTCAGCTTCGGCAAGAGCAAGGCGCGCATGCTCGATGAATCGAACAACACGGTGACGTTCGCCGACGTCGCGGGCTGCGACGAGGCGAAGGAGGAAGTCGCCGAGCTGGTCGAATTCCTGCGCGACCCGTCGAAGTTCCAGAAGCTCGGCGGCCGCATCCCGCGCGGCGTGCTGATGGTGGGCTCGCCGGGAACGGGCAAGACGCTGCTCGCCAAGGCGATCGCCGGCGAGGCGAAGGTGCCGTTCTTCTCGATCTCGGGCTCCGACTTCGTCGAGATGTTCGTCGGCGTGGGTGCCGCGCGCGTGCGCGACATGTTCGAGCAGGCCAAGAAGAACGCGCCGTGCATCGTGTTCATCGACGAGATCGACGCGGTCGGCCGCCAGCGCGGTGCGGGCCTGGGCGGCGGCAACGACGAGCGCGAGCAGACGCTCAACCAGTTGCTCGTCGAGATGGACGGCTTCGAGGGCAGCGCGGGCGTGATCGTCATCGCCGCGACCAACCGGCCCGACGTGCTCGACCCGGCGCTGCTGCGTCCGGGCCGCTTCGACCGCCAGGTCGTCGTGCCGCTGCCCGACATCCGCGGCCGCGAGCAGATCCTGCTCGTGCACATGCGCAAGGTGCCGCTCGCGCCCGACGTCAAGGCCGACATCATCGCGCGCGGCACGCCGGGCTTCTCGGGCGCCGACCTGGCCAACCTCGTCAACGAAGCGGCGCTGTTCGCCGCGCGCTCGACCAAGCGCCTCGTGGACATGCACGACTTCGAGCGCGCCAAGGACAAGATCATCATGGGCGCCGAGCGGCGCTCCATCGTCATGCCCGAGGAAGAGCGGCGCAACACGGCGTATCACGAGTCGGGCCACGCGCTCGTCGCGATGAAGATGCCCAAGACCGATCCGGTGCACAAGGTCACGATCATCCCGCGCGGGCGTGCGCTCGGCGTGACGATGCAGCTGCCCGAGACCGATCGCTACAGCATGGACAAGGAGCGCATGCTGAACACGATCGCGGTGCTGTTCGGCGGCCGCATCGCCGAAGAGGTGTTCATGAACCAGATGACCACCGGCGCCTCGAACGACTTCGAGCGTGCGACGCAGATGGCCCGCGACATGGTGATGCGCTACGGCATGTCCGACGTGATGGGCCCGATGGTCTACGCCGAGAACGAAGGCGAGATCTTCCTCGGCCGCGCCATCACGCGCACGGTCAACATGTCCGAAGAGACGATGCGCAAGGTCGACGCCGAGATCCGCGGCATCATCGACCGCCAGTACGCGCTTGCGCGCAAGCTGATCGAGGAGAACCGCGACATCGTCGAAGCCATGGCCAAGGCGCTGCTCGAATTCGAGACCATCGACGCCGACCAGATCGGCGACCTGATGGCCGGCAAGCCGCCGCGGCCGCCCAAGCCGACGCAGTCGTCGAGCACCGGCACGCCGCCTCCGGGCGCTGCGCCGAAGCCCGATCCAGCGCCGTCGGCCAATCCCGCATAACGCTGGTCGACACGACGAACGGGGCGTGCAGCGATGCACGCCCTTTTTGTTCGACCGCACCGCGTGGCGTAGCATCGGCCGCATGAAAGGGCAGCGACATCACGCAGCGCGCATGCTGCGCTGTGGATCGCACGTCCTCGACCTGTCGCGTCCGCGCGTGATGGGCATCGTGAACGTCACGCCCGATTCCTTTTCCGAAGGCGGACGCTTCGAGCAAGCCGACCGCGCCATTGGGCATGCGCGACAGCTCCTCGCCGATGGCGCCGATGTGATCGACGTGGGCGGCGAATCGACGCGGCCGGGCGCTGCGCCGGTCGGCGCCGACGCCCAATGCGCGCGGGTGGTGCCGGTGGTGAGTGCGCTCGCGCAAGGCGGTGCCATCGTGTCGGTGGACACCTCGAACGCGGTGGTCATACAGGCCGCGCTGTCCGCCGGCGCATCCATGATCAACGACGTGCGGGCGCTGCGCGAGCCCGGCGCGCTCGCCGCGATCGCGGTGAGCGACTGTGCCGTCTGCCTCATGCACATGCAGGGCACGCCGGCGACGATGCAGGACGCTCCTGCATACGCCGACGTCGTCCACGAGGTGCGCGAATTCCTGCAGGCGCGCGTGGACGCCTGCCGCGCGGCCGGCATCACGGCGGAGCGTATCGTCGTCGATCCCGGCTTCGGCTTCGGCAAGACGCTCGCGCACAACGCTGCACTGATGCACGGGCTGCCAGAGATCGCCGGGCTCGGGTATCCCGTGCTCGCGGGCCTGTCGCGCAAGGGCTCCCTTGGTGCCATCACGGGCCGGCCTGCCGGCGAGCGCCTGGCTGCAAGCGTCGCGGCCGCACTCGCCGCGGTGGCGCGCGGCGCATCGGTCGTGCGCGTGCACGACGTGCGCGAAACCGTGGACGCATTGAAGGTCTGGATGGCACTCACGTAGCGAGCCGGCCGACGGCAGCCGTGGCGCAGGCCGCGCGGCTTACAATGGCGCACCTTTCGCATCAGGAGCAGCCTTGGCAAAACGGGCCTTTTTCGGCACGGACGGCGTGCGTGGGCGCGTCGGTCTCGATCCCATCACGCCGGAGCGCGTGCTGAAGCTTGGCTGGGCGGCAGGACGCACGCTCGTGGCGACCGATCACAAGATCACGCATGCGCGCGGCGAGCGGCCCGGCGTGCTCATCGGCAAGGACACGCGCATCTCGGGCTACCTGCTCGAGGCCGCGCTCGAATCGGGCCTGTCCGCTGCCGGCGTCGACGTGTATCTGTGCGGCCCGTTGCCCACGCCGGGCATCGCCTATCTCACGCGCGCGCTGCGGCTGTCCGCCGGCATCGTCGTGAGCGCTTCGCACAACGCATACGACGACAACGGCATCAAGTTCTTTTCCGCGCGCGGCAGCAAGCTGCCCGACCAGGTCGAAGCAGCGATCGAAGCCACCATGGCGCTGCCGCTCGAGTGCGTACCGTCCGCGGATCTGGGCAAGGTGTGGCGCGTCGGCGACGCCGGCGGCCGCTACATCGAGTTCTGCAAGAGCACGTTCCCCGCCGAGCTCGACCTGCGCGACTTCCGCATCGTCGTCGATTGCGCGAACGGCGCGGCATACGACGTCGCGCCCCGCGTATTCCACGAGCTCGGCGCCGAGGTCATTCCGGTCGCTGCCGAACCCGACGGCCTCAACATCAACCGCGACGTCGGCGCCACGCATCCGCAATTCCTGATGGACCAGGTGCGCACGCACGCGGCGGATCTCGGCATCGCGCTCGACGGTGACGGCGACCGGCTGCTGATGGTCGACGCGAGCGGACGCTGTTACGACGGCGACGAGCTGCTCTACGTCATCGCCACGGATTACCAGCGGCGCGGCGCCTCGGCGGGCGGCGTGGTCGGCACGCAGATGAGCAACCTGGGCTTCGAGCAGGCGCTTGGGGCGCTCGGCATTCCGCTCGCCCGCGCCAAGGTGGGCGACCGCTACGTGCTGGAGCAGATGCTCGAGCATGGCTGGGTGCTTGGCGGCGAGAACTCGGGCCACCTCATCTGCCTGGACAAGCACACCACGGGCGACGCGATCGTTGCCGCGCTCGCGGTGCTGCGCGCGCTGATCGAGCAGGATCGCACGCTCGCGCAAGCCGCGGGACCGGTGAAGCTGTTCCCGCAGCGCCTGATCAACGTACCCGTGCAGCGCGGCTTCGACTGGCATGCCAGCGATCGCGTGCAGGCCGCGGAACGCGAGGTCACGCGCGCGCTCGGCGACGCCGGACGGGTGCTGCTGCGCCCGTCGGGCACCGAGCCCGTGCTGCGCGTCATGGTGGAGGCGCGCGAGCGCGCCATGGCCGATCAGCACGCCGAGGCGCTCGCGCACGTGATCGCCGAAGCCGCCGGCCAGCGGCTCTGACGACGGCCGCGGTGTGCTGGTCGTCCCCGCGAATGTTGCCCTCGAGTCCTGAGTCGGGGGGCGGGGACCCAGCCTCGTTGGTCTACCGCGCGTCGACCATCACCATCCAGGCGACGCCGAACCTGTCGTTCAGCATGCCGAACTTCGGCGAGAAGAACGTCTTGGTCAACGGCATGGTGACCTTGCCGCCGCTGGCCAGCGCGTCGAACAGCCGGTCCGCCTCGGCTTCAGACTTCACCGTGATCGGCAATCCGAAGCCCTGGAACACGGGCTTGCCGTCGCAACGACCGTCGGAGGCGAGGATCGTGCTGTCGCCCAGCTTGAAGCTTGCATGCATGATCTTGTTCTCCGAGCCGGGCGGCAGCATCCCGGGCGGAGGCGGTTCGGGACTGTCCTTGTTGCGCATGAGCTCGACGTTCGTCGCGCCGAGCGCCGTGCGGTAGAACTCGATCGCTTCCTCGGTACGGCCGTTGAAGAACAGGTACGGTTGCACGTGCATGGTCATTCCTTTCGTGGTCAATCGAATGCGGTGGGTAGCGACAGCGCGACCTTGCGCCGCCGGTACAGGAACAGCAGCACCGCGAACAACGTGCCGCCTGGCAGCACGATCTCCAGCGCGACGTACGGACCCAGCTTGCGCAGCCATGCGCAGACGAGCGGCAGCAATTTGGTGATGGTCGACATGGCGGCTCCTTTCCAGCTAGTCGAACGAGCCGCCGCTGAATCGACACTTCAGTTGCGCAACGTCTCCTCGAGCCCGTAGAGGATGCCGGTCCAGCGGTCACGCGCGCGCTCCGCATCGGCGCTCGGCACGTCCCGGTGCGTAACCGTCAGGGCGGAGCCGCGACCGCGCGGCGTCACCTCGACGCAGACACGCGCGGTGGCGCGCGCGTGCATGGGTCCGGTGAGCGTGAACACCAGCCTGCGGTCCGGCTCGATCTCGAGATAGCGCCCCGTGTGCGGGGTGGCGGCCGGCGTTTCGGCCAGGTGGAATGCGCCTCCCACGCGCGGCTCCATGCGCACGTCGGTCATCGGCTGCGTCGCCGTGGCGAACAGCCACCGGCGCGCTACCGCGGCATCGAGCCACGCGGCGAACACGTCGGACGGCGCGGCCGCATAGCGGCGCGTCACCCGCAGCGTGCGGCGGGCCGTCGAGCGAGGCTGGCTGACGGTCGGTGCGCCCGCTGCTCGCCTCACGGCGCGCCCGCGTGGGACACGTGGGCCGGCTCGAGGCCTCGCGCGACGTCGAGCTGGCGCACCGGACGAACCTCGATGCTGCCGACGCGGGCGGGCGGGATCTTCGACGCGATCTGGATCGCCTCGTTCAAGTCGCGCGCATCGATCATGTAAAAGCCGGCGAGCTGCTCCTTGGTCTCGGCGAAGGGACCGTCCGTGACGGCGACCTTGCCGTTGCGCACGCGCACGGTGGTCGCCGTATGAACGCCCTCGAGCGCCTCCCCGGCGACCATGTGGCCGCTGGCACGCAGGGCATCGCCGCAGGCCATGCATTCGCGATCCGGCACTTCGTCGAGGCGGCGCTCGTCGAGGTACACCAGGCACAGGTATTTCATGGTTCGCTCCTTTCGGCGGATGGGCCGCCGTAACCCCTGGTCGAACGGGACGGCGCCCAATCGACAGCGTGCGGCAATTTCATTGCGGAAGTGCGGCGAGGCGCCGCGCCAGGAACCGGCGCTCGGGCGCCTGGCGGGCCAGGGCCAGCGCCCGCTCATAGGCGGCCCGCGCATCGTCGGCGCGGCCGAGGCGGCGGTACAGGTCCGCCCGTGCGGCGTGCGCCAGATGGTATTCGTCGAGCTCGCCGCGCGCGAGCAGCGCTTCGATCAACGCAACGCCCGCGGCGGGCCCGTCGCGCATCGCGACCGCCACGGCGCGGTTGAGCTCGACGACCGATGACGGGGCCAGCCGCATGAGCACGTCGTAGAGCCCGACGATCTCGGCCCAGTCGGTGTCGGCAGCGGTCGCGGCATTGGCATGCACGGCCGCAATGGCAGCCTGAAGGGCATACGGGCCGATCCGCCGCGACGCGAGCGAGCGCTCGACGAGCGCGCTGCCCTCGGCGATCTGGTCGCGGTTCCAGCGCGTGCGGTCCTGCTCGTCGAGCACCACGATCTCGCCGTCGGCCGACGTGCGCGCCGCGCGGCGCGATTCCTGCAGCAGCATGAGCGCGAGCAGGCCGTCGGCCTCCGGGTCGGGCAACAGCTGCACGAGCAGCCGACCGATACGGATCGCTTCGGCGGAGAGGTCGACGCGCGTCACGCTGTCGCCGGACGAGGCGGAGTAGCCCTCGTTGAACACGAGGTAGATGACGCGCAACACGGCGTCGAGGCGCTCCGCGCGCTCGCGCGGCTCGGGCACTTCGTACGGGATGCGCGCATCGCGGATCTTGGTCTTCGCGCGCACGATGCGCTGTGCGAGCGTCGGCGCGGCGCTCAGGAAGGCGCGTGCGATCTCCTCGGTCGTGAGGCCGCACACTTCCCGCAGCGTCAGCGCCACTTGCGCGTCGAGGGCCAGCGCCGGGTGACAACAGGTGAAGATGAGGCGCAACCGGTCGTCCTCGATGCCCTCGGCATCGATTTCGGCACGCTCGTCGGGAATCGCCTCGACCAGCTCTGCGACGTCATCGAGCGGCGTGAAACGCCGGTTGCGCCGAATGCCGTCGATGGCCTTGAAGCGGCCCGCGGACACCAGCCACGCGCGCGGATTGGCGGGCACGCCTTCGCGCGGCCATTGCTCGAGCGCGGCGCGGAACGCGTCGTGCAGCGCTTCCTCCGCGAGATCGAAGTCGCCGAGCATGCGCACCAGCGTGGCGAACACGCGCCGCGACTCGGCGCGATAGACGGTTTCGACGGCGGCTGCTGCTTCGGTCATTGCGTCATGTCATTGCGGGTTGCGCGTTTGCCCGGCGTCTGCTGATGGCAAGTGCGTGCCGGGCGAGTGCGGGCCTGCGTTCCGGCTTCGGGTGCAACCCGCATCGCGCCGATGCGCTGCGCGCATTGGACGATGCTGCACAGGCGCCTCCACGCAGGCCCGCACTCGCCCGGCACGGCGGTGCGCATCGGCAACCGGGTCGAGTCACCCTTTGCGCGCGCGCCCTTCGAGCTCCTTGCGCAGCCGCTCTTCCTGCTCGCGCAGCTCCGGCGTGAACGCTTCGCCGAAATCCTCCGCTTCGTAGAGTTGGCGGATCTCGATCTCCGAGTCGATCCCGGAAAACGGGTTGGGCGCGCGCTTCACCCAGTCGATCGCTTCTTCCCGCGACTTCACCTGCCAGATCCAGAAGCCGGCGATGAGTTCCTTGGTCTCCGCAAACGGGCCGTCGATCACCGTGCGGCGGCTGCCCGAGAAGCGGACGCGTGCGCCCTTGGCGCTGGGTTGCAGTCCGTCGCCGGACAGCATGACGCCGGCCTTCGCCAGCTCCTCGTTGAATTTTCCCATGTCGGCGAGCAGCTTCTCGTCGGGCAGCACGCCCTCTTCCGACTGCGCCGTTGCCCTGACCATCACCATGAATCGCATGACTTTTCTCCAGTTCGGGTGGCGGGCGGGAGCACCGCCGGACGCCTCGTCCGGTCGCCCCGCTCGTACTCTAGACGAACGGCCGCGGCCGAAATCGACAAGCGCGCGACGGCTTGCCGAAGCGCTATGCGCGCAGGCGGCGGAGCCGCTCCGCGGCGGCGAGCAGGGTGTCCTCGCGCTTGGCGAAGCAGAACCGGATGATGCGGTGGTCCGTGCGCACGCGATAGAACGCGGTGAGCGGAATGACGGCGACACCGACTTCGCGCACCAGGCGCTCGGCAAACGCGTCGGACGGCAAGTCGCTCACGCGCGCGTACGTTGCGAGCTGGAAGTAGCTGCCCGCGCAGGGCAACAGATCGAGTGGCGTGTCGGCCAGCGCATCGCGTAGCAGATCGCGCTTGCGCGCGAAGAACGCAGGCAGCGATTCGTAGCGCGCGGGATCGTCGAGGAATCCGGCCAACGCGTGCTGCATCGGGCTGTTCACGGTGAAGACCGTGAACTGGTGGACCCGCCGGATCTCGTCGGTGAGCGCGCGCGGAGCCAGCGCATAGCCCACCTTCCAGCCGGTGGCATGAAACGTCTTGCCGAACGATCCGATCACGACGCTGCGCGCCGCAAGCTCGGCGTGGCGCGCGACGCTCTCGTGGCGTGCGCCGTCGTACAGCATATGTTCGTACACCTCGTCGCTCACGACGACGATCGGCGTGCCTCGCGTGATCTGCGCGAGCGCTTCCACGTCGTCGCGCGACAGCACGCTCGTGCCGGGATTGTTCGGCGTGTTCACGACGATCATGCGCGTGCGCGGGGTGATCGCGCTGCGCAGCGCCGTCCAGTCGATGCGAAATCCCGGCACGGTGAGCGGCAGCGTCACCGGCACGGCGCCCGCGAGCTCGACGGCCGGCACGTAGCTGTCGTACGCCGGCTCGAACACGATGACCTCGTCGCCGGGACCGACAAGTGCCTGGATGGTCGTGAAGATCGCCTGCGTGGCGCCCGTCGTGACCGTGACTTCGTGCTCCGGATCGTAGCTGCGCCCATACAGCCGCTCGACCTTGCGCGCGATGGCCTCGCGCAACGCCATCACGCCGGCCATGAGCGGATACTGGTTGTGACCCGCACGCATGGCGGCATGGACCTGCTCGATGAGCTCCGGGTCGATGCCGTAATCCGGGAATCCCTGGCCCAGATTGACGGCCCCGTAGCGCACCGCGAGCGCCGACATGACGGTGAAGATCGTCGTGCCTGCAGCAGGCAGCTTCGAGCGTGGCGTGAGCGCGTCCGGAAGGTCCATGCGGCGATTCGGGCAGGGGTGAAGGGCATTCTAGCGGCCCTGCTGTAGACGACGGATGGTTGCAGCCAAAGGGCGTTGGTACGACGCTTGCATCATGGGCTCGATGAACGCCAAAAAGCCGGACGCCAAGCCCCTCGAGCTCGAGCTCGTCGCCATCGACCCGCCCGCGGACGATCCGTCGCGCCCGAACGGTCCGCCGACGCAGACGAAGCCGCTCGGCATCACGAACGCGGACTTCTATCTCGAGGAAGCGGCGCGCGAATACCAGAATGGCAAGATCGACCAGGCACTGTGGTCGCGCACCGTTTCGGTCGCCGGTGGCGACGAGTCGATCGCGATCGCGGCGTATCTGCGCGGACGCGCGGCCGTCCTGCGGCTCGAGCACGCTGCCCGCTCGCCCAAGCCCGCGGCCAGTGGCCCGCAGGCCGCCGGCGGCGCGGGAAGCCCGGTTCAGGGGTCTGCAAGCCGCATGCCGGGCAGCGCGGGCCCGGCCGCGCGCAGCCGCACGGAAGGGCCGGCCACCCGCACGCCCGACCGCGCCCGTAGTGGCACAGCGCCGCGCGCGGGCAGGCGCGGCGTGCCGCGCAACGTCATCTATGGCGGCGCCGCCGCGGCCGCGCTGTCGTTCGTCGCCGTGCTGCTGTGGGTCATGGCGGCGCCCCGCGCCACCGAAGACGCCCGCCAGGCCGTCAACGCTGCGGTGAAGCGGCCCGCCGCGGTCGGCGGCGCAGCGACCGCCGCGCCTGCTGCGCAGCCCGCCACGCCCGCCGAGCCGAGCCTGGCCGACAAGGTCGCCGAGATGAAGCGCAACGGCAACTGGAATGTGATGGTGCTGTATGCCAACGAATGGACGCGCAAGGAGCCCGCGAACGCGACGGCCTGGCGCGAGCTCGGGCTCGGCTACACGAATCTGCGCCAGCTCGACGACGCGCGCGAAGCGGCAACGCGTGCGGTGAGCCTGGCGCCCACGGACGCGGGTGCGTGGAACGGGCTCGGTCGCGTGAACCTGGCGCTCGAGCGGTGGTCCGAAGCCGGCGCCGCGTACGACAAGGCGCTCGCGATGCAGGCCGACGACAGCGAAGCGTTGTGCGGTGCGATCACGGTTGCGCGCCGCGACGCTCGACCGAAGGACGCCGAAGCGCTGGCGCGGCGCATGAGCGACGCTGCAGCGTGCCCGAGCAGCGGAGAATCCGCGAGCGTCGCCGTCGCGCCACGCGGCGCGCGGCACTGACGGCTACCGCGTTCGCCGAAGGGGCCGACACGCGGCCGCTATAATCGCCGCATGGTTGCCGTGCTGCACGCCGCGCCGCAAGCCGCTGCGCCGCAGGCCGTCGCGGCGTGGCTCGATTCGATTGCGCTGTCGCATGGTGCCACCGCGCGCGGCACGCTCGAGCGAGCCGTCGCGCTCGCGCGGGAGCGCTGTGGCGACGCCACGATGCCCGACGGCGAGCCGGTGCTCGCCCGCGCGCTCGGCACTGCCGCCACGCTGGCCTCCATCCGCCTCGACATCGATGCGCTGATCGCGGCTGTGCTCATGGGATTGCCCGTCGTGGGCGCACTCGACGCCGACGACATCAGCGCCCGATTCGGCGCGCCGGTTGCAACCCTGGTGGCCGGCGTCGCGCGCATGGGCGCCATCCGCACCGCGGCGCCGCTTGCCAGCCGCGAAGAGCAGGCCGCGCAAACCGAGAACCTGCGCAAGATGCTCCTCGCGATGGTGGAGGACATCCGCGTGGTGCTCATCAAGCTTGCCGAGCGCACGCAGGCGCTGCGCTGGCTCGTGAGCGGCGACGAAGCGCTGCGGCGGGACGCGGCCCAGGAAGCGCTCGATCTCTATGCGCCGCTCGCCAATCGGCTGGGCGTGTGGCAGATCAAATGGGAGCTCGAGGACCTGTCGCTGCGCGCGCTCGAGCCGGCCGAGTACAAGCGCATCGCGCGCCTGCTGGACGAGCGGCGCCTCGACCGCGAGCAGTACATCGCCGATGTCATCGCGCTGCTCACGCGCGAGCTGCGCGCCGCGGGCCTCGACGCCGAGGTCAGCGGACGGCCCAAGCACATCTACAGCATCTGGAACAAGATGCGGCGCAAGCAGGTGGGCATCGACACGGTCTACGACATCCGCGCCGTGCGCATCCTGGTCGACAGCGTGCGCGATTGCTACACCGCGCTCGGCCTGGTGCACCACATCTGGACGCCGCTGGCGCGCGAGTTCGACGACTACATCGCCAAGCCCAAGGCCAACGATTACCGCTCGCTGCACACCGCGGTGATCGGCCCCGAAGGCAAGCCGCTCGAGGTGCAGATCCGCACCCGCGAGATGCACCAGCACTCCGAGTACGGCGTTGCCGCGCATTGGCGCTACAAGGAAGGCAGCGCGCCACGGCACGACCCCGACTTCGACGAGAAGATCGCCTGGCTGCGCCAGATACTCGACTGGAAAGACGCGGTGGCCGACGCGGGCGACTGGCTCGCCGGCTTTCGCAGCAGCCTCTTCACCGACTCGATCTACGTGCTCACGCCGCAGGGCAAGGTGATCGACCTGCCGCGCGGGTCGACGCCCATCGACTTCGCGTACGCGGTCCACACCACGCTCGGTCATCGCTGCCGCGGCGCACGCGTGGACGGGCAGCTGGTGCCGCTCGACTACGAGCTGTCCAACGGGCAGCGCGTCGAGATCGTCGCGGCCAAGCAGGGCGGACCTTCGCGCGACTGGCTCAATCCAGACCTGGGCTACGTGCACAGCCACCGTGCGCGGACCAAGGTGCGTCAATGGTTCAAGGCACAGCAGCACGACCAGACGGTCGCACAGGGACGCGCGATGGTCGAGCGGGACCTGTCGCGCCTGGGGCAGACGGCGCTGAAGCTCGATGCCGTCGCCGCGCGCGCGGGGTTCGATCGCACGGAAGAGCTGTTCGCCGCGTATGCGCGTGACGAGATCAACTCCAAGAGCGTGCAGGCCGCGATCCAGGCCGTCGCACAGCCGGCGACGGTGGAAGCACCCGCGGTGCCGGAACCCGAGGTGGTCACGCGCAAGTCGCGCGCGGGCAACGCAGGCAGCGGCATCCTGGTGGTCGGCGTCGACCGCCTGATGACAGGACTTGCGCGCTGCTGCAAGCCGGCGCCACCCGATCCGATCGTCGGCTTCGTCACCCGCGGCAAGGGCATCACGGTGCACCGGGCGAGCTGTCCGAACGTCGCGCGGCTGCTCGCCCGCGAGCCGGAGCGGCGCATCGACGCAAGCTGGGGCACGCCGCGCGACGAGGTGTTCCCGGTCGACATCGTCGTCGAGGCGAGCGACCGGCAGGGCCTGCTGCGCGACATCTCCGAAGTGCTCTCGCGCGAGAAGATCAACGTGACGGCGGTGAACACGCTCACGCGGCAACATCAGGCGCGCATGGCTTTCACCCTGGAGGTCGGCAGCATCGCGCAGCTCGGCCGCGCGCTCGGGCTGGTGCGCGACGTGCGCGGGGTGTTCTCGGCCACGCGGCGCTGAGAGTCGCGCGCGTCTACAGCTTCAACGGCGATTCGTATCCCGTCAGCTCGAGGTAGCCGCGCCCGGACGCGGTCCCGCTCGCGCGCACGGCGCCCTCCCAGTAGATCGTTCCGACCGACGCCCGCGCGTCGAGCTCCTGGTCGTCGAGCAGCGGCGTCAGGATGGCATCGTAGCTACCCGCGCGCAGCCGCATCGATACCGGGTACTCGACGCTCGTGCGCGGCGAGCGCCACGTGCGCAGCGGCTCGAAGGCGATCGCATCGGGTCCGAATCGCTCGACGCGGCCGTCGGCGTGCTGCCACGTTCCACCTCCCCACAACGTTGCGCCGCGCACGTCGCGAATACGGAACGCCATCACGGCGCCGCCGTCGTCGAGGTCGAGCCCGGCCCAGTCCCAGCCGGCCGCGTTCGCCGCGAGATACTCGCTCGACCATTCGTGATCGAGCCACGCTTCGCCGTCCACGTCGCGCGAAGCCCCATCGATCACGAGCCGGCCGGTTACGCGCAGATGCGGACGGCTGTAGTAGTACGACGCCTGTGCGGGCAACGGGCCCTTGCGGCTGACGCCGTCGTCTCCCTGGGCAAGCGGTGCGCCTGCCGCCCGGAATGCCAGGTCCAGCGTGAAATCGCGCGCTGGCACGTACGCCCGATAGACATCGCCGTCGAGCGCCAGGCGCCAATCGTCGAGCAGGACGTCGGTGGTGGATTCGGCTGCGCCGGCCAATCCGAGCACGGCACGCGCGGCACGCTGGTCGTGCAGCAGGTGGCCGACGTGCGGATCGGCAATCGCCGCATGCGCGAAGAGGATCTGGCGCGGGGCGAAGGCGCTGGTCAGCGTTTCGGCGACGCCGGGCCGGCTGCGGAAGAACGTGACCTGCACGCCGCGCTCGACGCCGCCGCGATCGCGGGTCCAGCCCGTCAGGTACCACCACTCGGTGCGAAATTCCGGATGACTGCCGTGGTCGCGCGGAAACACCAGCGCGCGTGGCAGCACCGCGCCGAAGCGCACGTCCGCGCGGGCGCGTCCGGCACCGCAGGCGAGCGCGGCCGCGATGAATGCGCGGCGCTTCACCAGTCGTCCTTGACCGCGCGCACCACGTCGGCCCTCATCGCGGCACGCCCTGAAACCAGCGCGGTGATGGTGGACAGCGCAAGCAGCGCGACTGCCAGGCCACCGAGCGCGGCCCACGGCAGCGCGAGATCCATGCTCCAGTGGAACGACTGCCGGTTCACCACTCGGATCAGGATCAAGGCGATCACGAAACCGAGCACGAGCCCGACGAGCGCACCCACCGCACCGAGCGCCAACCCTTCGGTCGCGAGCATCGCGGCCACCTGGCGCCGCGTGACGCCAAGGTGACGCAGCACGCCGAATTCCCTGCGGCGCGCGAGCACCATGGCGCCGAACGCGGACGACAGCCCCGTGAGGCCGATCAGCACGGCCACCGCCTCGAGGGCATACGTGACGGCGAACGTGCGATCGAAGATCCGCAGCGAGACGGCGCGCAGCTCCGTCGCAGACGCAAAGTCGAGCCGCGCAGCGCCGGCTTGCGCCTCGATGCGCGTGCGCAGCGCATCGAGTGACGTCCCAGGCGCGAGCCAGATCGCGGCATCGTTGCTGCGCGCATCGCCGCTCGCCTGCACGTACGCGCTGCGCTCGATCACGATGGCGCCTTGCTGCCGCGCGTAGTCGCGCCACACGCCGGCCACGGTGAATCGCGCCGGGCGATCGGCAAGCGGCAACGCGATCACGTCGCCCACGTGCCAGCCGAAGCGATCGGCCGCGGCTTCGCTCACCCACGCCGGCGGCGGATCGCTGCCTTGCGGAACGATGGTGGTGCCCATCAAGGCGAGCCGCTGCTCGGGCCGCTGTCGATCGATGTCACGCGCGAGCAGCGTCACGCGCGGCGCGCCCGGTGCCAATGCGAGTGCAGTGCTGCGCAGGAACTCCACGCGCTCGACGCCCGGCAGCGCGGTCATGGCGCGTTGCAGGGTCTCGGGCAGGTAAGCCGTGTCGCCGCCGGCGCCGGCACGCACGTAGACGTCGGCTGGAAGGACCTGGCCGAGCCAGGCGTCGAGCGATCCGCGGAAGGAGGTGACCATGATGGCCATCGCGACCATGAGCGACACGCCGGCCACGATCGCAGCCAGGCTCAGCGCCGACTGGGCCGGGGTATGCCGGATCTGCGCGAGCGCGAGCGCCGCCGCCGGTGCGCGCGGTGGCGGGACGACCGCGAGCATCGCCGCCGACAGGTGCGGCAGCAGTCGCAGCGTGCCGAGCAGGATCAGCGCGATGGCTGCATAGCCGAACAGCGGCAGATCGAACACCGGCGGCATGAGCGTCAGCGTTGCGCCCGCCGCCACTGCGGCAACGCCGTGCCATGCGCGTCGGCCCGTACCCCACGCGAGATCCACATCGCCCGACTTCAGTGCCGCGGCGGGCTCAGACCGCGCAGCATCGCGCGCGGGGCCATAGCTGCCGAGCACGGCGGCCGCGACGCCGCAGGCGCCGAAGAGCAGTCCGCCGATCCAGTCCATGTCGACCGTGGGCGCGACGCCGCGAAAGAAGCCGGCGCCAAGGTCGAGACCGAACCAGCGGATCGCAAGCGTGGCAACGACCCAGCCACCGATGAGGCCCACTGCGGCGCCGACGACGCCGAGCATCGCGCCTTCCGCCACGACCAGCCGCACCAATGCCCCTCGTGTCAGACCGAGGCTGCGCAGCAACGCGAAAGGGACGCGGCGGCGGATCACGGCCAACGCCTGTGTCGAGAAGACGAGCAGGCCGCCGGTGAACAACGCGACCAGCGCGAGCACGTCGAGGTTCACGCGATACGCGCGCGTCAGTCGCGCGGTCGATTCGAGATTGCTGCGTGGCGAGTCGATGGCGACTCCAGGGCGCATGAGCCTGGCAAGGCGCTCGCGCGCGGCGTGTGCGTCGGCACCGGGTGCGAGGCGCAGGTCGATCCGCATCAGCCGTCCATCCATGGCGAACCGATCCTGCGCACCCGCGATGTCCATCACGCCCAGGCGCGCGCCGTGCTCGCCGTGCACCAGGCCCGCCACCTCGAGGCGCACGAGATCGACGCCGCTTTGCAGCGCCACCGTGTCGCCCGGCGCAAGCTGAAGCCAGGCTGCCGCGGCCGGCGTCAGGAACACGACATCGGGCCGCAGCAGGTCGAGCCGGTCACGCGCGTCACCGACGAGCGCCGGGGTGATCGCTGCCGCACGCAGCGCGTCGATGCCGATCAGCGTCAGCGTGTCGTCGTGACCAGCCACCGTGGCTTCCAGCTGCACGACCGGGCTCGCGACGGCGACGCCGGGATCGCGGGCGACCGCGGGGTAGAGCGATTCGGAGAAGCCGGCCCGGCCGCCCTGCACGATGAGATCCGCGTCCCCGGTCAACGTGGCGAGGCCGTTCGAGAATTCCGCGAGTGCGGTGTGGTTGACGAGTTGCACCGCGAAGCCGAGCGCGACACCCAGCGCGATCGCCAGCATCGCGAGCACGGCCCGTCCGCGCGCGCCGTGCAATGCAAGGCCGCCGAGCGTGGCGCGCGCGACCGCGAGCGGCAGAACGTCAGAAGGCGCCATCGGCGACGAGGCCGGTCGGACGCAGCACGAGCACACGGTCGGCTGCCGCCGCGGCGGTGGGCGAGTGGGTCGCCATCACGGCTGTCGCGCCCTCGCGCTTGACGATGTCGCGCAACAACGCGATGACCTGTGCGGCGCTCTCGGGATCGAGGTTGCCCGTCGGCTCGTCCGCCAGCACGATCGCGGGGGCGTGCACGAGCGCACGCGCGATGGCCACGCGCTGCAGCTCGCCGCCCGACAGCTCGCGCGGGCGGCTCTTCGCGCGATCACCCAATCCGACGGCGTCGAGCATCGCCTGCACGCGTGCCTCGGCTGCAGCACCCCGGCGGCCGAGCAAGGCGAGCGGCAGGCCGACATTGGCGGCGACGTCGAGGTAGGGCAGCACGTGGAACGCCTGGAACACGAAGCCGATGCGCTCGCCGCGCAGCCGGGTGAGCGCGTCGTCGTCGAGCGGTGCAAGGTCGATGCCTGCGACGCGCACCGTTCCTGCATCGGGCCGATCGAGCCCCGCGATGAGATTGAGGAGCGTGGACTTGCCGACACCCGACTCGCCGCGCACCGCCACGAACTGGCCTGCCGGAATGTCGAGCGACAGGCCCTCGAGCACCACGCGGTGCGGTGCGCGTCCGAAGGTCTTGCGGATACCCGTCAGCGCGATCACGCCCGCAGCGTAGCAAACGACGCTGCGCTGCTACAGCGTGAGCGCGCCGGGCGTCGCGTCAGCCCAGATCCTTGGGGATGAAGCGCAGCGCCACGCCGTTGTTGCAATAGCGCAGGCCGGTGGGCGCCGGACCGTCGTCGAAGATGTGGCCGTGATGGCCGCCGCACTTCGCGCAGTGGTACTCGGTGCGCGGATAGAAGAGCAGCGTGTCGGTCTTGCTCTGGAAGACGTTCGGGATCGTCGTGAAGAAGCTTGGCCAGCCGGTCCCGCTGTCGAATTTCATGTCCGAGGTGAAGAGCGGCAGGGCGCAGCCCGCGCACACGAAGACCCCGGGGCGGTGCTCGTCGTTGAGCGGGCTCGTGAACGGACGCTCGGTGCCTTCGTGGCGCAGCACCTGGTAGGCCTCGGCTCGCAGGTCCTTGCGCCATTGGTCGTCGGTGCGGGTGATGGGCGTGGCATCGCGCGCGACCGGTGCGTTCTTCGCGAGGAGCTGTTGCCAGTCGTGCTGCAGGCGCTCGACGCTTGGCGCGGGCCGCGCAGCGCCCGAGGTTGCCGTGGCGCCCGCGGCGAACGAGGCACCGAGAAGGCGGAGAAGGGATCGGCGGTTCATGACGGCTCCAGTGGGAGAGCAGGGGACAATTCTACGGTCGGGGCGCGCTGCCTTTCCTTACGGCCGATGCATCGGCATGGATGCAGCCGCCCTGTCGAAAGACCGCGCGCGAACCTGGGCGTTCGTGCCATCGACGTTCCAGGTGCAATCGCAGGTCTGGCGGCGTCCATTTGCCCGCTTTGGGGTACGGCCCGTCAATTGTGCAGTGCAGCAAACGCTCGCCGAGCGTGATGCGGCCAAGGCGCAGCCGGTAACGCACCCTTCGGCCCTGGTCGGCGCCTGCGGGCGGCTTGTGTTGCGTTACGCAGCCCGCCGCAACGCCGCGGGATTGCGCGTGTGCGTCTCATGCTGCGCGTCGCTGCACCAGGCGTAGAGCGCGTCGTAGACGAGCAATCCGGCGCGCAGCTGGGCGTCGTCATCGTCGAACACGCGTGACAAGCCGAGCGACACGGCGAGCAGCCCGGGCGCCTGCGCGGCGAGGTCGAGCGCACCGGTATCGGCGGCGCGCACGATGAGCGCCAGGCGCGCGAGCGCCGGATCGTGCAGGTCGTGCCGCGCGATGAACGCGTCGAAGCTGCATTGCGCATCCTCGTGCGTATACGCCACGCCCGGCACGTCGAACGGGATGGCGTCGTGTTGCCCGGCGAAGGCGAGCACGTCGCCGGCCGGGACGAAGTGGAACTCGGCGGCGGGATCGATGAAGCGCCGGACGAGCCAGGGGCAGGCGATGCGATCGATCTTGGGCCGCGCGCGCGTCACCCAGCGCGTCGGCGCGCGCAGCGCAACCGTGCGGCCGCCTTGCGCCTGCCAGGCGGCGAGTCCGCCGGCGAGCGCTCGCGCACGAAAGCCCAGCGCGCACAGGGTCGACGCCGCATCGAGGCTGCGCGCGTGCCCTTCCTTGCAGTACACGATCACCGCGCGCCAGCGCTCGAGCCGTGCCGACCATTCGAGCAGCGTTTGCGGGTCGCACGCGAGCGCGCCAGGAATCGCGACCGGGTTGTCCGCGACGGCGGCTGCCGTGCGGACATCGACGAGCTCGGGCGCAGGAAAGCGCTCGAGCAGCGCGACAAGCGTTTGGGAATCGACAGGTGCCTGCATCACGACGCCTCCTTTGGCGGGTGTGAACCCGCACGGTGGGCGCAGAGCTTGGACGAACGCTCGTCGATGCAGCGGGGCGTCTGCGACGGCCCCGAAAAGGATGCTAGTCCGAAGGGCGTGTCAGATCAATCCCTCGAGGAGCTGCACCTGCACCGATGCGCCGGCCTCGACGTTGCCGCACTCGGGGGGCAGCACGATGAAGCAGTTCGCCCGCGACATCGACGAAAGGATGCCCGAGCCCTGGTCGCCGGTCGTGCGCACCGTGTAGCCGCCGGCCCCATCGGGGGCGAGCACGCCGCGCTGGAATTCGGTGCGACCGGGCGCCTTGCGGATCGGCGCACCCAGCGTCGCAGAGAACGTCGGCACGCCCGTTACGTTGCGCCGGCCCTGCAGCACGAGCAGTGCGTCACGCACGAACTGGTAGAAGGTCACCATGACGGACACCGGATTGCCCGGCAGGCCGAAGAAGTGCGCAGCGCCGATGCGGCCGTAAGCGAGCGGGCGTCCCGGCTTCATCGCGATCTTCCAGAACAGCACTTCGCCGAGCCGGTCGAGGAGCTGCTTGACGAAGTCCGCCTCACCCACGGATACGCCGCCCGACGTGATGACGACGTCCGCGTTGGCCGCAGCGGTGGCGAACGCGCGTTCCAGGGCGGCGGGCTCGTCGCGCACCACGCCCATGTCGACCACGTCGCTGCCGAGGCGCGTCAGCATGCCGTGCAGCGTATAGCGATTGCTGTCGTAGATCTCACCGGCACCGAGCGGCTGGCCGATCGAGCGCAGCTCGTCGCCGGTGGAGAAGAACGCCACGCGCAGGCGCCGGTACACCGTCACCTCGATCACGCCAAGCGATGCAAGCATGCCGAGCTCGGCCGGATTGAGCGCCTGGCCCACCGCGAAGACCACCTCGCCGCGCTTCAGGTCCTCGCCGGCGAAGCGGCGGTTCTGCCCGGGCTTGCCCACGGCCCCCGCGGCCACCTGCACGCCGCCTTCGACTTCGGTTGCGCGCTCCTGCATCACGACGGTGTCGGCACCCGCCGGCATGACGCCGCCGGTGAAGATGCGCACCGCTTCGCCCGGGCCGAGCGCTGCGCCGAGCGCACCGCCGAACGGCTTGCCCGCGAACGAGTCGCCGATGCGGCGCAGCGTGACGGTGCCTTCGCGCGGTAGATCGGCGAAGCGCACGGCCCAGCCGTCCATCGCCGAGTTGTCGTGGCCCGGCACGTCGAGCGGCGAGACGACGTCCTCGGCCAGCACGCGTCCGAGCGCGGTACGGATGTGCACGCGCTCGGTCGCCGTGACGGGCGACAGGTATTGGCGGATCAGGCTGCGGGCCGTATCCACCGGCATCGAATCGGGATCGTAGTCGTCCGCGCACGAGAGCTCGCGCAGCGTCTTGGGAACGTTGGCGGCGGGTGTGGCATCGTTCATGGCTTGGCACCGGTTCGGTCGAACCACGATTTTAGGCTCAGGGCCGGGCGCTCCAGCGCATGCCATGACACGACGGCGAGCACCAGCGTTGCCGGGAGGGCGACCGCGAGCAACGCGAGCGGCGTGATGCCGGGCAAGCGCTCGATGAGCGTTTGCTGGACCGGAAACGCGTAGACGTACAGGCCGTACGAATAATCGCCGGCGCGGTTGAACGAGCGCCAGCGCAACAGGGGGTGATACGCCACGGTCAGCAGCGTGTAGGCGAGCAGCGGTGCGAACAGCACGCCGCGCGCAACCCCGAACGGATCGAGCGCCACCAGCACGACCGCGGCCAGCGCACCGAGCGGCGAAAGTGCGATCGCCGCGCGCCAGACGTAGGCCGCACTGCCGAGCGCGAACAGCAAAACCAGGACGTCGACGTGCTCGTTGGTGCCATCCGCGAACATGATGTTCGGCCATTGCGGCCACGCGAGCGCGGCTGCGATGCCTGCAACGAGCACCGCGGCCAAGGCGTGACGCCGCGCGAGGATTCCCGCGACACCGGCGAGCGCGACGACGACGTACAACCGCAGCTCGTAGGGCAGGGTGTAGAGGGACCCGTTGACCGCGCCCGGACGCGGGTTGCTTGCGTAGGCGCCCGGAAGGTAATGCCGCACGTCGAAGCCGAGCGGGGTGTGCGCAAGGTAGTCGAGCGTCTGCGGGTCGCGCCAGAACTGCGCGGCCGGCAGCCTCGACGACAGCGCACCCAGCAGCGCCGACAGCAGCGTGGCTGCGACCAGCGCGGGAAAGATCCTCAAGGCCCGCGCCGCGACGAACGGCACCAGGCGACGGCGTGCGAGCCAGCTCTGCGTCACCAGGAAACCGGACATGAGAAAGAACATCTGCACGCCGAGCGCGCCGAGGTTGAGCTCGTGCGCAAGCCGCCACAGCGGCTCGTCGGTCCAGTGGTCGGTCAGCGCGTAACAGTGGAACAGCAGCACCGCGGCCGCGGCGACGAGGCGTAGCAGCTGGATATTGTTCGCGCGTCCGGCGACGAGCTCGCCGAGGCGCGGAGTCGACGCAGCGCGTGCACGCATGAGCGCAGTCGCGGTCATGGGCTCAGCCAAGCGCGAAGTCGGCGTCCGCGGTGACCCGGTTGCCGTCGTGCAGCGTGCACAGGGTCAGCGCGCGCATGATGGCGTCGCGCGGGCGGTGAAGTCCCTGGGCGCGCGCGGCGTCGAGCAGGTGTTCGCACGCCGGCGCGTCGGCTGCGCGCGCGATCGTCAGATGCGGCTCGTACGGCAGGTCGCGGCGCAGGAACGGTGCGAGCGCGCCCCGGTAGAGGCGGTCGTGCAGCGCGGTGACCGCGGCGCTGCCGCGCGATACGCGCAGGTAGATCCAGTCGGCGTGAAAGTGACCGAGGCCTTCCAGGCGCAACGGCAGCACGGGCCAGCGTGCAAGGGCGCGGCGCAAATGGGCTGCGACCTGCACGGTACCAAGCGCGGACGCGAACGGAAAGACGAGCGTGACATGCGCGGGCAGCACGCGCGCCAGCGGATCGTGCTGCGCGCGAAAACGTTCGATGTCCGCGACCGCGGCAGGAGGCGCAAACCACACGATCGCACGCCGCGGCAGCCGCGGACGCGAGACGACGCGGCGCCGCGGCATGCCACGGCCTAGCGCTGTGCGGCGGCCGCTGCAAGCTCGGCGGCGGTGTTGATGTTGCGAAAGGCGTCCGCCTGGTCGTCGAACGGCACTTCGACGAACGGCAACGTCGCGTACCACGCGTCGATCTTGCGTCCGCCCGCCGTCAGGAACGCGGACAGATGCGCGCGCACGTCCCGCCGCACCAGCGCGAACACGGGGTGCGGCTGGTCGAACGTGCGCGCGACGGCCAGGTGCGCGTCCGCGCGCGCGGCGGCGCTTGCGAGGCGTGCGACGAGGTCGACCGGCAGGAACGGCGAATCGCAGGGCGCGGTGACGACCCAGTCGGTGCGCACGCCTCCAAGTGCGGCATGCAATCCGGCGAGTGGACCGGCGAAGCCGCCAATGGCGTCGGGTACGACCGGGTGACCGAACGCGGCGTAGCGCTCGACGTTCTGATTCGCATTGATCAGCAGCGCGCTCACCTGCGGCGCGAGGCGATCGAGCACCCAGGCGACGAGTGGCCGGCCGTCGAGCTCGACGAGACCCTTGTCGACGCTGCCCATGCGCCGCCCCTGGCCGCCTGCGAGCACGACGCCGGTGATCGAGGTTGGCGCAGGCTCGCTGCTCATGCTGCCGGCTCTTGCGCCAACGCGGGCAGCCACGACGCGTGCTCGCCATAGAAGGCATGACCTTGCGGCGCGCGATCGAGCGGATCGTCGAAGGCCGCCAGCGCGACGTGCGTCTCGCCAGGCCAGCGCAACGATTCGAAGAACACTTTGGTCCCGCAGTGCCTGCAGAACGACCTGCGCGTCCCGGGCGACGACTCGTGCGCCGCCAGGTCGGTTGCACCTTCCACGACCGCCACCTGCGCGGCCGGGAATCCGGCCCACGTCACGAAGGCGGCGCCGTGCGCGCGCCGGCAGCTTTCGCAGTGGCAGTGGGCGACGAAGCGCGTGGGAAACGTCGCAACGAAGCGCACGCGGCCGCAATGGCAGCGGCCACGCGCCTGGCTGGCCACGGCGGTCATCGGATCGGCGTCACGCCCGAAAGCGCTCGGCGCCCGTGAACAGCAGATAGTGCTTGTTGGTGGCGCGCCCGATCATCGTCATGCCTACCTGCTGCGCGATGCGATAGCCCATGTGCGTGAGGCCCGAGCGCGACACGAGGAACGGAATGCGCATCTGCGCCGCCTTGATGACCATCTCGGAGGTGAGCCGGCCGGTGGTGTAGAAGATCTTGTCGTCGCCGTCGAGGCGGTCGAGCCACATGCGGCCGGCGATCGCATCCACGGCGTTGTGCCGACCGACATCCTCGATGAACATCAGGATGCGCGATGCGTCGCCCTCGTTGCTCGCCAGCGCGCAGCCGTGCACGGCGCCCGCCTGCTTGTAGATCGTCTCGTGCACGCGAACCTGGTCCAGCAGATCGTAGAGCGCACGCTGCGTCAGCGTGGCGCCCGCGGGAAGGCGCACGGCGTCGATCTCGTCCATCAGTTCGCCGAACACCGTGCCTTGGCCGCAGCCGGTGGTGGTCGTGCGGCGCGCCGTCCTGGCGTCGAGATCGGCGAGACCCTCGCGCGTCTTGACGACCACCGAATCGGTCTCCCAGTCCACCTGGACCGCCACGATGTCTTCCAGCCGGTCGACCAGCCGCTGGTTGCGCAGATAGCCGATGGCGAGCGCCTCGGGTGCCGCCCCGAGCGTCATGATCGTCACGAGCTCGCGCTTGTCGACGTACAGCGTGAGCGGATGCTCGCCGGCGATGGCCACCGAGCGCGTCTCACCGTGCTCGTCGACGGCAGCCACGTCGAACGTGGCCGGACGCGCGGCGTCGGTGAGCAGGGGGCGGTACGGCTCGCTCGGCGCGTTCACGTCAGCCGCCGATGTACGACATCTCGACCTTCGGCAGCGCGACCGTGGCCGCCGTGCGGACCTCGGAGTAGCGATCGGCCCGCACGCGCCATACCGCGTCGATCGTTCCTGCGAGGGCTTCATCCGTGCCGCCGCTGCGCAGCAGTGCGCGCAGGTCGTGACCCTCCGTGCCGAACAGGCAGGTGTACACCTTGCCGTCGGTCGACAGCCGTGCCCGCGTGCAATCGCGGCAGAACGCCTGCGTCACCGAAGCAATGACGCCGATCTCGCCCTGTCCATCGACGTAGCGCCAGCGCTCGGCCACCTCGCCGCGATAGTCCGGGTCGACGGGCGCCAGCGGAAACTGCGCGCCGATGCGCTGCACCACCTCGGCGGCCGGCACCACTTCGTCCATGCGCCAGCCGTTGGTGTGCCCCACATCCATGTACTCGATGAACCGCACGATGTGGCCGCTGCCGCGAAAGTGCCGTGCGAGCGGCACGATCGCATGCTCGTTCTGCCCGCGCTTGATCACGGCGTTCACCTTGATGGGCGCGAGGCCCGCGGCTGCGGCGGCATCGATGCCCTCGAGCACGCGCGCGACCGGAAAGTCGACGTCGTTCATCGCGCGAAAGGTCGGGTCGTCCAGCGCGTCGAGGCTCACGGTGACGCGGCGCAGGCCGGCGTCGCGCAGCGCGCGCGCCTTGCGGGCCAGCAGCGCACCATTGGTGGTCAGCGTGAGATCGACATCGCCGATGCCGGCGAGCATCTCCACCAGCCGCTCGAGATTCTTGCGCAAGAGCGGCTCGCCGCCGGTGAGGCGGATCTTGCGCACGCCGAGCGTGACGAACGCCCGCGCAACCCGCGTGATCTCCTCGAAGGTGAGCAGTGCGTCATGCGGCAGGAACGGGTAATCGCGCCCGAACACGTCCTTGGGCATGCAGTAGACGCAGCGGAAGTTGCACCGGTCGGTGACCGAGATGCGCAGGTCGTGCAGCGCCCGGCCGCGGGTGTCGACCGGCGGCTGCCCGGGGCGCACGAGGGCCTCCGCCTGCGGCGCAGTCCGCGGCAGGGCGCGCTCGTCGAAGAGCGGAATGATTTTCATGCAAGCACCGAGAGTGAAATGTTAGCAGAGCGGTCCGGTCGGACCGTGCCGCAGCCTCGCGGGACCACGCCTGCAGGCCGCCGCACGGAGCCGGCAAAAGGCGCGTCGCGCCGCAAACCGTGCGCGCATCACCCTGAGTGCGCTGGTGTATCATCGCCTGCACCCTGCCGCCGTTCCGGCGCGGCGGTCCACCTATGCAAGCGGCGCGGATTCCCGTCGACGTCATCATGGAGCGGGTGCCGCTCCACAACCGCTGGCTGAGCGAGCGCTGGCTGCCCATCGCCGTCGTTCCGGCGAGCGCGCACGCAATGCACGAAGCCTTTGCGCGCCTCCCCGGCGAAGTCGAGCGGTGGCAATGCGGCACCTACGACGTCGAGCTCCATCCGAGCGAAGCCGAAGGCTATTACCTGAACCTGAGCGCGCCCGAGCCGAAGGCGTTCGTGCTATGGCGCCTCGCGGACCAGCAGGAGCCGGCCGCGCGGCCGGTGATCGTGACCGTCAGCTATAACGAGGCGGGCCGCTTCATGGATGGCGGCGAGCAGGTCGAAGGCGTGCCGCTGCCCGAGCTGCTCGCCGATGTCATGCGCCCGTTCATCGCGCTGCACTACAAGCCCGAGCCCCGCCGCAAGGTCAAGCGTAACGACCCGTTCGCCGGCTCGGACGGGCGGGGACGGCGTTGACGCCATGAGCACGGATCGTTCCGAGCGTTTCCTGTCGCGCTGGTCGCGACGCAAGCTGGCCGCCGCGCGTGAACCCGCGCCGGCTGGCGCGCAGGCGCCGGGCCCGGCTGCGCAAAGCGCCGTCGCCGCCGCCGTCGTGCCGCCGCAACCGGCCACGATGCCTGCTGCGTCAACGCCTGGCGCGCCGGTGTTGCCGGCCGTCGAAACGCTGAATTTCGAGTCCGACTTCACCGCGTTCCTGCAACCGGGTGTCGAGCCTGCGGTCCAGCAGGCAGCCCTGCGCAAGCTATTGCACGATCCGCGCTTCAACGTCATGGACGGGCTCGACGTGTACATCGACGACTACACCAAGCCGTCGCCGCTCGACCCGGCCATTGCCCGCATGCTCGCCGATGCGCAGAACCTCTTCGTGCCGCGGGTCGACGCCGCCGACCAAGCGACGCACGCCGCAGACGCCGCCCACGCAGCCGCCGAGTCGACCGGCACGATGAACGGCGCGACCTCGGCTTCGCCGAGCGCCAACGTCGCCGACGAGGCACCCGCCGGCGCGTCCGTAGCGCAATCATTGCTGCAAGACGACCCCGCGCCGAGCCGCCCCGGCGCGCAAAGCGACGCATGAGCGCTGCCGATCACACGCTGCACGTCTGTTCCTGCAACGGCACCATGCCCCTCGACGGTGCGGCGCTCGCCCGCGCGCTCGGCCGCGACGCGCCGCTGCCGGTGCACCACGCGATGTGCCAGCGCGATCTCGCGACTTTCGGCGCCAATGTGGCCGGTGACGCGCTCGTCGCCTGCACGCAGGAGAAGCGGCTGCTGGGCGACGCGGCCGAGGAATCGGGCCGCACGCGCACGATCCGCTTCGTCAACCTGCGGGAAACAGGCGGCTGGTCCGCCGAGGCAAGAGCTGCAACCCCGAAGATGGCAGCGCTGCTCGCGGCAGCCGCGTTGCCCGCACCGGCGCCGGTGCCGCGCGTCGCGTATGCCTCGAATGGCGAGCTGTTGATCGTCGGACCGGCGAAGGCGGCGCTGGCGTGGGCGGAAGCACTCAAGGACGCGCTCAGCGTGACGGTGCTGCTCACCGCCGCGCAGGGCGAGGCGCTGCCCGCCGCGCGCGAATATGCCGTGCATTCCGGCCAGCTGACCGGATTGTCGGGCTGGCTTGGTGCCTTCGATGCGCAATGGCGCCAGGAAAACCCGATCGATCTCGACGTGTGCGTGCGCTGCAACGCGTGCGTCGAGGCATGTCCCGAGCACGCGATCGATGCTTCATTGCAGGTCGACCTCGACCGGTGCCGCGACCACCGCGACTGCGTGCGTGCATGCGGCGTGGCCGGCGCAATCGACTTCGCGCGCCGCGACACCGCGCGCACCGAGCGCTTCGACGCCGTCCTCGACCTGCGCGGCGTGCCTGCGTTTGCCCAGCATCAACCCCCGCAGGGCTATTTCGCGCCGGGCGACGACCCGCGCGTCGCGTTGAAGACGATGGCCGAGCTGGCCTCGCTGGTCGGCGAGTTCGAGAAGCCGCGCTACTTCGACTACCGCCAGTCCGTGTGCGCGCACACCCGCTCCAAGAAGACGGGCTGCACGCAATGCATCGACGTGTGCTCCACCGCGGCCATTGCGCCGGCGGCCGACGGCATCCGGGTCGAGCCGCACTTGTGCATGGGATGCGGCGCCTGCACCACCGTGTGTCCGTCCGGTGCGCTGTCGTATGCGTACCCGGGGGTGCCGGACCTCGGTGTCCAGATCCGCACGCTGCTCTCCACGTATGCGGCCGCCGGCGGTCGCGACCCCTGCCTGTTGCTGCACGCACCCGATGGAGCCGGTGCGATTGCCCGGCTCGCGCGCGAGGGCCAGGGGCTTCCCGCGCGGGTGATTCCGGTGGAAGTGCACCACGTTGCGTCCGTTGGGCTGGACGTATGGCTGGGGGCGCTTGCCCACGGCGCCGCGCAGGTCGCGGTGCTGCTCACCGGCACCGAAGCACCGCAATACCGCCAGGCGCTCGCCTTCCAGATGCAGCTCGCCGACACGATCGCCAATGCGCTCGGTTACCAGGGCCAGCACTTCCGCCTGGTGGACGGCGCATCGACCGCGATGGTCGAGCAGGCGCTATGGCACTGGCCGATCGCGCTGGCGCCGCGCGTGAGCGCGACCTTCGCGTTCACCAGCGACAAGCGGCGGACGCTCGGTCTTGCGTTCGACCACCTGGCCACGCACGCGCCTGTGCCGCGTACGCACATCGCGCTGCCCGCCGGTGCGCCGTTCGGCGCGCTGGGGGTCGATCAGGACGCGTGCACCATGTGTCTCGCGTGCGTGGGCAGCTGCCCCGAGAGCGCGCTCCTCGACGACGCCGAGGCGCCGCGGCTGCGCTTCATCGAGGCCAATTGCGTCCAGTGCGGCCTGTGCGCGAAGACCTGTCCCGAAAACGCCATCACGCTCGTGCCGCGACTCGACCTCACGCCGGCGGCGCGCGCGCCCCGGGTGCTGAACGAGGCCAGGATCTTCGGCTGCGTCAAATGCGGCAAGCCGGTCGGCACGCAGAAGATGATCGAGGCCATGCTCGGCCGGCTCGCGGGGCACTCGATGTTCGCGGCGCCCGGTGCGCTCGACCGCCTGCGCATGTGTGCCGACTGCCGCGTGGTGGACCTGGTGCAGACCGAAGCCAGCGTGGATATCCGTAACCTGTGAGCGTACGACGCCCGTCTGCAGCGGCGACGCAACCCGCGCGGGGGAGCGTCGTCCGATGACCGCTTCCGTTGCCGTGCGTCCCCCCATCGCCGTGGAAGATCAGGCGCGCGCCGATGTTTACGCATTGCTCGGACGGCTCTTCACGCGGGCGCCCGATCATGCGCTGTTGCGCGCGCTGGCCACGGCTCCGCGATTGCCGCCGAGCGCACAGAGCGACTGGCCGACGGCGTTCAACCGGCTGGCGGATGCGAGCCAGGTGATGGAGGCCGAAGCGGCGGAGCAGGAATACACGGATCTTTTCGTCGGCGTGGGCCAAAGCGAGGTCGATCTGCACGCATCCTTCTGGCTGAAGGGCATCGATGCGCCGCTTGCGCAGCTGCGCGGCGAGCTCGCGGCACAGGGGCTCGCGCGGCGCGCCGACGCGACGCTGTTCGAGGATCACATGGGTCCGCTGCTCGAGATCATGCGGCTGCTGGTCGGGGGCGGGCCGGGCGTGACACCGGCGAGCATCGCGGTGCAGCGGGCGTTCTTCGGCCGCTGGCTGGACGACTGGCCGATTCGCTGTTGCGCCGCAATAAAACGCACTTCTATTGCCAATTACTACCGCCGGGTAGCAGAATGCACCGAAATCTTTCTGGCGCTCGAACGTGACTCGTTCGCCATCGAATGACAACAAACGTCACGATTTCGTCTTGGAGGCTGTCATGTCCCAATCCGCGCGCGACGGTCGTCCGTCCGCCGTCACTTCCGTCACTTCCGTCACGTCTCCGCGTCGCCGCCGGTTCCTGTTCGCGCTCGGCGCGGGCAGCGCCGGCGCGGCTGCCGTTGCTGCCGTGCCTGCCGTGAGCGCCGCGGTTGCGCCCGCAGCCGCGACGCCAGCCGCAGCCAGCGGCTATCGCGTCACCGACCACGTCCGCGATTACTACGACTCGACCCGGCTGTAACGCCGCCGTCCGCTTGTCCGAAGGAGACCACCATGCTGCTCGAGCGCAAGGCTGACGGCGCACGCATCCCCTCGCGACTCTCGCGCCAGGCCACGCCCCGCCCTGGGACGCTGGACCGGCGCACGTTCCTCAAGCGCTCGGGCCTGGCGGCCGGCGTCGGAGCGTTCGCGAGCCAGTTGCCCTACGGCACGATGGGCAAGGCGCAGGCTGCGGACGACAAGTCCACCATCAAGCGCGAGATCCATCGCACCGTCTGCACGCACTGCTCGGTGGGCTGCGCCATCGACGCCGTCGTCGACAACGGCGTCTGGGTGCGGCAGGAGCCGGTGTTCGATTCGCCGATCAACCTGGGCGCTCATTGCGCCAAGGGCGCGTCGATCCGCGAGCACGGCATGGTCGCCGATTCGCATCGCCTCAAGACGCCGATGAAGCTCGTCGGCGGCAAGTGGCAGCGCATGAGCTGGGCAGACGCCATCAACGAAGTGGGCGACCGCCTGCTCAAGGTCCGCCAGGAGTCGGGGCCGGACGCGGTGTTCTGGATCGGCTCGTCGAAGCACAGCAACGAGCAGTCCTATGTGCTGCGCAAGTTCGTGTCGTACTTCGGCACGAACAACATGGACCACCAGGCCCGCATCTGCCATTCCACCACCGTCGCCGGCGTCGCCAACACCTGGGGCTACGGCGCGATGACCAACTCGTACAACGACCTCGCCAACACCAAGTGCGCGATGTACATCGGCAGCAACGCGGCCGAGGCGCATCCGGTGTCGATGCTGCACATGCTGCATGCGAAGGAGACGGGCGCCAAGATGATCGTGGTCGACCCGCGCTTCACGCGCACGGCGGCCAAGGCCGACGAGTTCGTGCGCATCCGGTCGGGCAGCGACATCGCGTTCCTGTTCGGCATCCTGCATCACGTCTTCAAGAATGGCTGGGAAGACAAGCAGTACATCCACGACCGCGTGTACGGCATGGACAAGGTGCGGGAGGAATGCCTCACCAAGTGGACGCCGGACAAGGTGGAGGAAGTGACCGGCGTGCCGGAAGCCCAGGTGCTGAAGGTCGCGACGATGATGGCGCAGAACCGCCCGTCGACGATCGTTTGGTGCATGGGCCAGACGCAGCACAGCACGGGCAACGCGATCGTGCGCGCGTCCTGCATCGTGCAGCTGGCACTCGGCAACATCGGCGTGTCGGGCGGCGGCGCGAACATCTTCCGCGGCCACGACAACGTGCAAGGTGCCACGGACGTCGGCCCTAACCCGGATTCGCTGCCCGGCTACTACGGCGTTGCCGAAGGCTCGTGGAAGCACTTCGCCGCCGTGTGGGGTGTCGACTACGACTGGATCAAGGGACGCTTCGCCAGCAAGGCGCTGATGGAACGGCCGGGCATGACGGTGTCGCGCTGGATCGACGGCGTGCTCGAGCGCAACGAGCTCATCGACCAGGACAGCAACCTGCGCGCGGTCGTCTACTGGGGCCATGCGCCCAACAGCCAGACGCGCGGCAAGGAAATGCTCGAGGCGATGAAGAAGCTCGACACGCTGGTCGTGATCGATCCGTACCCGTCGGCCACCGCGGCCATGGCGGCCATGGTGCGCCAGGACGGCGTGTACCTGCTGCCCGCGGCCACCCAGCTCGAGACGTCCGGCTCGTGCACGGCCTCCAACCGGTCGCTGCAATGGCGCGAGCGTGTCATCAGCCCGCTGTTCGAATCGCAGACCGACCACGCGATCATGTACGCGTTCGCGAAGAAGTTCGGATATGGCCCCGAATTCGTGAAGAACTACGAGATCTGGAAGCCCGACGGTGACGCCAAGTTCGAGGAGCCCACGCCCGAGTCGATGCTGAAGGAGATCAACCGCGGCATGTGGACGATCGGCTACACCGGGCAGTCGCCCGAGCGGCTCAAGCTGCACATGAAGAACATGAACACGTTCGACGTGAAGACGCTCCGCGCCAAGGGGGGACCGTGCGACGGCGACTACTTCGGCCTCCCGTGGCCATGCTACGGCACGCCGCAGATCAAGCATCCGGGCTCGCCCAACCTGTATGACACGTCCAAGCACGTGATGGACGGCGGCGGCTGCTTCCGCGCCAACTTCGGCGTCGAGCGCGACGGCGTGAACCTGCTGGCCGAGGACGGCAGCTATCCGAAGGGCAGCGAGCTGACCACCGGCTATCCCGAGTTCGACCACGTGCTCATGAAGAAGCTCGGCTGGTGGACCGATCTCACGCCCGAAGAGCAGAAGCTCGCCGAAGGCAAGAACTGGAAAACCGACCTGTCTGGCGGCATCCAGCGCGTGGCGCTGAAGCACGGCTGCTGGCCATGGGGCAACGCCAAGGCGCGGGCCATCGTGTGGAACTTCCCCGACGGCATTCCGCAGCATCGCGAGCCGTTGTATTCGCCGCGCCCCGACCTCGTGGCCAAGTATCCGACGCACGCCGACAAGGCCGCCTTCTGGCGCCTGCCGACCCTCTACAAGACGCTGCAGGACGACAACGTCAAGAAGGAGGTCGCCAAGAACTTCCCGCTCATCCTGACGAGCGGGCGGCTGGTCGAATACGAAGGCGGCGGCGACGAGACGCGCAGCAACCGCTACCTCGCCGAGCTGCAGCAGGAGAACTTCGTCGAGATCAATCCGCACGACGCCAACGACCGCGGCGTGCGCGATGGCGAGTACGTCTGGGTGCAGACGCCCACCGGCGCGCAGATCAAGGTGAAGGCGCAGGTCACCGAGCGCGTGGCCAAGGGCACCACCTTCGTGCCGTTCCACTTCGCCGGCTGGTGGGAAGGCAAGGACATGCTGCCGTATTACCCTCAAGGCGCAGCGCCCATCGTGCGCGGCGAGGCCGTCAACACCGCTACCACGTACGGCTACGATTCGGTGACGATGATGCAGGAAACCAAGACCACCCTCTGCCAAGTGGCCAAAGCGTAAAGGGAGCGACCACCATGGCCCGAATGAAATTCCTCTGCGACGCGGAGCGCTGCATCGAATGCAACAGCTGCGTGACCGCGTGCAAGGCGGAGCACGACATCCCCTGGGGCGTGAACCGCCGGCGCGTCGTGACCATCAACGACGGCGTGCCGGGCGAGCGCTCCATCTCGGTGGCGTGCATGCACTGCTCGGACGCGCCCTGCATGGCCGTGTGCCCGGTCGACTGCTTCTACAAGACCGAGGAAGGCGTCGTCCTGCACGACAAGGACCTGTGCATCGGCTGCGGGTACTGCTTCTACGCGTGTCCCTTCGGCGCGCCGCAGTTTCCGCAGACGGGCGCTTTCGGCGTGCGCGGCAAGATGGACAAGTGCACGTTCTGCGCGGGCGGTCCGGAGCCCGACGGCTCCGAAGCCGAATATGTAAAGTACGGGCGTAATCGCCTGTCCGAAGGCCGGCTGCCGGCCTGCGCCGAGATGTGCTCGACCAAGGCGCTGCTCGGGGGCGACGGCGACGTGCTGTCCGACATCTATCGCGAGCGCGTCACGCACCGCGGTCGCGGCGGCGAAGTGTGGGGCTGGGCCACGGCGTACAAGCTGCCGCCCAACACGCCGGCCACCCAGGGCGTCCCAGTAGCGCCACCGGCGCCCGCCGCGCCGGCCGGAGGAACCAAATCGTGAGGCTCGCCCGTTTTTGCACCGTCATGCTCGCTGCGGCCGCCGCCGTCATGCTCACCGCGTGCGGCGAGCGCCCGCAGGTCATCAACTACAAGCAGGGCACCTACCAGGGCAAGCCCGATACGCCTCCCTACGATGCCCAGTACAACGGCAACCGGCAGGAATGGGAGAACGCGATCAAGACCCGCAACCAGACCCAGAACGAATACAAGCGGACGAACTGACGGAGCGAGGAAGCGCATGCGAGCGAGCATCATCGGGGCGGCCCGCGCCACCATCGCCGCCCTTTGTTTTGCCAGTGCGGCGTTGTGCAGCGCGCAGTCGCCCGCGCTCAATGCGGCCGAAGCGGACTACGCCAAGGAGCAGCAGCAGCGCCAGTTGACGCAGCCGCTCAACAACCAGCCGCTGTGGAGCGAAGTCCGCTCGGGACAGCCGCAGTACACCAGCCTCCCCGGCCGCGAAACCAACACGCTCATCAACTCGAGCGGCCAGACGTGGCGCGCGCTGCGCAACGGTGAGCTCTCCGTCTACGGCGGGTGGGGCCTTGCGCTGATGGTCCTGGCCATCGGCGCGTTCTACTTCTTCCGGGGCCCGATCCCCCTGCACGCGCCGCCCACCGGCAACCTGCTGCGCCGCTTCACGGCGTGGGAGCGCATGGTCCATTGGACCACCGCGGCGGGCTTCGTGATCCTCGCGCTGTCCGGCCTCGTGATCCTGTTCGGCAAGAACATCCTGCTGCCGCTGATCGGCTACAACCTGTTCTCGCTGCTCGCGATCGTCTCCAAGAACCTGCACAACTTCGTCGGGCCCCTGTTCGTGGTGTGCCTGCTGCTCACCTTCTCCACGTTCCTCAAGGACAACGGCTGGCGCCGCTACGACTGGACGTGGATCCGTCACTTCGGCGGCCTGCTGTCGGATCACGAAGTGCCGTCGCACCGGTTCAATGCGGGCGAGAAGGTGTGGTTCTGGCTCGGCGTGCTCGTCATCGGCGGGGTGGTTGCGGGCAGTGGCCTGATCCTCGACTTCCCCAACTTCAACCAGACCCGCGACACCATGCAGGTCGCCAACACGATCCATATCGTGGGTGCGTCGCTGTTCATGATGCTGGGCCTCGCGCACATCTACATCGGCACGATCGGCATGGTCGGTGCCTATGACGCCATGCGCACCGGCTATGTCGACGAGACGTGGGCGCGCGAGCACCACGAGTACTGGTACAACGACGTCAAGGCGGGCCGCATCCCGCCCAGCGGCGACGTGCTGCCGCCGCTTGCACGTCCTGCATGAAGCCACCCGTGACGAGGATTGCCATGTCGCCCACCGTTCGTGCCCTCACCACTGCCGCGCTGGTCGTTGCGTTGTTCGGCGTCGCAGTCGCGAAGATCCCCGTGCCGCCGCTGACCGAAGAGCAGAAGGCCGCCGCGGAAGGGAAAAAGGCCAAGGACGCCGCTGCCGCGGCGGCGGCGAAGGAGCAACTGACGCGCGCCGAGGATCGCGTGGCAGCCAAATACATCGCCGACCAGAAGGCCAAGGGCATCACCGTGACGCCGCAGATGGGGCCGACCGCCGGTGCGGGCGCAGCGGGCGCCGCGCCCACCATCACCCCCGCCAGGGCCCCCGGCGCGCCGCCGGTCGTCAGCGCACCCAAGGCCGACGCGAATAAGTAGCGGCGATTCGCCCCGGACGCCGCGGCGCGGCGTTACCGCACGCGCTACAGCTGGCCGTCGATCGGCAGGATCGAGACCGCGCCGACCAGCAGCTCGCGCATGAACGCATGGCCGGGCTCCTCGTCGAGCTCGACCATCTTCCCGTCCTGCTCCGTCACCCAGTGCACCGTCGGCTCGCCGAGGCTCGTCGCGAGCTTCACCGCGTAGCTGTTGGCCGGGATCGTGATGGCGTCGAAGCGGGCGATCGCCTGCCGCGCGAGCTCGGGACTGTCGATGATGATCCCGACCTCGGTGTTGAGGTGGAACGAGCGCATGTCGAAATTGGATGAGCCGACGAACACGCGCTTGCGGTCGAACACGAACACCTTGGCGTGGAGCGCGAAGCGCCCGTCCGGGTCGCTGACCAGCCGCATGCGGCCTACCCGCGGCGCATCGAGCTGCGGCTTCACCTCGAAGAGCTCGACGCCCATCTGCGCCAGTGGCAGCCGTCGCTTGCGATAACCGGCGTGCACGACCGGCACGTCGGTCGACGCAAGCGAGTTGGTGAGGATGCGCACCCGGACGCCTTTCTGCCGCAGGTCGCGCAGCATGGCCATCTGGTCGGCGCCGGGAACGAGGTAGGGTGACACGATGACGAGCTCGCTCGTCGTCGCCCGGCACGCCTCCATCAGACGGTCGCGCAGCAGGTGCCCGTCGAGCTGGTCGTCGCCGTCGGGAGTCGCCTTGTCGGGATTGTCGTAGAGCACCTGCGCGGGCGCGAACACGAGCGGTACGGTGCCCTTCATGATCGCGCCGAGCGGATCGCCCTTGGCCACGCCGCGCGCATAGTCCGAGTCGGCCATCTTCTCGGCATGCTCGGCGAGCTCCTTGCGATAGGCGTCGAGATCCGCCGGCGACGCCTCGTCGAGCGCCTGCGCAGGAATCGACAGCGCGTTGTTCCAGTAGGCGTCGAAGCTGTGCTCGAGGCGCGTGACCGCAGGCCCCGCCACGAACACGTCGAAGTCTCCGAACTCGAAGGCGCGATTGCCCGTGAAGTATTCATCGCCGATGTTGCGGCCGCCGGCGACGGCGATCGCGCCGTCGACCGCCATGAGCTTGTTGTGCATGCGCCGCGACAGGCGATCCGCCTCGAGCAGCAGATCGGTGGCCCGGAACGGCTGCAGCCCGCTGCGGATGCGAAACGGGTTGAACAGCCGCACCTGGATGTTCGGGTGCGCCGCGAGCGTGGTGATGCGCGCGTCGCCGCCCACCGAATTGGCATCGTCGAGCAGCAAGCGCACGCGCACCCCGCGGTCCGCCGCGCCGAGCAGCCGGTTGGTGAACAGGCGGCCGGTATCGTCGCCATGGAGGATGAAGTACTGCGCGTCGAGCGTGCGCTCCGCGGCATCTGCCATCTCGGCGCGCAGCGAGAAGCCGTCGAGGCCTGCGGGCAGGAGGCGAAATCCCGACAGGCCGCCGTGTTGCGCGGACCATCCGGTGACCAGCTTGCCGAGCTTGGTGTCGGCGCTCTGGGCCAGCGCACGCGATGGCTCGCGCGGGAAGTCGGCACCCGGCGGGGCAGTTGCGCAGGCGACGCACAGGCATGCGGCGAGCACGGCCGCGCATGCGCGTGCCGCGCCTGCTAGACCCCCGCTCATGGGGCGGACCCGCACGCTATAATGCGCGCCCGCGGAGAGATGGCCGAGTGGTCGAAGGCGCCTGACTCGAAATCAGGTTTACCGCAAGGTAACGGGGGTTCGAATCCCTCTCTCTCCGCCAATGCTCATCTCCGGTGATGCGGGCGCGTCGTTGCCCGCGCCTCGACCGTTGCCGACGCGAGCGCTGGCACCATAGCGCGCCGCGGCTCGGCGGTCGCCCCCTCCCGGGCCGATTCCCCCGTAGGACTGCACCTACCGCCGCCGAGGCGGTCTCGTCCGCGATCCGGGCGCTTGCACCATGTCGGCCGTTCTTACAACGTTGGTCCTCAACACGGTGTAGCGGACAAATTTACCGATCAACCCCTTGATTACACGGGCCCGACGAACGGTGGTTCGGGTGGTACGCGCGTTGCAACTGGTGCCGGCGACGAAAACCTCTGCAACCCTGACCCTGAAAAGAACCCACATGAGCTTCAAGGCCCTTCTCACGCGCTCCACGGTCGCCTGCGCGGCCGCTGCTGTTCTCGTGCTGGCGGCGCCCGTTGGCGCAACGCCGTTGACCAACACCGCCTGGCTGGTCGGTTCCGGCGAGGTGCTCACGGTCCATCGCGGCGCCGTCGCTCAGACGGTCCCGGTGGGCGGTTTCCAAGGCAATTTCGGCGCGAACCACATCGAGTTCTGGTGCTTCGATCTCGACCATACGTTCTCGCTCGGCACGCCGTACGACTACATCGCCACCGCCTTCACGGGCGCTTTGGCCACTCGGGTTGCGCAGCTGTTCGAGGCCGGCGGCTCACGCGGCTCGGATGCCGACCACTCGGCCGGCTTCCAGCTGGCGTTGTGGAACGTGCTGTACGACAGCGACACCACGGTGTCAGGCAACACGGGCTTTTACGTATCCGGGTCGTCCAATGCCGTCAACGACGCCAACGCCTATCTCGCCGACATGGCGAACCATACGGGCTCGTCGGTTACGCTGGCGCGTCTGACGTCCACGGACAGGGATCCACAGCACCAAGGCTTCATCACGCCGAACACGGTGCCGCTCACGCTGGTGCCGGAGCCGCCCGCGATGCCGCTGGTGCTCACCGCACTGGCAGTGCTCGGGCTGGTGGAAACGCGTCGTCGCATGCGGGCCCGGGGGGGATGAAACACCGTCCGCGCGCCGCCGGCGGGTACCGGTAGCGCAGGCAAGCGGGCGTGCTGTACCTTTGAGCTGCAAAGGCCGCATCGACACGATGCGGCCTTTTTTTTGCACGTCGTCGACCAAAAGAAAACGCCCCGCGTCGCGGGGCGTTGTCGCGTGGGGCGCAATGCGCGCTGAGCGAAGCGCCTAGCGTCGTCCGCCGGTGCCGCCTTGCGAGCCGCTCGATCCGCTGCTGCCGCCTTGCGATCCGGTCGTTCCTTGCGATCCGGTCGTTCCTTGCGATCCGCTCGACCCGCTGGTCGTGCCTTGGCCGGATTGCTGGCCTGCGGAGCCGCGACCCGACGATTGTTGCGATGACCCGCCGGTGCCCGATTGCTGCGATGAGCCGCTCGATCCGCTACCCGATTGCGAGCCGCTGCCCGATTGCTGGCCACCGCCGCTCGACCCGGTGCCAGAACGCTGGCCGGACGAGCCTGATCCCGTGCCAGACTGATCACGCGATCCGCTGCCCGATTGCTGGCCGCTCATGCCGGATCCGGCTGATCCGCTGCCGGACTGCTGGCCGCTGCCGGCGCCCATGCCGGATTGCTGGCCGAGCCCCGTGCCCGATTGGTTCGGCGACGTGGAGCCGCTGCCCGCTTGCGAGCCCGTGCCGCTGGATTGCGACGATCCCACGCCTTGCTGCGTCGTGCGATTCGACGCGCGATCGGCGTCCTGGCCTTGTTGCGCCTTGTTGCCCGATTGACCGCCCTGATTGGATGACGATTGGTTGCCCATTCTGTGCTCCTTGTCCGGTGCTTCAAGAGCCGAGCCACAGCGCGGAGCGCGACGCGGTCCCGGATTGGGGATTGTCCGGCCGACTCGCGCACGGCGGTATCGGCAATCACGCCGGCGCCGTGTCCGACGCGAGCCTACAGGCGGCCGATGGTGGCAGCGGCGCGCAGCAGGATGATCGCGTGTACAACGAACACCCGCGCGCCGTTCGCCGCGACACGTACGCATTGCCGGGCTAAGATGCCGGCGCTTCGCCCACCATGCCGCCCGCTCCCACCTCGCGTATCGACCAGGCGCTGACGCTCGCCGGATTGGCGCTGCTCATCGTCGGCTGCTTTCTCGTCCTCAAGCCGTTCATGACGGCGCTCCTGTGGGCCGCGATTCTCTGCACCACCGCCTGGCCGCTCTATCAACGGCTCCTCGTGCGGCTGCACGGCCGCTCCGCGGTGGCCGCGTCGGTCATGGTGCTGTTGATTGCGGTGATCCTGCTCGCACCGTTCATTGTCGTGGGCGCGACGATCGCCGACAACGCGGATAGCGTGGCTGCGTGGTGGCGCGATCTGGTCGACACCGGACCGCCCGAGCTCCCCGGCTGGGTTGCCGGTTTGCCGCTGATCGGCGAACGCGCGGCTACTTACTGGAGCAGCATCGCGCACGACACCGCGCAGCTCGTCGAAGACCTGCGCAAATACGTGGAGCCCGCGCGGCGCATCGCGCTTGCATCCGGTGCCACGTTCGCAGGTGCGGTGCTCCAGCTCACGCTGTCCATCTTCATCGCGTTCTTCTTCTTTCGCGATGGCGAGACCGTCGTGGAGCGGCTGCGCGGCGCGGCCGAGCGTATCGCCGGCGAGCGCGGCTTCCAGCTCGCCGGGGTTGCGGCCGCAACCGTGCGCGGCGTCGTCCTGGGCATCCTCGGCACCGCGATCGTGCAGGGCGTGCTTGCGGCGATCGGCCTGTGGATCGCCGGCATCAAGGCGGCCCCGTTGCTCGGCTTGCTGACGTTCTTTCTGTCGCCCGTGCCGATCGGGCCACCGCTCGTCTGGGTGCCCGCCGGCCTGTGGCTCATCAACAGCGGTCAAACCGGCTGGGGATTGTTCGTGCTGGCCTGGGGCGCGCTCGTCGTGTCGACGATCGACAACGTCATCAAGCCGCTGATCATCAGCCGCGGCAGCGACCTGCCGTTCGTGCTGGTGCTGCTCGGCGTGCTCGGCGGCGCCGTCGCCTTCGGCTTCATCGGCGTGTTCCTTGGGCCGGTGCTCCTGGCCGTCGGCTACGCGCTGATGCAGGCGTGGGTCAAGACCGCGCCTGCCTTGCCGCCGGAATAGCGCCCGCTACACCGGCGAGCAGAACGCGACGCCGTTCGGACCCGAGCCTTCGGGTATCCATTGGCGGTTGATCATCGCGCGCCGGATCGACAGGTCGACGGTGTAGCGATGGTTCGCGTCGTTGCGATTGTCGAAGAAGCGATACACCGGCAGGGTGGATGCCGGACAGGTGCCCGAGGCATCCGCCACCGGCACGAAGAACGCAGCGGACGTCTCGAGATTCCACGTGCCCGCCCAACGCGACTGCACGAACTGGCACTCGTTCGCGTTCGCGGTGTAGTAGTGCGAATTGATCAGGCCCGCCGCGTAGAAGCGACACACCGGTTGCACGCCCGGCGGCGCAGGAAACGCTGCGGGATACGCGTAGAAGAAGAAGCCGGTGCGCTTGAAGATGCCGCCGAGGAAGGTGTCGACGTACGCCGCTTCCGCCGCGGATGCCGTGATGAAGTAGTGGTCGAAGTCGGCGCGGTAATACTCGATCACCGGCACGGCATTGGGCGGCGGCGCGCTGGTGCCCGACATCGTGCTCGCGACCGCGAGCCCCGCATCGAGCGCGCCACTGCCGCATGCGCCGATGCCGCATGTGCTGCCCGCTGGATAGGTGCGCGCCGTGCCCTGCATGATGGACAACGCGCGGCCGGGCGTGAGCAGGGCGTTGCGCGCCAGCATGAGCGAGGCGGTTCCGGCGACGAGCGGTGACGCGAAGCTCGTGCCGGCCTCGTGTGCATACGTCGGCTGGCCCGGTGTTGTCGCGCCGTCGTTCGACGTCGACAGCATGAGGTTCGCGTCGCCCGGAAAATCGCCACCGGGCGCCGACAGATCGATGCGGTTGCCGAAATTGGAGTAACTCGACCGGTCGCCGTTGCGCGCCAGCGCGCCGACGGTGATGACGCCGCTGCAGCCTGCGGGCGCGAAGCCCGTCGCGTCGGCGGCATCGTTGCCTGCAGCCACCACGACCACGCTGCCTTGGGCGAGCGCATCGTCGATGCCTTCCTGCACGGCCTGCGCGCACGCGCCCTGACCGCCGAGGCTCAGGTTGACCACTTTCGCGGGCGTCGTGTTGACCGGCACGCCGGGCAGCTGAACGCCCGAAGCCCACAGCAGGCCCGCCAGCACGTCGTCGAACGTGCCGCCGCAGCGCCCGAGCACGCGCACTGGCAGGATCTTCGCGTTCCAGTCCACGCCTGCGATGCCGATGCCATTGTCGCCGTTGGCGCCGATCAAGCCTGCGACGAACGTGCCGTGCCACGAGCTCGCTTCGCCGAAGGCGCCAGGGAAGCATTCGCCGTCGCCGGTCCAGTCGCCTTCGTCACGCGCGTCGTTGTCGCGGCCACTGCCGTCGCGTGCCCGTCCGGAGTCGCTGATGAAGTCATAGCCGCCGAGCACGCGACCGGCGAGATCGGGATGCGGCAGGATGCCCGTGTCGACCACCGCAACGGTCATCGACGCATCGCCCGTGCCGAGTGTCCAGGCGGCGGCAGCGTTGATGCCCGCGACGGGATCGTTGAGCGCCCATTGCTCGGCGAACATCGGATCATCGGGCACGCGCAGCGCATGCACGCGACCCACCGGGTCGGCATATTGGACGGCCGGGTCGGACTGCAAGGCATCGGCGATGCGCGCGAGCTCGGCTGCCGATGTGTTCTCGAACAGCGTCAGCACGTGCACGGGACCGAGCACGCGGTCCACGCGCAGCGTCACGCCGGCCCGCGCGGAGAGCAGTGGCAGCGCGTCGTCGATGCGCACGCCGTCGGCCAGCCGGATCATGAGCTTTCGTCCGGGCGGCCCGCTGGCGGCCTTTGCGCGGGCCAGCAGGCGGGTCGCCGGCTCATGCCCCGGCTCGGCCCACAGCACCGCGCGATCGGCCCGCAGGCGCGCGACCGCCGCGTTCGCGCCGCCCGCCGGCGTACCGTCCATCATGAGCTCGAGCGCACCCGTCCGGGTGGCGCCCGTCATGACGAGGCGCGCCCCGGCCAGCGCTTCCAGGCGATCGTGCGCTGCATCCGGCAGTGTGCCGCGCGGCGCGGTGGCCGGATTGAGCATGACGCGGAGCGTCGTAACCTGCGCAGCCTGAGCGGGCGGCGCAGAGGCGAGCAGGACCGTGGCCGCCAGCAAAGCGGCCATTGCGGGGCGCAGCATGGAGCCTCCCTCGTTGTTCGAACGAATGGGAGCAGGCGTGAGCAAGCCCGATGCCAACGGTGGTGCGCGGCGGCGGGACAGCGCTGAATCGCCGGTGCCCATGCGGGCCGAACGGCGGGGTGCCCGACGCAGGCGCCTGAACACCGGAACCCCCGAACCCGCAGCGGGGCACCCCGCCGCTCGCTGACCCTGACCGCCGAACAGCCGGTCAGGCGGGCCGCAATGCGCGCGCCTGGCTGAAGGGTCGGTCAGCCCGCTGCCGCAGCCCGTTCGCGCGCCAGCGCCTCGCGATACGGCGCGAGCATGGTCACCATCTGTGCGAACACGCGTGGCGTGGCGGCGATCACTTCGCCGCCGTACACGTAGTCGCCTTCGCCGCTGAAGTTGCCGATCAAGCCGCCTGCCTCGAGCACGAGCAGGCTGCCGGCCGCGACGTCCCAGGGATTGAGGCCGATCTCGAAGAAGCCGTCGTAATAGCCCGCGGCGACGTAGGCGAGATCCAGCGCGGCTGCACCCGGACGGCGCAGGCCTGCGGCCTGCTCCGTCATGGCGCGCATCATCTTGAGGTACGTGTCCAGATGCGAGCCGTCGCGAAACGGAAAGCCGGTGCCGATGAGGCAGTCGCGCAGGTGCTGCCGCCGCGAGACGCGGATGCGCCGGTCGTTGAGGAATGCACCGCGTCCGCGGCTGGCGGTGAACAGGTCGTTGCGCACCGGGTCGTAGATCACGCCTTGCGTGATGGTGCCCTTGTGGGACAGCGCGATCGACACGCAATACTGGGGAAACCCGTGCAGGAAGTTGGTCGTGCCGTCGAGCGGGTCGATGATCCACACGTAGTCGGCATTGGCGTTCTTGTCGCGGCTCGTGCCTTCTTCGGCGAGGATCGCGTGATCGGGATAGGTGGCGTGCAGCGTCTCGACGATGGCCGCCTCGGCCGCGTGGTCGATCTCGCTGACGAAATCCTTCGGGCCCTTGGCCGTGACCGTCAACAGGTCGAGATCGCGCGCGCCGCGATTGATGACGTTGCCGGCGCGGCGGGCGGCCTTGACCGCCGCGGTGAGCATGGGATGCATGAAGGCGTCGTGCAGGATGGCGGGCGCCGATCGTGCGCACCACGTGAGCTATTCTAACCGCTTCCTCTCGCAACTCCGGGTGCCATGTCCCCCGCGCAGGCCGCTGCCGGATCAGCCGACGAAACGCCAGCGGCGCTTGCGCGCATGCGCACGGTGCTCGTGCGCACGAGCCATCCCGGCAACATCGGCGCCGCCGCGCGTGCGCTGTGGACCATGGGGTTGACGACGCTCGTCCTGGTGGAGCCGCGCCGCTTTCCCGATGCCGAGGCGACGGCCCGGGCCACAGGCGCCGAGGCGTTGCTCGCGCGGGCGCGCGTCGTGGCGTCGCTGCCGGAGGCAGTCGCGGACTGCGCGTGGTCGCTCGGCCTGTCCGCGCGGCCGCGCGCGTTCGCCGGACGCGTGCTCGCCATGCGCGACGCGGCCGTCGAAGCGGTCCGCCATGCGGCGCGGGGGCCCGTCGCGCTCGTGTTCGGCACGGAGATGTCCGGCCTGTCGAACGACGAGCTCTCCCTGTGCCAATGCGCCGCCACCATTCCAGCGAATGCGGCGTACGGCTCGCTCAACGTCGCCGCCGCGGTGCAGGTCGCAGCGTACGAGCTGCGCATGGCCGCTGGCGCGGGCGCGGTGTGGCGCGCGCCGCGCTTCGCGCCCGCGACGCAGCAGGAGCTCGAGTCGCTGCACGCGCATGCATTGCGCACGTTGACCGCGCTGCGTTTCTTCGACCCGCGCATGCCGCGGCGCCTCATCCCACGCTTGCGAAGATTGTTCGCGCGCGCGGAGCTCGAGCGCGAAGAAGTGAACATCCTGCGCGGCATCCTCGCGCGCGTCGATCATTTGCTCGCCCGCAGCGACACCGCGGGCCATGCGCCACGCGCGCGGCGCAAGCCCTGACGATGCGCTTGCGCTTCCGCCGCGCCATGCCGGCTACGCCGCCGATCATCGAGCCGGGCGCCACGTGCGCCAACTGCGGCGCTGCAGTGGTCGGTCCGTACTGCGCCACGTGCGGGCAGGAAACGGCGCTCGCGCTGCCGACAGCGCGCGCGTTCCTGCGCGAAGCGGCCGGACGCTACGTGGCGCTCGACGGCCGGACCTGGCGCACGCTCGCCGGCTTGTTCTTTCGGCCGGGCTTCCTCACGCGCGAATACCTGGCGGGGCGGCGGCGCCGCTACGTCCGTCCCGGCCGGCTCTTCCTCGTGCTGGCGCTCGCGCTGTTCGCGGTGTTCCGCCTGGTGGGCAACGTGCCGGGATTGATCGCGCAGACCAACGATGGCAAGCCCGGGATCGTCGTGGGCGCGGCGGACCCGAGCCGCGCGAAGATCGTCGTGAGCACGAAAGACAGGGCCAGCGCGCCGAAGACCGACGAGGACGATGACATCAACCTCATGGTCGACGACATGAATGCGCCGTTCCTGCATCCCTTGAAAACGCGCCTGGAGGCCTTCAATCACCTGTCCTCGCAGCAGAAGACCGAGCAGATCTTCAACGGCACCCTGCGCTACGGCCCTTACGCGCTCGTCGCGCTGCTCCCGGTGTTCGCTGCGTTGGTGCAGCTGGCGTACGTCGGCCGCGCGCGCCGCTACCCGCAGCGCCCGCGCCGCTATGCAGCGCACCTCGTGTTCGGCGCGCACGTCCACGCCTTCCTGTTCCTGGCCGTGCTGCTGTTCGCCGCGATCCCGCTCGGGCCCGTGCGCGCGGCGCTCAGCCTGTGGATCGCCACGTACCTGCTGCTGTCGATCAAGAACGTCTATGGCGGCGGCTGGATCGGCGTGCTGCTGCGGGCTGGATTCATCGGGATCTTCTACCTGTTCGTGTTCGCCATCGCGATGGCGGGGCTGATCCTCGTCGCGATCACCCTGCGCTGAGCGAGTGGCCTAGCGCCGCCCGCCCAGCCGCCCTGGTGTGGCAATAGCCGAGTGATTCAGTCGACTTTGCTAAAATGGCTCGCATGTTCGATCGGCTGCGCGAAGACATCCATGCGGTTTTCGACCGGGACCCGGCGGCGCGCACCAATTGGGAGGTGCTGACCTGCTATCCGGGCCTGCACGCGCTGGTCTGGCACCGGGCGGTCACCCACCCGCTCTGGCGCCACGGCTTTCGCTGGCTTGCCCGGTGGCTCGCGCACTGGTCGCGGTTCGCTACCGGGATCGAGATCCATCCGGGTGCGGCGATCGGCCGGCGCGTGTTCATCGACCACGGCATGGGCGTGGTCATCGGCGAGACCGCCGAGATCGGCGACGACTCCACGCTCTATCACGGCGTCACGCTGGGCGGTACCTCGTGGACGCCGGGCAAGCGCCACCCCACGCTCGGGCGCAATGTCGTGGTGGGTGCCGGCGCCAAGATCCTCGGCCCGATCCTGGTCGGTGACGGTGCCAAGGTCGGCTCCAACGCCGTCGTCGTGCGCGACGTGCCCGCGAACGCCACGGCCGTGGGCATTCCGGCCCGGGTGACCACACCCGAGCAGCAGGAGAAGCGCGAGGCCACCGCGGCCAAGATGAAATTCTCGGCCTACGGCATGGGGTCGGATCTCAACGACCCGATCGTGCAGGCGATCCATCAGCTGCTCGACCATGCGGCCGTGACCGAGGAGCGCTTCAACCGGCTCGTGACGTTGCTTCAGCGGGGTGGTGTCGACTGCGCCGAGGCCAAGGCGATCGCGGACGCCTTCGACCCGCAGCAGATCAACAAGATGCTCGAGTGAACTTGAATCGGCAGAAGTTGACTAAATTATTCAGGTATTCTAGGATGGCGATTGTCTTGGACAACCGTTCAAGCCGACGGTCCTGAAACCGGACTCACTCGCGGACACACCATGCGCCTGACCACCAAAGGCCGTTTTGCGGTCACTGCCATGATCGACGTCGCCCTGCACGGATCGGGCGGTCCGGTCACCTTGGCGGCCGTGTCCGAGCGGCAACGGATTTCGCTCTCGTATCTGGAGCAACTCTTCGGCAAGCTGCGCCGCCACGGTCTGGTGGACAGCGTGCGCGGACCGGGTGGCGGGTACAACCTCGCCCGGGCGGCCGGCGAGCTGTCCGTGGCCGAAATCATCACGGCCGTCGACGAGCCGATCGACGCGACCCAATGCGGCGGCCGCGAGAACTGTCACGACGACCGCCGGTGCATGACCCACGAGTTGTGGGCGAGCCTCAACAACCACATCTTCTCGTTCCTCGATTCGGTGACGCTCGCGGAGCTCGTGCGCCAGCAGGAGCAACGCGCCCAGTCGAGCGAGGTGCAGGTGCTGCAGGACCACCGCCGGGCCAGCGTGGGCGATCCGGCGCCCGAATCCGCCGACGTGCTTTGACTCTCACTCCATTCGCGCCATACCGATGAAGCTGCCGATCTACCTCGACTATTCCGCCACGACGCCGGTCGACCCGCGCGTCGCCGCGAAGATGATCCCGTACCTGACCGAGCACTTCGGCAACCCGGCGTCGCGCTCGCACGCGTTCGGCTGGGAAACGGAGAAGGCGGTGGAGGAAGCGCGCGAGAACGTCGCCGCGCTGGTCAACTGCGATCCCAAAGAGCTCGTGTGGACGTCGGGCGCAACCGAGTCGATCAATCTCGCGCTCAAGGGCGCCGCGCATTTCTACAAGGATCGCGGCAAGCACCTCGTCACCGTAAAGACCGAGCACAAGGCCACGCTCGACACGATGCGCGAGCTCGAGCGCGAAGGTTTCGAGGTGACATACCTCGACGTGCTGCCGAACGGCCTGGTCGATTTCGCCGCGTTCGAGGCGGCCCTGCGGCCGGATACGAGCGTCGTGTCGGTGATGTACGTCAACAACGAGATCGGCGTCATCCAGGACATCCCGCGCATGGGTGAGCTGCTGCGCTCGCGCGGCATCATCTTCCATGTCGACGCCGCGCAAGCCACCGGCAAGATCCCGGTTGATCTGGCCGCGCTGAAGGTCGATCTCATGTCGTTCTCGGCCCACAAGACCTACGGCCCCAAAGGCGTGGGCGCGCTCTACGTGCGTCGCAAGCCGCGCGTGCGCATCGAAGCCCAGATGCACGGCGGGGGCCACGAGCGCGGCATGCGCTCGGGCACGCTGCCGACGCACCAGATCGTCGGCATGGGCGAGGCGTTTCGCCTTGCGAAGCTGGACATGGCCACCGACAACGAGCGCATCCGCATGCTGCGCGACCGGCTGTGGAACGGTCTGTCGCAGATCGAGGAGGTCTATCTCAACGGCGACATCGAGCAGCGCGTTCCGCACAACCTGAACGTGAGCTTCAACTTCGTCGAAGGCGAGAGCCTGATCATGGCGATCAAGGACGTCGCGGTGTCGTCCGGCTCGGCCTGCACCTCCGCTTCGCTGGAGCCGTCGTACGTGCTGCGTGCGCTCGGCCGCAGCGACGAGCTGGCGCACAGCTCCATCCGCTTCACCGTGGGCCGCTTCACGACCGAGCAGGAGATCGACTACGTCGTCGACCTGATGCAGCGCAAGGTCGAGAAGCTGCGCGAGCTCTCCCCGCTGTGGGAAATGTACAAAGAAGGCGTCGACCTGAACAGCATCGAATGGGCGGCGCATTAGGAGAATGCAATGGCATACAGCGACAAGGTCATCGACCACTACGAAAATCCGCGCAACGTCGGGTCGTTCAAGAAGGACGACGAGGCCGTCGGCACCGGCATGGTCGGCGCGCCCGCGTGCGGCGACGTGATGAAGCTGCAAATTCGCGTGGGCAAGGACGGCGTCATCGAGGACGCCAAGTTCAAGACCTACGGCTGCGGCTCGGCCATCGCGTCGTCGTCGCTCGTCACCGAATGGGTGAAGGGCAAGACCCTCGACCAGGCGATGAGCATCCGCAACACGCAGATCGCCGAGGAGCTCGCATTGCCGCCCGTGAAGATCCATTGCTCGATCCTCGCCGAGGACGCGATCAAGGCCGCGGTCGCGGACTATCGCGCGAAGCATCAGGACGAGGACGAGCAGGTCGAACCGTCGGTGGAGGCCAACGCGCCTGCGTACGCGCATCCGGTTTCCCAGCCCGGCGACTGATGCCGCCGGACATCGCCTAGCCGAGAGAACGTCACCATGGCCATCACACTCACCGAAGCGGCCGCGCGCCACGTCGCCGGCCAGCTCGCGCGGCGCGGCAAGGGCGTCGGGCTGCGCCTCGGGGTTCGCACGTCCGGCTGCTCGGGCCTTGCCTACAAGCTCGAGTACGCGGACGACCTGCAGCCGGAGGACGTGCGCTTCGAAAGCCACGGCGTCACGGTCGTCGTGGATCCGAAGAGCCTGCCGTATCTCGAAGGTCTCGAGCTCGACTTCACGCGCGAAGGCCTGAACGAAGGCCTGAAGTTCAACAACCCCAACGTGAAGGACGAATGCGGCTGCGGGGAATCGTTCAACGTCTAGGCGTCCTCGCCGCTTAGGCCCCGGGGTCGGGCCTGATTCCCATGCTCGACTTCTCCTGCAATCATTTCGCGCTGTTCGACCTGCCCGAGCGCTTCGCGCTCGATGGCGCCGCGCTCGACGCCGCGTATCGGCGCCTGCAGTCCAAGGTCCATCCCGATCGTTACGCGGACGGCACCGACGCCGAGCGCAGGCTTGCGCTACAGGCGTCCGCGCGCGTGAACGAAGCGTATCGCGCGCTCCGCGAGCCGGTCACGCGCGCCGAATACCTGTTGACCCTGCACGGCATCGATGCGCGCGATGAGACCGACACCCGTCTGCCGCTCGACTTCCTGGAGCGGCAGCTCGAGCGGCGCGAGGAGGCCTCCGCGGCGGCGAGTGCGCACGACGCGCGCACGCTGGCGGCCATCGTCGACGGCGTGCGCACGGAGGTGCGCGAGCTGCAGGCCGTGCTCGTCCAGTTGCTCGACGAGCGGCACGATTACGCCGCCGCTCGCGGCGTGGTGCGCGAGTTGCGCTTCCTGCACAAGGTGAACGAAGACCTCGCCGAGCTCGACGCTGCGCTCGACGAAGCGGCGGGGGCGTGATGGCGCTGTTCCAGATCGCCGAGCCGGGCGCCTCGCCGCTGCCACACGCGCGCAGGCGGGCCGTGGGCATCGACCTCGGCACCACGCATTCGCTCGTCGCGACGGTCCGCAACGGCACCGCCGTCGTGCTGCCGGACGACGAGGGTCGTCCGCTGGTTCCTTCGGTCGTGCGCTATGCGCCCGACGCCGTGCAGGCGGGCTATGCCGCGATGGCGCAGCAGGCGGTCGATCCGGGCAACACGATCGTTTCGGTGAAACGCCTGATGGGCCGCGGGCTTGCCGATCTGGCCGATGCACACCGCTTTCCCTATCGCTTCGCCGACGCGCCCGGCATGCTGCGTCTCGTCACGCGTGCCGGCGTCAAGTCGCCGGTGGAGGTGTCGGCGGAGATCCTGCGCGCGCTGCGGTACCGCGCCGAAGCCGCGCTGGGCGGCGCGGTCGATGGCGCCGTCATCACGGTGCCCGCGTATTTCGACGATGCGCAACGGCAGGCGACCAAGGATGCGGCCGCACTCGCCGGCCTGCCGGTGCTGCGCCTGCTGAACGAGCCGACGGCTGCTGCGCTGGCGTACGGCCTCGACAACGCGTCGGAGGGGGTCTACGCGGTGTACGACCTGGGCGGCGGCACCTTCGACATCTCGATCCTCCGCCTGACGCGCGGCGTCTTCGAGGTGCTCGCCACCAACGGCGACTCGGCGCTTGGCGGTGACGACTTCGACCATCGCGTGTTCTGCTGGCTGATCGAAACCGCGGGATTACCGCCGCTCGGACCCGCGGATGCGCGCCTGCTGCTCGTGCGCTGCCGCGAGGCGAAGGAGATGCTGACCGGCCACGATGCGGCACCGATCGTCGCCAGGTTGTCGAGCGGCGAGTCGATCAACGTCATGCTGGACAAGGACACGTTCACCGCGATCACGCGCACGCTGGTGCAGAAGACGCTGCAGCCCGTGCGGCGCGCATTGCGCGATGCGCATCTCGCCCCGGCCGACATCAAAGGCGTCGTGCTCGTGGGCGGCGCCACGCGCATGCCGCAGGTGCGCCGCGCGGTCGCCGAGCTCTTCGGCCAGCCGCCGCTGCTCAACCTCAATCCCGACGAGGTGGTGGCGCTCGGCGCGGCGGTGCAGGCCGACAAGCTCGCGGGCAATCGGGCGTCATCGGACGACTGGCTGCTGCTCGACGTGATTCCGCTCTCGCTCGGGCTCGAGACCATGGGCGGGCTCACCGAGAAAATCATCCCGCGCAATTCGACCATTCCCGTCACGCGGCGGCAGGAATTCACGACGTTCAAGGACGGCCAGACCGCCATGGCCATCCATGTCGTGCAAGGCGAGCGGGAGAAGGTCGCCGACTGCCGTTCGCTCGCGCGCTTCGAGCTCAAGGGCATTCCACCGATGGCCGCGGGCGCTGCGCGCATCGCCGTCACGTTCGCGGTGGATGCGGACGGGTTGCTCGACGTGAGCGCGCGCGAAGCAACCACGGGCGTGGAAGCTGCGATCACGGTGAAGCCTTCGTACGGACTGACCGACGCCGAGATCGCGCGCATGCTGCAGGACTCGTTCGCCAATGCCGCCGACGACATGACGGCGCGCGCGCTCGCCGAAGCGCAGGTGGAAGCCGATCGCATGATCGAAGCGACGCAAAGCGCACTGGCGCTCGACGCCGATCTGCTGACACCCGAAGAGTCCGACGCCATCAACCATGCGCTCGACGCGGTGCGGGTGGCGCGTGAGGGCAGCGACCGCAGCGCGCTTGCCGGGGCCGTCGCAGCGCTGAACGCGGCGACGGAGCCGTTCGCCGCCCGTCGCATGGACCGCGGCGTGGCGCGTGCGCTGGCCGGCAAGCGGGTGGACGACCTCGCGCTGGATCGCCGCTGATGCCCACCATCGAGGTGCTGCCGCACGCCGAGCTGTGTCCCGAAGGCAGGACGTTCGAGGCCAAGAGCGGCATGTCGCTGCTCGACAACCTGCTCGAGCAGGGCATCGAGGTGGAGCATGCGTGCGAGAAGTCCTGCGCGTGCACGACTTGCCACGTCATCGTGCGCAAAGGTTACGACACGCTGCCGGATGCGTCCGAGGACGAGGAAGACCTCCTCGATCGTGCATGGGGGCTCACGCCCGTGTCGCGCCTGTCCTGCCAGGCCATCGTCGAGGATGCGGATCTCACGGTGGAAATCCCCAAGTACACGATCAACTATGCGAAGGAAGCCCGCTGAGGGCACGGCCATGGCGCTCAAATGGACCGATTCGCGCGACATCGCGATCGCGCTCGCCGAGGCGCATCCGGACGTCGATCCGCGCGCGGTGCGCTTCACCGACCTGTTCAACTGGGTGCGCGCGCTGCCCGGCTTCGACGACGATCCCCGGCATTCCGGCGAGAAGATCCTCGAGGCGATTCAGCTGGCCTGGATGGACGAGGTCTAGCGCATGAATCCCGCGCCCATGCCCGCCATCACGGCGCTGTATGCGGCACTCGTCGCATTCCTGCTGATCGCGCTCGGGACGCGCGTGGTGACCATGCGCCGGCGCCTGCGCGTCGGCCTGGGGGACGGCGGCCAGGGGTCGCTGCAGCAGGCAGTGCGCGTGCACGGCAACGCGGTGGAATGGGCGCTGCCCGTGCTTCTCCTGCTGCTCGTCGCCGAGCTCAACCGCGCGAGCCCGGTGATGCTGCATGGCTGCGGCATCGCGCTCGTGGTGGGCCGCCTGCTGCACGCCGTCGGCGTGTCGGCGCGGCCGGGCGCTTCGTTCGGCCGGGTCTACGGCATGCTGATCACCATCGCGACGCTCGCGGTGCTCGCCGTCTTCGACCTCACCGCGTTCCTGCGCACGCTCGCGCTGTAAGGTCCGGCTCAGCCGAAGAGGTTGAGCGCCGCATCGAGGCCGCAGTGGTCGATGGCATGGGTGGCCGCTGCGCGCACCACGGGCTTCGCACGAAAGGCGATCGACACGTCGGCCGCGCGCAACATCGGCACGTCGTTCGCGCCGTCGCCGAGGGCCACGACCAGTCCATCGGTTCCGCGCAGCGCCTGTGCGCGCACCCGCAGCGCCTCGGCCTTCGCTGCCGCGTCGACGATCGGACCGAGGATCCGTCCGGTCAGCACGCCATTGGCGACTTCCAGCTCGTTCGATGCCGTGTAGTGCAGCCCCAGGCGCTCGCGCAGGCGCTCGGTGAAGAAGGTGAAGCCGCCCGACACCAGGAGGAAGCGGGCGCCGACGTCGGCGAAGCCCGCGAGCATGCGCTCTGCCCCGTGCGTGAGCACGAGTCGCTCGTCGTACACCTGCCCAAGCGCCGCTTCGGGGAGGCCCTCGAGCAACGCCACGCGCCGGCGCAAGCTCTCCGGAAAGTCGATCTCGCCGCGCATCGCGCTCGCCGTGATCGCGGCGACTTGTGGCTTGATGCCGTGAAGGTCGGCGATCTCGTCGATGCATTCGATCGCGATGAGCGTCGAATCCATGTCGAACGCCACCAGGCGCACGCGTTCGAGCAGTCGGTCGTGCGGCACCAGCCCGACGTCGTAGCCGGCCGCGGCCGCCGCCGGGTCGAGCCCGTCCGTGCTCGTGACCTCGAGCAGGCGCACTGCGTCGTTGCCGGCACGCTGCGGCACATCGGTGCCTTGTGCGCCGGTGAGGAGCACCAGGGTGTCGACATCCTCCGGCGCGATCACCGGTGCCTGGACCACCAGGTCGAGCGGTGCGCCGGGCGGCGCGTCGGGAGGGCGTCTCATGCGTGATGCGGTCCAGCGCCATTCTAACGGCAGGCAGGCACACGCTTCGTCCCGGGAGACCCATGCGGCACTATGGATAGCGCCAACAGGCTTAGTGCGGCGGGCGCGGTTGGCTTACCATAACGGGTTCACCCGGCATTCTTTCCGAGGAGGCTCACATGGCAGTGCGACTGGGCGACACCGCTCCCGATTTCACGCAGGAATCGAGCGAAGGCACGATTCACTTCCACGAATGGCTCGGTGACAGCTGGGGCGTGCTGTTCTCGCATCCAGCGGATTTCACGCCGGTGTGCACGACCGAGCTCGGCCTCACCGCCAAGCTCAAGGACGAGTTCGCGAAGCGCAACGTGAAGGCGATCGCGCTGTCCGTCGATCCCGTCGATTCGCACCGCAAGTGGATCGACGACATCAACGACACGCAGAAGACGCGCGTCAACTTCCCGATCATCGCCGACCCGGACCGCAAGGTCGCGATGCTCTACGACATGATCCACCCCAACGCGAACGCCACGCAGACCGTGCGCTCGCTGTTCGTGATCGACCCGGCCAAGAAGATCCGGCTGATCATCACCTATCCCGCGTCGACCGGCCGCAACTTCGACGAGATCCTGCGCGTGATCGACTCGCTCCAGCTCACGGAGTACAACAGCGTCGCAACGCCCGGCAACTGGAAGCCTGGCGACGACGTCGTGATCGTGCCGTCGCTGCAGGACCCCGAGGTGCTCAAGCAGAAGTTTCCCAAGGGGTGGAACACGCTGCGGCCGTACCTGCGCATGACGCCGCAGCCGGAGCTCAAGCGGCCGAAGTAAGGCGATCGGGCTCGCGATACGGATGCATGTCGCCCCCGCAAAGGCGGGGGCCCGGCGTCGTTGTGCCGTGACGCCAGTGGATCCCCGCCTGCGCGGGGATGACCTTTAGCGCCGTCGCTTGCCCCGCGGTGAGCGGCGCTCGCGCGAGGCGTCGGGCGCACGCATCTGCCTGGCAGCGCGCGCGCCCCGCGGCCCGGCGCTTTCGAGGTCGAGCGGCTCGGCGTACGCCGGCCGATCCGTCGTGCCCTGGACCGTCGAGACAGGAACGCCGCTGGCCGCGGTGTCGCTGGCCAGCGTGAAGTCGATCTTCGCCCGCTCCAGGTCGACGCGTGCGATCGTGACCGACACGCGCCCGGCGAGCTGGAACACGCGTCCGCTGCGCTCGCCGATCATCGCGTGTCGCACCTGGTCGAAATGGAAGTAGTCGCGACCAAGCTCCGTGACGTGCACCAGGCCATCGATGTTGAGCCCATCGAGCGTGACGAAGATGCCGAAGCTCGCCACGCCGCTGATGGTCCCGGTGAACGTCTCGCCCACCTTGTCCTGCATGTAGTAGCACTTCAGCCATTGCAGCACGTCGCGCGACGCGTCGTCGGCACGGCGCTCGGTCATCGACGTGTGCACCCCGAGCTCGGCCCACGTCATTCCGGAAGGCGTGTAGCGCTTGCCCGCGACAACCGCCTTGATCGCCCGATGCACGAGCAGGTCGGGATAGCGGCGGATCGGCGAGGTGAAATGCGCGTACGCGTCGTACGCGAGACCGAAGTGGCCGACGTTCTCCGGGCTGTACTGCGCCTGCGAGAGCGAGCGCAGCAGCACCGTCTGGAGCAGCGCGAAGTCCGGGCGCTTCTGGATGGAGGCGATGAGCTTCGCGTAGTCAGCGGCGCTCGGCTCGTCTCCTCCGCCCAACGACAGCGCGCTGCCGGCGAGAAACTCGCGCAGCGCGGTGAGCTTGTCGGGCGGCGGGCCTTCGTGGACGCGATACAGCGCCGGCTGCTCGTGCTCCGCGAGATAGTTGGCCGCGCAGACGTTGGCGGCGAGCATGCATTCCTCGATCAGCTTGTGCGCGTCGTTGCGCGGTGCGGGCACGATGCGCACGATCTTGCCCTTGTCGTCGAATTCGAGCGCGAGCTCCACCGTCTCGAAGTCGATCGCCCCGCGCCGCTCGCGTGCCGCCGCGAGAACGTGGTAGAGCGCGTAGAGGTCCTGCAGATGAGGCAGCAGCGACTTGTCGCGCCGGCCCTTCGCACTTGCCGGCTCCGACAGCCAGCCCCACACCTGCGTGTACGTGAGCCGCGCAGCGGAATGCATCACGGCCGGATAGAACTCGTAGCGCTTGATCGCGCCACGCGCGTCGATGCGCATGTCGCACGCCATGCACAGCCGGTCGACGTCCGGCTTGAGCGAGCACAGCTCGTTCGACAGCGCTTCGGGCAACATGGGGATGACGCGGCGCGGGAAGTACACGGACGTTCCGCGCTCGCGCGCGTCGGCGTCGATGGCGTCGCCGTCGCGCACGTAATGCGACACGTCGGCGATCGCGACGATCAGCCGGAAGCCGCGGCCCTCGCGCTCGCACCATACCGCGTCGTCGAAGTCCTTCGCGGTCTCTCCGTCGATGGTCACGAGCGGCAGCCCGGTGAGGTCGATGCGGCCCTTGCGCTCGGCCGGCATGACCTCGGACGGCAGGGCTTTCGCGGCCTTCCGAGCGGCCTTGGAAAACTCGAACGGCAGGTCGTGCTTGCGCAGCGCGATCTCGATCTCGATGCCTGGATCGGTGGCGCTGCCGAGCACTTCCTTCACGCGCGCCACCGCCTCGCCGTGCAACGTCGGCTGCTGCACGACCTCGATCACGACCACCTCGCCGGGCTTCGCTCCACCGCGCTCGTCGGGCGGCACCAGGAAATCCTGGTTGATGCGACGGTTCTCCGCCTCGACGAACCACACGCCGCCCTTCTCGTGCAGCCGGCCGACGATCTCGCGGTTCGCGCGCGCGAGCACTTCGACGATCTCGCCTTCCGGGCGCCCGCGCCGGTCGATGCCGGTCACTTTGGCGGCGACCTTGTCACCATGCAGCGCCTTGTGCATCTCGTGCGCGGAGAGGAAGAGGTCGGAACCACCGGCGTCGGGGACCACGAAACCGAAGCCATCCGGATGACCCTGCACCGTGCCGGTGATGAGATCGAGCTTGGCGGTCAGGCAGACCTCGCCCTTGCGGTTCTGCAGCGCGTCTCCGCGGCGCACGAGCTCGGCGATGCGCTCTGCGAAGGCTTCGCGCTCGCGTCGCCCCACCTGCAGCCGGTCGGCCAGCTCGGCAGGAGGCAGTGGGACGCCGGCGTCCTCCAGCGCTTCCAGAATGTCGCTGCGGGTTGGAATGTCGCGGTCGCTGGTGCCGTCGCGCTTCTTGCTTGATTTTGACAAGAGAAATTTACTCTTTTAAAATAGATGGTTCCGCGCCCAGATGGCGGAATTGGTAGACGCACTAGGTTCAGGTCCTAGCGGTCGCAAGACTGTGGAGGTTCGAGTCCTCTTCTGGGCACCAAGATACATGATCGAAGCAAGGCCGCCGGTCCCGGCGGCTTTGTGCTTCTGGATCCCGGTCGGCCAGGGAAGTTCGCGCGATCAGCAGCCGAGCTGGTCGGCGAGGTCGCCAAGGTCCGCGGCGGACAGGTCGACCGGCACGTGCGCCGCCTGCTCGCTCTTTCCAGGCCCCGCTTCGTCGGGACGCGCCACGAACGCCGTGCGCAGTCCGGCTTGCGCAGCGGCTGCAAGATCGGAAGAGTGCGCGGCCACCATCATCGTCTCGCCGGGCGTGCAGTCGAACGCCGCAGCCGCGGAGAGGTAGACCACCGGCTTCGGCTTGTAGTCGCGCGCGAGCTCGGCGCCGAGGATGGCATCCCAGGTCAACGCGTTGTACCGCGCAAGGTCGACCATCAGCGAGATGTTGCCGTTGGAGCAGGGCGCGATGCGATAGCGCGCGCGCAGGCGTTCGAGTCCTGCGCGCACGTCGGGCCAGGCATCGAGCCGATGCCAGGCGAGATTGAGCGCAGCGCGCGTTGCTTCATCGACGTGCTCGAGCCCACGCTCACGCAGCACGATGTCCAGGTTGCGCCGGTGCAGCACGTCGAGTTTGCAGAACGGCAGGCGGCCGCTGCGCACGTCCTCCATCGCGGGCTGGTATTGCGCGCGCCAGGCATCCGCGAAATCGAGCCAGTCGAGCCGCACGCCGAGTGGCGAGAGGAGGCGCTCGGTTTCGCGGGCGACCGACGTGCGCCAGTCGACCAGCGTGCCGAACACGTCGAACACGAGCGCCTTGACGCTCAGCGTCACGCGTTTCCGTGCAGCGGATCGGACTGGATCAGTGCTGCCAACCGGGCTGTCACTGGAACTCGACCTTCACCGGACGCCCCCCGACGCGGATCTCGCCGGTCTGCACGTTGACCTCGAACACCGGGTTGTCGCCGTTGTACAGGCCCCAGCGCCCCGTGCTCGCGTCGTACTTGCTGGCGATCTGCGCCGACTCTTCCCACGCGAGCTTGTTGCCGGCGCGCATTGCGAAACATGCGTAGCGACATTGCGTGGAGACCATGACGCCGAAGTTCACGTCGGCCTCGCTGTCCTGCAGCATGTTGGGCAGGAGCCATACGCCGTAATCGACGGTCGCGGTGGGTCCCTGTCCGAACGCGCGCCCGACCACCACGCCGACGCCGATGCGATCGCCGCCGCCCGTCTGCTTGAAGCGCGACGGCCCGGTGGTGAACGCGTCGACCTCGAGGCCCCATAGCGCGCCGCTGCCGCGTGCATCCTGCGCCTCGAACACCCCGCCCCATGTCGGTCCCAGCCCGTACTTGTTGGCCTGGCCGTATACGGCGACGTTGTAGCCATGATCCGAACGATTGTTGAGGATCGTGAGGTTCGCCCACTCGAGCGATTGCGTCTCGCGGTCGGTGGACACGTGCGTGTAGAGCGCAGGCACCAGTGCGCCGTTGCCGCCTGGTTGCGCGGATCGCGTGACGGTGAGGCTCGATGGAAACGAGTAGACGTCCGCCGGCCGGGGCGTGACGCCCTGGAAATAGCCGGCGTCGGCCATGGCTGCACCCGATAGCGCGGCTGCAACCAACGCCATCCCGATTGCGCGCATCGTCGATCTCCCTCGTTGTTGTTCGCACGGCGCCGATGGACCGCGGCCGCCGGGATGTCGGTGCGAACCGGTCGAGCTGCCCCCGGCCGGCGAGCATAGCAAGCGGCCGCAGGCCGGTACAGGCGGCGCTAGGCCGTCGTGGCCGTCTGCCCGGCGGCTGCCGACAGGCGGCGGCGCAGCCCGTCGGCACCGAGGTCGTCGTACACCTCGAACGGCTGGTGGATCCAGGGATTGTCGGGGAGGTACTCGACCGAGAAATCGGGCTTGAACACCGAGCACGCCTTCCACCACAGCACGGCGGTCCTGAGCTCGACGATGTGCGGAAAGCGCCGCGGCAGCTCGTTGTAGACCGCTTCGAGCGTGTGCCCGGAGTCGACCATGTCGTCGACGAGCAGCACGCGACCGCCCAGGCGCGGCTTGGTCATCGTCATGTGCTCCGCAATCACCAGGTCACCGCGCACCGTGCCGCCTTCGGCGGTGTACGAATGGGTGGACAGGATCGCGAGCGGCTGGCTGAAGATGCGCGACAGCACGTCACCGACGCGCAAGCCGCCGCGCGCGATGCAGATGACCTGGTCGAACGCGAAGCCGGAGTCGTGGACGATGAGCGCCAGACGCTCGACCAGCGCGTTGTACGCCTCCCAGGTGACATGCAGGCTGGCGGGCATGGGCGTGCGCTCCGGCGTCGTGGTCGCGGAAGATGGGGGCGGCGGCACGCCAACGGCCGCCAGGCGCGCAAGTCTACTCGAAAGGATGCTGGACCAGGATCGTCTCGCTGCGATCGGGCCCGGTGGACACCATGGCGATCGGCACGCCCGTCAGTTGCTCGACGCGCTTGAGGTAATCGCGCGCCGCCTGTGGCAGCGCGTCGAACGAGCGGGCTCCCACCGTGCTCTCCGACCAGCCGGGCAGCGTCTCGTAGACCGGCTCGCAGCGCGCGACCGCTTCGGCACCGGTCGGAATGCGATCGACCTCACGGCCGTCGACGAGGTAGTGCGTGCACAGCCGGATCTCGCGCATGCCGTCGAGCACGTCGAGCTTCGTGATGCACATGCCGTCGACGCCGTTGAGCTCGAAGGAGCGGCGGAGGAGCGCAATGTCGAGCCATCCGCAGCGGCGCGGGCGTCCGGTGACCGAGCCGAATTCCGCGCCACGCTGCGCAAGCGCCGCGCCGACCTCGTCCTTGAGCTCGGTCGGAAACGGGCCGGTGCCGACCCGCGTGGTGTAGGCCTTGACGATGCCGAGCACGTAATCGAGCAGCTGGGGCCCGATGCCCGTGCCCGACGCTGCTGCGCCGGCGATGCAGTTGGAGCTGGTGACGTACGGATACGTGCCGTGGTCGATGTCGAGCAATGCGCCCTGCGCGCCTTCGAACAGCAGCGATTCGCCGCGCCCGCGCGCCGCCTGGATGAGACCGGCCACATCGGCCACCATGGGCGCGATGCCGTCGGCCAGCGCGAGCGTTTCGTCGCGCACCTGCGCGAAGGCCAACGGCGCGCGATGGTAGTAATGCTCGAGCATGAAGTTGTGCAAGTCGAGCAGCCGCTCGAGCTTGGCGGCGAAGCGCGCGGGGTCGAGCAGGTCCTGCACGCGCAGTGCGCGGCGCGCGATCTTGTCCTCGTAGGCGGGGCCGATACCGCGGCCGGTGGTGCCGACTTTCTCGTCACCGAGTGCGACTTCGCGGGCCTGGTCGAGCGCCACGTGGATCGGCAGCACGAGCGGGCACGCCGGCGAGATGCGCAGCCGCGAGCGCAGCTCCACGCCGGCGCCTTCGAGCTCGCCGATCTCCTGCACGAGTGCGGCAGGGGAGAGCACGACGCCGTTGCCGATGTAGATGGCGACACCTGCGCGCAACACGCCGGACGGAATGAGGCGCAGGATCGTCTTGCGTCCGCCGATGACGAGCGTATGACCCGCGTTGTGGCCGCCCTGGAAGCGCACCACACCCTGCGCGCTCTCGGTGAGCCAGTCGACGATCTTGCCCTTGCCTTCGTCGCCCCACTGCGCGCCGATGACGACTACGTTCTTGCCCATGATGGCCCGATATTGGAAGAAGCGGTCAACCGGCGCGCGCGATCACGCTGGCAAGCTGCCGCAGATCGAACGTGAACCCCGTGGCCGGACGCGCGCGGCCGAATGCCTTGCCGATGCCGTCGTAGCGCCCGCCGTTGCCGATGGCGGACGGCTCGCCGGCGACGAACACCGAGAAGATCGCGCCGTTCTGGTAGTGATAGCCCCGCAGGTCCGCGAGGTCGACGTGCAGCGCGTCGACGCCCGGTTCGGCGGCGTGCGCCAGCGCGTCGAGCGCGGCGAGCGCGTTGGCGATCGGCGGCGTGTCGGGCAGCGTGGCGCGCGCTTGCGCGAGCACCTGAGCGGCCGGTCCGTAGAGCGCGGGCAACGCGCGCAGCGCGTCGCGCCACGCACCCGGCAGGCGTGCCGTGAGCCCTTCGACGCCCGGCACGTCTTTCGTGCGCACCGCGTCGTACAGCTCTTCCGTTCCGTTGCCCGTCAGGCCCGCGCCATGCGCGAGCGCACGATAGATGCCGACGTGGCCAAGGTCGAGATGCAGCCCATGCAGGCCGACGGCGTCGAGCGCGCTGATGAGGAGCCCGATGACTTCGCGGTCACCCGTGATCGCCGGCTCCCCGAAGAGCTCTGCGCCGATCTGCATGACTTCGCGCGTGCCGCCGACCGCGGCGGGCATGGTGCGCAGCACGCTGCCGGCGTAGCACAGGCGCGTGACGCCGGGCTCGTTCAGCAGGTGCGCATCGATGCGTGCGACCTGCGGCGTCAGGTCCGCGCGCACGCCGAGCAGCCGCCCGGACAGCGGATCGACCACCTTGAACGTCTGCAAGTCGAGGTCGCGCGCGCTGCCGGTCAACAGGGATTCGATGTGCTCGATGAGCGGCGGCCGCACGAGCCGGTAGCCAGCCGCGGCGAAATGATCGAGCAGCGTGCGACGCAGCGCCTCGAGGCGCGCCGCCTCGTGCGGCAGCACGTCGTCGATCGCCTCGGGGAGGATCCAGTTACGCATTCTGCAGGAGCAGCAGGGCGATCATGCCCGTGGCGATGGCCGCGAGACCGACGAAGCGCAGCTGGCCGTCGGTGAGCTCGGTCAGGCGCCGGAAGGCGTCACGCCACACGCGCGGCGCAACGAGCGGGAGCAGGCCCTCGAGCACCAGGACGAGCGCGAGCGAAGTCCAGAGAAGGTCGACCACGACCGTCGCCGCCGGCCTGCCGGGTCACTTCGCGGGCGGCCGCGCCGCGCGGCTCGCCCCGTATTGCTTGAAGTACTGGAAGAAGTCGGCGCTCGGGTCGAGCACCATCATGTCGCCCTTGCTGCGGAACGTGGCCTTGTAGGCCTCGAGGCTGCGATAGAAGGCGAAGAATTCCGGGTTCTGGCCGTACGCCTGCGCGTAGATCGCGGAGGCTTTCGCGTCGCCGTCGCCCTTGATCTTCTGGCTCTGGCGATAGGCGTCGGCGAGGATGACCTGGCGCTGGCGATCGGCATCGGCGCGAATGCGCTCGGATTCTGCGGCACCCAGCGAGCGCGATTCGTTCGCGACGCGGCGACGTTCCGATTCCATCCGTTGGTACACCGGGCCGGTCACGTCCGGCGGCAGCTCCACGCGGCGCAGGCGGACGTCGACAATCTGCACCCCGATCTTGCGCGCATCGGCGTCGGCCTTGTCGCGCGTGGCCGCCGTGATCTTGTCGCGATCGGTGGAGATCGCGGCGTGCACGTCGCGCTTGTTGAACTCCTCGGCGAGGTTCGCACGCACCGTCTGCATGAGCCGCCGGCGCGCCACTTCCTCGTCGCCCTGCACCGAGCGGTAGTAGAGCCGCACGTCGGCGATGCGCCACAGCACGATGAAGTTGACGAGCAGCGGCTTCTTCTCCGACGTGGTCATCCGGTCGGGATCCGGATTGTCCAATGTCAGGTTGACGCGGTCGTAGAACTTCACGTTCTGCAGCAGCGGGACCTTGAAGTAGAGGCCTGGCTCCGCCTTGGTGTCGACGAATTCGCCGAGCTGCAGCTTCACGGCGTACTTGCGCTGGTCCACCGTGTAGAGCGACTGCGACGCGACCAGCAGGATCGCGACGAGCAGGGCGAGAAGCGGCATGCCGATGCGCATGCTAGCGGCCCTCGCGATTACGCAGCGCGTCGCGCCGGCTCGCGTCGATGGACAGCGCGGCATCCGGCACGGGGGTGGTGGGCGAGCTTGGACCCGTGCGAGTGGACGACGCATCCTGTGCCGTGCCGGCGGTCGCGGCGCCGCCCTGCTGGAGCAGCCGGTCCAGCGGCAGCGACAGCAGGTTGCCCGCGTTCTTCTGGTCGACCAGCACTTTGGTCGTATTGCCCAGCACCGATTGCATCATGTCGATGTAAAGGCGGTCGCGCGTGACCGCCGGTGCCTTGTTGTACTCGACCAGGATCTGCTTGAAGCGCTCGGCATCGCCCTGCGCGCGCTGCACGACTTCGGTGTTGTAGCCCTCCGCTTCCTGCAGCAGGCGCGACGCCATGCCGCGCGCGCGCGGGACGACGTCGTTGGCGTAAGCCTCGCCCTCGTTCTTCAGGCGCTCGCGATCCTGCCCGGCCTTCACGGCGTCGTCGAACGCCGCCTGCACCTTGTCGGGTGGGAGCACCTGCTGGATCGTCACGTTCTGCACGATCACCCCGGTGCCGTAGTTGTCCAGCATCGCCTGCATGAGCTTTTGCGTCTCGTTGGCGATGTTCTCGCGGCCGCCGTAGAGCGCGTAATCCATCTTGCTGCGGCCCACCACCTCGCGGATCGCCGATTCGGCCACGAACGGGACGATCTGGTCGGGCTTGCGGTTGTTGAAGACGTAGTCCTCGGCGCTGCGCAGGTTGTACTGGACGGCGAACATCACGTCGATGATGTTCTCGTCGTCCGTGAGCATCGTCGCTTCCTCGTCCTTCTTGTTGCGCGTGCTGTTGCGATAACCGATCTCGAAGGTCTTGACCTGCGAGAAGTCGATCACCTCGACCGCTTCGATCGGGTACGGCAAGTGCCAGCGCGGGCCGGGCTGCGTGGTCTCCGTGTAGCGGCCGAAGCGCGTGACGACGCCCCGCCGGCCTTCGTCCACGATGTAGAAGCCGCTCACCAGCCAGACGATGACGACGAGCGCAACGAGGATCGCCGCGCCGCTCGCGGGCAGGTGGCGGCCACCGCCGCCGCCGCGGCCACCCGTGCTGTCGCTCTCGTCGGCGCGGCGGCCGAAGAGCTCGTTCATGCGGCGGTTCATGTTGCGCCAGATCTCGTCGAGATCGGGCGGGCCGCCGCCGTTGCCGCGTTTACCCCACTGTGGATCGTTGAGCGACATGAGGGCGTGCTTTGTGCGCAGGGAGCCGCGGCGATGCCGGGGCTGGGATATCAGCCGGGCAGCGCCGGCGAGCTGTGGTCTGTCGGGGCCGCGGTGGTGTGGGGCGCGAAGCGCTCGGCGAGCGCGGCGCGCAAATCGGCGACGCCGTCGCCCGTCAAGGCGCTGACGCGAACGGCGGCGATGTTACCACAGCTGTCGCGCTCGATCCCCGGTGGAAGCCCCGTGAGATCGCTCTTGTTCAGCACGCGGATCTGCGGCACTTCGGACGCCCCGATCTGCGCCAGGACGTCCTCCACCGCCTCCACCTGGGCGTCGCGATCGGGCGCGCTGGCGTCGACCACGTGCAGGAGCAGGTCGGCCTCGGCCGCCTCGGCGAGCGTGGCGCGAAAGGCTGCCACGAGGTCGTGGGGCAGCTCGCGGATGAAGCCGACCGTATCGGAGAGCACGATGTCGGCGCCGCCGGGCGAGACGTGCAGGCGCCGCAGCGTCGTGTCGAGGGTGGCGAACAACTGGTTCGCGGCGTACGTGCGCGCGCCCGTGAGCCGGTTGAACAGGGTCGACTTGCCCGCATTGGTGTAGCCGACCAGCGCAACCGTGCGTACCGCGGCGCGCGAGCGGGTGCGCCCTTGGGTGGCGCGCTGCACGGCCACGCGGCGCAGGCGATCGTCGAGCAGCTTCACCCTGCGCGCGATCAGCCGCCGGTCGGTTTCGAGCTGCGTTTCGCCCGGACCGCGCAGGCCGATGCCGCCTTTCTGCCGCTCGAGGTGGGTCCAGCCGCCGACGAGGCGGGTGGCCATGTGCTTGAGCTGCGCGAGCTCGACCTGCAGCTTGCCTTCCGCGCTGCGCGCCCGCTGCGCGAAGATGTCCAGGATGAGCGACACGCGGTCGACCACCCGGCATTGCAGCGTTTGCTCGAGGTTGCGCTGCTGCACGCCGGACAGCACGTGATCGAAGATGACGAAGTCCGCCGCGGTTTGTGCGCGCAGGGCGGCGATCTCCTCGACCTTGCCCTTGCCGGCGAACAGCGCGGCGTCCGGGCGGGTGCGGCGGCCTTCGACCTGGCCCACCACCGTAGCACCTGCCGCCGCCGCAAGGGCTGCGATTTCGCTCAGGCGCTCGGCGCGATCACCGCGACCGAAATCGAGCGCGACCAGCAGCGCGCGCTCTCCGCCTTGCGGGCGCTCGATCAGGCTCATCGCGCGAGGTAACGCGCCGCGGGAACCGCCCCGGGCCGTGCGGGGCTGCGCCGCGACGCGGCGCCCACCCCGGCCGGGAGGCGGTCAGGCTTCGGTTTCGTGGCTGTGATTCTGGTGCGGCATCGCGACGGGGCGCGACGGCACGACGGTGGAGATGGCGTGCTTGTAGACCATCTGGGTGACGGTGTTCTTGAGCAGCACGACGTACTGGTCGAACGATTCGATCTGGCCCTGGAGCTTGATGCCGTTGACGAGATAGATCGACACCTGCACGTGCTCCTTGCGCAAGGTGTTCAGGAACGGGTCTTGTAGCATTTGCCCTTTGTTGCTCATTGGAGCTCCGCGCTTGTTTGTCCGCACCTTGGGGCCCGGAGAAAGGCCCGCGCCTGGCAAGTGGCCGGCGGCCTAGCGGCGTGCGTTGTCCGCGTAGGGGTTGACACCCGTCTTGAATTGTATCCTAAGCGGTGTGCCGCGCAGTTGGAACGCCTCGGCCAGGAATCGTTCCAGGTACCGCCGGTACGCATCGGGAATGTGACCGAGCGCGCTGCCGTGGATCACCACGAGCGGCGGGTTGTGACCCCCCTGGTGCGCATAGCGGAGCTTGGGGCGCACCATGCCGGCGCGCGGCGGCTGCTGGCGCTCCACCGCGAGCTGCAGTGCGCGCGTCAGGCGAGGCGTGGACAGCCGTGCCATGGCGGCCGCATAGGCTTCGTCCACCGATTTCATCAGCGCGCCCACGCCACGCGACTCGCGTGCCGAGATGAAGTGATGGGCGGCGAAGTCCAGGAAGCCCATGCGCCGGTCGAGGTCGCGCTTGATCGCTTCGCGCGCGTCCTTCGATGCCGCGTCCCACTTGTTGACCGCCACGACGAGCGCGCGTCCCGCATCGAGGATGAAGCCCGCCAGGTGCGTATCCTGCTCGGCCACGCCGTCGACCGCGTCGAGCAGCAGCACGACGACGTTCGCGTCCTCGATCGCCTGCAGCGTCTTGATCACGGAAAACTTCTCGACCGTTTCGGTGACCTTGCCGCGCCGGCGCACGCCGGCGGTGTCGATCAGCGTGTAGCGTCGGTCGTCACGGTCGAAGTCGAGGTGGATGGCGTCGCGTGTCGTACCGGGCTCGTCGAACGCGATCACGCGCTCCTCGCCGAGCAGCGTGTTGACGAGCGTCGACTTGCCGACGTTCGGCCGCCCGACGATCGCAACCTTGACGCGCCGCTCGCCTTCCGGTTCCTCCGGCTCGTCGGGTGGCTGCGCGGGCATGCGCTCGAGCGCGAGGTCGACCAGGTCACGCACGTTCTCCCCGTGCGCAGCGGAAATCGGCAGCGGGTCACCGAGGCCGAGCTCGTGGAAGTCGTTGGCCGCGCGCTCCGGTTGCATGCCTTCGGCCTTGTTCACGGCGAGCAGCACCGGACGGCCGGTCCGGCGCAACAGCTCCGCGATCGTCGCGTCGCCCGGCGTGAGTCCGCTGCGCGCATCGACGATGAACACGACCACGTCGGCTTCGGCGATCGCGGCTTTCGCCTGCTTCGCCATCTCGAACAGGATGCCCTCGGTTGCCACCGGCTCGAAGCCGCCGGTGTCGATCACGAGGTACTCGCGCTCGCCCGCGCGCGCGACGCCGTAATGGCGGTCGCGCGTGAGACCGGGCTGGTCGTGCACCAGCGCGTTGCGTGACCTGGTCAGGCGATTGAACAGCGTCGACTTGCCGACGTTCGGCCGTCCGACGAGCGCGAGCGTGGGGAGCAGGGCCATGGGCGACGCCGCGCGCGCTGCGCAGGGCTAGCGCGCGCCGACTGCGTAGACGGTGCCGTTGGTCGACTGCCACACCATGGACGTGCCGCGCCGTTGTGGCTGCGCCGTCGCCGGCGAGCCATCGGTCGCCAGCCGACCCACGTAGCTGCCGTCGCTGCGCGAGAGCAGGTGCAGGTAGCCTTCGACGTCGACCACGCCGATCAGGTCGCTGCCGACCAGCTGCGGTCCGCCGATGTGGCGTGCAGCGAGCGCTTCCTGCTTCCACACCGATGCGCCGTTGGCGCGATCGAGCGCCTGCACGGCGCCCTTGTCGTCGGTGACGTAGAGGTTGCGCTCGTCGCCCGTCAGTCCCGCGAGGCTCGAGATGTCGCGGGTCCACAGCAGGTTGCCGCGCACGATGTCGAAGCACGCGACGCGTCCCTGGTAGGCCACCGCGCAGACGCTGCGATCGTCGAGGAATGGCTGGCTGGTCACATCCGCGATGCGCTCGAGCTCGGTCGCGCCCTTCGGCGTGGCGACCGCCACGTCGTAGCCGACGGTGCCCGTCTCGACGTCGAGCGCGAGGAGGCGTCCGCCGGCAGTGCCGATGAAGACGCCGCCGCGCGCCGTCACCCCGCCCGCCGAATTGCGCACGGTGAGCGGCGGGTTGGTGCGCTGGTTCACCCACACGGTGTGTCCGTCGCTCATGGCGAGGCCGTAGATGCGCCCGTCACCCGCGAAGACCACGGCGACTGCGCCGCTCACCAGGGGCGGTGCGACGATTTCGCTCGACACGTGCGCAGTCCATGTCGCCTTGCCGCTGGCGTCGAACGCGAGGACGTCGCCCTTGTCCGTGCCGACCACGATGCGCTGGTCGTCGGCGCCTGGACCTGCCGACAGACGCCGGCCGGCGCTGGTGCGCCACTGCACGGCACCGCTTGCCGCATCGATGCGCACGAGCGTGCCATCGCCCGCGGCGGCGTAGACGCTGCCGACCGTCACCTCCGGCGCGAGTCCGGCGAAGGCCTTGCCGACGGACACTTGCCACTCGATGGCGGCGGTGCGCGTTCCATTCACCTGGGGCAGCGGACCGGGCTTGTTGCTCTTGCCCAGCAGCCAGTCGAAATTGGGCGGCGGAATGCGCGGCAGCAGCTCCGACAGCGAGCTCGGCTGGCTCGCGCAGCCGGCGAGTACGGCAACGAGCGCGATGGCGACGATCGCGCGCAATGCGGCTCGCCTCACTTGCCGGCCCCCTTCGCGTCGGTCTTCGTCGCCGGCGGCGGCGCGGGCGCCGGTACCGGCGCGGGCGGCGGGGTGACCGCCGCAGGAGCAGGCGCGGGCCCAGCGGCCTTCGCGGCCGTGCCCGGTGCGGCCGCGCTCGCCTGCGCCCCCGGCGCGGCCGGCTCGGCGGTGGGCCCGCCGAGCGCGTCGAGCTTCACGCGGACGTATTGCAGGTACTGCGATTTCGGATCGAGCTTGGCGGTGGCGGTCTGGTAGGCCGCACGGGCTTCGGCGGTGCGGCCCGCGGCCGCCAGCGCGTCGCCGCGCAGATCGGCGTAGAGCCCGTCGAACGCGTCGGGATGCTTCGCATCGAGCGTGGCAAGCGCCGCGTCGTACTGGCGCTCGTCCACCTGCGCCTGTGCAAGGCGGTAACGCGCGATCGCCTTGATCTCGTCCTCGTCGGCATGATCGACGACCCATTGCAGCTGCAGCTTGGCCCCGGCCTTGTCGCCCGCGTCGTAGAGCATGCGCGCGTAGAGCAGCGCGGCGCGCGGGGCATAGCCGGTCGCCGCGTACTTGTCCTCGATCTGCGCGATGGCGTCGCGCGCGCGCGGCGCGTCGTTCTTGCGGATCGACTCGCTCGCCGCCTGGTAGAGCGCTGCGGCGTCCTCCGCGCGTTTGCCGGTGTACCAGCGCCAGCCCTGCACGCCCGCGATGACGAGCGCCGCGACCAGCACGCCGGTCGACACCGTGCCGCCCCAGCGCGTCCACCAGGCCTTGAGATCGTCGAGCTTTTCCTGCTCTTCCAGGTCGTATGCCGCCATGTTGTCCTCGCTCAGCGCGGCAAGGCGGCGAAGCGCGCCGCGATGTCGCTTGCGGGGACGGCGAATTGCTCGCCGCCGCGCAGGGGTTTGACCGCGACGCTCATCTGCGCCGCCTCGTCCTCGCCGATGATCAGCGCATACGCTGCACCGCTCGCATCGGCTCGTTTCATCTGTGACTTGAAGCTGCCGCCGCCCGCGTGCACGACGACCGCGTGACCCGCGTCGCGCAAGGTCTCGGCCACGCTGCGCGCGAGCGTGCCCGCTGCTGCGCCGGCGTGCACGAGATACGCCGCGGGTGCGGACCCCGCGGCTGCGCCTTGCTCGCGCAGCAGCAGCACCATGCGCTCGATGCCGATGGCGAATCCGCACGCCGGCGTCGGCTTGCCGCCGAGCTGCTCGAACAGCCCGTCGTAGCGCCCGCCGCCTGCGACGGTGCCCTGCGCGCCCAGCGCATCGGTCACCCACTCGAAGACGGTGCGGTTGTAGTAGTCGAGGCCGCGCACCAGCCGCGGATCGACCTCGAATTCAATGCCTGCCTCGGTGAGCAGCCGTTGCACGCCCTCGAAATGCGCGCGCGATTCCGCGCCGAGCCGGTCCACCAGCTTCGGCGCTCCGGCAATGATCGGCTGCAGCGCCGGGTTCTTGCTGTCGAGGATGCGCAGCGGATTGGCGTGCAGCCGCCGGCGCGCATCGTCGTCGAGCGCGTCGATGTGCTGCTCGAACCATGCGATGAGCGCAGCGCGATGCGCCGCGCGCTCGGGCGCGTCGCCGATCGAGTTGATCAGCAGCCGCACGCCCGCAAGACCGAGTGCGCGCCACAGGCGTGCGAGCAGGACGATCTGCTCCGCGTCGACATCCGGGCCTGCGAAGCCGAGCGCTTCGACGTCGAGCTGATGGAACTGGCGATAGCGGCCGCGCTGCGGCCGTTCGTGGCGGAACATCGGCCCGGACGTCCAGATGCGCTGCGGGCGCGCGTAGAGCAGGTTGTGCTCGATGGCGGCGCGCACGATGCCCGCGGTGGCCTCGGGACGCAGCGTCAGGCTCTCGCCATTGAGCTTGTCCTCGAACGTGTACATCTCGTGCTCGACGACGTCGGTGTATGCGCCGATGCCGCGCACGAACAGCGCCGTCGATTCGACCATCGGCACGCGCAGGTTGCGATAGCCGTATTGCGCGAGGACCGTGCGCGCGGCGTCCTCGAAGCGCTGCCACAACGGCGCTTCGTCGGGCAGCACGTCGTTCATGCCGCGGACCGCCTGCAGCACGGGCGGTCGGGCTGCGGCTGGTGCGCTCACTTGAGCGACAGCCGCGCGACGGCGCCGCGCACGTACGGGCCGAGGTCGACCGGCTGGCCGCGGTACGTGACCGCGACCTGCCCCGCGTTGCCGATCACGATGTCGAGCGGCGCGGCGCCAGTCACCGCCTGGGTGGTGCCCGGCTGGCCGTTCTGCGCGAGCACGACGTTGCCGTTGCGATCGCGCACCTGCACCCACGAGGTACCCTTGAATGTCACGACCAGCTGGTTGTCCGTGGCGCCGCTCGCAGGCGCGCTCGTTGCACCGGACGCCGCACCGGTGGTGCTGCCCGGGACGGTGACGCTGGCAGGCGCCGCGCCCGCGGCGGGCGCGACCGGCGTGCTCTCGGCCGGCGGACTCGCGCTCGCCGGCGGCGGTGGACCGCCCGTTCCATCGGTCAGCGGATTGGGAAGCGTGGCGCTGGCCGTGCCGCTCCCGCTCGGCTGCGGTGAAGGCGCGACGGGCGCGCTTGCCGCCTTGTCGGAGCCTGCGCGATGCGAGTCGCCCGGCGGCCTGCGCAGCTCGTAGTAGCCGGCCGCGGCGACGATCGCCAACAGCGCCAGCGGAATCGCCCACCATGTCCAGCTGCGCCGCGCAGGCGTATCCGTAGGCAGCAACCCCATCGGGCGCCCTGATGGCGTGATGGTGGGACGCTCGAGGGACGGGGCGACATCCGCGCCTGGCAGCAGGGCGACGACATCGTCCGTGGGAAGCCCGACGTAGCGCGCGTAATTGCGCACGAAGCCGCGCACGAACGTGCGACCGGGCAGCCGCGCGAAGTCGTCCGCCTCCAGCGCGTGCACCTGGCGGGGCGCGAGCTTCAGCTGCTGTGCCACGTCGTCGATCGACAGGCCTGCCGCTTCGCGCGCTGCCCGCAGCACGGCACCCGCGCTCGACGGCACTTCAGGTGCGTCGGGCATTGGTGCGGCCGGGTCGTCGGGCAGATCGCTCACGAGGGTGCGCGCCTAGTCGCAGTTGCCGTTGGCGACCGCCTTCGACTCGGCGGAATCCGGGTAGCGGTTGCGCAGCTGCGACGTGTACGAAAGCTCGGCCTGGCGATCACCCTGCTTGCGCTCGATGCACATGCCGAGGTAGAGCGCCTCGGGCGGCGGGGCCTGCTGCTGCATGACCGGGCGCATCCACGCGCGCGCTTCGTCGAGCTTGGTCGCACGATATGACAGCAGCGCGAGGTTGTAGGCCGCGACCGGATTGTTGGGCGACACGCCGAGCGCCTGGCGGAAATAGCGCTCCGCCGCGGCCGTGTCGCCGAGCGCGACGCTGCACTTGCCGGCGTTGATCAGCGCTTTCTCGGGCGTCTTGTACAGCGGATTGCGAATCGCCTGCTCGAATTCGGGAATGGCCTCGCGCGCATGACCCGTGGCACACAGGAACGTGCCCCAGTTGTGGCGGATCTCCGAGTCGTTGGGCGCGAGCGCGATGGCGCGGCGGAAGCTGTCTTCCGCTTTCTGTGTCTCGCCCATGACCGCGTAGACCAGCCCGTAGATGCTGTAGATGCGCGCGTAGTTCGGGTCGAGGCGCTGGGCTTCGGCGAGCTCCTCGAGCGCTACTTCCATCTGGCCGCGCTCGTAGTAACCGGCCGCAAGATCGGTGCGGATCTGCGCGCGCTGGGACAGCGTGGCTTCCTGCGCCTTGACCGGCGGGGCCTGGGGCTCCGGTGCCGGGGCCGCGCCCTGGTTGGCGCCCTTCGACGCGCAGCCGGCGCACGCGAGCGCGGCGATGAACAGCAGTCGGGACCACGGGAACATGAAGGCTCCGGTTCTCTAGCGACGCGCGACGACGGGGATGCGGCTGCCGAGGCGGCGCTTGGTGCGGTCCTGCACGCGGCCCGCCAGCTGACCGCATGCAGCGTCGATGTCGTCGCCGCGCGTGCGCCGTACGGTCGTGACGATTCCCGCGTCCATCAGGCGCTGCTGGAACGCCGCGATGCGCGCGCGCGGCGACGCGCGGAATTGCGTGCCGGGGAACGGATTGAACGGGATCAGGTTGAGCTTGCACGGCACATCCGCGACGAGCCCGATCAGCTCCTCCGCGTGCGTGTCCGCGTCGTTCACGCCGTCGAGCATGACGTATTCGAACGTGACGAAATCGCGGGGGGCCCGGACGAGGTAGCGGCGAGCGGCGGCCATGAGCTCGGACAGTGGATGCTTGCGGTTGATCGGCACCAGCGCGTCGCGCAACGCGTCGTTGGGTGCATGCAGCGAGATGGCCAGCGCCACCGGACATTCGTCGCGCAGCCGGTCGATCGCCGGCACGATCCCCGACGTGGAGAGCGTCACGCGCCGGCGCGACAGCCCATACGCATTATCGTCCAGGAACAGCTTGAGCGCGGCGACCACGGCGTCGAAATTGGCGAGTGGCTCGCCCATCCCCATCATGACGACGTTCGTGATCGGCGCACGTCCGGCCTCGACCCACGGGCCACTCGCGCCGTCGGCCAGCAGCAGGCGATTGGCGAGCCACAGCTGACCCGCGATCTCCCCGGTCGTGAGGTTGCGGTTGAAGCCCTGCTTGCCGGTGGAGCAGAACGCGCAGTCGAGCGCGCAGCCCGCCTGCGACGAGATGCACAGCGTGCCGCGATCGTCCTCGGGGATGTACACCGTCTCGACGGCATTCGCGCCGCCCGCGTCGAACAGCCACTTGCGCGTGCCATCCGCTGCGGTGGTGTCGCGGATGACGACAGGCGCGCGGATCTCCGCTTCAGCGGCCAGGCGCTCGCGCAGGGGACGCGCCAGGTCGCTCATGAGCCGGACGTCGTCGACGAAGCGCTGATGCACCCAGCGCGACACCTGGCGCGCGCGAAACGGCTTCTCCCCGCGCGCGGCGAAGAACGCGGCAAGGTCGTCGGGCGCGAGGTCGAGCAGGTTGATCATGGCAAACGGCGCACTTCGGACGGCGGCGGTCACGCCCACCGCCAACGGCGAGGGCGGCCGGCGCGGCGGCTCAGCGACTGTGAATGTTGAGCGCCGGGAAGAAATATGCAATCTCGACGCGGGCGGTATCCGGGCCGTCCGACCCGTGCACCGCGTTGGCGTCGATGGACTGCGCGAAGTCGGCGCGGATGGTGCCCGGCGCCGCCTTCTTCGGATCGGTCGCACCCATGAGGTCGCGGTTCTTCGCGATGGCGCCGTCGCCTTCGAGCACCTGCACCATCACCGGACCCGAGATCATGAACTCGACCAGGTCCTTGAAGAAGGGGCGCTCCTTGTGCACGGCATAGAAGCCTTCCGCGTCGTGGCGGGAGAGCCACATCATCCGGGCCGCCACGATGCGCAGGCCGGCACGCTCGAACCGGGCGTAGATCTCCCCGATCACGTTCTTGGCGACTGCGTCGGGCTTGATGATGGAGAGGGTTCGTTCGACGGCCATGCGGCGGCTCCGGGGCTATAAATGCAAGTAAATTCAGCATTATAACCCTTCAACGGGGTGCGCGCCACCCACGCGCGTCCCCGCCCCGCAGCGACCATTGCGAAAGGTGATACCAGCGGCCACGCCGCGCGCGACCCCGCCCGAGGCGAGCCTTGGCCGTCGGCGCCTACATCATGCCGAGCGCGTGCGGCAGCCAGATCGACAGCGGCGGCCAGTACGTGACCACGATCAGGAACACCAGCATGGTGAGCAGCCACGGCCAGACGGCGATGGTCAGCTCGGTGATGCCCATCTTCGCGATGCCGGAGGCCACGTAGAGGTTCAATCCCACCGGCGGATGGCACATGCCGACCTCCATGTTGACGACCATCATGATGCCGAAGTGGATCGGATTGATGCCGAGCTTGATGGCCACGGGAAACAAGATTGGCGCCAGGATCAGCACGATCGAGGAAGGCTCCATCACGTTGCCTGCGAGCAGCAGGAGCACGTTCACGATGAGCAGGAACGCCACCACGCCCAGCCCCTTGTCGAGCATCCAGCCTGCCATCGCCTGCGGAATGTTCTCGGACGTCATGAGGTAGCTGAACATCACCGCGTTGGTGATGATGTACAGCAGCATGGCGCTCATGTTCGCCGAATCGAGCAGCACCTTGGGCACGCGCGACAGCGGCATGTCCTTGTAGACGAATACCGCGACCACGAACGCGTATACCGCGCTCATCGCCGCCGCCTCGGTCGGCGTGAAAATGCCCGTATAGATGCCCCCGATCACCACGACGATCAGCAGCAGGCCCCACATGCTCTGCCGAAAAGCGCGGCCGCGCTCGGCCCAGGACGCCTTGGGCTGGCGCGGATAGCCGTTCTTGCGTGCGATCCACCAGGTGGTGAGCCCGAGCATGGTGGCGAGCACGATGCCCGGCACGATGCCCGCGATGAACAATTGCCCGACCGAGGAGTTGGTCGCCACCGCGTACATCACCATCACGATCGACGGCGGGATGAGGATGCCGAGCGCGCCCGACGTCGTGATGACGCCGGCGCCGAAGCGCGCGGGAAAGCCCTGGCGGATCATCGCCGGCAGCACGATCGAGCCGATGGCGACGACCGTGGCGGGTGAGGAGCCGGACACGGCCGCGAAGAGCGCGCATGCCAGCACGCCGGCAAGCCCGAGGCCGCCGGCCCAGTGCCCGACCATCGCGGAGGCGAAGGTGATCATCCGCTTGGCGACGCCGCCGTGCGTGAGGAAGCTGCCTGCCAGGATGAAGAACGGGATCGCCATGATCTCGAACTTCTCGATCCCCGTGAACAGCTTGAGCGCGACCGACTCGATCGGCACCGTGGTCATCGTGAACAGGTACGTGAGCACGGTCAGGCCGAGCGAGATCGAAACCGGCATGCCGGTGAGCATCAGCCCGATCAGCAGCGTGAAGATGATCGCTGCGTTGGGCACCTCCACACCGGCGGCGCGCAGCCCGGCCGGGACCCCGATGATCACGATGGGCAGCAGCGCGGGCCAGCGCGCCTGCGCCTGCGGTGCCGGACCGGCGGCGAGCGTGCTCATGAAGGCCGCCCGCGCAGGTCGGCGGGGTGCAGGTCGGTGGGCAGCTCGAACGACTTCTCGTACTCGATGCCTTCCACGTGCGCGACGTCGTGGTGGGGCAGCTCACCCGTGCGCGCGAAGGACCAGGCAACCTGCAGGAAGCGGAAGCACATGAGATACGAGCCGAGCGGAATGCAGAGGTAGACGATCCACTTCGGCACCTCGAGGTCGGGCGACACGCTGTCGGTGTGCGCGATGTCCCAGACGAAATGCGCGCCGAGCGTGCCGACGATGCCGGTGAACAAGGCGCCGGCGAGCAGGCCGAAGATCACGTAGACCTTGCGCTCGCGCGGGGGCAGGTGGTTGATCATCACGTCGACGCCGACGTGGATGCCCGTGCGCACGCCGTAGGCCGCGCCGAACTTCGCCATCCACACGAACATGTAGATGCACAGCTCCTGCGCCCACGACAGGTCGAACTTGAGCAGGAAATCCTGCACGTACGGGATGGGCGTGCCGGCGGCATAGCGATGCAGCACGGCAACGAAGATGACGAGCGTCGCCGCGCCCATCAGGAAGGCGATCAGCCATTCCTCGAGGCGATCCAGGATTCTCACGGTTCCCCCTGCGAGCGCGCAGCGTGCGGCAAGGCCGCGCGCTGCAGCGCCGCGATCACGGCTTGAAGCCTGTCGCCGTGTAGACCTGCTGGATGATGTCCTTGCCGACGCGCGATTCGTTTTCCTTGTGCACCGGTACCAGCGCCTTCTTCATCTCGGCCTTCTCGGCGGCGGAAAGCGTCAGGATCTGCGTCTTGCCGCTCTTGCGCACGGCTTCGAGCGCATCGTCGTTCTCCTTCTTGGCGATCTCGTTGGCGTACTTGGTCGCATCCTTCATCGCGCCTTCGAGCGTGGTGCGGACGTCGGGCGGCAGGGCGTCCCAGAACTTCTTGTTGACGATGACCGCGTACTCGATGACGCCATGGTCCGTCATCGCGAGGTACTTCTGCACCTCGTGCATCTTCTGCGTGTAGAAGTTCGACGGCGGGTTCTCGGTGCCGTCCACCACGCCGGTCTGCAGCGCCTGGTACACCTCGGAGAAGGCCATCACCTGCGGGATCGCGCCGAGCGCCTTCATCTGGTCGCCGAGCACCTTCGACGACTGGATGCGCATCTTGAGGCCCTTGTAGTCGGCCGGCACCTTGATGGGCTTGTTCGCGCTCATTTCCTTGAAGCCGTTGTCCCAGTACGCAAGGCCGGTGATGCCCTTGCTGTCGAGCTTCTGGAACAGGAGCTTGCCGACCGGGCCCTCCGTGACCTTGTGCAGCTCGTCGAAGCTGTCGAAGATGTACGGCAGGTCGAACACTTCGAATTCGCGGGCACCGAGCGGGCCGAACTTGGCGACGGACGGCGCGAGCATCTGCACCGACCCGAGCTGCAAGGCCTCCATCTCCTCGCCATCCTTGAACAGCGAGCTGTTGGGGTACACCTCGACCTTGACGCGCCCTTTGGTGCGCTCCTCGGCGAGCTGCTTGAAGCGCTCGGCGCCCTTGCCCTTCGGCGTGTCGACGGCCACGACGTGGCTGAATTTGATGACGATGGGCTGCTGTGCCGCCGCGGGCGCGACGAGCGCGGCGAGCATCAGGCCCGCCATCCAATGGCGCAGTTTCATTGCGGTTCCTCCAGAACGGTTGGGAAGCTGGACGGACGCGCCGTGCGGCCCGTCGTTCTTGTGTGGATTCGGCTGCCAAAACGCGCCGGGGTTCCGGACCTGCAACCGCGCCGCCGGCGTCGAAGCCTAGCCCAACGGTCCGCCGTGGGCAACGTGCGGTGGGACGGCGCCCGGATGAGGGTGCCAGAGAAGCGCACCGCTCCGTGCCCCCGCGGCGGCGTGGAACGCCGCGTCGACCGCGACCCCCGGGACGACCGCCAGGGTGCCGCCCGCAAAGACCAGCGGCACGGCCGCGCGATCCCACGGGGCCAGCGCCGCCTCGCGCAAGACCTCCTTCAGCGCCCGGGTGGGGCTGTCCGGCCGCGGCCGCAGGCGCTCGCCGCCGCTGCGCGAACGCACGACGACGCCGGCAGCAAAGAGCCGGTCGAGGTCGACCGGGCCGCGCGCTGCCGGCACGGCGTGGAGCTCGCCGTGCGGCAGGCGCAGCGGCGCACCGCCCGCCCAGTGGGCTTCGTACCCCGCGGGTGCGGGGAGGTGGGCATGGATGCGCTCGCGGTACAGGCCGATCTCGCGACCGGCGTGGCAAAGGCGCACTGCGGCGCCGGCACGGGCATTGCGCAGCTGGTGGAACAGCGCGGCAAGGCGACTGGCGGACGGGGGCGCCAGGCCGCGCTCGTGCAGGAACCAGCGCAGGACGTTGCGCGCCCGCTCGGGCGCGAGTTCGCAGAGCGCGGCGCGTGCCAGGGAGTGGCCGTCGTAATGAGGCGCGGCGTCGATGCGGGCGAGATCGTGCAGCAACGTCGCGGCTTCGGCCTGGTGCGCGGCCGCGCGCGCGAGGGTGCCCGGGTAACCGGGCGCAAGGCTGCGCAAGGCAGGAACGACCTGGGTGCGCAACGCATTGCGCCGATACCGGGTATCGACGTTGCTGTCGTCTTCGACATGGTGCAGCGCCCGATCGCGGCCATACGCCTCGATGAGGGCCCGTGGCACGTCGAGCCACGGACGCAGCCAGATGATGCCGTTCGCCTCATGCATGGGCGCCATGGCGGCGAGGCCGCGCGGACCGGCGCCCCGCAGCAACTGCAGGAGCAGCGTTTCGGCCTGGTCGTCCTGGTGATGGGCCAGCAGGACCATGCGGGCCCCGGCGGCCTTGGCCAGCGCGGCCAGCGCGGCGTAGCGCGCATCCCGTGCAGCGGCCTCGATGCCTTGCGGCGGGGCGGCCTGCAGGTGCACGCGTTGCTGCGCAAAGGCGATGCCGCGTGCGCCGGCTGCCCGCGCGCTGAACGCAGCCCATTCGTCGGCATGGGCGGAAAGGCCGTGATGCACGTGCAAGGCGACGAGCTCGACGCCCATCGACGCGCAGACGCTCGCCGCCACGTCGAGCAACGCGACGGAGTCGCGCCCGCCCGACAACGCCAGCGCAACGCGCTCGCCGCCCGCCCGCGCGCCCGCCAGGGCGAGCGTGAGCGCGGCATGCAGCGAGGCTGCCGCGCCGGTGTCAGCCGGGGGTGATCTCCTTGAAGCGTCCATAGGCGAGCAGCTTGTCCTCGCGCGCTTCGAGCAGCGCGTCGACCGGCTGGTCCTGCAGCTGACGCAGGACCTCGGTGAGCGCCTTCTTCAATGCCACCATCATGGCCGCGTGATCGCGATGCGCGCCGCCGAGCGGCTCGTTGACCACCTTGTCGACCAGTCCGAGCTGCTTGAGGCGCGTGGCCGTGATGCCGAGCGTTTCGGCGGCCTCGGGCGCGTGCTCGGCCGATTTCCAGAGGATGGATGCACATCCTTCGGGTGAGATCACCGAATAGGTCGCGTACTGCAGCATGAGCGTGAGGTCGCCGATGGCGATCGCCAGCGCGCCGCCCGACCCGCCTTCGCCGATCACGGTGACGATGACCGGCGTGCGCAAGCCCGCCATCTCGTAGAGATTGCGGCCGATGGCCTCGGACTGGCCGCGCTCTTCGGCGCCGATGCCCGGATACGCCCCCGGCGTGTCGACGAAGGTGAACAGCGGCAGGCGGAATTTTTCGGCCAGGTGCATCAGCCTCAGCGCCTTGCGATAACCCTCAGGACGCGGCATGCCGAAATTGCGGAAGATCTTTTCCTTGGTGTCGCGGCCCTTCTGGTGCCCGATCACCATGCACGGCTGCCCGTTGAACCGCGCGAGGCCGCCGACGATTGCAGGGTCGTCCGCAAACGTGCGATCGCCGTGCAGCTCGGTGAACTCGCTGAACATGGTGTTCACGTAGTCGAGCGTGTACGGACGCTGCGGGTGACGCGCGACCTGGGCGATCTGCCAGGCGCTCAGCTTGCCGTAGATCTCGCGCGTGAGCTGCTGGCTCTTCTTCGACAGGCGCGCGATCTCGTCCGAGATGTCGACGGCCGAGTCCTCGTGGACGTAGCGGAGCTCGTCGATCTTCTGCTGCAGCTCGGCGATCGGCTGCTCGAAATCGAGAAAGGTCTGTTTCAAGACGGACGTGATGCCAGGAGGCGGCGGCCACTATACCGCACCGCCGGTCGCGGGGGCGCGCGTGCGCCAGGCGCCGACCGCTTCGTTGGCGAGCACGGCACCCAGCACGATGGCGCCGCCGAGCAGCGTGGCCGGACCGGGGTTCTCGCTCATGAGCACCCATACCCATACCGGACCGAGGATGGGCTCGAGCAGCGCGAGCAGCCCGAGCTCCGTGGCCGCGAGGCGGCGCGACGCAGCGGTGGCGAGCAGGCAGCCGATACCGAGCTGCACTGCGCCCATGATCGCGAGCACTGCGAGGTCGCGTGCCGTCGCTGCGAACGGTGGTGCGAGCAAGCCTGCGATGACGAGCGAAATGACGCCTGCGACCAGGACCTGCGGCAGCATGTCGACCGTCGCGTGGAAACGGCGCAGCAGCGTGACCTGCGCGGCGAAGCAGCATGACACGCCGAGTGCCAGGAGATTGCCGGCCAGGCGCCCGGCATCGAGCGAGCCTGCGAACATCACCACGATGCCGCCAAACGCGATGCTCATCGCAAGCCAGGTGCGCGGCGGCACGGGCTCCTTGAGGATCAGGCGGCCCGCCAGGGCGGCGAGGAAGGGCGACACGCTCATGAGCACGTTGGTGTTGGCCACGCTGGTGCGCGTGAGCGATGCGATGAAGAAGAAAAACGTGCCGGCGAGGAACGCGCCCGATACGAGCGCCGGCCAACCGGATGCGGCGAGCGCGCGCGCGGTCCGCCGGCCATGCATCGCGACGAGCACGCCGGCGACGAACAAGGACATGAACAACGAGCGCCAGAAAACGATCTCCCATGCGCCGCTGATGGACAGCTGGCGCACGAGATAGCCGCCCGAGGACCAGCACGTGGCGGCGATCACCATGTACGTGATGGCGCGGCGATGAGTGAGGCGGTTCGGCACGAGTGGACAGGAGGCAATAAAAAACCGACCTGCACCCCATGGGCAGGCCGGCAGGGCGCAAGTCTAACGCGACCGGGGCCGCCCTCGCAACGCGGCTGTCGCGCGGCATCAGCCGCTCGCCAGCAGCCACAGGAGCGAAGGCCACGCACGCGTGATCGCCGCGACCGCCCCGAATACCAGGATGAAGGTGCAGAACCAGCGCAGCGCCTGCCGGTTGAGCGCCTGTTGCGCGGCGATGGCATCGGCATGATTGGCGAGCGCTTCGCGTTGACGCTCGCCCATCGTGCGCTGCTCCGCCACGAGGGTTTCGAGCAAGCCGATCATCCGCTCACTGCCCGCGCTGTGCGTGTCGATCATGGCGCGACTCGCGTTGCGAGCGCTTCGGATCGCACGCCGGGCGCGTGGGCGCCGGGCGGTGGAACGTCGCTCCACGGACAGTGCATGGCCGCCGCGATCAGCGCGAAGTCCTCGGGCGGTACCCGCAGGTAGCCGAAGCGAAATGCGGCGCCCCAGTGCGCCTTGTTGCGAATGAAACCCAGCGCCTCGATGAGCGGACGCACCGGGGCAGGCGTCGCAGCAAGCCAGCGGACCGGGCGGCGAAACGGCTGGTGGTCGACTGGCGCCTGGACGATGGGCGCGTCGTCGATGCGGCCGAGCGCGGTGAACGACTGCAGCGGCGACCCGCGCTCATCGCTCGCGCGGGGGGAATAGCACGCGATGGCGTCGTGCGGCCGCATGCGCTCGAGCGGACCGGCCTTGCCGTGGTTGACCTCGACGTAGCGGTCCGCGACGGCGGCGTCGATGGCGTCCTTCGGCATGACGACGATCCAGCAGCGCACGGGCAGCGCGATGGAAGCAATGGCGGGACGGGCATTCATGAGCGCCTTTCGGTGGACCGACATGGCGCCACGTTAGTGCGCCAGCACCGTGCCGCTCCATCAGACCGATGGATGAGATAATCGACCGGGGAGGAACGATCGATGGCCACACACCGCATCGCGGTGATGCCGGGCGACGGCATCGGCAAGGAAGTCATGCCCGAGGGCTTGCGGGTGCTCGAAGCGGCGGCCGCGCGCTTCGGCATCGCGCTCGCAACCACGCACTTCGACTGGAGCAGCGACTACTACGCGCGGCACGGCCGGATGATGCCGGAGGACTGGTTCGAGACGCTCCGACCCTACGAGGCCATCTACTACGGCGCGGTGGGCTGGCCTGCGGCCGTGCCCGACCACGTGTCGCTGTGGGGCTCGCTCATCCAGTTCCGCCGCCGCTTCGACCAGTACGTGAACCTGCGGCCGTGCCGGCTGATGCCCGGCATTCCGTCGCCGCTCGCCAAGGCCAAGTCGGGCGACATCGATTTCGTCGTGGTGCGCGAGAACACCGAAGGCGAGTACTCGAGCGTCGGCGGACGCGTCTTCGAAGGCACCGAGCGCGAGACGGTGTTCCAGGAATCGATCTTCACGCGCCATGGCGTCGATCGCATCCTCGCGTATGCCTTCGAGCTCGCTGCGAAGCGGCCGCAGAAGCACCTGACCTCGGCGACCAAGTCGAACGGCATCTCGATCACGATGCCCTACTGGGACGAGCGCTTTCGCGCGATGTCGGCGCGCCATCCGGACATCCGCGTCGATCAGTACCACATCGACATCCTGTGCGCGCACTTCGTGCAGCGGCCGCAGGTCTTCGACGTCGTCGTCGGCTCCAACCTGTTCGGCGACATCCTGTCCGATCTGGGTCCCGCGGTGTGCGGCACGATCGGCATCGCACCCTCGGGCAACATCAATCCCGAGCGCATGTATCCGTCGCTGTTCGAGCCCGTGCATGGATCGGCGCCCGACATCGCCGGCAAGGGTGTCGCCAATCCGATCGGCCAGATCTGGTCGGGTGCGTTGATGCTCGATTTTCTCGGCCATGCCGAAGCGGCCGCGGCGATCGTCGCCGCGATCGAGCGCGTGCTCGCGGATCCCGCGGCGCCGCGCACACCCGATCTGGGTGGCAAGGCGGCCACCGCCGACCTTGGCCGCGCGATCGCGGCCGCGCTTTGACGCCCATGTCGTTCATCCTGGCGGACGCCTCGCGTCCAGGCCGAGAACGCTGCCATCGCAAGAGCTGCGAGAAAGAGACGAGCCCATGCCGTTGCTGATCGGAGTGCCCAGGGAGACGTACGCCGGGGAGAAGCGGGTCGCGACGGTGCCCGAGGTCGTCGAAAAGCTGGTCAAGCAGGGCTTTCGCGTGGCGGTCGAGGCGGGCGCCGGCGATGCCGCGCAGATCGACGATGCGGCTTACCGCAGCGCGGGTGCCGAGGTGATCGCCGATCGCGCAGCGCTGTGGCACAGCGCGGACATCGTCTTCAAGGTGCGCGCGCCGAGCACCGACGAGATCGGCCTCATCCGCGAGGGCGCGACGCTGGTGAGCTTCATCTGGCCCGCGCAGAATCCGGCGCTGATGCAGGCGCTTGCCGCGCGCAAGCTCACCGTGCTCGCGATGGACAGCGTGCCGCGCATCTCGCGTGCGCAGAAGATGGATGCGCTCTCGTCGATGGCCAACATCGGGGGCTATCGCGCGGTCATCGAGGCCGCGCATGCATTTGGCCGCTTCTTCACCGGCTCGATCACCGCCGCTGGCAAGGTGCCGCCGGCGAAGGTATTCGTGATCGGCGCCGGCGTCGCGGGTCTCGCGGCGATCGGCGCCGCATCAGGGCTGGGCGCCATCGTGCGCGCCAACGACACGCGGCCCGAGGTCGCCGACCAGATCAAGTCGCTCGGCGGCGAGTACGTCCCGGTCGACTACGTCGAGGAAGGCAGCGGCGTCGGCGGCTACGCGAAGGTGATGAGCGAAGGTTTCCAGAAGGCGCAGCGTGCCGTGTTCGCGCAGCAGGCGAAGGAAGTCGACATCATCATCACCACCGCGCTCATCCCCGGCAAGCCGGCACCGCGCCTCATCACCGAGGACATGGTCAAGTCGATGAAGCAGGGCAGCGTGATCGTCGACATGGCCGCGGAGCAGGGCGGCAATTGCGAGCTCACGGTGCCCGGCGAGATCGTCGTGCGGCACGGCGTCACCATCATCGGCTACACCGACCTGCCGAGCCGCCTCGCGCGCCAGGCGTCCACGCTCTACGCGAACAACCTGCTGCGCCTCGTCGAGGACCTGGTGAAGACCAAGAGCGTCGCAAACGACGCCGTTAACATCGACATGACCGACGAGGTGCTCCGCGGCACCACCGTGATCAACAAGGGCGAGATCACGTGGCCGCCACCGCCGCCCAAGCTGTCGGCCGCGCCGCCTGGCGCAGCCGCAAAGCCCGCAGCCGCCGCGGTGGTGGCGCGGCCGAAGGGGAAGGGTCACGGCGAGGCGAGCGGCCCCATGTCGCCGGCCAAGACGGCCGTGATCTTCGGTGGCGGCGCGGTGCTGTTCCTGCTGATCGGGCGCTTCGCGCCGGGAAGCTTCCTCGCGCACTTCACCGTGTTCGTGCTCGCCTGCTTCGTCGGCTACATGGTCGTGTGGAACGTGAAGCCTGCATTGCACACGCCGCTGATGAGCGTCACCAACGCGGTGAGCAGCATCATCGCGATCGGCGCGCTGGTGCAGATCGCGCCGGACCTCACGAAGATCTCCGCGGACCTGTCGCGGCCCAACGAGTGGATCCGCTGGCTGTCGGTGGCTGCCATCGCGCTCGCCACGATCAACATGTTCGGCGGGTTCGCCGTCACGCAGCGCATGCTGCAGATGTTCCGCAAATAGGCGCCCCGATGAACATCCCCGCACGCATGCTGCGCTCGCCGACATGAGCCCGAGCCTGTCCACGGTCGCCTACCTGGGCGCCACGATTCTGTTCATCCTCTGCCTGGGCGGCCTGTCCAACCAGGAAACATCGCGGCGCGGCAACCTCTACGGCATGGTCGGCATGGCGATCGCCGTGCTCGCCACCGTCTTCGGCGTGCAGGTCATGCCGGCCGGCTTGCCCTACATCCTCGCCGCGATGGTCGTCGGCGCGGCGATCGGCCTGTACGCCGCGCGCGTGGTGCGGATGACGCAGATGCCCGAGCTCGTCGCGCTCATGCACAGCCTCGTCGGCCTCGCGGCCATGCTGGTGGGCTACGCCAACTTCATCGATCCCGCCGTCGCCGCGCAGCTCACGCCCGAAGAGAACCGCATCCACGAGATCGAGATGTACGTCGGCGTGCTGATCGGCGCCGTCACGTTCTCGGGCTCGGTGATCGCCTTCGGCAAGCTCTCGGCCAAGATCAGCGGCAAGCCGATGCTCCTGCCGGGGCGCCACTGGATCAACCTCGTCGGCCTGCTGGTCGTGCTGTACTTCGGCTACCGCTTCGTCACGGCGCACGACATGACGGACGCGATGACCGCCATGATCGTGATGACCGTCGTCGCGCTGCTCTTCGGCGTGCACATGGTGATGGCCATCGGCGGCGCCGACATGCCGGTCGTGGTATCGATGCTCAACAGCTATTCGGGCTGGGCGGCGGCGGCGACGGGCTTTATGCTCGCCAACGACTTGCTGATCTTGACGGGAGCGCTCGTCGGGTCGAGCGGCGCGATCTTGTCGTACATCATGTGCCGCGCGATGAACCGGTCCTTCGTCAGCGTGATCCTCGGCGGCTTTGGTGCCACCGAAGGTGCAGCGCCCGCAAAGCCCGCGGCCGGCGACGGACGGGAGCCCGCGAGCATCACCGTCGAAGAGGTCGCGGCACTCTTGCGCAGCGCAAAGAGCGTGGTGATCGTGCCCGGCTACGGCATGGCGGTCGCGCAAGCGCAGCACCCCACGCGCGCGATCG
>DATILY010000029.1:0-94873 GCA_035475895.1 Casimicrobiaceae bacterium | reverse complement strand
CAGGTCAAGGCGATCCAGAAGGAGCTCGGCGAAGGCGACGAGAACGCCGACCTCGACGAGATCGAGAAGAAGGTCAAGACCGCGCGCATGTCCAAGGAAGCCGAGGGCAAGGCGCTGAACGAGCTCAAGAAGCTGCGGATGATGTCGCCCATGTCGGCCGAAGCGACCGTCGTGCGCAACTACATCGACACGCTGCTCGGTCTGCCGTGGAAGAAGAAGAGCAAGATCAACAAGGACCTCGCCAACGCGGTGAAGGTGCTCGACGCCGATCACTACGGGCTCGAGAAGGTCAAGGAACGCATCGTCGAATACCTCGCGGTGCAGCAGCGCGTCGATCGGCTGAAAGGCCCGATCCTCTGCCTCGTGGGCCCGCCCGGCGTCGGCAAGACCTCGCTCGGCCAGTCGATCGCCAAGGCGACGAACCGCAAGTTCGTGCGCATGAGCCTCGGCGGCGTGCGCGACGAAGCGGAGATCCGCGGCCATCGCCGCACGTACATCGGCTCGATGCCCGGCAAGATCCTGCAGAACATGACGAAGGTTGCGGTCCGCAACCCGCTCTTCCTGCTCGACGAAGTCGACAAGATGGGGCAGGACTTCCGCGGCGATCCGTCGTCGGCGCTGCTCGAGGTGCTCGATCCGGAGCAGAACTCGACGTTCGTCGACCACTACGTCGAGGTCGAGTACGACCTGTCAGACGTGATGTTCGTGGCCACGGCCAACACGATGAACATCCCGGCGCCGCTGCTCGACCGGATGGAAGTGATCCGGCTGTCCGGCTACACCGAGGACGAGAAGATCGCCATCGCCAAGCAGTACCTGCTGCCCAAGCAGATGAAGAACAACGGCATCAAGGCCGAAGAGCTGCACGTCGCCGAAAGCGCGTTGCGCGACATCGTGCGCTACTACACGCGCGAGTCGGGCGTGCGCAATCTCGAGCGCGACATCAGCAAGATCTGCCGCAAGGTCGTGAAGGGCCTGCTGCTCAAGGAGAGCGAAGGCAAGGCACGCAAGGCGAAGGGTCCGGTCGACGTCAATTCCAAGAACCTCGACAAGTTCCTCGGCGTGCGTCGCTTCAGCTACGGCATTGCGGAAAAGAAGAACCAGGTCGGCCAGGTCACCGGTCTGGCGTGGACCGAAGTGGGCGGCGACCTGCTGACGATCGAGGCGGTGTCACTGCCCGGCAAGGGCAAGACGACCACCACGGGCAAGCTCGGCGAGGTGATGAACGAATCGATCGCGGCAGCGCTGTCGGTCGTGCGCCATCGCAGCAAGCAGCTCGGGATCCCGGCGGATTTCTACACCAAGACGGATCTGCACATCCACTTGCCGGAAGGCGCCACGCCCAAGGACGGACCGTCTGCAGGTGCTGCGATCGTCACGGCGATGGTGTCGATCCTGACGGGCATTCCGGTGCGTTGCGACGTTGCCATGACCGGCGAGATCACGCTGCGCGGCGAAGTGCTGCCGATCGGCGGATTGAAGGAGAAGCTGCTCGCTGCCGGTCGCGGCGGAATCAAGACGGTGCTGATCCCCGAAGAGAACGTCAAGGACCTGGTCGAGATTCCCGACGAGATCAAGAACCGCCTCGAGATCCACCCGGTTCGCTGGATCGAGCAGGTGCTCGAGCAGGCGCTCGAGCGCCAGCCCACGCCGGTGGTCGAAGCCGAGAACGGTGAGGCGGCCGTTCCGCCGCAGCCGACCGAGGAGAAGCCGGCGGTCATCAAGCATTGAGCGCCGACGCGCCAGCGTCGAAAAATTTTGCAATCGCGCAACTGAAGTCGCATCAAGCAAAACGCGGACCGGCACCGGTCCGCGTTTTTTTTCGTGCACTTGGCGCAGATTGCGCACTGCACACTTGATGCGCGCGTAAAGTGGCCGGCGGGTGCGTGCTTGTGCACGGCGCGCAACATGCGGGCCGAATGTGCGCGGTGATTCTTGACCCTCGATGACGCCAGCGCTATAAAGCACGATCCATGGTCGCAGCCGCAACGCGACCCGCTCGATGCAGATCATGGCGCGCGACGCACGCGCCACAGCCGATCCCCGGCGTCGGACTCCCGCACGCCTCATCGCTTTTCGAAGGAGCCTGGTTTCGTGAACAAGTCCGAAATGATCGACGCCATTGCGCGTCACGCCGACATCTCGAAGGCGGCGGCAGGACGCGCGCTGGAAGCAACCGTGACCGCCATCAAGAGCTCACTCAAGAACGGCGACATCGTCACGCTCGTCGGCTTCGGCTCGTTCTACGTGGGTCGCCGGAACCCACGCGCCGGACGCAATCCGCGCACCGGCGACGCGATCAAGATCGAAGCCGCGAAGGTGCCCAAGTTCCGCGCTGGAAAAGCCTTGAAGGATGAGCTAAACTAATGGGCTTCCGGGTGCGCTAAGCCGGGTGCTTAGCTCAGCTGGTAGAGCGTCGCCCTTACAAGGCGAATGTCGGCGGTTCGATCCCGTCAGCACCCACCAGAATCGCCCGTATGCAGGAGTGGTAGTTCAGTTGGTTAGAATACCGGCCTGTCACGCCGGGGGTCGCGGGTTCGAGTCCCGTCCACTCCGCCAAGACATCGAACGAGGGGCGAACGCAAGTTCGCCCTTTTTCGTTCGGGCATGTAACCCAAGGCCCGCTCGCAGCGGGAATTTCCCATGTTCGATCTCGTCACCAAGCACAAGACCATCGCGCAGATCATCCTCGCGTTGATCGCCCTGCCGTTCGCCTTCTTCGGCGTCGACTATTACTTTCGCCGCGCCGAGGGTCCGCCTACGGTGGCCAACGTGGGCGGCGATCCGGTCACCCAGGCTGAATTCGAGGAGATGCTGCGCGACCAGCAGGCGCGCATGCGCCAGAGCCTCGGGCCGAATTTCGATCCCGCGATGTTCGACAGCCCGGAGATCCGCTATGCGCTCGTCGAGCAGCTGGTGAACCAGCGCCTCCTCGAGCGGCAGGCGCGCCACGAGAAGTTTCGCGTCAGTGACAGCCAGCTGCGCCAGTTCATCGCCGAGCTGCCGCCGTTCCAGGAAGACGGCAAGTTCTCCAACGAGAAATACCGCCAGGTCCTGGCCGCGCAGAACATGACGCCCGAGATGTTCCAGCAGCGCGTGCGCGCCGAGCTCTCGCTCGCCCCGCTGCAGGAGCCGATCGTGGCGGGCAGCCTCGCGGCCAAGACCTCCGTGCAGCGCTATCTCAATCTGCTCGAGCAACAGCGTGACGTCGCCGTCGCCACGATCGATGCCGAGCCGTATCTCAAGGACACGAAGGTCGACGACGCGCAGGCGAAGGACTTCTACGACAAGAATGCGCCGCAGTTCCAGACCCCCGAGCAGGCGAAGTTCGAGTACGTGATGCTCAATCAGGAAGCGCTCGCTTCCCAGGTCACCGTGACGCCCGACGACGTCCGCCGCGCGTACGAAGCGAACATCAAGCAGTATTCGACGGCCGAGGAGCGCTCGGCGTCGCACATCCTGATCGCCGTCAAGCCCGACGCATCGGCGGCTGACAAGGCTGCGGCCAAGCAGAAGGCCGAAGCGCTGGTCGCGCAGGTCAAGGCCAATCCGGGCAAGTTCGCCGAGATCGCCAAGGCCAATTCGCAGGACCCCGGCTCGGCGCCGCAGGGCGGTGACCTGGGCACCTTTGCGCGTGGCTCGATGGTCAAGCCGTTCGAGGACGCCGTGTTCGCGGCGAGCGTCGGCGACATCGTCGGACCCGTGCAAACGGACTTCGGCTATCACATCATCAAGGTGACCGGCATCACGCCGTCGAAGATCCGGCCGCTCGACGAGGTCAAGGGTGCCATCGAGGCCGACCTCAAGCGCGCGAAGGCCGCGGAGAAGTTCGCCGCCGCCGCGGACCAGTTCCAGAACCTCGTGTACGAAAACGCCGATTCGCTGGCGCCGGTGGCCAAGGCGCTCGACCTCAAGGTGATGACCACGCCGCTGATCGCGCGGGCGCAGGCCCAGGCCATCGCCCTCAACAACGCGAAGTTCGTGAACGCGTTGTTCTCGCCCGATTCGGTGCAGGCCAAGCGCAATACGGAAGCGATGGAAGTCGCGCCCAACACCCTCATGGCAGGCCGCATCCTCGAATACAAGCCTGCAGCGCCTCGTCCGTTCGACGAAGTGAAGGACGACATCAAGCTGCGTCTCGCCCGCATGGCGGCCTCCGAGCTCGCGCAGAAAGCGGGCCGCGAGAAGCTCGCGGCGCTCGAGCAGGGCAAGAGTGACAAGCAGGCCGGCCTGACCTTCGGCAAGCCGGTCACGCTCAACCGCAATCAGGTGCAGCCGAACTTCACGCCCGATGCATTGAAGGCGGTGTTCCAGGCCGACCCCAAGAAGCTGCCTGCGTATGCCGGCGCGACCACCGAGCGCGGTGGCTATGCCATCTATCGCATCGTGAAGGTGATCGAGCCGCCGCCGGCCGACGATGCGAAGATCAACGCCGCGGGCGCGCGCGTGGGCGAGCAGCTGGGCCGCGAGCTGATGACGGCGTACCTTGCGTCGCTCAAGTCCTCCACCGACGTGAAGATCGACCAGGCTAACCTGGAGAAAAAATAGAACGTCGCAAGGTTGTCCCGGCGTCGCAAAGGTTCGCGACCGGTGTCCGCGTCGCGTTGCTCGCGGACGGCGGTCGCACGATACTTTGCGCCGGATGAAGTGATCGGCCGCCTTCGGGCGGCCGCGCGGCGGCCTCACGATAAGAGCTACGAGGCGCGCTGATCAGAGTTGCTGCGCAACTCTTTCAGTAGCGCGCAAGAAAAAAGGCGGCCGGGGCCGCCTTTTTTCGCGTCGCGAGGCTACGAGCAGGCCATCTCCTTCATCTGCTGCTCCATGCGCTGCTTCTGTTTCTCGCGCGCAGCGTCGTCCAGCGGCACCTGCTCGCCCTTCTGATTGGTCCCGTAAATGATGACCTGGCCCCAGGACAACTGCTTGATGCCGTCGGCGAGGCGGGCGCAGTCCTCCGCCCGGCGATTGTTGGCGACGCGGTCCTTGTCCGACTTCGCCGCCGTCTCCACACGATCCGCCTGGCGTTTGCGCAGCTCGGCATCCTTTTGCGCGAGCTCCTTCATGGCGTTGGGATTGGCCGGCGGCGCGACGGCGTTCAGCGTTTCGGCCTTGACGCCGGGGGCGGTGGGCGGCTGGTCGGAGTAGACCACCCGGCCGTTGGCGTCGACCCACTTGTAGAGCGTCGCGGCAGCCGGCAGCGCGCACAGCGCGGCGGCGGCGGCCATGGCCAGGGCTTGGATCAAAGGCGTACGGCGCATGTTGCTCCCTCCCGGGGAGGACTCGCTCTTGCGCGACGGTACCGCGCGAAGGGGTGCGGGTCAAAGGCCGCCCGGCGGGCCGGAGGCCACGCCTGGTCGGCGGACCGGGCGCAGGCCGCGGGTATAATTCATTTTTGCGCATAGGAGAAACGATGCGTGTCGTCCGCAAGGCGCTGACGTTCGACGACGTCCTGCTGGTTCCCGCGCATTCCCTCGTCGTTCCCCGCGACGTTTCCCTCAAGACCCGCCTCACGCGCACCGTCACGCTGAACATCCCGCTGTTGTCCGCGGCGATGGACACCGTCACCGAATCGCGCCTCGCCATCGCCATGGCGCAGGAAGGCGGCCTCGGCATCGTTCACAAGAACATGAGCCCGGCCAAGCAGGCGGCCGAGGTCGCCAAGGTCAAGCGCTTCGAAAGCGGCGTGGTCAAGGATCCGATCACGATTCCGCCGTCCATGTCGGTGCGCCAGGTGCTCGCGCTGACCCAGCAATACAAGATCTCCGGCCTGCCCGTCGTGGAGGGCCGCCGTGTGGTCGGCATCGTCACCAACCGCGACCTGCGCTTCGAGACCAATCTCGACCAGCCCGTGTCGAACATCATGACGCGGCGCGACAAGCTCGTGACCGTGCACGAAGGCACCGAGCTCGAAGTCGCCAAGGAGCTGATGCATCGCCACCGCCTCGAACGCGTGCTCGTTCTGAACGGCGACTCGGAGCTGCGCGGGCTGATCACGGTGAAGGACATCCTCAAGTCCACCGAGCACCCGGATGCATGCAAGGACCAGCTCGGCCGGCTGCGTGTCGGCGCGGCGGTGGGTACCGGCGGCGACACCGAGGAGCGCGTGGAGGCGCTCGTTGCAGCCGGCGCCGACGTCATCGTCGTCGACACGTCGCACGGTCATTCCGAGGGTGTGCTGAAACGCGTCGAATGGATCAAGAAGCGCCACGCCAGCGTGCAGGTGATCGGCGGCAACGTAGCCACCGCAGCGGGCGCCAAGGCGCTCGCGGCGCATGGGGCCGACGGTGTGAAGATCGGCATCGGGCCCGGGTCGATCTGCACCACGCGCATCGTGGCGGGTGTCGGCATGCCCCAGATCTCCGCCATCCAGGATGCGCTCTCCGGCGTGGGCAACGACATTCCGCTGATCGCCGACGGCGGCATCCGGTATTCCGGCGACGTGGCCAAGGCCATCGCGGCGGGCGCGACGTCGGTCATGCTGGGCAGCCTGTTCGCGGGCACCGAGGAAGCGCCGGGCGACATCGAGCTCTACCAGGGCCGCTCGTACAAGAGCTACCGCGGCATGGGCTCGCTCGGCGCCATGCAGGAAGGCAGCGCAGACCGCTACTTCCAGGAGAACGAAGGCGAGGGCGTCGCCGAAAAGCTCGTGCCCGAAGGCATCGAAGGCCGGGTGCCGTACAAGGGCACGCTCGTCAACGTGGTGCACCAGCTCATGGGCGGCCTGCGCGCGGCGATGGGGTATTGCGGCTGCGCGACGATCGAGGATCTGCGCACCCGCGCGGAGTTCGTGCAAATCACTTCGGCAGGCGTGCGCGAATCGCATGTCCACGACGTGCAGATCGTCAAGGAGGCGCCGAATTACCGCGTCAGCTGAGCCGGGCCCGCTGAGCGCATCCGGGCCGTCGCACGCCGCCGGGCGCGGCTCCGTCGCGGGCGGCGCGGCGGCGCCTGCTGCCGCCGCGCACGACCGCATCCTCATCCTCGACTTCGGCGCGCAGTACACGCAGCTCATCGCGCGGCGCCTGCGCGAGACGCACGTCTACTGCGAGATCCATCCCTACGACGTCGACGACGCGTTCGTGCGCGCGTTCGCGCCAAAGGGCATCATCCTGTCCGGCGGGCCCAACAGCGTCACCGAGTCGCATACGCCGCGTGCCCCCGCGGCGGTGTTCGAGCTCGGCGTTCCGGTGCTCGGCATCTGCTACGGCATGCAGACCATGGCGGCGCAGCTCGGCGGACGCGTGGAGCTCGGAAAGGTGCGCGAGTTCGGCTACGCGGAGGTGCGTGCGCGCAGCCATTCGGCGCTGCTGCGCGACCTGCAGGATCGGCGCAACGACGCGGGCCACGGCCTGCTCGAGGTGTGGATGAGCCATGGCGACAAGGTGGCCGAGATCCCGCCCGGTTTCATCCTCATCGGCTCGTCGGATGCCTGCGCCATCGCCGCCATGGCCGACGAGTCGCGCAACCTGTACGGCGTGCAGTTCCACCCCGAGGTCACGCATACCAGGCAGGGCACTGCGATCCTCGCGCGCTTCGCCCACGACATCTGCGGCTGCGGCAGCGACTGGAACATGCACGACTACGTGCCCGAAGCGGTCGAGCGCATCCGTGGCCAGGTCGGTCAGGAGCACGTGCTGCTCGGATTGTCGGGTGGCGTCGATTCATCGGTTGCCGCGGCGCTGATCCATCGGGCCATCGGCGATCGCCTGACGTGCGTGTTCGTCGACCACGGCCTGTTGCGGCAGAACGAGGCGGAGCAGGTGATGGACACGTTCGCCCGCAATCTGGGCGTGCGCGTCGTGCACGTCGATGCGAGCGGCGAGTTCATGGCGGCGCTTGCCGGCGTGGACGATCCGGAGGCCAAGCGCAAGGTCATCGGCCGGCTGTTCGTCGAGGTCTTCCAGCGCGAGGCTGCGCGAATCCCGGGCGTGAAATGGCTCGCGCAGGGCACGATCTATCCGGACGTGATCGAGTCGGCCGGCGCGAAGACGAAGAAGGCGCACACGATCAAGTCGCATCACAACGTGGGCGGATTGCCCGAGACGCTCCATCTCGCATTGCTCGAGCCGCTGCGCGAGCTCTTCAAGGACGAGGTGCGGGAGCTCGGCCTCGAGCTCGGCTTGCCGCGCGAGATGGTGTTCCGCCATCCCTTTCCGGGGCCGGGGCTCGGCGTGCGCATCCTGGGCGAGGTCAGGCGCGAGTTCGCCGACCTGCTGCGCCGGGCGGATGCGATCTTCATCGACGAGCTGCGCGCCGCGCGCGATGCCGACGGTGCGTCGTGGTACGACAAGACCGCGCAGGCGTTCGCAGTGTTCCTGCCGATCCGCTCCGTGGGCGTTATGGGCGACGGCCGCACCTACGAGCACGCCGTGGCGTTGCGCGCGGTGCAGACGACCGACTTCATGACCGCGCACTGGGCTCATCTGCCGCACGAGCTCATTGCCAAGGTGAGCAATCGCATCACCAACGAAGTCCGCGGCATCAACCGCGTCGTGTACGACGTTTCGAGCAAGCCGCCCGCGACGATCGAGTGGGAGTGACGCCGCTGCGGCGCACGCCGTCGTCGTCGCGCCGCAAACCTCACCGTCATACTGCGCCGTCCGCACCGTCCCGAGGCCCGCCATGATCAGCAACGCGCGCAAGCTCGCGAGCAACCAGGTGTTCATCGGGCGCGTTGGGCGCTGCGCCGCGATCTCCGCGGCGCTCGTCGTCGTCACGCTCGCGATCGGAACGACCGGTTACGTACTGCTCGCGCACCTGCCGGTGGTCGACGCGTTCCACCAGGCATCGCTGCTCATGTCCGGGATGGGGCCGCTCGACGAGCAGGGCTGGTCGTCGCCGGCGAAGCTGTTCGACAGCGTCTACGCGCTCTTCTGCGGCATCGTCCTGCTGGTGTCCTACGGCGTTCTGTTCGCGCCGATTTTCCATCGCTTCATGCACAAGTTCCATCTCGAGGATGTCGCCCGCGAATGAGGCATGGATGGACGAGGCCATCGCGCTTGCGCAGGCCGCCGGCGCGCGCGGCGAGGTGCCCGTTGGCGCGGTCGTCGTGCGCGACGGCACGGTCATCGGGCGCGGCGGCAATGCGCCCATCGCCTCCAGCGATCCGACCGCACACGCCGAGATTGCGGCGTTGCGCGACGCGGCGCGCGCGAGCGGCAACTACCGGCTTCCCGGCTGCGAGCTCTACGTGACCATCGAGCCATGCCCCATGTGCGCGGGTGCCATCCTGCATGCGCGCATCGCGCGGGTCGTGTTCGGTGCCCGCGACCCCAAGACGGGGGCGTGCGGATCCGTCATCGACCTCTTCGCCGAGCCGCGGCTCAATCACCACGCGGAGGTCGTCGCGGGCATGCGCAGCGAGGCATGCGGCGCGCTGCTGTCCGCGTTCTTCGCCGCGCGGCGCGCATCGTGAATTTCGGCTTCTACGCCGCCGCCGGCTTCACGACCGACCCCGCCGCCGTCGACCGCGCCGAGCGCAGGCTCGCAAGCCTCGGCCACGGCGTCGTGCGCGATCCCACGGTCGACACCCGGCTGCAGCGCTTCGCCGGATCCGACGACGAGCGGCTTGCCGCCATCGAGCGCATGACGGTCAATCCGCACATCGACGTCGCCTGCGCGGTGCGCGGTGGATACGGCTGGACGCGGCTGCTCGACCGCATCGATTATGCCCAGGTCGCGCGCGCGAAGACGCGGTGGCTCGGGCATTCCGATTTCACCGGCTTCCAGCTCGCCGCGCTGGCGAAAGCGCGGCTCGTCACGTTCGGCGGACCCATGGCCGCATACGACTTCGGCGCCGAGCATCCGTCCGCCTTCACGTTCGAGCAATGCTTCGGTGTGCTGGGGTCCCCGACGTGGGAAGTCGAAGTACCGCTCGATGGTCCGGAGCCGGCGTCGCACGCCGGCGTGCTGTGGGGCGGGAACCTCGCGCTCGTCGCACATTTGTGCGGCACGCCCTTCATGCCCGACATCGCCGGCGGCATCCTCGTGCTCGAAGACGTCGGCGAGCACCCGTATCGGGTCGAGCGCATGCTCTACCAGCTCGTCCACGCGGGCATCTTCGCGCGCCAGCGCGCGGTGCTGCTCGGCGCGTTCACCGAATACGCGCTCACGCCGAACGACGACGGTTACGACCTCGCGGCGGCCGTGGGCCATCTGCGGCAGCGGCTCAGCGTGCCCATCTATACCGGGCTGCCGTTCGGGCACGTGCGCGACAAGCTCACGCTGCCGATCGGCGGCCGCTGCGCGATGCAGGTGGCGGCCGGTCGCGCGTGCTTCACGTTCTCCGATTACTCGTGAGCGGCGCGCACTACGCGATCCGTCTGACGACATGGCGGGCGGATGCTCCGGCGCTCCAGGCGGTGCGCCGCGCGGTGTTCATCGACGAGCAGCGCGTGCCGGAAAACCTGGAATGGGACGCCGCCGACGCCCGGTGCGTGCATGCGCTGGCTGAAGACGACGACGCCCGCGCCATCGGCTGCGCGCGGCTGTTGCCGGATGGGCACATCGGGCGCGTGGCCGTGCTCGCGGCGTGGCGTGGGCGGGGCGTGGGCGCTACGCTGCTGCTGCGCTTGATCGACGTGGCGCGGGCGCATGGTCACCTGCGCGTCATGCTGAACGCGCAGTTGCACGCGATGGCGTTCTACGCGCGCTACGGCTTCGTCGCCGAAGGCGCGCCATTCGACGAAGCGGGCATTGCGCACCAGGTCATGGCACGCGTGCTGCGCTGACCGCCGCGTCGAGCGGCTCGGCGGCGAAGCGATATTCCACTTCGCCGCTCGCAACCCCGTGAGCGTCGAACGACCGCTCCACGAAGTGGACGTTTGCCGCATGGTCGATCAGCACGATGGTCGAGCAACGCGTGCCGTACTGTGGCGCGACGATGAAGGGTGACGACAGCATGCGCTCCCATTGCGCGGTCACGCCGGTGTGCGGCATCTCGTCGGGTGTGGCCGGCGTACGGTCGGCCAGCAGCGCGAAGAGCGACTCGATGCCGGCATCGCCGCGCGCCGCCCATGCGCCGAGCGCTGCGCGCGTGCGCACGAGCTTGGGCCATGGCGTGTCCAGTGCCGCATTCGATACGCCGTAGACGCCTGCGCCGAGCTCGCGGATCGCATCGACGCGGTTGGAGCCCCACGCGGCGTGCAGCCCTTCACCAGCCAGCAGGTTGAACCCGTTGTAGCGCGCGCTGTCGCCAATCGCGGCCGATACCGCGTCCTCGATGGGCCTGGGGTCTTCCAGCACGCGCGGCACGAGCGCGCCACGGCTCGGCGCCGCAGGATCGTGGCGCCCCGGCTCGCGCACGTTCGTCACGAAGGCATAGCGGCCGCGCTGGTCGACGCCGAGCCACGTGCCGCCCGCGACGCGGTCGCGCCCGGCGAGGATCGGTGCGCCGCGGGTCGGAGCCCACCAGTGCGCAGCCTCGGTTGCGCGCGCGTGGAACTCGTCGCGATTGGCGGCCAGCACCACCGCGTAACGCGGATGCGCGTCCACCGCCAGGACGGCGAGGCACACGTCTTCAGAGCGGCGCGGCGATCCGGCCGCGCGGGGCGACCGGCTCGGGCAACGCGTACGGCAGCGTGCGGCGGGTGAGCGCGGGGCCGTCCGGGGCGCCGAGGCGCAGCGTGTCGGCTTCGACGGCGCTGCGCTGTGCAACCGCGAGCAAGTCACTCGCTGCAGGATCCGGCGAAGGCGCCGACACGATCACGGTGCCGCACGGCTGTTCGCCGAACGAAGCGGCAAACACGCGCGTGCCGGGCGAAGGCATGGCGCCCGCTGCACGAAACGCGTACAGGCGTTCCTTCAGCCGGCCGAGGTATTGCGTGCGGGCGACGATCTCCTGGCCCGGGTAGCAGCCTTTCTGGAAGCTGACGCCGCCCAGCGCATCGAAGTTGAGCGCCTGCGCGACGAACTGGTCGCTGGTGGCTGCGGTGACGAGCGGCACGCCGGCACGCACCCGGGTGGCGTGCCACAGGACGGGGTCGACGCTCCTCGCGCGCTGCGCCAGCGCCTCGAGAAGGCCGCTGGCAATGTCCGCGACGACCACGAAGCCGCCCTCGGGAAGCGCTGCAACGGTTGCTTGCTCATGGACCGCCGCGGTCGCCACTGCGGGCGCGCTGCCCACAACGGCGGAGATCACCGCCGACGCCGCGGGACCTGCGACACCGATCCGCACGCAGGCCTGCGTGTCGTCGCGCAACTTCACCTTGGCGCGCAGCACGAACATGGCCAGGCGCTTGGCGATCGGCCCGGTGAGATCGGCTGCCATCAGCGCGTCGAAGCGATGCTCGTCCTGCCCGTTGCGCCAAAGTACGAGATCGGCGAGCACCCGGCCCTTGGGCGAGTTGTAGGTCGACCGCTGCAGGGCCCCCGGTCGCAGGCCGGCCACGTCGCTCGACAGCTGCCCGTGCAGGAAACTGGCGGCGTCGGGTCCTTCGATGCGCAGGCTGCCGAGGTCGGGCAGGCGGCACACGATGGCGGCCGCGTCGAGCGCGGCGAAGTCTTCCGGGGTGGGAGCAGGTGGCATAAGGCGGGCCGAGCCTTGGGTTGGGGCTTGATTACATGCTAGAATAACAAGTTAGCTGCATCGCCCGTGCGTTGGCGTCCAATGCACAGGCAGGCCGCTATCCGTCAGATGCCGCTGGGTCGGTGGGGTTGCAAGCCCTGCGTCCAGCCGTCGACGCTGTCGCGGGACGGCGCGCCCACTCCAATGGGCTCGCGCGCCCGCAATCCGCACACCGGCGCTTTCAGGGTGTCCGAAGCCCCCAGGGGCAGGACCGCAGGCCGCCGGTGGAGGTCCAACCCTGATAGGAGCACCACGCATGTCCGTCACGATGCGCCAGATGCTGGAGGCCGGCGTCCATTTCGGCCACCAGACCCGCTACTGGAATCCCAAGATGGCCGAGTACATCTTCGGCCAGCGCAACAAGATCCACATCGTCAACCTCGAGAAGACGCTCGCGCTCTACAACGACGCGATGAAGTATGTCCGCCAGCTGGCGGCCAACCGGGGCACGATCCTGTTCGTCGGCACCAAGCGCCAGGCGCGCGACATCATCGCCGAGGAAGCACAGCGCGCCGGCATGCCGTTCGTCGACCATCGCTGGCTCGGCGGCATGCTGTCGAACTTCAAGACCGTCAAGGGGTCGATCAAGCGGCTCAAGGACCTCGAGACGATGAAGACCGACGGCACGTTCGACCGCATGTCCAAGCGCGAAGCGCTGTCGCTCACCCGCGAGCTCGACAAGCTGAACAAGAGCCTGGGCGGCATCAAGGACATGAACGCGCTGCCCGACGCCATCTTCGTCGTCGACGTGGGCTATCACAAGATCGCGGTCACCGAGGCCAAGAAGCTCGGCATCCCGATCGTCGCGGTGGTGGACACCAACCACAATCCGGACGGCATCGCGCACGTCATCCCGGGCAACGACGACTCGAGCCGCGCGATCCGCCTGTATGCGCGCGGTGTGGCCGACGCCGTGCTGGAGGGCAAGAGCACGTCCATCCAGGAGATCGTCCAGACGGGCGACGAATTCGTCGAAGAAAAGCAGACGGCCTGATGCGTCGTCGACCCGCGCCGCGAGCCGGGTCACGGTAACGGGCGAGGGCCGTGCACGGCCGGTTCTTCTGAACGGCCGAAGTTGAATTCAGGCAGAGCGCGCGCGTCGCGCGCTGCCGCATGATCGGAGCACGACATGGCGGACATTTCCGCGAGCAAGGTGATGGAGCTGCGCCAGCGCACCGGGCTGGGCATGATGGAATGCAAGAAGGCCCTGACCGAATCGCAGGGCGACATGACGCAGGCCGAGGAGCTGCTGCGCATCAAGAGCGGCGCCAAGGCGAGCAAGGCGGCGGATCGCATCGCGGCCGAAGGCGTCATCGGGCTGCACGTCGCCGCGGGCGGCACGAGCGGCGCCATCGTCGAGGTCAATTGCGAGACGGATTTCGTCGCCAAGAACGACGACTTCCGCGCGTTTGCGAGCGCGCTCGCCAAGGTCGTCGCCGAGCAGAACCCGGCCGACGTCGCAGCGTTGGGCAGCGCCAGCATGCCGTCCGGCGAAACGGTCGAGGCGCGTCGCGTCACGCTGGTGCAGAAGATCGGCGAGAACGTCGTCATCCGTCGCTTCGCGCGCCTGGCTGCGCAGGGGCGCCTGGCGTCGTACGTGCACGGGACGCGCATCGGCGTGCTCGTGGATTACACCGGCGGCGACGAGACGCTCGGCAAGGACCTCGCGATGCACATCGCCGCGAGCAAGCCGGTGGCGGTGAGCCGCGATCAGGTACCCGCAGCGTCCGTGCAACAGGAGCGCCGCATCGCCGCGGCCAAAGCGGCCGAATCAGGCAAGCCGGCCAACATCGTCGAGAAGATGGTCGAAGGCGCCGTGGCGAAGTATCTCTCCGAGGTCACGCTGGTCGCGCAGCCATTCGTCAAGGGCGACGGCAAGCAGACCGTCGACCAGCTGCTCAAGGGGCAGGGCGCCAGCGTCAACGCGTTCGTGCTGTATGTCGTTGGGGAGGGGATCGAGAAGAAGAGCGACGATTTCGCCGCCGAAGTGGCGGCGATGTCCAAGCCGCGCGAAGGCAGCGGCCCGGCCAAGGCCGCGTGAGCGAGCGATCCGCGGTGATGCCGTGATCCGGAAGGGGCGAGCCGCGGAGCGCGCAGCGTGGGGAGCACTGCAATGAGCCTCGTGATCGCAGACAACCGTCGTCCCACGAGCAGGGAGTCGTGATGAGTCCACCCGACAGCGCCGCCGCCACTGCCGAGCCCCTTGCGAGCGTTGCCCCGCTGCCCGGCGCTGCACGCGCGCCCGCGTATCGCCGCATCCTCCTCAAGCTCTCCGGCGAAGCCCTGATGGGGGACGCCAGCTACGGCATCGAGCGCGCGACCATCGATCGCATCGTGGCCGAGATCGGCGAAGTCGTGCGCCTGGGCGTCGAGGTCGCCGTCGTCATCGGTGGCGGCAACATCTTTCGCGGCGTCGCGCCGGGTGCGGCGGGCATGGACCGCGCCACGGCCGACTACATGGGCATGCTCGCCACGCTCATGAATGCGCTCGCGCTGCAGGATGCGCTGCGCCGCGCCGGCGTCGAGTCGCGCGTGCAGTCGGCGCTGCGCATCGACCAGGTCGCGGAGCCCTACATCCGCGGCCGCGCGCTGCGCCATCTCGAGGAGCGCAAGGTCGTGATCTTCGCGGCCGGCACGGGCAATCCGTTCTTCACCACCGACACCGCCGCCGCGCTGCGCGGCCGCGAGATGGGCGTCGACATCGTGCTGAAGGCCACCAAGGTCGACGGCGTGTACACCGCCGATCCGCTGAAGGACGCGAGCGCCAAGCGCTACACCAAGTTGACGTTCGACGAAGCCATCGTCAAGAACCTGAAGGTCATGGACGCGACCGCGCTCGCGCTGTGCCGTGACCAGAACATGCTGCTGAAGGTGTTCTCGATCTTCGTGCCGGGCGCCCTCAAGAAGGTCGTCATGGGCGAGGACGAGGGCACGCTCGTTCACTGCTAGGAGGACCGCATGATCGCCGACGTCAAGAAGAGCGCCGAGCAGAAGATGCAGAAGTCCGTGGAGACGCTCAAGCACGACCTGTCGAAGGTGCGCACAGGGCGCGCGCATCCGGGCCTGCTCGATCACATCCACGTCGACTACTACGGCACGCAGATGCCGATCAACCAGGTCGCCAACGTGACGCTCGCCGATCCGCGCACGATCGGCGTCCAGCCGTTCGAGAAGAAGATGGTCGCGGTGGTCGAGAAGGCCATTCGCGATTCCGACCTGGGCCTCAATCCCGCCACCAGCGGCGACATGATCCGCGTGCCCATGCCCGCGCTCACCGAGGAGCGACGCCGCGAGCTGATCAAGGTCGTGCACAAGGAAGCCGAAGCCGCCAAGATCGCCATTCGCAACGTGCGCCGCGACGCCAACGAGCACCTGAAGAAGCTGCTCAAGGACAAGCAGTGCTCCGAGGACGACGAGCGGCACGCACAGACGGACGTGCAGAAGCTCACCGACCGCTACATCGCTGAAATCGACAAGGTCCTCCACGCCAAAGAGGCGGACCTCATGGCGATCTGATGCGCGGCGGGATGCCTCGTGCCTGATACCAAGCGACGGATCTTCGCGAGCTCCACGCGCGAGGTGCCCGAGGTGCCCGACGTGCCGCGCCACGTCGCCATCATCATGGACGGCAACGGGCGCTGGGCGAAGCAGCGGCTGCTCCCGCGCGTGGCGGGGCATCGCAAGGGCGTCGAAGCCGTCCGCGCCACGGTGCGCGCGTCCATCGAGCGCGGCGTCCAATACCTCACGCTGTTCGCGTTCTCGAGCGAGAACTGGCGCCGCCCCGCGGACGAAGTGACCATCCTCATGGAGCTGTTCCTGCGCGCGCTCGAGCAGGAAGTGGCCAAGCTGCACAACAACGCGATCCGCTTCCGTGTCGTCGGCGACCTGTCGCGCTTCGACAAGCGCATCCGCGACCTGGTCACCGCCGGCGAGGTGCTCACCGCGCGCAACACCAAGCTCACGCTCACCGTCGCGGCGAACTACGGCGGCCGCTGGGACATCGCGCAGGCTGCGCGCGCGTACTTCGCCGCGCATCCCGGCGCGCTCGACCCGGCGCGGCCGGTCGAGCCGGAGGCGCTCGAGCCGTACCTCGCCATGGCGTATGCGCCGGAGCCCGACCTGTTCATCCGCACCGGGGGCGAGGAGCGCATCTCCAACTTCCTGTTGTGGCAGCTCGCGTACACGGAGCTGTACTTCACGGACATGCTGTGGCCGGACTTCGACGGCGCGGCACTCGACCGGGCGATCGCGTCGTACCGCACGCGCGAGCGCCGTTTCGGCCGGACCAGCGAGCAGCTCCAGGCCGCGCAGGCAACCGAGGACGCGTGACGCGTCCGCGTCGGGCACGCGTTCCATAAGCCCATGCTGTCCACCCGCATCGTCACTGCGCTGATCGCCGTGGCCGTCGTGCTGTCGGCGCTGTTCCTGCTGCCGCCGCGCGGGTTCGCGGTTGCGTTGCTCGTCGTCGTCGGCGCCGCGGCGCGCGAATGGAGCGCGCTGGCGCGCCTGGGCGCCGCCGGCAGCATCGTGTTCGTCGGCGTCGTGCTGCTCGCGGGTGGCGGCCTCATCTTGGCCGGCGCGGGCAGCGGCGCTGCGTCGTTCACGCGCATCGCGCTCGCGGTGTGCAGCGTTGCGACGCTGTTCTGGGTGCTCGTCGCGACGCCATGGGTGGTGCGGCGCTGGCCGCCGCGGTCCGGGATCGCGCTGGCGCTGTCCGGCTGGATCGTGCTGCTCGGCGCATTCGTCGCGCTCGTCGAGCTCGATGCCCGCTCGCCGTGGCTCGTGCTCGCCGCCATGGCGATCGTCTGGATCGCCGACATCGCCGCGTATTTCAGCGGGCGCGCGTTCGGGCGCCACAAGCTGGCGCCCCTCGTGAGCCCGGGCAAGACGTGGGAGGGCGTGTACGGCGCGCTCGCTGCGGTGGGGCTCTATTCGCTTTGCCTCGTGCCGCTTGCCCATGGCGTCGGCTATGCCGGCGCGGTCGAGCCGCGCACCGTCGCCGCCTGGCTCGCATTTGCGGTTGCCGTCGCGGCGCTGTCGGTCGTCGGCGACCTGTTCGAGTCGTGGCTCAAGCGCAACGCGGGCGTCAAGGACAGCGGTCGCTTGTTGCCCGGACATGGCGGCGTCCTCGATCGCATCGACGCGTTGCTCGCCGCCATGCCGCCCGTGGCGCTGGCGGCGCTGCTGGCGCTTCCGCCGGCGTGATGGGCACGCGCGCGATCGCCCTGCTCGGGGCCACCGGCTCGATCGGCGAGTCGACGCTCGACGTCGTCGGGCGTCACCCCGATCGATACCGCGTCGTCGCGATCACGGCGCATCGCAACGTCGACCGGCTGCTCGCGTTGTGCCGCCGCTTCCGGCCCTCGCTGGCCGCGCTGCTCGATCCTGCCGCGGCACGCATGCTGCGCGATGCGGTCGCGCGCGAGCGACTGCCCACGCGCGTCGTGGCCGGGGTCGACGGGCTGCTTGAAGCGGCGACCCACCCGCACGCCGATACCGTGCTCGCGGCCATCGTCGGTGCGGCGGGTTTGATGCCGACGCTCGCGGCCGCGCGGGCGGGCAAGCGGATCCTCGTCGCCAACAAGGAAGCGCTCGTGATCGGTGGCGCGCTGTTCATGGCCGCCGCGGCACAGGGTGGAGCGACCCTGCTGCCCATCGACAGCGAGCACAACGCGATGTTCCAGTGCCTGCCGCCTGCTTATGCGCGCGATCCGCAGGCGGCGGGCGTGCGGCGCCTTCTGCTCACGGCGTCGGGCGGACCGTTTCGCACGCGTGCGCCGGACACGTTGCATGCGGTCACGCCAGACGAAGCGTGCGCGCATCCGAACTGGCGCATGGGCCGCAAGGTGTCGGTCGACTCGGCGACGATGATGAACAAGGCGCTCGAGGTCATCGAAGCGGAGCGGCTGTTCGGCGTCGGCCCGGCCGCCATCGAGGTGGTCGTGCATCCCCAAAGCGTCGTGCACTCGCTGGTCGAGTATGCCGACGGCTCCGTGCTGGCACAGCTCGGTCATCCGGACATGCGCACCCCGATCGCGCAGGCGCTCGCCCATCCCGACCGCATCGACGCCGGCGTGGCGTCGCTCGACCTCGTGGCCCGTGGCGCGCTCACTTTCGAAGCGGTCGATCATGCGCGGTTTCCCGCCGTGCGCCTCGCGTACGATGCGCTTGCGGCGGGCGACTACGCCCCCATCGCACTGAACGCGGCCAACGAGGTGGCCGTCGCGGAATTCCTGGCGGGTGAAGCGCCGTTCACGGCGATCGCGGCAACGGCCGCGGCCGTGCTCGACGCCACGCCTGCGACGCCCATCAACTCGCTCGACGATGCGCTCGCATGCGATGCCGCGGCGCGCCGCATGGCACGAACCGCGTTACGCTCGCGCCTCGAGCTTCCACCACCGGCCCTCGTCGCATGATCGATTTCCTCTACAAGATCGCCGCCTTCGCAGTCACCCTCGGTGTGCTCGTGGTCATCCACGAGCTCGGCCACTACGCGGTCGCGCGACTGGCGGGCGTCAAGGTGCTGCGCTTCTCCGTCGGGTTCGGCCGGGTGCTCTGGTCACGGCTCGTCGGCCGTGACCGCACCGAATGGGCGTTGTCCGCGATACCGCTGGGCGGGTACGTCAAGATGGCCGACGAGCGCGAGGGGACCGTCGCAGCGGCGGATCTGCCGCGCGCCTTCAACCGGCAGGGCGTGGGCAAGCGCATCGCGATCGTCGCCGCGGGGCCGGTCGCGAACCTGCTGCTGGCCATGGTGCTGTTCGCCTCGACGTTCATAGCCGGCATTCCGGGACAGCGTGCGGTGATCGCCGAACCGCCGCCCAACAGCGCAGCCGCGCAAGCCGGCTTGCGCAACGGCGAGGTCGTCACGGCCGTCGACGGCACGCCGGTCGGCAGCTGGCAGGAGCTGCGCTGGCGTCTCATCCGCGCGCAGGGAAGTGATGCTGTCGAGCTCACCGTGACGCGCGACGGCGACCGGGGCGACGGCGTCACTCGCCGCCTACCGCTCGCCGCGCTCGCGGCCGCCGACTGGGATCAGAACCCGATGGCGGCGCTGGGGCTGAAGCAGGACCTGGGCGCGCCCATGGTGGACCAGGTGCTTCCCGGCAAGCCCGCCGAGCGCGGTGGCTTGCGCGCGGGCGACCGCATCGTGGCGATCGGCGGGCAGCCCGTGCGCTCGCCCGACGACGTGCGCGCGTTGACCAACGCGCATCCGGGCGAGCCGCTCACGTTCAGCTATCGGCGCGGCGACGCCGCCGGCGAAGCGTCCCTCGTCCCCGAGGAGGCAGACGACGGCGGACACCGCGTGGGGGTGGTGGGCCTGCGGCTGCGCGTCGATCCTGCGGTCGTCGCGGCGCTGCGCGTGACGGTGCGCTACGGCCCGCTCGACGCGCTGGCGCAGGGCGCCCAGCGCACGGTGGAGATGTCCGTGTTCACCGTGAAGATGCTCGGGCGCATCCTGATCGGCGAAGCGTCGATCCGCAACATCAGCGGGCCACTCACCATGGCGGACTTCGCCGGACAGTCGGCCCAGGCGGGCACGCTCGTGTTCGTCAATTATCTCGCGCTCATCAGCATCAGCCTCGGCGTGCTGAACCTGCTGCCCGTGCCGTTATTGGACGGCGGGCATTTGCTGTATTATCTCGCCGAACTCATCAAGGGCAGTCCCGTTTCCGATCGTGCATTCGAGGTCGGACAACGCATCGGCATGGCAGTGCTCGCGATGCTGATGGTCCTGGCGCTAGTCAATGACGTTTCCCGCCTGTTCTGATTCCCGCGATCGCGCACGCCATCGCCGCCCGACCGGCGCGCGACCGCGCGCAATGCCGGCGCTGCTGGCCGCGCTGCTGATCGCGGTGTCGGGCCCGCATGCGATCACGCGCGCGCTCGCGGCCGAGCCGTTCGTGGTGCGCGACATCCGCGTCGAGGGCGTGCAGCGCACCGAGGCGGGCACGATCTTCAGCTACCTGCCCATCAAGGTCGGCGATCGCGTCACCGATCAGTCGATCGCCGACGCCGTCAAGGCGCTCTACGCCACGGGCTTCTTCCGCGACGTGCGTCTCGAGGCGCAGGGCGACGTGCTGATCGTCGCGGTGCAGGAGCGTCCGACGATCAGCTCGCTGACGTTCACCGGCAACAAGGAATTCGACACCGACACGATCAAGAAGGCGCTCAAGGACATCGGCATCGCGGAGGCGCGCATTTTCGACCGCTCGGCGCTCGAGCGCGCGCAGAACGAGCTCAAGCGCCAGTACATCACGCGCGGCAAGTACGGCGCGGAGATCCAGACGACCGTGACGCCGCAGGAGCGCAACCGCGTCGCGATCAACTTCACCATCACCGAAGGCGAGTCCACGCGCATTGCGCGCATCAACATCGTCGGCACCAAGGCGTTCACCGAGCGCCAGCTGCTCGACCAGATGACGCTCACCACGCCGGGCTGGTTCACCTGGTACACCAAGAACGACCAGTACTCCAAGCAGAAGCTCTCGGGTGACCTCGAGGCGCTGCGCAGCTTCTACCAGAACCGCGGCTACCTCGAGTTCAACGTCGAGTCGACGCAGGTGTCGATCTCGCCCGACAAGGCGGACATCTACATCACGCTCAACGTGACGGAGGGCCCACGCTACACGGTGGGCAACGTGACGCTCGCCGGCGACCTCGTGGTGCCGGCGTCGGATCTGGAGAGGCTGATCCGCCTCAAGCCTGGCGAGACGTTCTCGCGCGAGCGGCTCCAGGCCTCCGCCAAGGACATCAGCGACCGCCTGGGCGCGGAGGGCTACGCGTTCGCCAACGTCAACGCCGTGCCGGAGATCGACCGCGACAAGACGGTCGCGTCGTTCACCTTCTACGTCGATCCGGGCCGGCGTGCGTACGTGCGGCGGATCAACATCAGCGGCAACTCGAAGACCCGCGACGAGGTCATCCGGCGCGAGTTCCGGCAGCTCGAAGGCGCCTGGTACGATGGCCCGCGCATCGAGCGCTCCAAGGTGCGGGTGCGCCGCCTGGGCTATTTCGAGGACCTCAACGTCGAGACGCCACCGGTGGCCGGAACGTCCGACCAGGTCGACATCGAGCTGTCCGTCACCGAGCGCTCCACCGGCAACCTGCTGGCGGGCATCGGCTACTCCTCGGCCGAAGGCGTAGTGCTCTCGGGCTCGATCTCGCAGCAGAACGTGTTCGGGTCGGGCAACGCGATCGCCCTCACGGTCAACACCAGCCGGTACAACCGCCAGTACGAGGCCATCTTCACGGAGCCGTACTGGACCGTGAACGGCGTGTCGCGCACCATGGAGATCTACCAAAAGACGCTCGATCCCACCGGCCTGGCCATCGCGCAATACTCGTCGAAGACCTACGGCGCGGCGCTGAGCTTCGGCGTGCCGGTGACCGAGACGGATACGATCAACTTCGGCGGCCGCTACGAGCACACGAACCTGACGCTCTTCGCGGACAGCCCACCTGTCTACTACGACTTCGTCAGCCAGTTCGGCGAGAGCACCAACGCGTTCATCCTCAACGCCGGATGGTCCCGTGACACCCGCGACGACATCCTTTATCCTACGAGAGGCCGGCTGCAGAGCGCATTCTTCGAGACGGGCCTGCCGTTGGGGGACCTCGAGTACTACAAGATCCAGTACACGCAGTCGAATTACTGGCCGGTCTACGGCGACCTGATCCTGCTGCTGCGCACCGATCTCGGCTGGGGCGACGGCTACAACCTCAAGCCGCTGCCGTTCTTCAAGGCGTTCTTCGCCGGCGGCACCAACTCGGTCCGCGGCTACGAGACCAACTCGCTCGGTCCGCGCGACGAGTTCGGCAACGCGCTGGGCGGCCGGCGCAAGATCATCGGCAATGCCGAAGTGTTCTATCCGATCCTCAAGGGAGACAAGGCGGTGCGCGGCAGCGTGTTCTTCGATGCCGGACAGATCTGGGCGAACGGCTCGCAGCCGCAGTTCGAGTCGTTCCGCTATTCCACCGGCGTCGGCGTACAGTGGAACTCGCCGCTCGGCCCGCTGAAGTTCAGCTATGCCATCCCGCTCAACGCCAAGGAAGGGGATCGCCAGCAGCGCTTCCAGTTCCAGGGCGGCACGGCATTCTGATCGTTCGCGCCACGTCATCCGGCAGGCAGGAGAATCCGTGAGACGCATCGTCGTTGCAATGCTCGGCGCATGGCTGCTCGCAGGCGTTCCCGCCGGCGTGGCGGCGGCTGCGCTCGAATACAAGATCGGCTTCGTGAACACCGAGCGCCTCTTCCGCGAGGCGGCGCCGGCCAAGCGCGCGCAGCAGAAGCTGGAGAAGGAATTCGCCAATCGCGACGCCGAGGTGCAGAAGCTCGGCAAGCAGGTGCGCGACCTGCAGGCGTCCCTCGACCGCGACGGCGCCACCATGTCCGAATCGGACCGGCGCAACAAGGAGCGCGACCTGGCCAACGGCACGCGGGACCTGACGCGCCTGCAGCGCGAGTTCCGCGAGGACCTCAACCTGCGGCGCAACGAGGAGCTTGCGAGCATCCAGGAGCGCGCCAACAAGGTGATCCAGCAGATCGCCGAAGCCGAAAAGTACGACCTCATCCTGCAGGATCCCGTCGTCTTCGCGAGCCAGCGGATCGACATCACGGACAAGGTCATCAAGGCGCTCGCCGACAAGTAGGCGAGCTCCATCCTGCGCGCCGGCCGACGGTCCTGATCGCACCCAACGCCGCCGCGATGAGCCCGCCGTCTGCCTGCACGCTGGCCGAGCTTGCGCAACGCACCGGTGCGGCGCTGGAGGGCGACGGCAGCGTCAGCGTGACGCGTGTCGGCACGCTCGAGCGCGCAGGGCCCGGTGACATCGCATTCCTCGCCAACCCGCGGTATCGCGCGCAGCTCGCCGGCACGCGCGCGTCGGCCGTGATCGTCGCACCCGCCGACGCGCCGCACACGCCGCTGCCCAAGCTCGTCTCGTCCAATCCGTATGCCACGTTCGCGGCGGTGGCGCAGATCCTCATGCCCGCGGCGCCCGTGGTGCCCGGCATTCATGCGAGCGCGCAGGTCAGCGATGGCGCCCGCGTCGCGGCCAGCGCGTCGATCGGGCCGTATGCCGTCGTGGAGGCCAACGTGCAGGTCGGCGCGCGCGCGCAGATCGGCGCGCACTGCTTCGTCGGCGAGGGCGCCGTGCTCGGTGACGACGTGATGCTGCGCCCGCGCGTCACCCTCTATGCGCGCACGGTGCTCGGCGCGCGCACGCTCATCCACAGCGGTGCGGTGATCGGCGCCGACGGCTTCGGCATGGCCGAGTCCGACGGCCGCTGGATCAAGATCCCGCAGGCGGGTCGCGTCGTCGTCGGCGTCGATTGCGAGATCGGCGCGAACACGACGATCGACCGCGGCGCCATCGACGACACCGTCATCGAGGACGACGTCAAGCTGGACAACCAGATCCAGATCGGCCACAACTGCGTCATCGGACGCCACACCGCGATTGCTGCGTGCGTCGGAATCGCCGGATCGGTGGACATCGGCGCGAACTGCCGCATCGGCGGTGCGGCCATGATCTCGGGACACCTCGCGATCGCCGCCGGGACCACCATCTCCGGCGGCACGGTCGTATTCGGCGACATCCGCGCGCCGGGCACGTACACGGGCACGTTTCCGATCATGCCGTATCGCGATTGGCAGAAGGCGGCCGCGCAGGTCCGCCAGCTCGCACACCTGCGTCACCGCGTTGCAGCGCTCGAGCAGGCGTGGCAGGCCGGCGCTGTGGCAGACGACGGCACGGATGGCATGAAGGGGGACTCGCGATGATGCTGGACCAGCACGGCATACGCCGCCTGCTGCCGCACCGCTATCCGATGCTGCTGGTCGACCGGGTAGTCGAGTGCGAGCCGGGCAAGCTCATTCGCGGCACCAAGAACGTCACCGCCAACGAGCCATTCTTCCAGGGCCACTTTCCGAGCTATCCGGTGATGCCGGGCGTGCTCGTGATCGAGGCGATGGCGCAGTTGTGCGGGCTGCTGACCTTCCTGTCGAAGCTCGCGCGCACTGACGGCACGCAGCTCGTGCTCTTCGCCGGCATCGACGAAGCCCGCTTCAAGCGCCAGGTGGTGCCCGGGGACGTGCTGCACCTGGCCGCCGACCTGGAGCGCGCCGTGCGCAACATCGGCCGCTTCCGCTGCAGCGCCAAGGTCGACGGGCAGATCGTGTGCGAGGCGCTGCTCCTCGCCGCGGTGCGCGACGTGCCGGCGCCCACGCCCATCCCGGGCATCGATTGAGGCGTCGGAGGGCGCGCGCGCATGCCGTCGATCCATCCGACTGCGCAGGTCGCCCCCGGCGCGCGGCTCGCCGATGACGTGGTCGTCGGCGCATTCGCGATCGTCGGTCCCGAGGTGGACATCGGCGCGGGGACCACGATCGGCCCGCATGCGCTCGTGACGGGACGCACGCGGCTCGGCGAGCGCAATCGCATCTTCCAGTTCGCTTCGGTCGGTGACGTGCCGCAGGACCGCAAGTACGGCGGCGAGCCGACGCGCACGACGCTCGGCGACGACAACGTCGTGCGCGAATACGTGTCGATCCATGCGGGCACCGTGCAGGATCGGGGCGAGACGACGATCGGCAACCGCAACTGGTTCCTCGCCTATTGCCACATCGCGCACGATTGCGTGATCGGCGACGACACCACGTTCTCGAACAACGCGCAGCTCGCCGGGCACGTGCAGGTGGGCGACTACGCGACGCTCGGCGGCTTCGTCGGCGTGCACCAGTTCTGCCGCATCGGCGCGCATGCCATGATCGCCGCGGGTGCGATCGTGCTGCAGGACGTGCCGCCGTACGTCACGGCCGCGGGCTATCCGGCCAAGCCGGCCGGTACCAATAACGAAGGCCTGCGCCGCCGCGGCTTCCCGCCTGGCGACATCGCGCTGGTGCGCCGCGCCTACCGCACGCTCTACCGCGACGGGTTGAGCCTCGACGACGCGCGCCGCGCGCTGGCGCTCGATGCAGCGAGCGCACCGCTCCTCGCTCCGCTCGTGGCGTTCCTCGAGAGCTCCACCCGCGGCATCGTGCGCTGATGCCGGTCACGATCGGCATCGTTGCGGGCGAGGCGTCCGGCGACGCGCTCGGGGCGACGCTCATCACGGCGCTGCGCGCGGGTCATCCGCACGTGCGCTTCGCAGGCATCGGCGGGCCGAAGATGGAAGCGGCGGGGTGCGACGTCTGGGTGCCGATGGAAAAGCTTGCCGTACGGGGCTTCTCCGAGGTGGTCGCGCATCTGCCGGAGCTGCTGCGCATCCGCCGCGACATCGGCCGCAGGTTCGTCCGCGCCGGCATCCCCGTGTTCGTCGGCGTCGATTCGCCCGATTTCAACCTGGGCCTTGCGCGCAAGCTGCGCCGCTGGGGCGTGCGCACGGTGCATTTCGTCAGTCCCTCGGTGTGGGCCTGGCGCGCGGAACGGCTGCAGACCATCGGCCGCGCGGTCGATCGCATGCTGGTGCTGTTTCCGTTCGAGCCGCCGCTCTACGAGCGTGCCGGCGTGCCGGTCACCTTCGTCGGCCACCCGCTCGCGCAGACGGCGGCCGGTCCCGGCACGCGCAATGCGACGCGCGAAACGCTGCGGCTCAAGGCATCGACGCCGGTGTTCGCGCTGCTCCCGGGCAGCCGCCTCTCGGAGATCGAGCTGCATGCGGACCTGGTGCTCGACGCCGCCGCGCGCATTGCACAGGCGCGGCCCGATGCCTGCTTCCTCGTGCCACTGGTCTCGCGCGCGACGCGCGACGCCTTCGAGACGGCGATCCATCGCGGTGGTCACGCGGCGCTGCCGCTGACGATGCTCTACGGCCACGCGAGCGACGCCCTGCGTGCGGCAGACGTCGCGCTCGTCGCCTCGGGCACGGCGTCCCTCGAGGCCGCGCTCGCGCGCTGCCCGCACGTGATCTTCTATCGCGTCTCCGCGCTCACGGGCCGCATGGTCGCGCGGCGGCTGCTGCTGCCCTACGTCGGGTTGCCCAACGTGCTGGCGGGGCGCTTCGTCGTCGCGGAGCTCTTGCAGAACGACGCGACTGCGGGCAATCTTGCGCAGGCCGCGCTCAACCTGTTCGACGACACGGTGACGCGCCACAGGCTCGAGGCGTTGTTCGGCCGGTTCGGTGCGGCACTGCGCGCGCCGACGGGCACTCTGGCAGCGGAGGCAGTCGTGCAGGAGCTTACGAACGCGGGTGTTCCATGCTGATCGTCGGCATCGACGAGGCAGGGAGGGGGCCGCTCGCCGGCCCGGTGTTCGCGGCCGCCGTGATCCTCGATCCGGCACGCCGCATCCGCGGCCTCAAGGATTCGAAGCTGTTGCCGCCCGAGCGGCGCGAGGAGCTCGCGGCCGAAGTCAAGAAGAAGTGCATCGCGTGGGCCGTGGCGTCGTCCGACGTGGCCGAGATCGACACGCTCAACATCCTGCGCGCCACCATGCTCGCGATGCGCCGCGCGTTCGAGGCGCTCGGCGTGACGCCGATCGAGGCGCTGGTGGACGGCGACCGCATGCCGGACCTCGGAACCTGTCCGACCCATCCGATCGTCAAGGGCGATCGCTACGTTCCGGTCATTTCGGCGGCCAGCATCCTGGCCAAGACGGCGCGCGACGCGCTGCTCGTCGAGCTCGACCGCGAATACCCGGCGTACGGCTTCGCGCAGCACAAGGGCTACGCCACGCCCGAGCACCTCGCCGCGCTGGAGCGCCACGGGCCCTGCGCGATCCATCGGCGCAGCTTCGCGCCGGTGGTGCAGTCGTCGCTCGATTTCTCGGGCGCCTGGAACGATTGACTGCGCCGGCGCTGCTCAGGCGCCGATCTCCGCGTAGTATTCGTGATGCTCGGTGTTGACGAGCGACACGCGATATTCCACCGGCACGTCCTGGTACGCATACGCCACGCGGCGCACCTGCAGCAGCGGCGCACCGCGCGGCACGTCCAGCAGGCCGGCCACGTCCTCGTCGGCCGGCATCGCACGCACGCGCTCCCGCGTGCGCACGACCGAGATGCCGAACGATTCCTGGTAGAGGTTGTAGATGGTCGACGGACGCGCGCGGAATTGCCGCTCGGTGAGGCCGGCGAAGCGCGTGGACGAAAGGGTGATGTCGTCGATCACGATCGGCGCACCGGCGAGGCGCAAGCGATTGCGGATGCGCACGACGGCGTCGCCGGCCTCGATGCCCAGGCGCTCGGCGGCGACGCGATCCGCCTTGCCCCGCCCGAAGGCCAGCAGCTCCACCTCCGGGTAGGACTTCGGCCCGTTCTCGGGCACCACGTGGAAGAAATAAAACAGGTTGCGGTCGCGATTGTGGCTCGCGACATACGTGCCGCGTCCCTGCTGGCGGATGAGGATGTTCTCGGCGCACAGCTCGTCGATCGCCTTGCGCAGCGTGCCGATGCTGATGCCGTATTGCTCGGAGAGGCGGCGCTCCGCGGGGATCGCGTCGCCAGGGCGCCATTCGCCGCGCGCGAGCGTGTCCATGAGGCGCCGCTTCACCTCCCGGTAGAGCGGTGCCGTTTGCTGCAAAGCAGGGAGCGTCGTGGCCGTCATCGCGATGCGCGGTCGGGCCAGTTTAGCGGCTGCCTTCCAAACGTGCAAATGATCTAGATGATCTAGCTCATCTAGTTGACCATCGTGCGCGCGCTCGCTAGCATGGAGGCCTGCGCATCGCTGTCCTTAGCATCCGAGGAGCCCCCATGATCCACTGCGTCCTGCACGATCCCAACGATTCCGTCGCCGTCGTGGTGGTGGAGGGCGTCACTGCCGGCATGACGCTGACGGGCCTGATCCTCGACGAGGACCGCACGATCACCCTGCCATGCGAGCAGGACATCCCGATCGGCCACAAGGTCGCGCTCAAGGACATGGCGGTCGGCGAGACCGTGATCAAGTACGGCGTCGACATCGGCAAGGTCGTGCAGCCGATCCGCAAGGGTGCGCACGCGCACGTGCACAACATCAAGACCAAGCGCTGGTAGGAGACCTCCGATGCAACGAACCTTCATGGGCTACCGGCGCGAGAACGGCCGCGTGGGCGTACGCAATCACGTCATCGTGCTGCCGGTCGACGACCTGTCCAACGCGGCAGCCGAGGCCGTCGCGCACAACGTCAAGGGTGCGCTCGCCATCCCGCATCCCTATGGACGGCTGCAGTTCGGCGCCGACCTCGACCTGCACTTCCGCACGCTGATCGGCACCGGCTGCAATCCCAATGTCGCGGCGGTCGTGGTCATCGGCATCGAGGACCAGTGGACCAAGAAGGTCGTGGACGGCATCGCGGCGACGGGCAAGCCGGTGCAGGGCTTCGGCATCGAGCTGCACGGCGATCACGACACGATCATGCGCGGCTCCAAGGCGGCGCGCGAGATGGTGCAGTGGGCGAGCGAGAAGCAGCGGGAGCAATGCGCGCTCGACGAGCTCTGGGTGTCCACCAAGTGCGGCGAATCGGACACGACGTCCGGGTGCGGCGCCAACCCCACGGTGGGCAATGCCTTCGACAAGCTCTACGACGCGGGCTGTACGCTCGTGTTCGGCGAGACGTCCGAGATCACGGGCGGCGAAGCGCTGCTCGAAGCGCGCTGCGCGAGCCCCGACGTGTGGAAGCGCTTCATGTTCATGTTCGACCGCTACCAGGCGATGATCGAGCGCCACAAGACGTCCGACCTGTCCGACTCGCAGCCGACCAAGGGCAACATCGCGGGCGGGCTCACGACCATCGAGGAGAAGGCGCTCGGCAACATCGCGAAGATCGGGCGCAAGTGCCGCATCGACGGGGTGCTCGACAAGGCCGAGGTGCCGACGGGCAAGGGCCTGTGGTTCATGGACAGCTCGTCGGCCGCGGCCGAGATGGTGACGTTGTGCGCGGCAGCGGGCTTCGTCGTGCATTTCTTCCCCACCGGGCAAGGCAACGTGATCGGCAATCCGATCCTGCCGGTCATCAAGATCTGCGCCAATCCGCGCACCGTGCGCACGATGAGCGAGCACATCGACGTCGACACCTCCGGCCTGCTCCAGCGCGAGCTCACGATGGACCAGGCGGGCGACAAGCTCGTCGACATGATGTTCCGCACGGCCAACGGCCGCCTCACCGCGGCCGAAGCGCTCGGTCATCGCGAATTCGTGCTCACGCGGCTCTACGAAAGCGCCTGACCGCAACGCGGCGCACGCAGCCTGCAGCGGGCTTCGCCGTGCACCTCATCCTATAATTGCGGCACCACGCTGTCAGGAGTGTCCATGTCACGATTCATTGCCCGCGCCGCGGCCCTTGCGCTGATGATCCTGCTGCCCCTCGGCGCACGGGCCGAGATGAGCGAGATCAAGGTCGCGCAGCAGTACGGCATCAGCTACCTGCCGCTCATGCTCATGGAAGAGCAGAAGCTGATCGAGAAGCACGCCAAGGCTGCCGGCATCGACGTGCAGGTCGGCTGGGCGAAGTTCGCGGGGGGCAACGTGATGAACGATGCCTTGCTCTCGGGCAGCCTGCAGTTCGCTTCAGGTGGCGTCGGGCCCTTCGTGACCCTGTGGTCGCGCACCAAGGGCAACCTGGACGTCAAGGCGGTCTCGGCCATCAATTCGATGCCGTTGCTGCTCAACACCAGCAATCCGGCGGTGCGCAGCATCAAGGACTTCACGGCGAAGGACCGCATCGCGCTGCCCGCGGTGAAAGTGTCCATCCAGGCGGTCACGTTGCAGATGGCGGCCGAGCAGGCGTTCGGCGAAGGCCAGCAGAACAAGCTCGACAGCCTCACCGTCACGCTGTCGCACCCCGACGCCATGACGGCGCTGTTGTCCGGCAAGTCGGAGATCACCGCGCATTTCGGCTCGCCGCCCTTCCAGGAGCAGGAGGTCGGCAAGGCGGGCGTGCACACGGTGCTCAACTCCTACGAGGTGCTCGGCGGCCCGGCCACGTTCAACGTCGTCTGGACCACGAGCAAGTTCCGCAGCGAGAATCCCAAGCTCTACCAGGCGTTCGTCGCAGCGCTCGACGAAGCCACGGCGCAGATCAACCGCGACAAGCGCGCGGCGGCAGAAGCGTACCTGCGCATCTCGAAGGACCGCGACAGTCTCGACAACATCGTGCGCATGCTGAACGATCCGCAGATCGTGTACACGACCACGCCGCAGAACGTGATGAAGTACGTGGCGTTCATGGCGAAGACGGGCGCGATCAAGGTGAAGCCGGACGACTGGAAGGAACTGTTCTTCCCCAACGCGCACGGCCTGCCGGGCAGCTGATGGCTCCCGACGGCGCCACGGCCGATCTGCGGCTGCCCGATCTCGCGGCCATTCGCGCGGCCGCCGCGCGCATCGCACCACACGTCGTACGCACGCCGGTGCTGCGCGCCGCCGCGCTCGATGCGGCTGCCGGTGCAACGCTCGTGTGGAAGTGCGAGAGCCTGCAGCCGATCGGGGCGTTCAAGGTGCGCGGCGCCAGCAATGCGGTGTTCTCGCTCGATGACGCAACGGCTGCGCGGGGCGTCGTGACGCATTCGTCCGGCAATCACGGCGCGGCCCTGGCTTACGCCGCGCAGCGGCGCGGCATTGCAGCGCATGTCGTCATGCCCGAGAATGCGCCGCGAGCCAAGCAGGACAACGTGCGCCGCTACGGCGGCATCATCCACTTCTGCGCGCCCAATGTGCCGGCGCGGGAAGCGACGTGCGCGAAGGTGCGGGCCGACACGGGCGCTTCGATGGTCCATCCCTTCGATGACGTGCGGGTGATCGCGGGACAGGGCACTGCGACGCTCGAGCTGCTGGAGGACCATCCCGACCTCGACGCGGTGGTCGCGCCGTGCGGAGGAGGCGGATTGCTGTCCGGCACCGCCATCGCGGCGCACGGCGTGCGTCCCGGCATCCGGGTCTACGGTACCGAACCCGCCGAAGCGGGCGATGCCGCCGCAGGCTTCCATGCGGGGCACATGATGCCCCCGCCGACGGGGCATACCATCGCCGACGGCTTGCGCTCGGGGGTGAGCCCGCGCACGTTCGCGGCGCTCCGCACGCATCTCAGCGATCTTTGCGTTTGCAGCGAGGCGTCGATCGTGCGCGCCATGCGCCTCATGTGGGAGCATTTGCGCATCGTGGCCGAGCCATCGTCGGCCGTGCCGCTCGCCTGTGTGCTGGAAGGCACGCTCGACCTGCGCGGGACGCGGGCCGGCGTCATCGTGACCGGCGGCAACGTCGATCTCGACCACCTGCCATGGCAAGCGTAGCGCCGGCGGCGCCGCTGCTCGACGTCCGCGGCGTCACGCTGCAGTACAAGACGCGCGACACCCTCGTCACGGCGACCTACCGGGTCGACTTCCAGGTGTTCCGGTCGGATCGCTTCGTGCTGCTCGGCCCGTCGGGTTGCGGCAAGTCGAGCCTGCTCAAGGCCGTGGGCGGATACCTCAAGCCCGTCGAAGGCGAGATCCGCCTCAAGGACAAGGTGGTCACGCGTCCGGGACCCGATCGCATGATGGTGTTCCAGGAATTCGACCAGCTGCTGCCGTGGCTCACCGTGGGGCAGAACGTCGCCTTCCCGCTGATCGCCAGCGGCCGCCTGCCGCGCCGTGCCGCGCACGAAAAAGCGCGCGAATACGTGGACAAGGTGGGGCTCACGCGCTTCGCGGACAGCCACCCGCACACGCTTTCCGGCGGCATGAAGCAGCGTGTGGCGATCGCACGCGGCATGGCGATGGAGCCCGATATCCTCTTGATGGACGAGCCGTTCGCAGCGCTCGACGCGCTCACCCGGCGCAAGATGCAGGAGGAGCTGCTCGCGCTGTGGGACGACACCCGCTTCACGGTGCTGTTCGTGACGCACTCGATCCCCGAGGCCATCCGCATCGGCAGCCGCATCCTGCTGCTGAGCCCGCATCCCGGCCAGGTCAAGGCCGAGCTCAACAGCCTGCCGTTCGATGCGCCGGCAACCTCTGCGACGGAGCTCGAGGCGCGCATCCACGGCATGCTGTTCGCCGACGCCGTGGAGGAGGAGATCCATGCCTGACACGGCGGACACACCGCCGGTGCGCGCCGAAGTGCTGCGCGAGCCGATCGCCGCGCGCAACATCGGCGTCGTCGAAAAGCCGCTGTCGACCTGGGAGCGCATCGCCAACGTGGGCGCGGTGCGCAAGCTCGTGCTGCTCATCGTTCTCGCGCTCGCGTGGGAAATCTACGCGCGCGTGCTCAATTCGCCGCTGCTCTTTCCGCGCTTCAGCGAAACCATGGCGGCGTTCGCCGACGGCATCGTCTCGGGTGAGCTGCTGGTCAAGGCCGGCACGTCGTTGCGCGTGCTGCTGATGGGCTACGCGGCCGGCCTGGCGTGCGCGGCGGTGCTGACGCTCGTGGCGATCACCACGCGCATCGGCACCGACCTGCTGGAATTGCTCACCGCGATGTTCAACCCATTGCCGGCGATCGCGCTGCTGCCGCTTGCGCTGATCTGGTTCGGCTTGGGCTACGGCAGCATCGTGTTCGTCATCATCCATTCGGTCCTGTGGGCAGTCGCGCTCAACACGCATTCGGGGTTCCTGTCCGTGTCGACGACGTTGCGCATGGTCGGACGCAACTACGGCCTCACCGGGTTGCCCTATGTGCTGCGCATCCTGATTCCGGCCGCGTTTCCCAGCATCCTGACCGGGCTCAAGATCGGCTGGGCATTCGCGTGGCGCACGCTCATCGCGGCCGAGCTCGTCTTCGGCGTATCGTCGGGGGCCGGTGGGCTCGGCTGGTACATCTACGAGAACAAGAACCAGCTGCTCACGGCCAACGTCTTCGCGGGCCTCTTCTCCGTCATCGTCATCGGCCTCGTCGTCGAGAACGTCGTCTTTCGCGCCATCGAGATGCGCACCGTGCGCCGCTGGGGCCTGCAGAGCTGATCCATGACGCACCTTCCAACGCCCGATTACCCGCGCTTCCACCTGGCGTTTCCGGTCACCGATCTGGCGGCGGCGCGCCGGTTCTACGGCGAGCTGCTCGGCTGCGCCGAGGGCCGCAGCAGCGACGACTGGGTCGACTTCGACTTCTTCGGCCACCAGATCGTGGCGCACAAGGTCGCGCAGGCGCAGATGAGCACCGCGACGAGCCTCGTCGACGAGCGCAACGTACCGGTGCGGCATTTCGGCGTCATCACCGACCTGCCTGCCTGGCATGCGCTGGCCGACAAGCTGCGCGCTGCCAACGTCCAGTTCATCATCGAGCCTTACACGCGCTTTGCCGGCGAGCCGGGCGAGCAGGCGACGCTGTTCTTCCTCGATCCCTTCGGCAACGCGCTCGAGTTCAAGGCCTTCGCCGACATGAGTCGCCTGTTCGCCACGTGAGCGCGCGCATCCTCATCACCGAGTTCATGGACGAGCCCGCCGTCGCGGCGCTCGCCGCGCGCTTCGACGTGCGCTACGAGCCCGCGCTCGCCGATCACGCGAACGACATTCCGGGCCATCTCGCCGGCTGCGCGGCGCTCATCGTGCGCAACCGCACGCAAGTCACCGAGCGCCTGCTCGATGCAGGCCCGCGGCTGCGCGTGGTCGGTCGCCTCGGCGTGGGACTCGACAACATCGACGTGAAGGCGTGCGAAGCGCGCCACATCGCGGTCATCCCGGCCACCGGAGCCAACGCGCGAGCGGTTGCCGAATACGTCATCGCCACCGCAATGGCGTTGCTGCGCGGCGCGTACGACTCGACGGGCGCGGTTGCAACGGGGCAGTGGCCGCGTGCGGCGCTGTCGGGCGGCCGCGAGATCCATGGCAAGGTGCTTGGTTTGGTCGGCTTTGGCAACATCGGCCGCATCACGGCCCGCCTCGCGCGCGGCATCGGGATGCGGGTCATCGGCTTCGATCCGCATGTGCCGGCCTCCGATGCGGTATGGCGGGACGAGTCGGTGACGTCGCACCCGTTCGCCGACGTCGTGGCGCAGGCCGACGTGCTCTCGTTGCATGTCCCCCTCACGCCTGCCACGCGCGGCCTGATGGACGCCGAGCGGCTCGCCACCATGAAAGCCGATGCCGTGCTGATCAATACCGCGCGGGGCGGCGTGGTCGACGAAGCGGCGCTCGCTGCGGCGCTGCACGCGGGACGCTTGGGTGGTGCCGCGCTCGACGTGTTCGCGACCGAGCCGCTGCCTGGCGGGTCGCCGCTCGCGGGCTGTCCGCACCTGATCCTCACGCCGCACGTCGCCGGGGTGACGCGCGAATCCAACGCCCGCGTCTCGGGGTCGATCGCCGAGCAGGTGGCGGCTGCGCTCGACGGGCTACGGGCATGACGCGCATGGCGCTCACGGCGGTGGAGCAGCTCGCGCGGGACGCGCTGCATGCCGCCGGCGCCAACGATGCGATGGCGCAGGCCACGGCGCGCGCGCTGGTGCTCGCCGAAGCGCAGGGCCTCGCGTCGCACGGGTTGTCGCGCATCCCGCAATACGCCACGCACTTGCGCAACGGCCGCGCCGACGGTCGCGCCGTGCCCGTCGTCGCGCGCGAGAAGGGCGGCGCCGTGCTGATCGATGCGCGCGAGGGGCTGGCCTTTCCCGCGTGCGCGCTGGCGGTCGACGAGGCCATTCGCCGTGCGCGCAGCCACGGTGTCAGCTTCGCGGGCGTGACCAACAGCCATCATTTCGGCGTGGCGGCGGACCATCTGCGGCCGGTCGCTGCCGCGGGCATGGTCGGCCTCGCGTTCGGCAATTCGCCGGCCGCCATGCCGGCCGCCGGTGGTGCGCGCGCGCTCTTCGGCACCAATCCCATCGCGGCGACGTTCCCGCGCCGCGATGCGCCCGCGCTCGTGATCGACCTGTCGTTGTCCGAAGTGGCGCGCGGCAAGGTCATGGTGGCTGCGCGCGAAGGCAAGCCCATTCCGCTCGGCTGGGCGCTCGATCGCGCAGGCAAGCCCACCACCGACGCGAAGGCCGCGCTCGAAGGCTCGATGCTCGCGATGGGCGGCACCAAGGGCGCGATGCTCGCGTTGATGGTCGAGCTCCTGGTGACGGCGCTCACGGGTGCCGCGCTCGGCTTCGAGGCATCCTCGTTCTTCGTCGAGGAAGGCAATCGGCCGCGGCTCGGACAGGCGTTCCTGGTCATCGATCCCGATGCGCTGGGCGGCCGCGAGACCTACGATGCCCGCCTCGAGACGCTCGTCGCGGCCATGCTCGAGGACGCCGCCGTGCGTCTGCCAGGCGCGCGCCGCGAAGCGCTCGCCGCTGCGGCTGCGCGCGACGGCATCGACGTGCCAGCGCCGCTGCTGGCCGACCTGACGCGGCTGGCCGGCGCCTGAGGCGAAGCGCAACGCGTAAAATGGCGCGATGAACGCACGCGCCACCGGCCTGCTCCTCAACGTTGCCCACGCGCTCGACCACCTCTTCCTGCTGATCTTCGCCACCGCGGTCACCGCGATCGCCGCGGATTTCGGCATGGCGCGCTGGGAAGACCTCATGCCCTACGGGGCTGGCGCGTTCGTGCTGTTCGGGATCGGCTCCCTGCCGGCGGGTCGACTCGGCGATCTCTGGGGCCGCCGCCGGATGATGCTGGTGTTCTTCTTCGGCATGGGTGCTTCGGCGCTGCTTGCGGCGAGCGTGGGCGGCCCCTGGCAGCTCGCCGCGGCGCTGGTCGTGCTGGGCGCCTTCACGTCGATCTATCACCCTGTCGGCATCCCGATGCTGGTGCGCCATTCGGTGCGTCCAGGATTGACGATCGGCATCAACGGCCTTGCGGGCAATCTCGGCGTCGCGTTCTCCGCGCTCTTGACCGGCATCCTGGTCAAGTACGCGGGTTGGCGCATCGCGTTCGTCGTGCCCGGCCTGGTTGCCATCGCATGCGGAATCGCGTTCGCGCGCCTGGCGCCGCGCGAGGAATCGCCGCCCGCGCGCCGCAGGGGGCAGGGCGCCTCGCCCGATGCTTCGTTCGCGCGCCTCTTCCTCGTCATGACGATCGCGTCGATCACCGCGAGCTTCATCTTCAACCTGGCCACGAACGGCAACGCCGAGCTGCTGCGGGAGCGTCTGGCGGGCATCATCGACGATCCGGCGTGGCTTGGCGCACTGCTCGCCGCCGTTTACGCCATCGGCTCGCTCGCGCAGCTCGTCGTCGGACACCTCATCGACCGGGTGCCGCTCAAGTATCTTTACGCCGGAATCGTCGGCCTGCAGGTCCCGTTGCTCGCGTTGGCGGCAAGCGCAACCGGCTGGACGCTGTACGTCCTGATGGTGCTGTTCATGATCGTGATATTCGGTGCGATCCCGTTCATCGACGCGATGATCGTGCGCTACGTCGACGACAGCCACCGCTCGCGGGTGAGCGGCATGCGGCTGACCGTCTCGCTCGGCGTCAGCGCCGGCGCCGTGTGGGCGCTCGGCCCGGTCGTCAAGGCGGGCGGCTTTTCGACGCTGCTCCTCTGCATGGCGGCGACGGCGGCTTTGACACTGGTGGCCGTGCTCTGCCTGCCCAAGCCAGGGGACACTAGGATGGCCGCGCCGCCAGGATCGCCTCGCGCAGCGGATTGAACAGCCCGGGCGCCGCCGCGATGACTTCGTGGCTGCGGAGGAATTCGGTGCCGCCGGCCAGGTCGCCCACGCGGCCGCCGGCCTCCTTCACGAGCAAGGCGCCTGCGGCGACATCCCACGAGCGCAGGCTCATGACGAAGAAACCGTCGAAGCGCCCTGCAGCCAGATGCGCGAGGTCGAGCGCGCACGCGCCCGCGCGCCGGATCCCGCCGCAGCGGCCCATCAACGCGCTCAGGACGGGCAGGTAGCCCGGCAGGCGGGAGCTGCGGCGGGTCGGGAATACCGTCCCGACCAACGCGTCCTCGAGTCGTGTGCACGCGGACACGCGCAACGGCGCGCCGTTGAGCTGCGCGCCTTTGCCGCGCACGGCCGTGAAGAGCTCGTCGTGCAGCGGGTCGAGCACCACGCCATGGGTGAGATCGCCGTTGTGCGTGAGGGCGATCGACACGGCGTAGTACGGAAAGCCGTGCACGAAGTTCATGGTGCCGTCGATCGGATCGACGATCCACCGGTACGGCGAGTCCTTCGCTGCGCCCGGCTCGCCCTGTTCCTCGCCGAGCACGGCGTGCTCCGGAAAGGCGGCCGAGATGGTCGCGCGAATCGCGCTCTCCGCATCGGCATCGGCGCTCGACACGATGTCCCCGTGCTCCTTGGAGAACGTGGGAAGGCGGCGCAGGTCGCGCGAGGCGTCGACCATCACGCTCGCGGCGCGGCGGGCCGCACGCACCGCGACGGCAAGCACCGGATCGCCGACCAGGCTCATGGCGTTTCCCTTCGCGTTGCGCGCGTGGAGCTCATGCGACCTTCACGCCCAGCATCATGCCTGCGTCCTCGTGCTCGAGGTTGTGGCAATGGAAGGGATAAGTTTGCGCGCCGGCGAACGGCATGTCGAACCGCACCGCCACGCGGACCGACTCGCCGGGCCACACCAACACCGTGTCCTTGCGTCCGAGGTCACTCGGCAACCGGCCCTGTCGATCGATGGCGCGGCTTTTCACCTGGTCGGGCGACGTTTCGCGCTCCAGCACCTCGAAGGGGAAGCCATGCAGGTGCATCGCGTGCGGCATGCTCGTGAAATAGTTGCGCAGGAGCCAGATTTCGGTGGTGTCGCGCGCCACTTCGATCGGTGTTTCTCCCATCACGAACACGCGGTCGTTGATGCGCCAGCGGCCGCTCTTGTAGCCCAGGCGCAACGGCCGTTCCTCCGCGCCGGTCACATCGGTCGGAGCGAGCGTCGACAACTGCGCGGGCACCGTCCGGTCGTACGCCACGCGCGTGCGCACGCGCAGTTGCAGGATGTCGCGCGCGGCGCCCTCGGGCCATGCGCCACCGTGCGCGGCATGCGGATCGGCGGCGGAGGTGGCAGGCGGCGGCGCACCGGATGTGGCGGCCGTGCCGCCGGCATGATGGCCGGCGTGCGGGTCGGGCTCGTCCGCAGCAGCGGCAGCCGGCAAGGCAAGCTCCGCGTGCATGGGATCGAATGCGCGCGTCTCGAGGACGAGCGTGTCGCCGATCGCGGCATCGCGCAGGTCGACCAGGATGTCCAGCCGCTCCGCGCTCGCGAGAAACGCCGCGGCGCACACCACGGGCGCAGGCAGCAGTCCGCCGTCGTTGCCGATCACCTGAAATGCGATGCGCTCGCCCGACGCCGTGCGCAGGCCGAGCAGCAGCGTGCGCGCGTTGCACGCGTTCAGGATCCGCAGCCGATACAGGCGCGTCCCGACGTCGGCATGCGCGCACGCGACGCCGTTGACGCGCAGCGCATCGCCGTAGAAGCCATGCACGGATTGCGCCACCGAGCTCGCGTAGCGGCGGGCGGGATCCTGGTCGCGCAGCACCAGCATGAGCTCCGTGCTGCCCGGCGTGAGGTCCAGCGCGCGGCGCAGCGCATCGGTGTCGTCGTCCTCGACATCGATCAGGCCATACAGGCCGTCGTGCAGCTGCCGCGCAGAGGAGCCGTGCGGATGCGGGTGATACCAATACAGGCCGCCGCGGTTGCGCACGTCGAAGGCATAGTCGTAGCGCTCGCCCGGTGCCGCCAGAACGCTGCCTCCGCCGTCGTTGCGCGTGTCGACCGCAAAGCCGTGCCAGTGCACGATCGTGGCCTGGTCGAGCGCATTGTCGAGCACGACGCGAAACGGGTCGCCTTTGCGAACGACGAGCGTGGGATTGAGAAACGTCCCCTTGCGCGCGGCCTGGTAGGCGAGGGCGCCCACGCCGCTGCCCGGTGGAGCGGCGCCGGCGCGCAATACGAGCGGCGTCGCATCCAGCCGGATCCGGCCGAGGAAGCCGCTGGCGCCGGGTTGCGGCAGCGGTTGCGTCGATCCTGCGTTTCCGCACACCAGATCCGCATGCGTATCGTCCGGGCGCGAGGCGCGGGCAAGCGCCAGCGCGCAGGCACCCGTCAGACCCTGCAGGAGACGCCGGCGCGCGGGTGAGCGCGGCAGCCGTTGATGCGAAGACATGCGGGTATTTTACGGTCAATCGGCAGGCTTGGCCGCCGTGACGCTGGCGCGATCGAAGGAATAGCGCAGCCCGACGACTACGCTGCGCGGCGTGCCCACGGCGCGGAACTGCTCCGCCACGCCGTCGACGCCACTCGCCGGACCGAACGCGCCGTTCGGTCCGGTGAAGACGTTGCGACCCAGCAGCGCGAAGTTGTAATAGCGACGGTCGAACAGGTTGACGACCTGCGCGAACAGCTCGAGCTGCGGCGTCGCGCGCCACTGCGCATCCAGGTGCACGACCGCGTAGCCGGGCACGCGCCCGTTGACGTCGGCGTTGTTCTCGTCGCCGTGCGCGTATTGCGGCGACGCGGCGACGGCGCTTGCCCCGAGCGACCACGGACCCTGGTCGAACTCAGCGCGCAGCTTCAGCGAATCGGTGGCGATGCCTGGAATCCGATTGCCCGGCCGCACGACGATCGCGCCCGCCGCGTCGGCGGTCGAATTGCTGGCGCTCGCTGCCACGAACGTGGACTGGAACGTGGCGTCGATGTGGTTGTAGCGCAGGCTCAGATCGACGGGACCGATGCGCTGTTCCACGTGCAGCTCGATGCCCTGTCGCCGCGTGCGGCCGACGTTCTGGAAGAAGCCCGCATTGGCCGCGACGCCGCCGGAGGAGACGAACTGGATGTCGTTGGCGAGGTCCGTGCGATAGGCCGCGACCGACCACGTGGTTGCAGCGCCCAGCTTGCCGCGCGCGCCCGTCTCGAGCGTCTTTGCCACCACCTTGGCGAGCGGCGGGTCGGCGAGAAATTGATTCGGCAGGCGGCACGGCGCCTCCGGATCGGCGCACGTGAGCTCGATGGGCGTGGGCGCGCGCATGCCTTCGTTGTAGCCGGCGTAGACCGTCAGGGCGGCGGCCGGATTGACGTTGATCCCGACCGCCGGATTGAAGCGGGAGAACCCATGGGATCCATCGAGCGCAGGATCCTCGCCGCTGCGGTCGGCGATCTTGATGCGGGCACCGTTGAAACGGCCGGCCAGTGAAAGCGTCCAGGCGTCTGCCAGCGCGATCGAGTCCGTTGCGAATACTCCGGTGTACGCGTTGCGCAATGCGACGTCCGTCATGCGGGTGAACGCACCGTTCGGGTCGGTGCCGCGCGCGGCCGTGAAGCTCGCAGGTTGCGCGTCCTGCGCGAAATGCGTGTCGCCGAAGTCGCCTGCCGCACCGACGGCGACGTGGTGCTGCACGCCGCGCAGCGCGCCTTTCCAGGTCAGCTGCACGCCGAAACCGGCGCTGGACTGATCGATCGAGGAGCGATCGTTGAACGCCTCGTTGGATTGCACCATGCCAGTCGTTGCGTCGACGGTCCCGAAGTCGTCGTTGACGTTGCTGCTGAAGTTCGACGACTTGTAGTGCCGGTAATACACGTTGGCGCCAAGCAGCGTTTGCTGCCCGAGGAAGCGGCTGCCCTTGGCCGCGAGGAACGCGAGCCGGTTGTCGTTCTCGTCGGGAAACGTGTACGCCTGCCGCGGGTTGGCGAGCATCGACAACGGCAGCGTTTGCGTACCCTGCAGGCGGTTGTCGGCGAGGGTGAGCGACACGTCGAGGTCCGTCACGTCGTCCTGGTAGCCCACCTTGCCGAACAATTGCCGGATGTGGCTCGGGTTGTGCTCGGCCCAGCCGTGGTCGTCGGCGAAGTGCCCGGTCGCGAACCAGTCGAGCGCGCCACGGGCGCCACCGGTCTCGAATGCGGCCTGGCCCGAGCCGAACGACCCGCCGGACGCTTCGACGGACGTCCCGGGAAATTGAGCGCCGCTCTTGGTGTAGATGGCGAGCGCACCGCCGAGCGTGTTGAGGCCGAACGCGGCAGCGGAGCCGGGAATGATCTGCACCGTCGAGATCGCCGAGCGCGGCAGCAGGTCCCAGTTGACGACGTCGCCGAACGGCTCGTTGATGCGCACGCCGTCCTGGAACACGGACACGCCCTGAGGCGTACCGAGGATCGGCGAGGCCGAGAAGCCCCGAAAATCGATCGACTGCTGGAACGGATTGCCCTGGCCGGCGGCCGCGCTGGTGCTGTTGGCGTTGGCATCGAGGAACTGTGCGAGCGTGGTGGGCCGCTGGCGGCCGAGGAGACGGCTGCCGAACATCTGCACGTTGGCCGGCACGTCGCGCAGCGCAACACCGAGACCGGGCAGGGGCGTGGTACCGACGACCTCGACGGCCGGCAGCTCGAACACCTCGGCGGGATTGTCCACCGGCGCGGCATGGACGGGTAGTGCGATGGTCGCGACGAGCGTCGCGACCGCGTACAGCGCGCGGCGGCGCCCGCGCGCGGTGATCACGTCATGGGATCGCGACGCCCCAGGGCAGCTCGCCCACGGGGATCTCCGCGATTTTGCTGTTCGTCGCCGTGTCGACGACGGCAATCGCGTTCGAGCGTCCGCACGCGATGTACAGCTTGCGTCCGTCCGGAGTGAGCGCCATGTTCCAGGGCCGCTTGCCGACCGGGATGCTCGCGACGATCGTGTTGGTGGCAGGGTCGATCGCCTGCACGGTGCCTTCGCCGCCCGAGGTCACCCACACCCGCTTGCCATCGGGCGCAACGACCACGCCGTTGGACCGCTTGCCCGCCTTGATGCGCGCGATCACTTCCTGCGTTGCCGTATCGATCACGTTCACCAGATCGGCGTTCTCGGCTGCGACATACGCGCGGCTGCCATCGGGCAGGAAACCGATGCCGCGCGGGCGATCGCCGACCTTCACCGACTTCACGACCTCGCCCCGCGCCACATCGATGATGTCGACGCTGTCGGCTTCCTCGGCGCTCGCGTAGAGCCAGCGGCTGTCGGGGCTGAACACGGCGTGCTCGGGGTTGCGCCCGCGCATGCGGACGTGCTTGACCACCTTCAGCGCTGCCGTGTCCACGAGCAGCACCTCGTTGTTCTCCTCGACGGATGCGGACAGCCACTTGCCGTCGGGCGAAAGATAGATCCCTTCCGGCGAGTCGCCGAGCGGCACTTTGGCCACCTGTTGCTTGTGGACAGGATCGACCACGACCAGCGCGTTGGCGGTCTGGTCGCTGATGTACAGGCGCGCCCCGTCGCGGCTGATCGCGATGCCGCGCGGTCGCTGCCCGAACTTCAGCGTGTCGGTCACGACGTCGCGTGCGGTGTCGATGACCGAGATGGACGCCGAGCCTTCGTTGGACGCGTAGGCGAACGGCGCTGCCTGTGCACCGGCTGCGCACGCCACCGTCATTGCCACTGCCAGGATCCACTTCATGGCCACTCGTGCTCCTTGCTGCTCGCGCGGCTATGCTAACCGAGTTTGCGGAACGAGCGGCGTGACTCGCATAATGGCGGATGTCTGTCACCCGCCGCCGCTTCTCGTTGTCACCGGGGCCTCGCGTTCCGCTGGCTGCGGCCGTCGTGCTCGCCTGCGCATCGGCGCACGCGCAGGAGGCGACGCAAACCCTGGGATCGATCGTGGTGACCGGCACGCGCAGCGCCGCGCGCGCCTTCGACTTGCCCGCGTCGGTGGACATCCTCGACGCCAGCACCCTGCGCGAAGGGCAGCCCCAGATCAACCTGTCCGAAACGCTCGGTCGCGTGCCGGGCGTGTTCGCGGCCAACCGGCAGAACTATGCCCAGGACCTGCAGATCAGCTCGCGTGGCTTCGGCGCACGCGCGGCGTTCGGCGTGCGTGGCGTGCGTCTCTACCAGGACGGCATTCCGGTCACCATGCCGGACGGCCAGGGGCAGACGGGGAGCTTCAGCCTCATGTCGGCGCAGCGCATCGAGGTGCTGCGCGGCCCGTTCTCCACGCTCTACGGCAACGCGTCGGGCGGCGTGATCGCCGTGTTCACCGAGGACCCGCAGCCCGATCCGGTGGCGTCGTTCACCGCCGGCGGCGGCAGCTACGGCACGTGGACGCTGGGCGCCAAGCTCAGCACGACCGCGCGCGACGTGGGCGCGGTGGCGGCTGCGTCGCATTTCCAGACCGACGGCTTCCGCGATCATTCGGCGGCACGCCGCGAGGTCACCAACGTGAAGCTCGTGTTCGACCCGGCGCCGGCGACGCGCGTGACGCTCATCGGCAACACGCAGTACCAGCCGGAGACGCAGGACCCGCTCGGACTCACGCGCGCGCAGTGGGGCGCCAATCCGCGCGGCGTGGACCCTTCGGCCCTGCAATTCAACACGCGCAAGACCATCGACCAGCAGCAGGGTGGCGTCGGCATCGAGCAGCGCATCAACGATGCGGTGACCCTGAATTTCGACGGCTATTACGGCCTGCGCGCCGTGCGTCAATACCTGGCGTTGTCCGGCGTCGGGCTCACCTCGTCGGGCGGTGTCACCGACCTCGACCGCGATTACGGCGGCGTCGGGGCGCGCGTCACCTGGCGCGGCACGCTGGCCGGACAGCCGCTGTCGCTGGTTGCCGGCGCCGACACGGATCGCCAGCACGAGCATCGCCGCGGCTTCGTCAACCAGAACGGCAATCTCGGCGATCTGCGCCGGGACGAGGACGACGTCGTGCGCAGCGTCGACGCCTACGCCGAAGCGCAGTGGTCGCCGTGGCCGTCGTGGAGCTTCACGCTCGGCGCACGCGCGAGCGAGGTGCGCTACACGTCCGACGACCATTACATCACGGCGCAGAACCCCGACGACAGCGGCGCGCGGCGCTTTCACGACCAGAGTCCCGTCGCAGCCGCGGTGTGGCACGTGACCGACACCTTCAATGCCTATGCGAGCTACGGGGAAGGCTTCGAGACCCCCACGTTCGCCGAGCTGGCATACCGCAACGGCAGCACGGGCCTTAACTTCGCGCTCGTGCCTGCGACCAGCCGCGCCGGTGAGGTCGGCATCAAGACGCTCTGGCGCGGCCAGCGCGTGAATCTGGCGGCCTTCGTGGTGCGCACGCAGAACGAGATCGTCATCGATGCGGCCACGGGTGGCCGCACGACGTTCAAGAACGCCGGTCCCACGAGCCGCCGCGGCATCGAGGCGCTCTGGGATGGCAACCTGCCCCACGATCTTCACGTGCACGTCGCGTACACCTGGCTGCGTGCCGTATTCGACAACGACTTCACGACCGGATCGCCGCCGCTGCTGGTGCCTTCGGGTGCACGCTTGCCCGGCGTGCCGTCGCAGGAGGCGTACGGCGAGCTCGCCTGGGCGCCGCGTGGCCTGCCCGGATGGAGCACGGCCCTCGAGCTGCAATATGTCGACAAGCTCTACGTCAACGAGCGGAACAGCGATGCCGCGCCGGCTTATGCGGTGGCCAATGCCCGCATCGGCTACGATATCAGGCAAGGCCCCGCGCGCTGGCGCACCTTCTTCCGCGTGAACAACCTGTTGGACCGGAATTACGCCGGCTCCGTCATCGTTGGTGATACGAATGGCCGTTTCTTCGAGCCTGCCCCGGGCCGCAACTGGTTTGCCGGCGTCAGCGTCGACGTCGCGCTCTGACGACACGACGCAACGCTACACTGCGTTCGCCGCGGCGCTGCACTGGCTCGTCGCAGCCGTCCTGATCGTGCAGTTCAGCTGGGGCTGGCTCATGCAGCAGATCCCCAAGCAGCCGCCGGGCCTGCGCGCCGACGCGTTCAACGTCCACAAGTCGATCGGCCTGGTGCTGCTCGCGCTCATGCTCGTGCGTCTCGGCTGGCGGCTGCTCCATCCGGCGCCGCCGCTGAACGGCCTGCCGGTCTGGCAGCGCGCGCTCGCGCATGCGACGCATCGCGTGCTGTATGCCGCGCTCATCGTGCAGCCGCTCGCCGGCTACCTGGGCTCGGTCTTCAGCGGTTACCCAGTCAAATGGTTCGGCGTGACGCTGCCGGCGTGGGGCTGGCATTCGGTGCCGCTCAAGGACTTCATGAGCACGGTGCACCTGGTGACGAGCTTCGTGATCCTCTTTGCCGTCCTGCTGCACGTCGCCGGCGCATTGCGCCATGCGCTGGCCGGTGACGGCTATCTTGGCCGCATGGGATTCGGCCGGGCGCGCACGATCGCCGTTCGGCGCGTCGACTGAGCCGGTACCGCACGCTGCGCGCGCTCAGGTCGCGGGCGCCCGCCCCACCTTGATCGCCGCTTCTAGCGCCGCCGCCGTTTCGGCAAAGCCCTGCTCGCGCGCGATGTCGAGCGCGGTCTTGCCGCGATCGTCCTTGCGATCGGCCCGTGCACCGACGCTCAGGAGGTAGCGCACCGTGTCGGTGTGGCCGTAGCCCGCGGCCCACATGACGGCCGTCAATTCGTTGGCATACACGGCATCCGCATCCACCCCTGCCTCGACGAGCGCGCGCACGACGTCCGTGTGACCCTCGCCGGCAGCGTACGTCATGGCGTTCTTGCGCAGGCGATCCACGGCGCCTTTGTCGGCGCCCCGCGACAACAGCGTGCGCACGATGTCGATGTTCCCCGCGTGCGCTGCAGCCATCAGCGGGGTCACGCCATTGACGGCGGCCAGGTTGACGTCCGCGCCCGCCTCGATCAGGCGTGGTGCGAGCTCAGGATGATGATTCTTCAGGACTATGACCAGAGGGGTCTCACCGAGCCGGTTGCGCGAGTTGACCGCGCCGCCGGCTGCGAGCTCCCGCTCGAGCGCGGCCTGGTCCGCGTTGCGCGCGGCCATCAGCAAGCGTGCATTGGTGGACAGGTTCTCGTCGGCTGCAAGTGCGGGCGTCGCGACGACGATGCACCAGACAAGCGCAGCGAGCGTGGTGCGCAAGGCGATCGAAAGGGGAATCACGTTCATGGAAAGGGTCCGAAAGGTGGCCGCATGCGCTGGCAACGGCGTTGACGCAGCGCACAAAAGCGATCTGTAGATTGCAAGTCGCAGTAAAACTGACTATAAACGATCCCGCACAGAACGGCATCACGACGGCGCCTCGTGCAAGGCGCCGCCGCACGATCAACGACGGAGGGAGCCCGCCATGAAGATGCGAGCAACAGGCATTGCAACGCTGGTCATCGCGGCAGCGGCGTTCTCCGCCGCCGCGTTCGCCCAGTCGGAGATCGCCGGCGCCGCCGGAACGACAACGGCCAAGGCGATGCCCGCCTTCTCGCCGGTCACGCCAGCCATGCTCGAAGGGGCAGGCGCCGACGCGAAGAACTGGATCCACTCCAACGGCAGCTACGCGCAGACGCGCTACTACCCTGGCACGCAGATCAACGCTGGCAACGTCGCCAAGCTGCGGCCCGCGTTCGTCGTGCAGACCGCCGTCATGGAGTCGATGGAGACGGCGCCGATCGTGCAGAACGGGGTGATGTTCCTCACCACGTCGTACAACCATGTCTACGCGGTCGACGCGGCCACGGGCGAGGAATACTGGCACTACAAGCACAAGATGGGGCCCATCACGACGTTCTGCTGCGGCCCGAACAACCGTGGCGTGGCCGTCCTGGGCGACAAGCTTTACATGGGCACGCTCGACGCCAAGCTCGTCGCGCTCGACGCGAAGACGGGCAAGCTGCTCTGGGAGCAGCAGATCGCCGATCCGGAAAAGGGCTACTCGGAAACGATGGCCCCCGCAGTGGCCGACGGCAAGGTGCTGATCGGCACCAACGGCGGCGAATACGGCATCCGCGGCTTCGTCAAGGCCTTCGATGCCAACGACGGCCATCTGCTGTGGACGTTCTACACGATTCCCGACAAGGGTCACGAAGGCGTCTGGGCGACCAAGGATGCGACGGGGCGCGACCTGCATCGGAGCATCGATGCGGAAAAGGCCGCGCTCAAGGACGGCGCGTTCTTCCAGACGCTCGGCGGCGGCGTGTGGATGACGCCCGCCATCGACACCAAGACGAAGACCGCGTTCTTCGTCGTCGGCAATCCTTCGCCCGACCTGTACGGCGCCATCCGTCCGGGTGACAACCTGTATACCGACTCGATGGTCGCAGTCGACCTCAACACGGGCGCGTACAAGTGGCACGCGCAGTACGTGCCGCACGACGTGTGGGACCTCGACGCGGTGAGCCCGGTGATCCTCACGCAGGCGATGGACGGCAACGGCAAGATGGTCGACGTCGCCATCCACGGCGGCAAGACCGGCCACGTCTACGTGCACGACCGCAACACGGGCAAGCTGATCCGTTTCTCCGAAGCGATGATCCCGCAGGAGAACATGTGGGTGCTGCCGACGAAGGAGGGCGCGCGCATGCTGCCGGGCGCCAATGGCGGCGTCGAATGGTCGCCGATGGCGATCAATCCGAAGCTGCGTCTCGCGTATGCCGCGAACCTGCACCAGCCGATGACCTATCACGTCGAGGAAGTGCCCTATCCGGGCGGCAAGCTGTGGCTGGGCGGCGCGTTCAAGACCATCCCCTCCGAGCAGCAGTGGGGCCAGCTCGCCGCCGTCAACATCGATACCGGCAAGATCGCATGGAAGGTGCAGACGCCGCAGCCGTTGATGGGTGGCACGCTCGCCACCGCCGGTGACGTCGTGTTCAACGGTGAAGGCAACGGCTGGTTCAAGGCGTTCGATGCGCGCACCGGCAAGGAGCTGTGGAAATTCAACGTCGGCGCGGGCGCCAATTCGCCGCCGGTGTCGTACATGGTCAACGGCAAGCAGTACGTCGCCGTGTCCGCGGGCGGCAACACGCAGCTCGACTTCAAGCGCGGCAACAGCCTGTTCGTGTTCGCGCTACCGTAGATTGCAGCCGTAACCTCCCGCAGCGGCCACCTCGGGAACGGGGTGGCCGTTTTCTTGTCCATTTTCGCGGAGACCCAATGCACCGGCTGCTCACCTGGATCAGTGCTTGCGCCGTTTTGACGGCGGCGCCGGTGCACGCCCAGGTGCCCGACGCCATCAAGGACAAGGTCGCGGTCTGTGCGGCGTGCCACGGGGAGACGGGCAACAACGACAATCCGCAATATCCCGTGCTTGCCGGGCAGAGCGCGCGCTACATCTACACGGAGCTGCAGGACTTCAAGGCGGGCCGCCGGCACGATCCCAACATGGATCCGGTGGCCCAGGCCTTGTCGCGCGAGGACATGCTCGCGCTCGCCGATTACTTCTCGAAGCAGAAACAGGCGCCCAGCCCGTTCAAGGCCGATCCGCAGAAGGTCGCGCGCGGCAAGGCCAAGGCGGACGAAGTGCTGTGCACCATGTGCCACCTGGGCGGCTTCGTGGGCCAGAACGAGATCCCGCGTGTCGCGGGGCAGCACTACGAATACATCAAGAAGCAGCTCAGTGACTTCAAGGCGCGCCGTCGCACCAACGACGCCGGCAACATGACCAGCGTCGCCTCCACGTTGTCCGACCAGGACATCGAGGACCTCGCGCAGTACGTCACGACGCTCTACTGACCGGCGCGCCGTCAGCGCCGCCTACCCGGTCCTGGTGCCCCGCCCGTCGGCGCGGCGTTGCAGACGTACGCAGGCAGGGTAGGGTCGCGCACCGCTTCTGCGCGCGCCCTTCGTGACCCGTTCGAACGCCGCTGCCGTCGTCATGCCCGTCAAGCCCGCGCGTGCAGGCTTCGCGCATCGCCACGCGCCGCAACTATGGGCGGGCGCGACCGCGCTCATCCTCCTCATCGTCGCCGCGCTGCTCGTGCCTCATGCAGCCACCGAGAGGGCACCGGACCCGCCCGCCCGCTGGTTCAACGACGATGCGGCGCTCGTGTCGTACGGATTCGCCGCCGGCAAGAACCAGTACCTCATGACGCAGCGCCGCGCTCAGGTCGTCGTCGTGACTCGCCGCGGTGCACCGGCAGGGGGCGTCGAAGCCTGGTCCACGCGCGCCGTCAACGCGTGGCACATCGGTGCTGATCGGCGCGACAACGGGCTCGTGCTCTTCGTCTTTCCCGACCTGCGTGCCGTGCGCCTCGAGATCGGCTATGGGCTCGAAGCCGCCCTGCCCGACGTCGAGGCCGCGCGGTTGCTCGACGCGACGCTGCTGCGGGCGTTCGAGGCGGGCCGCTACGAGGACGGCTTCGATGCATTCCTCGGCGGCGTGTACGAGCGCCTCGACGCGCTGCCCGACGATGCGCCGCAGACCGTGCTGGACACGGGCATGCTGCATTTCGCCGTTTCCGTCGTGCGCCAGGCGCCTCGTTACGCCGCCACCGCGATGGGCCTCTTCGCAGCAGCCGACCTCACCGGGCGGATCGTGCTGAGCCTCTTCGGCGCGGTGTTCGTGACGGTGTTCGGTTATCTCGCGCGCGGCATCCTGGTCGGCATGGCCGCGCTCGTGCAGCTGCCCTGGCGGGTGGCGCACGGCACGGCGCGGCAGGGGCTCGACCGGCGCACGCTGGCCGCGGAGTTCGCCCCGGCGGCGTTCGTGAAGCGTCCGCCGCCATCGATCGTCGCCGTGCTGCGTGAGCTCGGCCTGGTCGAGATCGGGTACGGCGCGATGTGCGCCTGCGGCGTCGTCCTCGCGATCGCGTTCCTGGCGGTCGGGAGCGATGTCTTCGTGCCCGCGCGCGGGCAGTTCAGCGGCGCGGGCGTCACCAAGCACTGGTCGATGCGCTGAAGTCTCCCGCTGATTGGACGCGCGGCTCCGCGCGGCGTCACGCGCTCGCGCGCAATCTTTGCGGCAGCGAACGGCGAGAGTATGCTTGCGCGCAAACGGGCCGCTTGCTCGCGAGCGACGCCCGCGTCCCGATCCGGTCGTTCGACCCAGGAGGAGCCCCGTGTCCATTCCGCTTTCCCTCACCGTCAATGGCAAGCCCGTGCAGGCGGACGTCGATTCGCGCACGCTGCTGGTCGAGTTCCTGCGCCGCAACCTCGGTCTCACCGGCACGCACGTCGGATGCGACACCGCGCAATGCGGCGCGTGCACGGTGCATGTCGACGGCCGCGCCGTGAAGTCGTGCAACATCCTCGCCGCGCAAGTGCAGGGATCCCGCGTGACCACCATCGAAGGCGTCGCGGCGCCGGATGGCGCCTTGCATCCCATGCAGGCCGCGTTCAAGGAATGCCACGGTCTCCAATGCGGTTTCTGCACGACCGGCATGGTCATGAGCGCGCTGGACCTCGTCGCGCGCCATCCGCAGGCCGACGAGCAGACGATCCGCGCGGAGCTCGAAGGCAACCTCTGCCGCTGCACCGGTTACCAGAACATCGTGAAGGCCGTGCGCACCGGCGCCGCGGCCATGGCCAAGTAGGCGCCGCCATGGCCACCGACAGCGCGCTCGCCTCGCCACTGGGGCAATCGGTCCGCCGCAAGGAGGACATGCGTTTTCTCACCGGCAATGGTCAGTACACCGACGACGTCGTGCTCGCCAACCAGACGCACGCCTATTTCCTGCGCTCGCCGCATGCGCACGCGAACATCCGCGGCATCGACACCAGCGCGGCGCTGCGTGCGCCGGGCGTAGTGGCTGTGTACACCGCTGCCGATCTCGCGGGCGTCAACGGCCTGCCCTGCGGGTGGCTGATCACCGGCACCGACGGCAAGCCGATGAACGAGCCGCCGCATCCGGTGCTCGCATCGGGCAAGGTGCGCTACGTGGGCGACCCGGTGGCGCTGGTCGTCGCCGAATCCGCGCATGCCGCCAAGGACGCGGCAGAGCTGATCGACGTCGATTACGAGCCGTTGCCCGCGATCGTATCGGTGCAGGACGCGCAGCAGCCGGGGGCGGCGCAAATTCACGAGCAGGCGCCGGCCAATCGCTGCTATACGTGGGCGCTGGGCGACCGCGCCGCGGTCGATGCCGCCTTCGCGCGCGCCGCGCACGTCACCAAAATCGACATCGTCAACAACCGCCTCGTGCCCAATGCCATCGAGCCGCGCGCGGCGGTGGCGCAATACGGCCGGTCGGACGATGCGTACACGCTCTACGTCACGAGCCAGAATCCGCACGTCGAGCGCCTGCTCATGACCGCCTTCGTGCTCGGCCTGCCCGAGCACAAGGTGCGCGTGATCGCCCCCGACGTCGGCGGCGGGTTCGGCTCCAAGATCTACCTCTATCCCGAAGAAACGGCGATGGTGTGGGCGAGCAAGCGCGTGGGCCGGCCGATCAAGTGGGCGGCCGAGCGCAGCGAAGCGTTCCTCGCCGATGCGCATGGCCGCGACCATGTCACGCACGCCGAGCTCGCACTCGACAAGGACGGGAAATTCCTCGCGTTGAAGGTGCAGACGACGGCCAACATGGGCGCCTACCTGTCCACGTTCGCGTCGTGCATCCCGACGATCCTCTATGCGACCTTGCTGGCCGGGCAATACACGACACCGGCGATCTGGTGCGAGGTCACCGCGGTGTTCACCAATACCGCGCCGGTCGACGCGTATCGCGGAGCAGGACGGCCGGAAGCGACGTACGTCGTCGAGCGCATCGTGCATCAGGCAGGGGTGGAGATGGGCATTGCGCAGGACGAAATCCGGCGGCGCAACTTCATCCGCAGCTTTCCCTACCAGACCCCCGTTGCCCTGCAGTACGACACGGGCAACTACGACGCGACGCTCGACGGCGCCATGAAGGTAGCCGACGTCGCAGGCTTCGCGGCGCGGCGGAGTGAAGCGAAGGCACGCGGCCGGCTGCGTGGCTTAGGCTACGCGTCGTACATCGAGGCATGTGGCCTCGCGCCGTCCAATGTGGCCGGTGCGCTGGGCGCGCGTGCAGGCTTGTTCGAAGCCGGCGAGGTGCGAGTGAACCCGACCGGCAGCGTGACGGTCTTCACCGGTTCGCACAGCCACGGACAGGGCCACGAGACGACATTCGCGCAGATCGTCGCCGCGCGGCTCGGCATCCCGGTCGACAACGTCGACGTCGTGCACGGCGACACCGGGCGCGTCCCGTTCGGCATGGGCACGTACGGCTCGCGCTCGCTCTCGGTAGGCGGCACCGCCATCGTCAAGGCGCTCGACAAGGTGATCGCGAAGGGGCGCAAGATCGCCGCCCACATGCTCGAAGCGGCGGAATCCGACATCGAGTTCAAGGACGGCAAGTTCACCGTGGCGGGCACCGACCGCAGCAAGGCGTTCGGCGAGATCGCGCTGGCGGCGTACGTGCCGCACAACTACCCGCTCGACAAGGTCGAGCCCGGGCTCGACGAGACGGCGTTCTACGACCCGACCAACTTCACCTATCCCGCCGGTACGCACATCTGCGAAGTCGAGGTCGATCCCGACACGGGCGTCGTCAAGGTCGTCAACTTCACGGCGTGCGACGACTTCGGCAACATCATCAACCCGATGATCGTCGAAGGCCAGGTGCATGGTGGCCTTGCGCAAGGCATCGGCCAGGCGCTGCTCGAGCAATGCGTGTACGACCGCCAGACGGGGCAGCTGCTCACGGGCAGCCTCATGGACTACGCGCTGCCGCGCGCCGACGACCTGCCGTCGTTCAAGGTCGACACGCGCGTCACGCCCTGCACGCACAATCCGCTCGGCGCCAAGGGCTGCGGCGAAGCCGGTGCGATCGGCGCGCCCGCGGCGCTCATGAACGCCGTGCTCGACGCGCTCGGCACGGCCGGCGTGCAGCATCTGGACATGCCGGCGTCGCCGCACCGCGTGTGGCAGGCGCTGCAGCAGGCACGGGCCTAGAGGAGATCATCATGTACGAATTCGACTATCGTCAGCCCAAGTCCGTCGCCGAAGCCGTGGGCATGCTGGCGGAGACCGGTGGGCGTGCGCTTGCAGGCGGACAAAGCATCGTCGCCGCGATGAAGCTGCGCCTCGCGCAGCCGGGCACGCTCGTGGACCTCTCGGCCATTCCGGACCTGAAGGGCGCCCGCAAGGAAGGCGACCGCCTGGTGATCGGCGCCATGACGCGGCACGCGGAAATCGCCGATGCGCCGCTCGTGCGGCAGAGCATTCCCGCGCTCGCAGCGCTCGCGGAAGGCATCGGTGATCGCCAGGTACGCAACATGGGCACGCTCGGCGGCTCGCTCGCCAACAACGATCCGGCGGCGGACTGGCCCGCGGGCGTGCTGGCCCTCGGCGCGACGGTGAACACCAATCGGCGCGCAATCGCGGCCGACGCGTTCTTCAAGGGCCTCTACGAAACGGCGCTCGGCGCCGATGAGATCATCACCTCGGTGGCATTTCCCATTCCCGCCAAGGCGGCGTACGTCAAGTTTCCCAACCCCGCGTCGCGGTTCGCCCTGGTCGGCGTGTTCGTCGCGCGCATGGGCGATGGCAGTGTGCGCGTCGCGGTCACCGGCGCAGCGCCGTCCGTGTTTCGTGCCACGCCGCTCGAGAATGCCCTGCGCAAGTCGTTCACGGCGGATGCGGCAAGGGCGGTGCGCATCGATTCGAAGGGACTCAACGGCGACCTGCACGGCTCGCCGGACTATCGCGCGCATCTCATCCCCGTGCTCGCTTCCCGCGCGGTCGCCGCACTCGCCTGAGCGGCTCGCGCCGGCCACGCGCCGGCAACTTGGTATCCTGTGGCATGCGGCGCCCCCCGCGCCGCACCACGGCCCTTCGCGCCGGCGCTGTCCGGCCGCGGTGGCCGTGACCTTCGCCATGACGCCGCCGCAACCTCATCCTGTCTCCGTCGACGCGACGCTCGCACTGCTTGCCGGCGCGGACTATGTCGCCGACCGGCGCCTTGCCACGGCCGTGTTCCTCGCGCTCAAGCTGCGCCGTCCGCTGTTCCTCGAGGGCGAAGCGGGTGTGGGCAAGACCGAAGTGGCCAAGGTGCTCGCGCGCGGCCTCGACCGCCGCCTCGTGCGCCTGCAATGCTACGAAGGCCTCGACGTGGCCGCAGCCGTGTACGAATGGAATTATCCGCGCCAGATGATCGAGATCCGCCTCGCGGAGGCCTCGGCCGGCGTGGAGCGCGGCGAGCTCGCGCACGAGATCTTCACGACCCGCTTCCTGTTGCGCCGGCCGCTGCTGCAGGCACTGGCGCCCGAAGACGGCATCGCGCCGGTGCTGCTCATCGACGAGCTCGACCGCGCCGACGAGCCGTTCGAGGCGTACCTGCTCGAAGTGCTGTCCGATTACCAGGTCACCATTCCCGAGCTCGGTCCCATCCGCGCGGCGGAGCCGCCGATCTGCGTGATCACGTCGAACCGCACGCGCGAGATCCACGACGCGATCAAGCGGCGCTGCCTGTACCACTGGGTGGATTATCCCGACGCGCAGCGCGAGCTCGCGATCGTACGCCGCAAGGCACCGCAGGCATCGGAAGCGCTGGCGCGCGAAGTGGTGGCGTTCACGCAGAAGCTGCGCGGCATGGACCTGTTCAAGGCGCCGGGCGTCGCCGAAACGCTCGACTGGTCCGAGGCCCTCGTTGCGCTCGATCGCGTCACGCTCGATCCGCAGACGGTGGCCGACACGCTCGGCGCGCTGCTCAAGTACCAGGACGATCTTGCTGCGATCACCCCGGACGTCGCCGCGCGTCTGGTTGGCGAAGCCCAGGAGGGCCTCCGCCTGTGAGTGCCGCCACGCAATGGTTCGGACGCAGGCGGCGCAGGTGAGCACGCAATCGATGACGCTGCTGGGAGCGCTGCCACCGGGCAAGCTGGCGGAGAACGTGCTGTATTTCGTGCGCGTGCTGCGCGCGGCCGGGCTGCCGGTGGGACCGGCGAAGGTGCTGGATGCGCTCGCCGCAGTGCAGGCGGTGGGGGTGGAGAACCGCACCGATTTTCGCGCGGCGCTGGCCGCCGTACTCGTCGCACGCCAGGAGCACGCGGCACTCTTCGAGCAGGCGTTCGACTGGTTCTGGCGCAACCCTCATCTGCTCGAGCGCGTGCTCGCGTCACTGCTGCCGAAGGTGCGCGGGCGGGCTGCCAACGAGCCCGAGATGTCGGCGCGGCTCGCGCAGGCGCTGCTGCCGCCGCCTCCGCCGCCCGCCGTGCCGCCAGCCGCCGAGGAAACCGAGCTCGACGCGACCTTCACGTTCTCGGCGCGTGAAGTGCTGCAGAAGAAGGACTTCGCCACGATGACCACCGAGGAGCTGGCCGAAGTGCGACACATGCTCGCACGCCTCAAGCTGCCGTTGCCCGAGCGACTCGTGCGGCGCACGCGGGCGGCCGAGCGAGGCCATGTCGTGGACCTGCGCGCGACGCTGCGCGGCATGACCGGCGCGAGCGGCGTCGTCGCGCCGTTGCGTTATCGCACGCGGCGCCGCCGCCCGCCGGCGCTCGTCGTGCTGTGCGACGTGTCCGGCTCGATGGACCGCTATGCGCGCATGCTCCTGCATTTCCTGCACGCGATCACGAACGACCGGCACCGGGTGCACGTGCTGACGTTCGGTACGCGCCTCACCAACATCACGCGCGCGCTGCGCCATCGCGATGTCGACGTGGCGCTTGCGCGCGTCACCGCGGCGGTCGGCGACTGGGCCGGCGGCACGCGCATCGGCACGTGCCTCGCGCAGTTCAATCGCGACTGGTCGCGCCGTTTGCTCGGCCAGCACGCCGTGGTGCTGCTCATCAGCGACGGCCTCGATGCCGACGCGGGCGAGGGACTGGCCTTCGAGGCCGAGCGCCTCGCCAAGTCGTGCGACCGCCTCGTGTGGCTCAACCCGCTCCTGCGCTATTCGGGCTTCGAGGCACGACCCGCAGGCATCCGCGCGCTGCTGCCGCACGTCGACGATTTCCTGCCGGTGCACAATCTCGCGTCGCTGCGCGACCTCACCGCGGCGCTCGCCCGCCCACCGGCCCGTAACCGACACGACCTTCCGCTCGCCGCCTGAACCCATGGAGCTCACCCAGACCCGCAGCATCGCAGCGCCCGTACCCGCGGTATGGCATGCGCTGAACGATCCGTTGACGCTCAAGGCCTCCATTCCCGGCTGCGAGACGTTCGAGCAGGAAAGCGCAGGGCAGTGGCGCGCGGTCGTGGCTTCGCGCATCGGACCGGTGCAGGCGCGTTTCACCGGACGCGTGAATGTGCTCGACGTGCGTGAAGGCGAAGGCTACACGCTGAAGTTCGAAGGGCAGGGCGGCGCCGCCGGGTTCGCCAACGGCGAAGCGCGGGTGAGCCTGGCACCCGACGGCAATGGCACGACCCTCACGTACACTGCGAGCGCCCGCGTCGGCGGCAAGATCGCGCAGCTCGGATCGCGTCTGGTCGACGGCGCAGCGGCGAAGCTCGCGGATGATTTCTTCACGCGCTTTGCCGAGCAGGTCGTGCGTCCGCCGGTCGAGATCGCGTCCGCTGCGCCGGCGGTCACGCCCGTCGCCGCGCCCGGGCGCGCACCATGGATCCGCTATGCCGCGCTCGTGGGCATCATCGTCATCCTGGTGCTGCTGTACGCGTACCGGCGGCAGTAGGAGAATCACGTCATGGACAGCGTCGACCTCGAGGTCCTTCGCCGCAGCGCCGAGTGGCTCGACGCCGGCCGCCGCGTGCTGCTCGTCACCGTGGTCAAGACCTGGGGCAGCTCGCCGCGGCCCGAAGGCGCCATGCTGGCGGTGCGCGACGACGGTCTGGTCGAAGGATCCGTGTCGGGTGGCTGCATCGAGGACGACATCGTCGATCGCGTGCGGCGCGAAGGCATGACGGAAACGACCGCGCGTGCCGTCAAATACGGCGTCAGCGCCGACGAGGCGCGCCGCTTCGGCCTGCCCTGCGGCGGCACCATCCAGCTCGTGCTCGAGCCGCTGTCGCGCGACTCGGACATTGCCGCCTTGCTGCACGAGATCGAGTCGGGGCACCTCGTGGCCCGGCGCCTGGACCTGCACAGCGGCCGCGCGACGCTGCACTCCGCGCACGCCACCGACGGCCTGGTGTTCGACGGCACCGTCCTGACCACGGTGCACGGACCGCGCTACCGCATGCTCGTCATCGGTGCGTCGCAGTTGTCGAAGTACCTCGCGCAAATCGCCGTCGGACTCGACTACCAGGTGACGGTGTGCGATCCGCGCGACGAATACATGGAGACCTGGGACATCCAGGGCGTCACGCTGGTGCGGACGATGCCCGACGACACCGTGCTCGCCATGCATCTCGACGAGCGCTGTGCCGTCGTGGCGCTCACGCACGATCCCAAGCTCGACGACCTCGCGCTCATGGAAGCGCTCAAGTCACCCGCGTTCTATGTCGGTGCACTGGGCTCGCGCGCCAACAACGCCAAGCGGCGCGAGCGCCTGCTCGAATTCGACGTGTCACCCGAAGAGCTGGCACGGCTGCACGGACCGATCGGCCTCTATATCGGCAGCCGCACGCCGCCCGAGATCGCCATCTCGATCCTTGCCGAGATCACCGCCGTGAAGAACGGCGTCGATCCACGCGAGGTGGCGCCGGTCGCCGTCGCGAAGGAACGCCTGGCCGCGTCGGTGGGATGCGCCACCAGCTGATGCGCTCATCGCTTCACGGAAGGATGCCCATGACTGGATCACGTTCGCTCGCCGTCACGCTATTGAGCGTCGGTCTCGGCGTCGCGGCCTGTGCCGCGAGCGCGCAGCCGGTACGCCTCGAGCCGCGGGTCATGTTGACGGCCACGCAACAGGCGCGCCTGCAGTCAATCGCCAGCGAAGGACCCGACGCGTTGCGCCGTTACCTGTGGCGCACGCGCATGATCTACGGCTGGACCTGGCAGGACCTCGTCGCCGGCCAATGAGTCGGGAGCACCGCCTGGGTCGTTGCACGAGGCGGTAACGGCGCGCGCCTCACATCGCAGGCGAGGCGCCCTGCGAGCGCCAGGGCGCGCGCTGCAATGCATGCTCGAGCGGGCCGGATGCGGAGGTCGTGCACCGGTCGATGAACGCCTCGATCCATGGATTGACGTGTTCCGGGTGCGTGACGGGCCCCATGTGTCCCGCATCGAACGACGTCACCCGCGCGTCGGGCAGCAGGTGCGCCAGCCGGTCGACGATGCGCCGGACGAGCGCAGGGCCGCGATTGCCGACCAGCAGCATCGTCGGTACGTCGAGCGCCTGCAGCGCTCGGCCGTCGGGTGGCCAGCCGAGCGCCGCGGTGAAGTCCAGTGGAATCTTTCCTATGCGCTTCGCCAAAGCCCGCTGGCGCTCGAGCGGCAGGCTTTCGTAGCAGCCGGCGCCGCTCCAGAAGTCGACGAAGGCGCGTGCGGCATCACGCGTGGCGCCGTCGCAGATCAGGCGCGTTGCATGCCGCCCCAGTTGCTCGAAAGGTGCTCGGTCATGCGCATTCAGCAGGCGCGTCACGACCGGCTCGTACAGCGTGAGGCTGGCGACGCGCCGGACCTTCGACGCCGCGAGTCGCAGCGCAACGAGGCCGCCGTACGAATGACCCACGACGTGAACGGGATCGCGCAGCCGCATCAGGCGCTCCAGGCACTCGGCAACCACCTGCAACTCGTCGTCCAGGCTGAATGGCGTCGGCGCCGGCCAGTCGGCGTTGTCCCCGTAGGCCCACAGGTCGACGGCGATGACGCGAAACCGCGACGACAGGCGCTCGGTCAATGCGCGCCATTGCGCTTTGGAGCCGAGCGACGCGTGGAGGAGCAGCACGGTCGGCCCGGTGCCAGTGACCGAATACCCAGGGCGCGGCGGAACAGCGTTGGCCGCGGCAACCGCGGCAGCATGACGGCAGGAAGGGGTGTCGCGCATGTCAAGTGGGAACTGTCCAGGGAGAAATGGCGCCGCTGGGCGCCCTGGAGCGAGGGCAGCGCGGCAATGCACCAGTCTAGGCACGGCATGTCGCGTGCCCACTGCATCGGCGCGGTCTTTTGGTCGCACGTGTAGCAAGCCGAGGGCCATGCCGCAACGAACGAAACAAAAGGTAGGCAGAGATGAAGTGCAGCCGCGGCGCGGCCTTCGTACAGTAGCCGGCGTTCCATTCATCCGGCCCCGTCGCATCCGACGCGCGCTGGTTTCGCGCCAGCCATGCTGGCGCACGCCGTCTGCACCGAGGTTGCACGCATGCAGTCCGCTGTCGTCTTGCGGTCCGTGCCGATGATCACGTTCGGCCAGCGGTTCTGGCTGATCGGCGCGCTGTCGCTCGCCCCTGCCGTATCGAACTCCTTCGCGCGGTTTGCCTATGCGCTGCTGCTGCCGGCGATGCGCACCGAGCTCGGCCTCAATTACTCGCAGGCCGGTGCGCTCAACACGGCCAATTCACTGGGGTATCTGGCCGGCGCGCTGCTGGCCGCGCGCTACGTCGCGCGCCTCGGCAATGCTCCGTTGTTTCGTGCGGGCATGATCGTGACCGTGCTGGCCATCGTGGGCTGCGGCCTCACCGACAGCTTCACGGCGCAGCTCGTGCTGCGCACGATGTCGGGTGCAGGCGGCGCGGTCGTGTTCATCTGCGGCGCCGTGCTGGCGAGCAACGTGTTCCCCGAGCGTCCGGCGCTCTCCTCGACCGCCATCGCGGTGTATTTCGGCGGCGCGGGCGCCGGCATCCTCCTCACCGGCGCGGGCGTGCCGTGGCTCCTCGCGCTGCGCGGCGATGCGGCATGGCGCGAGGCGTGGCTGGCGATCGGCGCGGTGTCCGCCGTGTTCGCGGTGCTCGGCATCCGCGCGGCGGGGCGCATCGCGGAGCCTTCGCGCCCGACCGATCGCAGCGAATGGCCGTTGCGCCTGTTTCGTCCGGCGCTTGGCAGCTACTTCCTGTTCGGTGCCGGTTACATCGCGTACATGACGTTCGTCGTGGCCTGGATGGTGTCGCACGGCTCGAGCGCGCGCGACGTGGCCCTCACCTGGGGCACGCTTGGCCTCGCGACGATGGCAGCGCCGGTGTTGTGGCGCGTCCCCCGCGCGCGCTGGCATCCCGCCCGGACGCTTGCAGCGGCCGGTGTGGTGATTGCAATCGGTGCCGCGATCCCGCTGTTCGCAACCTCGCGCGTCTCGATGCTCATGTCCGCGCTGTTCTTTGGATGCGGCATGTTCACCGCGCCCTCTGCGGTGACCGATCTGGCGAAAACCGCGTTGCCGGCCGCCGCGCGCGGCTCGGCAGTTGCCGTTTTCACCGTCATCTTCGCGGTGGGACAGGCCGTCGGGCCGCTCGTATCCGGCTGGCTGGCCGATCTCACCCACTCGCTCGATTGGACGCTTGCAGCGTCGGTCGCGATCCTGCTCGCTGCGAGTGCGACGGCGCTGTTGCAGGCGCCGCTGCGCATCGCCACCGAAGCATCGGCGCGCGCGGTACGCAGCACGCGCGCCTGACTTTCATCCTCCAGGGAGGTTCCATGGCATCCGTGCTGGCTGTCGGGTATTCGCTGACGACGTATCTGTTGTTCGCAGTGGTGTTCCTCTACGCGATCGGCTTTGCCGGCGACATCGTCGTGCCCAAGTCGATCGACAGTGGTACCGCAGGTCCACTCCTGCAGTCGGTGGTGGTCGACCTCGTGCTGCTCGGTGTCTTCGCGATCCAGCACACCGTCATGGCGCGCCGCGGCTTCAAGCGTTGGTGGACGCGCATCGTGCCGGCGGCGGTCGAGCGCAGCACGTACGTGCTTGCCGCCACGCTCGCGCTGGCGCTGGTGCTGTGGCAATGGCAACCGATTCCCGAGCCGGTGCTCTGGAGCGTGCAGAGCGCGGGGGGCCGCGCGATGATCGCAGTCGTGTTCTGGCTCGGCTGGGGATTGCTGCTCGCGAGCTCGTTCCTGATCAACCATTTCGAGCTCTTCGGCCTGAGCCAGCCGCTGGCGCGCGCTTCCGGACGTCCGATCCCCGAGCCGGTGTTTCGCACGCCGCTCTTCTATCGGTACGTGCGTCACCCGCTGTACCTGGGGTTCCTGCTCGGCTTCTGGGCGACGCCGGTCATGACCGCCGGCCACCTGCTGTTCGCGCTGGGTACGACGGGCTACATCCTCGTGGGGATCTGGTTCGAGGAACGCGACCTCGTCCATCACTTCGGCGCGCAATACCGTGTGTACCGTGCGCGGGTCGGCATGCTGGTGCCCTGGCGGCGGGCGCCCTGACGCTCCGGTGACGTGGCGCGGGCGTGGCGCCAATGCGCCGGCTGAGCGTCGTCAGTCGCGCCCGCGTGGCAGGAAGCGTCCGGAGCGATCGGCGAGAGCGTGTCCGCGCCGCAGACCGATCGCGCCGTTCACCAGCACGTAGTGGACCCCGCGCGCCGGTCCCTGGGGCTGCTCGAAGGTGGCGACATCCGCAATCGTTGCCGGATCGAACACGCACACATCGGCAAACCAGCCATCGCGCAGCTCACCCCGCTGCTGCAGATGGAATCGGCGCGCGCTCAGTCCTGTCATCTTGTGCACGGCCGTTTCGAGTGGAAAGAGCTGCAGGTCGCGGCTGTAATGTCCGAGCACGCGGGGAAACGTTCCCCACAGGCGCGGATGCGGGTGGCTGTCGTGCGGCAGGCCGTCCGAGCCGATCATCGTGGCGGGATAACGCAGCACGCGCTGGACGTCGTCCTCGCGCATCTGGAAGTAGCACGCGCCACCCGGCTGCAGCCGCTCGCACGCTTGCTGCTGGGTGCAATTCCATTGGGCGGCGATGTCGGACAGGTGGCGGGCCGCCATCTCGGGGTGCGGCACCGACGACGTCACGACGACGTCGATCACGCCATCGATCAGGTCCGCGCGCAGGACGGTCGAGCCAGCGATGTAGGGATACGCATCGAGTCCGACTGCCTGGCGGGCGCGCGCGCCATCGATGTGCGCCAACGTTTCCGTCGTGCGGCCCCAGTTGCGCGGGCCTGCGCACTTGTGATGCGAGATGACGACGGGCACGTGGCCACGTTCTGCGGTCACGAACGCCTCGTCGAGCGCGGCGTGGATGTCATCCATCTCGTTGCGAATATGCGTCGTGTAGATGCCGCCGGCTTCACCGACGACGCCAGCCAGCAGGGCAAGCTCGTCGACATCGGCCGCGGCGCCCGTGGCGTAGAACACGCCGGACGACAGGCCGATGGCACCGGCGTCCAGGCCTTCGCGCAGCAGCTCGACCATTCGCGCTTGCTCGGCGGCCGTCGCTGCGCGGTAAGGATCGTCCATCGTTGCAACCCGCAATGTCGAATGGCCGACCAGCGCCGCGACGTTCACGGCAGGTTGCGCATGTCCGAGGGCCGCAACATACGCCGCCATCGAAGGATGGACGTACTTGTCGCTGCCGCCCAGCAGGTTCAACGGCGGCGGCACGTTCCCGTGCACGAGCGGCGCGAGGCTGATGCCGCAATTGCCCACGACGACCGTGGTCACGCCCTGCGTGATCTTCGGCAGCATGCGCGGGTCTTCCAGCACCATATGGTCGTCGTGCGTGTGGACGTCGATGAAGCCGGGCGCGACGATGCATCCCGTGACATCGATGATCTCGGCCTCGCGAGCCACCAGCCCGGAACCGATCGCCGCGATCCGGTCGCCGTCGATGTGGACGTCGGCGACGAAGCGGTCCGCGCCAGTGCCGTCGATGACGGTGCCGCCGCGAAGCAGGAGCGACGATTTGCCGTTGCCCGTCGTGGTGTCCATGCCGGTCAGCCTTTCGCTTCGATCATGCAGACGGAAGCACGGGATGGATCTCGTTCTCCGAGCCGCGCTCCTTCAGCACCTGACGCACGCGCTTGAGCTGGCGAAACGCAGCCGGCCCGCGGCGCAAGCCGACGCCCACCATGAGGATCTCGAGATACGCGAGCTGTGCCAGATAGGCTTCGGTGCCCACGCGCATGGCGTGGTCGACCGGGACCACGACCGGCAGCACCATGTCGGATAGCCGGGCGAGCGGGGTGTCGACCTGCGTGATCGCCACGATCATCGCGCCCTGTTCCTTCGCCACCTCGACGGCGTTGATGAGGCTGCGCAGCCGCCCGACATAGGAGATCGCCAGGACGACATCGTTGCGTGTCATCGTGGCCGCCGAGATGAGCTGCAGGTGTCCGTCGAAATACGCGCCCGAGGTGATGCCGAGCCGCGCGAAGCGCCCTTGAGCGTCGCTTGCCATGAACATCGAGACGTTGCCCACGCCGTAGCAGTCGACCCTGCGCGCCCTGGCGATGCGCGCGGCGGCGCGCTCGAGCTCCTGCGGCACGACGTGGCGCTCCAGGCTCGCGAGCGCATTGACCGCGCCCTGCAGCACCTTGTGCGTCACCGTCTGCATGTCGTCGCCCGGCACGACCGCGCGGTGCAGCATCGACTTTCCTACGGCCAGGTTCTGTGCGAGCCGCAACTTGAACTCTCGCAGGCCCGCGCAACCGAGCGCGCGACAGAACCGCGTGATCGTGGGCGGACTCACGTTGGCCCGGCGTGCCAGCGCGTCCACGTTGGCATGCAGGACGAATTCGGGATCCTCGAGCATGGCCGCAGCGACCTGCTGGTGCGCAAGCGAGAGCGTCGACGCGCGTTCGCGCATGGCCACGATGAGGTCCGGCACCGGACCGCGAGGCGCGTCGCGACGTCCCCTCATGGCACATCGTCCCGCAGGCAGGCCTTGAAGCGGCCCGGCGCGATCTCACGCAGCGGCGGCACGGTCGCGGCGCAGGCGTCCTGCGCATGGGGACAGCGAGTGCGGAACACGCAGCCGGACGGCGGGTCGACGGGGCTGGGAATGTCGCCCTGCAGCAGGCGACGCTCACGCCGTGCCTCCGGATCGGGCCGCGGCGATGCCGCGAGCAGCGCCTGGGTGTAAGGATGCAGTGGCGTGCGGTACAGCGCCCTGGCAGGCGCGATCTCCATCACCTTGCCGAGATACAGGACGACGATGCGGTCGCACAGGTATTCGACGATGTCGAGATCATGCGAGATGAAAAGCATCGTGAGGCCGAAGCGCTCGCGCAGGTCCGACAGCAGGTTGATGACCTGCGCCTGGATCGACACGTCGAGGGCAGAAACGGGCTCGTCGGCCACGATGAAGCGCGGCTCCACGGCGAGCGCTCGCGCGATGCCGATGCGCTGCCGCTGGCCCCCCGAGAACTCGTGCGGGAACCGTTGCGCATGCTCCGGCGCGAGGCCGACCAGGCGCAGGAGCTCGGCGATGCGCTCGCCGCGTGCAGCACCGGCATGCAGGCCGTGCGTCGAAAGCGCTTCGCCGAGCGTGTCGCCGACGCGCCGCCGCGGGTTCAAGCTCGCATAGGGGTCCTGGAAGACGATCTGCAGGTGACGCCGGTACGGCCGCATGGCGCGCGCCGAAAGCGGGGCGAGATCCACACCTTCGAAGACGACTTCGCCTGCGGTCGGGTCGAGCAGCTTCAGCACGCTGCGGCCGATCGTGCTCTTGCCCGACCCCGATTCACCGACGAGGCCGAGCGCGTCTCCCTTGCCGATCTCGAAGCTGACGTCGTCGACGGCACGGACCGGGCGCTCGCTTGGGCCGAAATATTTCTTGAGGCCGCGCACGGCAAGCATGGCGGAGGTGTCGATGCTCAAGTCACCGCCCAACGCAGGCAACGCGATTGCTGGCCGTCCCCAACTTCGGCGAGTGGTGGCATCGCGGCCGAGCATTCTGAAAGCGCAAGCGCGCAGCGCGGCGAGAATGCGCAGCCCGCCGGTGGATCGAGCGGGCTCGCGACCTGGCCGGGAATGGCGTTCAGTCGCCGCATTGTCGGTGCGGCATCATCCAGCACGCGGCGCGGCAGGCAGCCGAGCAGTCCGCGCGTGTACGGATGGCGTGGCGCACGAAACAGCGCGCGCACCGCGCCTTCCTCGACGACCCGCCCGCAGTACATGACGACGACGCGATCGGCGATCTGTGCGACGACACCGAGATTGTGCGTGATGAACAGCATCGCCATGCCGATCTCGCGGCGCAGCTTGTCGAGCAGGGCGAGGATTTGCGCCTGGATCGTGACGTCCAGCGCAGTGGTCGGCTCATCCGCGATCAGCAGCAGCGGATTGCACGTCAGCGCCACGGCGATCATCACGCGTTGCAGCATGCCGCCCGACAGTTGATGCGGATATTCGCCGAGGCGTCGCTGGGCCGCCGGGATTTCCACCAGATCGAGCATGTCGCGCGCGCGCTTCATCGCCGTGCTGCGATCCATGGCAAGGTGAATCTGCGCGGCCTCGGCGATCTGGCTGCCCACCGTCAGCACGGGGTTGAGGCTCGTCATCGGCTCCTGGAAGATCATGGCGATGTCGCGTCCGCGAAGGCGGCGCAGCGCTCGGATCGGCAGCCGCGCAAGATCGACGATGCTGCCGTCGCGCGTGCGAAACAGGATTTCGCCACCGACGATGCGTCCCGGCGGGTTGGCAACGAGGCCCATGATCGAGAGGCTCGTCACCGACTTGCCGGATCCCGATTCGCCCACGACGGCGAGCGTTTCGCCTGCGTAGAGCCTGAACGAGACGTCCTCCACGGCCTTGACCACGCCTCCGTCGGTCTGGAAGTGGGTGCGCAGGTGAAAAACCTCCAGGAGCGGGGCGGCCGAGCGTTCCGGCAAGGGGGTGCTCATAGCGTCCTGCGCAGCTTGGGATCGAGGAGGTCGCGCAGCCCGTCGCCGACCATCTGCAGCGACAGCGCCGCCAGCACGATCGCCAAGCCGGGAAAAACGACGAGCCAGAAGGCCTGATGCGCGAACTGCTGGCCGCTGGCGATCATGGTGCCCCAGGTCGGCAACGCAGGCGGCACGCCCACCCCGAGAAACGACAGGCCGGCCTCGGCCAGCACGGCGTACGCGAAGATGAAGGTTGCCTGCACCAGGATCGGCGACGCGATGTTCTGCAGGATATGGACGAACAGGATGCGCCACGTTGCAACGCCCAGCGCGCGTGCGGCCTCGATGAACAGCAACTCCCGGACGACCAGCGTCGAAGCACGCACCACGCGGGCTACGCGCGGGGTATAGACGATCGACAGCGCGAGGATCACGTTGGTCATCGATGCACCCAGCACCGCGACGAGCGCGATCGCCAGCAAAATGTCGGGAAACGACATCATCGCGTCCACCACGCGCATGATCGGCCCGTCCAGGCGGCGGAAATACCCTGCGGTCAGCCCCAGGAGGATGCCGCAGGTCACGGAGATCGCCACGACCAGCGCGCCGATGGTGAGCGAATACCGCGCGCCGAAGATCACCCGCGAGAACACGTCGCGACCCAGCTCATCGGTGCCGAACCAGTGTGCGGCACGGGGGCTCTGCAGCCGGTCGAGGACTTTCAGCGCGGTCGGGTCGTACGGCGTGAGCCAGGGCGCAAAGAGGGCAGCCAAGGCAGCGATCGTCAGGATGACGGCGCCAACCAGCACCACGCGTCGGCCGAACAACTTGCGCAGCACGAGCGATGAAGGCCGCCGGCGTGCGGTGTCTCCCGCATCCTGCGCGATGGTGTCGGCGGTGGTCATCGTGGCCGGTTCAGTACTTCACCCGCGGATCGATCGCCAGGTACAGCAAGTCGATCAGCAGGTTGATGAGCACATACAATCCTGCGATCACCAGCAGCGCGCCCTGGATCACCGGGTAGTCGCGCCGCAGCACTGCCGAGACGACGAGGTTGCCGATCCCGGGCAGTCCGAACACCGTTTCGGTGACGATCGCGCCGCCGATCAGCAGCGCGAACGTGAGACCGACCACCGTGACGACCGGGATCAACGCGTTGCGCAACGCATGATGCAGCACCACGCGCCGCTCCGATACGCCTTTGGCGCGCGCCGTGCGGATGTGGTCCTCCCCGAGCACGTCGAGCATGGTCGCGCGGCTGAAGCGCAGGATCAGCGCGGAGTTCACGACGCCGAGCACGATGGCCGGCAGCACCAGATGATGGAGGCGATCGCTCAACGGTGCGCCTGGATCGCCGTAGCCCGCCACCGGGAACCAGCCGAGCCCCACCGCGAAGAGCTGCATCAGGATCAACCCCAGCCAGAAGCTCGGGATGCTGGCGCCGAGCATCGCGAAACCCGAGAAGGCCTGGTCGACGACGCCGTTGCGCCAGACCGCCGCGGCGATCCCGAACGGTATGCCGATCGAGATCGCAATCACCATCGAAAAGAGCGTGAGGAAGAACGTCGGCTCCGCGCGTTCCAGCAGTGCTTGCGTCACCGGTCGCTGCAGGAAGATCGACTGGCCCAGGTTGCCGCGCGCGAGCTCGCCCAACCAGTACGCGAACTGGACGGGCAGCGGCTTGTCGAGCCCGTAGGACGCGCGCAACTGCGCGATGTCGGCGGCCGTCGCCTGTTCACCGAGCATGACGGCTGCCGGATCGCCAGGTGCCAGACGCGTGATGACGAACACGAGTGCCGTCACGAGCAGCATCACGATCACCATGCCGGCGAGACGCGACGCCAGATAGCGGGCCATTCCGCGGGACAGCAACCGGGTCATCTGGGCGCAGCGTCGGCCGCGGCGCGACGGATCGCGCGCCGCGTGAACCGTGTTCGCGGCCTACTTCTGCAGTCCCGTGTTCCAGAAGAACGGCCAGGGCATGGCGACGTAGCCGTCGAGCTTGGCGGAGCGCGCCGTCACGCTGTTGAAGTTGCCGACGCGGATGTACGGCACCTCGGTGAACACGACGGCCTGCACGTTGCCCCACAACGCGGCACGCTTCTTCGGATCGGCTTCCGCGTTGAACGCGGCAAGTGCGGCATCCTTCGCCGGTGAGCTCCACCACCCCGGTGCGCCATCGCCGAGCTGCGGCGGCGTGAGCGTCGGCTCGGGCAACACGGCCGAGTGCGTGATGTAGATGTCCCACAGGGCCGGGTTGTTGCGCCGCTCGATCAGCGTGGACCAGTCCACCACCTGCATGTCGACCTTGAGTCCCGCGGCCTTCAGGTTCTCCGCCATGACCAGCGCCATCCGGTAGTGGAAGTCGTATTGCTGGCTGGTGAGGATCTTGATGGGCGCGCCGTCGTACTTGGCGGCAGCGACGAGCGCCGCCGCGCGCTTGGCGTCGCCCTTGCCGTAGTTGTCGGTGCCCGCGGTGGAATAGAACGGCGTGTTCCTGGCGTAGTGGTTGGCGTCGGGGCTGTAGAACTTGGGATCCCCGAAGCCGGCGGCCAGCATGTCGGCGTTGTTGAGCGACGCTTGAACGGCCTGGCGCAAGGACATGTTGGCGAGCGGACCTTGCTTGGTATTCAGGACGAGGTACGGGAAGCCGAAGGGTGCGGTCAGCACCGGCTTGACGTTCGGTGCGCCTTCGAGCCGCGAATACGACTCCACCGGCAGCACGTCCGCGAAATGGTACTGGCCGGAGAGCGTGCCCTCGACCCGCGTGTTGGCATTGGGAACCGGGATGAAGCGCAGCTCGTCGAGCAGCGCTTCGCGCTTGCCGCCATAACCGCTCGCCGGTTCGGTGCGCGCGCTGTAGCCGTCGAAGCGCACGAGTTGCACGTACTGGTCCGGCTTGCGCTCCTTGAACATGTACGGGCCGGTGCCGATGAACTGCGTGAGCGGGGTCGCGATCGAGTCCTTCGCCATGATCGCCGCGAAGCCGTTGGAGAGCGCGAGGTGCGCCACGAGCGGCGCATAGGGGCGGTTCAGCGTGATGACGACGGCGTTGGGACCTTTCGCCTCCAGCGACTTGATCTCCTTGGCAACCGCCTTGCCGCGCGGCGCCATCTCCATCCAGCGCTGGAGCGACGCGACGACGTCCGCGGACGTCATCTCCTTGCCGTTGTGGAACTTGACGCCCTTGCGCAGCGGGATGGTGTAGACCAGGCCGCCGCTGGACACCGTCGGCATGGTCTCGGCCAGCATCGGGACCACGTTCGAGTTGGCGTCGTACGTGTACAGGAGCTCGTACACGTGCTGCATGATCGTGCCGACGAGATCCGCGGTCGAGGACATCGGATCGAGCGTCTGCGGCTCGCCGATCATCGCGATGTTGGCGGCGCCGCCCCTCGGGGGTGCGGCGAACGCGTTGGCGCTCAGGCATGTGGCAGCGATCAGCGCGCTCACCAGCGGGGCGGCAATTGCCCGGCGAAAGACACGGAGCAGCGATCGAGAGGCGTCGGCGTGCACGATGAGTCCTCCTTGCGTGCGGGTGGTCGGGTAGCGGCTGTCCCGCTCGGGCGCGGCATGGACCGCGGGTTGTAACTTAATTACAGTGCGGCGGTAGTGTACGCGCTGCGCTTTGGGCGTCAAGTAAGGGACGGGGCTTCCTGGGATGTAATTTTGTTACAGCTGCGCCAGTGGCCGGATTGCCAAAGCGACCCGCCTCGCCTCAGCGCGACGACGGCAAGACGCCGCGCCGAGGCGAAATGTTCAGCAGCGCATTTCGGCTTCGGTCCTCACTTGGTCTTCTGTGCGCCGATCTGCTGGTCCCAGATGCGATAGGCCTCGACCTGCGCCTTGGGCTCGAGCGACTGCGTGTGCGGAAATTCGGTGAGCCATTTCTCGTATTCCGGGCGGCCGTACTCCCTGATCGCGTCCTGGCTCTCCTTCGGCGCCCTGGACAGCGGGACGTCCTTCACCGCGGGGCCAGGATAAAAATAGCCCTTGTCGTATGTGTAGGCCTGCGCTTCCGGCGTCAGCATGAACGCCATGACGTCGAGCAGGACGGCAAGCTTGTCAGGCGCAACACCCTTGGGCACCACCATGTAGTGCGCATCGTTGACCCAGGTCATGCCCTTGAGCGGCGTGACCTTGAAGTCCTTGGGCACGATGCCGAGGATGCGTGGATTCAAGTCCCACCCCGTCATCGTCACCGTCATGTCGCGCGAGCCCTCACCGAGCTCCTTCATGGTGGCGGCCGTGCCGGTCGGGTAGTACTCGATGCATGAATTGAGATCCTTGAGATAGGCCCAGGTCTTGTCCCAGCCGTTGACCGGGTCCTTGGGATTCTTGTCGCCAAGGATGTAAGGCAAGCCCATGATGAAGGTGTTGCCCGGACCGGAATTTGCCGGTCGCGCATAGATCAACCGGTTGGGATTGGCCTTGCACCACGCGAGCAGTTCCTGTGCCGTCGTCGGGACCTGCTTGACCTTTGCCGGGTTGTATTCGAGGAGCGGTCCGGCCGGCATGAAAACCACTTCGATGCCTTGACCCTGCGCCAGCTCCTGCATCTTGGCGGCGGGCGGTTGGTAGTTGTTCATCAGGCCGGGAAACTTCGCGGAATATTCCGGCAGCAGCTTCACGAGCAGACCCTGTTCGACGGCGTTGCCAAGGAACCCAACGCCCGTCAACACGAGGTCGATGTCGGCGCGACCTGCAGCCTGCATCGCCTTCAGTTTCCCCGGCAGCTCCGGCGCGGGCGCTTTCGTGAACGTGAACTTGGAAATCCTGGTCGGATTCTTCTTCGCATAGAGTTCGAACGCGTCCTGTGTCAGCGCAAGATCACCGGCTACATCGACGACATTGATGGTCACCGGCCCGCTCGGCAACGCGGGCACCTGTGCGAGCGCAGCGGGCAGCGACCCCATGGCCACAAGCGCACCAGCTGCGAGCGCGACGGTCGTCCGCAGCGTCATCCTGCGTGCGGTGACCATTCGAATATTCGACTTGTACGTGCGCATGCATCCTCCCAATGGTTTGCCAGCGCTCCACCGCGCGACACGCGGCGAGCGAGACGGCCGTCATATTAGCCGGAAAGCATCCTCGTGCCGCTCTCGCTGTGTCCCCGAACGTGGGCGCGAGCTATTCTTACGCACTCGTGTGGAGATCCGGCAGCATGGCGAAGCTCGTCTTTGCAATGAATCAGTCCCTGGATGGCTACGTGGATCACCAGCAATTCGGTCCAGGTCCCGCGCTCTTTCGTCACTTCATCGAGCAGATGCGCGACGTGACGGGCAGCGTGTACGGTCGCCGCGTTTACGAGGTCATGCGTTATTGGGACGAAGACCATCCCGACTGGGTCGCGGAGGAGCACGAGTTCGCGGCAGCGTGGCGAAGCCAACCGAAGTGGGTCGTGTCGCGCTCACTGAAATCGGTCGGCCCCAACGCCAGGCTCGTCGAGCACGACCTCGCGCCGATCATCCGGCGGCTGAAGGCCGAGCTGGTCGGCGAAATCCAGGTTGCCGGACCAGATCTGGCAGGCAGCCTGACGGATCTTGGGCTCATAGACGAGTACCGGCTCTACCTCCATCCCGTCGTGCTGGGTGGCGGCAAGCCATTCTTCGCCCGCCCCCGGCCGCCGCTTCGCCTGGTGAGCAACGAGCTCATTGCCGGAGACGTCATCCGGTTGACGTACGCCCCGGCTTGATCGCGCGCCTCGAACCTCGGAGCACCTGATCGTGCGCAGGATGCTGATCGCAGTATGGACACTGGGCGCTCTTGTCCAAGCTGCGCCGGCCCGGTCTGCCGATGCCGCATCGGCGCCCGTCACGGCGTCGCGCGCGTGCGACGGCTGCCCGGAGCTGATCTCCATCCCCGGCGGTGAATTCATGATGGGCACGCCCGCTGGCGATGCCGACGGAGGCGAGAACGAACGTCCGCAGCGGTTGGTGCGCGTGAAGCCTTTCGCGCTCGGCAAGACGGAAGTGACGCTGGCCCAGTGGCGCGAGTTCGTGCGCGCCAGCGGCTATGAGACCCAGGCCGAGCGCAACGTCGGTGCGCAAGGATGCCTCACGTGGGAGCCGGACGACGGGTGGGCGTGGCGCAACGGCCGCAGCTGGCGCACGCCCGGATGGCCGCAGAAGGACAGGGAGCCTGTCGTGTGCATCAGCTGGGTGGATGCGCAGGCCTACGTCCGCTGGCTCGACCAGAACAGCGGCGTCGACGGCTGGCGGCTGCCTACCGAGGCGGAATGGGAGTACGCCGCCCGCGCGGGGACCGCGACTCGCCGGCCGTGGGGAGACGACGAGGTGTCGTGCGTCCATGCCAACGGCACCGACAGGACCGTTGGACCGCGCGGTCGCGCCTGGACTGACGGCGCGCTCTGCAAGGACGGCTATTGGTTCGCCGCGCCGACAGCAACGTACCGGCCGAACGCCTGGGGCCTGCACGACATGCTGGGCAACGTCTGGGAATGGGTGCAGGACTGTTACTTGCCGTACGCGGATGCACCGAGCGACGGCAGCGCGCACGAAGCCGACAGTTGCCGGGGCCGCGTCTTGCGCGGCGGGGCATGGGACGAGCCACCGGCGGTGTTACGGTCCGCCGAGCGTTTTTGGCAAGGCGCAGGAAACCGAAGCAGCAATGTTGGCCTGCGGGTGGCCAGGACGTTGGCGCCCCAGGCGGCGCTCATCGACCAACCTCGTAATCAAGCGGAGGCAAACCATGCCAGGAATAGCGGTCGTGACCGGCGCATCATCGGGCATCGGACGCAGTTATGCCGAACGGTTGGCATCCGACGGCATGGATCTCGTGCTGCTGGCGCGCCGGGCGGACCGCCTCGATGGGCTGAAGCGGGATCTCGAGCAGCGCGGCGTAAGCGTGCGAACGATTGTCGCGGATCTGGCCCGCACCGAGGAGGTCCGGCGTCTGTGTACGGAATTGGCCTCGTTGCCGGTTCGATTGCTCGTCAACAACGCCGGTCTCGCTCACTACATGCCGTTCGCGCAGCTGCCAATCGACGGCGCGCGCGAGCTGGTTGATGTCAACGCGCTCGTGCCGGTGCTGTTGAGCCGCGCGGTCATTCCGGGAATGATCGGGCGCGGCGAGGGCGCGATCATCAATGTCGCCTCGCTGCTTGCGTTCAGTGGCGCGGCGCGCGCGCCGCACTTGCCGCAACGCGCGGTTTACGCCGCGACCAAGGCGTTTCTCGTGACCTTCACGGAAATTGTGGCGGCGGAGCTCGAGGGGACCGGAGTCAAGGTGCAGGTCGTCTGCCCGGGGGTTGTGCGGAGCGAATTCCACTCGCGCCAGGGCATCGACATGAGTCGAGTGCCGCGCATGGAACCGGACGACATCGTCACCGCCAGCCTGTTGGACCTCGCGCGTGGAGTGGTTGTATCGATTCCGGCGATGACTGACGAAACGTCGAAGGCGAAATACGATGAGGCCGCGGCCGCTCTGCTTGCAGTCGCCCGCAGCTCCGGGCTTCCACCCCGTTATCGAACCGAGTGAAGGTCGACGACACGTTATCGCGCTATCCACGCCGGCCTCGGATCAATGGAAATCGCGCGAAGACGTTGGTAATTCGCCGAGCAGCGGCGTGAGATCGATCAGCCGCCCCGCGAGCACGTGCACGACATCGCCTTCGCGCTCGATGCGGCCGTGCACCCCGAGCAGGCGCGCTCCCAGCATCTCGCGCCGCTGCCGGTCGCCCAGGTCGCGCCATACGATCACGTTGACCGTACCGGTCTCGTCCTCGATCGTGATGAACACCACCCCGCTGGCCGTGTCGGGCCGCTGGCGGCCGATCACGATGCCGGCCGTGCGCACGTGACGCTTGTCGGGCATCTGCGCGATCTGTGCGGCGGACGTGAGGCGTCGCTCGGCTAACTGCGGCCGGATGAGCGCGAGCGGGTGGCGCCGCAGCGTGAGACCGAGACGACGGTAGTCGGCCACGACGTTCTGGCCTTCGGTCGGCGCAGCGAGCATCGGCACCTCGTCGTCGAAGCGTCCGCCGCTCAGCAGCGCAGGCAGCCGCTCCACGCCTGCGACGTCCCACACGGCCTGGTGACGGTGGCCTGCAAGTGCTGCGAGCGCGTCACCATCGGCGAGCGCATTCAGATCACGCCGGTCGAGCGCTGCACGGTGCGCAAGATCGGCGACGTCGTCGAACGGTGCGACGGCGCGCGCCGCGACGATGCGTTGCGCAGCGGCTTCGGTGAGGCTGCGCACCAGGCGCAAGCCGAGCCGCAATGCAGGCGCATCGCCGTGCGTGCCGGGCTCGAGCGTGCAATCCCACGCGCTGATCGTCACGTCGGGTGGACGCACGTCGACCCCATGGCGGCGCGCGTCCTGCACGAGCTGAGCAGGCGCATAGAAGCCCATCGGCTGCGAATTGAGCAGGGCCGCGCAGAATGCAGCCGGCTCGTAGCATTTCAGCCAGCACGACACGTACACGAGCAACGCGAACGACGCCGAATGCGATTCGGGGAAGCCGTATTCGCCAAAGCCCAGGATCTGCTGGTAGATCTGGCGCGCGAACGCCTCGCCGATGCCGCGCTCGGCCATGCCGTCGACCAGGCGCTGCTCGAACGCTTCGAGGCCGCCCCGGCGGCGCCACGCGGCCATCGAGCGGCGCAGGCGGTCCGCTTCGCCTGGTGTGAAGCCCGCCGCGACGATCGCGAGCTGCATCACCTGCTCCTGGAAAATCGGCACGCCGAGCGTGCGCTCGAGCACGGCCTTGACCGCATCGCTCGGATACGTCACGCGCTCGAGGCCCTGGCGGCGCTTGAGGTACGGATGCACCATGCCGCCCTGGATGGGGCCCGGGCGCACGATCGCGACCTCGATCACGAGATCGTAGAAGCATGCAGGCTTGAGGCGCGGCAGCATCGACTGCTGCGCGCGCGATTCGATCTGGAACACGCCGATCGTGTCGGCGCGCTGGATCATGGCGTAGACGACCGGATCTTCCGACGGCACCGTTGCGATGCCGAATGCGCCGTGCGCGCGCGCGTCCTGCACGGCGCGCGATACCGCAGCGGGCAGGCGGCCGGCGTCGCGATAGGGCCTGCCGTCCATGCCCGCGACGGGACGCAGCGGCGCCGTGCGGCGGTGGCGCGGATAGAACGTGTTCATGAGGTCGAACGCGCGCCGGATGGCGGAGAGCATGCCGAGTGCCAGGCAGTCGACCTTGAGCAGGCCCATCGCGTCGAGGTCATCCTTGTCCCACTGGATGACCGTGCGGTCGACCATCGCCGCGTTTTCCACCGGTACCATGCGCTCGAGCAGGTCGCGTGCGATCACGAAGCCGCCCACGTGCTGCGACAGGTGGCGCGGAAAGCCGAGCAGCTTGCCGGCGAGCGCGATCAGCCGCCGCAGCACCGGATTGTCGGGATCGAAGCCGGCTTCGCGGACCCGTTCGGGCTGCACGGCGCGCCCGTCCCACCACGCGAACAACCCTGCGAGCCGGTCGACCTGTGCAAGGTCGAGCCCGAGCGCCTTGCCGACGTCGCGCACCGCGCTCTTGGGGCGATACGTGATCAGCGTTGCGGCGAGCGCTGCGCGATGACGGCCGTATTTGCCGTAGACGTACTGCATGACCTCTTCGCGCCGCTGGTGCTCGAAGTCGACGTCGATGTCCGGCGGCTCGTTGCGCTCCTTGCTGATGAAGCGCTCGAACAGCATGGACATGCGCGAAGGATCGACCTCCGTGATGCCGAGCGCGTAGCACACCGCCGAATTGGCCGCCGATCCGCGGCCCTGGCACAGGATGCCCTGGGACTTCGCGAACGCGACGATGTCCTGCACCGTGAGGAAGTAGGGCTCGTAGCGCAGCTCGCCGATGAGCGCCAGCTCGTGCTCGACCAGCCCACGCACCTCGGCCGGCGCCTTGGCGCAGCGGAACGTCGCGTCACCGCGCAGGATGTGCTCGGCGTCGCCGTGCGGGTCGTAACGCTGCGCGAGCCCGCGCTCGGTGAGCTTGCGCAGCCACGAAGCGGGCGTCTCGCCTTGCGGCACGATCTCTTCGGGATATTCGTAGCGCAGCTCGTCAAGCGAGAAATGGCAGCGCTCGGCCACGTGCAGCGTTTCGGCGAGCAGGGCCGGCGGGTACACGCTCGCGAGCCGCGCGCGCGAGCGCAGGTGCCGCTCGCCGTTGGGGAACAGCGCGTAGCCGCACTCGGACAAGGGCGTGCGGCGGCGGATCGCCGTCAGCGTGTCCTGCAGCGCGCGGCGCGCGCGCACGTGCATGTGCACGTCGCCCGCGGCGACCAGCGGCAGGCCGGTGGCCGACGATAGCGACGTCAGGCGTGCCAGCCGCGCGCGATCGCCGGCGCCGGCGAACAGCTCGGCGGCAAGCCACCCGCGGTCACCGAAGGTTTCATGCACCCATCCGCCGGTGGCGATGTGCGCGGCATCGGGCTCGACGCGCGGATCGACCGCGGGTGCCCACAATGCCAGGCAGCGTGCACCGAGTGCCGCAACGTCGTCGCGCGTCAATGCATAGCGGCCCTTTGCCGCATTGCGCCGGCCGCGCGTGATGAGCTGCGCAAGATCGCCGTAGCTCGCGCGGTCCGTCGCGTGAAGCACCAGCTTGGTGCCGTCGCGCAGCGTGAGCTCGGTGCCGATGATCAGCGCAAGGCCGCGCTCCCGCGCAGCCATGTGCGCGCGCACGACACCGGCGACCGAGCATTCGTCGGTCAGCGCAAGCGCTGCATAGCCTTGTGCCGCGGCCCGCTCGACGAGCTCCTCGGGGTGCGAGGCACCGCGCAGGAACGAGAAATTGGACAGGCAGTGCAGCTCGGCGTAGGCGGGGACGAGCTCCATTGGTTACTACCGTACGTTTATACGGTATTATGACACAGGCACTGGACAGCCGGGCGCCGGTCAGTCGAGTATTGAGCGAGCGCGACATGGACGCGCCGCATCGATTCGGGAGGAGTCATGGCCATACGAGGCCCTATGCTTGTCTGGTCGCTGGCCTGGCTGGCGGCACTGCTCGCGTCCGGCGCCAGCGCCCAATCCAGTTCGTGGGAAAGCGCGGTGCGCGCAAAGCATGCGGGCACCGAGCTCCGCGTCCTGGCGATCTCGCATCCCGCCACCGACGCCATGCGTGCCATGACGCCTGAATTCGAGCGTGCGACCGGGATGAAGGTCACGTGGGAGGTGATCGGCAGCAGCGAGATCATGGCCAAGCAGGCATTGGCCCAGACGGCACGCGATAGCTCCTACGACGTGTACATGGTGCGGGGCGTCTCGCTGGCCGAGTACGACGCCAAGCGCATGCTCGCCGATCTGTCCGGTTATCTGCGCAACGCCGATCTCACGCCCGCGGACTACGCCTTCGACGACATTCATCCTGCCTATCGCGACGGCCTCGGTGTGTACAACAACAAGGTCCTCGGCATTCCGATCGCGGGAGAAAGCTTCTTCATCGCGTATCGCAAGGACCTGTTCGACAAATACGGCAAGTCGCCGCCGAACACGACCGACGAGCTGCTGGCGACCGCCAAATTCTTCCAGAACCGTGAACCGGGTCTGTACGGGATCGCGATGCGCGCGGAAGCCGGCCGGACGCTCGCCCTCAGCTGGGACCTGTTCACGCCGGCTTTTGGCGGTGCGATCCTCGATCAAAAGACGTGGGACGTGAAGATCGCGGCACCGGAGACGCTTGCTTCGCTCAAGTATCTGCTTGCCCTGCTCGACAACGCGCCACCGGACATCGAAACGTTTTCATGGGATGCGGCCGCATCGGCCTTCGCGGCCGGCAAGACGGCAATGTGGTTCGATGCCACCTCGCTTCAGCCCTGGCTCGTGGACCCGACCAAGTCCAAGGTCGTCGGCAAGGTCGCTTACGCGCCGCCGCCGCAGGGGCCCAAGGGCCGCTTCGGCCCGGTTGGCGGCTGGAGCCTCGGTATTCCCTCAAACGCGAAGAACAAGGAGGCGGGGTGGGCGTTCATCGCATGGATGACGTCCAAGTCGCATGCCAAGGAGAACGCGGCCAAGGGCGGCGTGCCGTCGCGTGTTTCCCTGTTGACCGATCCCGAGTTCGTAGCCCGGGATCCGAGCTTTGCGAAAGCGATGAAGGAAAGCCTCGACGCGGCAAGCAATCTGCTCGCCATCGGGAGGCGTTGGGTTCCCGCGACCTCCGAAGCCACCAAGATCCACCAGGTCGCCGGTCACTATGCAGGGCAGGCGCTGCTGCACAAGATGACGCCCGAAGCAGCGGTTGCCGCCGCCGTGCCCGAGCTCGAGCAGATCTCGGCGAAGATCAAGAAGGCACCCTGACCGCGAGAGACCGGCAGGCGCTGGCGCAGTGAGCGACATCGCTTCGGCAACGGCGCACGGCGCTGCGTCAAGGCACGCATGGGCGCGCGCGCCGCTGCGCACCCGCAATCGCGCATGGGCATGGGTCAGCCCGAGCGTGGCCGTGCTGATGTTGCTGACCGCTCTCCCGGTCGTTCTGCTGGCCTACATCAGTGTGACGTCGTTCGAGATCGGCTATGCGTGGTCCGATCGCGAGGTGGTCGGCGGCGCCAATTACGCCCGGCTGGCATCCGGACGGGAAGTCCAGTTCTGGCCTTCCTTGTGGCTGAGCCTGTTCGTCACCGCAGTCTCGGTGACGGTCAAGCTCGCACTGGGGCTCAGCGTCGCGGTGGTGTTGAACCGCAAGCCGCGCTTCGAGCATCTGGCGACCATGCTGCTGATCCTGCCGATGGCGGTGAATCCGGCCATCGCCGGCTTGATCTGGAAGCTCATGCTCAGCTTCGATTTCGGGATCGTGAACGCCTTGCTGCAGCAGATCGCAGGCATCAAGGTGGTGTGGCTGGGCCAGAGCTACGCACTGCTGAGCGCCATTATCGTGCTCGTCTGGATGCACTTCCCGCTATCGGCGCTGATGCTCCTGGCCGGCCTGCGCAGCATCGACCCCGATCCCCTGGAAGCAGCGCGGCTCGATGGATGCAGCGACCGGCAGGTGTTCTGGCGCATCGTCTTTCCGCAACTCGCGCCCGTCGTCATCGGCAGTTGCCTGCTGCAATCGATCCTCGCGTTCCAGTCCTTCGGCCCCATTTTCACGTTGACGGACGGCGGGCCCGGCTCGGCGACGACGATCCTGCCGATGTATGTCTACAAGGTCGCCTTCGGCATCGGCGAGGTCGGGCTCGCCGCCGCAGCTGCAGTGGTGCTGGTAGTCATCATCATGGCCTTGTGCGCGGCGATGCTCGCGGTCGGCAAACGGGAGCAGCACTGATGCGGCGGCTGCGCCATTGGATCGGCACGGCATGGCTGTGGCTCGTCTGTGCGTTCGCTGCCTTCCCGCTGGCGTACATGCTGGCGACGTCCTTCAAGACAAGGGCGATGCTCTATGAGCCGGCGCGGGTGTTGTTCGTGCCGACACTCGACAACTATCGTGCGGCAGTCCTGCAATACGGGCTCCACAAATATGTCGTCGACACCCTCGTCGTGTCGCTTGCCAACGTCGCTCTCTGCATGGTGCTGGGCACTGCGGCCGCCTATGGCCTGCATCGGTTCGCGCTTCGCTACAAAGCCCTCGTGCTGTTCTCCATCCTGTCTGCGCGCATTCTTCCATCGATCGCGCTCGTGATCCCGTTCTACATCATCGGAACGGTATTCGGCCTGCTCGATACGTATTTCATCCTCATCGTGGCCTTCGTCGTCTTCAACCTGCCGTTCGTGATCGTCATGATGAAGAGTTTCTTTGCCAACGTGCCGCCCGACCAGGAGGAGGCCGCCATGCTCGATGGCTGCAGTCGCGCGGGCGCGCTCGCGAAAGTGGTGCTGCCGCAGATCCGCCATGGACTCTTCGCCACCGCCATCATGAGTTTCATGGCAGCATGGAATGAGTTCACGTACGCACTGTTCCTGACTTCGTCGAACGTCAAGATGATTTCCACCGCCGTGGTGTTCTTCAAGACCGAGCGCGGCATTCTCTGGGGCGAGGTGTCGGCGCTCGGTGTCATCGCAATGATCCCCGTCATCGTGCTGTGCCTCGCAACGCAGAAATACCTCGTGAAGGGCATCGCATGACGGGAGGCGACGGATGCGCAGCAGAGCGAATGCGCTGCGCCGAGGAGTAACATGCCAACCCGCCGCTCGCCAGCCGCTGCCTATTTCGACTCCTGACGCTCCGTGCCGATGCCGCCCATCGCCTTCGACCGCTTCTACCGTTACGACGAGCTCACCGCGCTGCTGCGCGCGATTGCCCAGGAGCACGCCGATCTCGTCAGCATCGAGTCCATTGGCCGAAGCCACGAAGGGCGCGACATCTGGGTGCTCACGCTCACCAACACCAGGACGGGTCCGGCTGCCGACAAGCCGGCGTTCTGGGTGGACGGCAACATCCACTCGACCGAGGTCGCCGCATCCGCGGCTGCGCTGTACTTCATCAACACGCTGGTGACCGGCTATGGCCAGGATGCCGACGTTACCCGCGCCCTCGACACGCGCGCCTTCCACGTGTGCCCGCGCATGAATCCCGACGGCGCCGAATGGGCGCTGGCCGACCGGCCGAAGTGGGTGCGCTCGAGCACACGGGCGTATCCGTTCGAGGAAGAGGACGTCGAGGGCCTCGTGGTGGAGGACATCGACGGCGACGGCCGCATCCTGCAGATGCGCATCGAGGACCCCAACGGCTTGTGGAAAGCGCATCCGGAGGAACCCCGCCTGCTGGTGCGCCGCGACCCGACTGAAACGGGTGGAACGTACTACCGCGTCATGCCCGAAGGCCGCTACGAGGGCTACGACGGCTTCACGTTCAAGATGAAGAAGCCGCAACAGGGGCTTGATCTCAACCGCAATTTTCCGGCCGGTTGGCGCCAGGAATTCGAGCAGATGGGCGCGGGCCCATACCCAACGTCGGAGCCGGAAGTGCGCGCGGTGGTCGACTTCATCGTGCGCCACCCGAATGTGTGCGGCGGCACGACGTTCCACACCTGGAGCGGCGTGCTCTTGCGGCCGTTCGAGCAGCACAGCGACGACGAGATGGACGCCGAGGACCTGTGGGTCTACCAGGCCATGGGCAAGAAGGGCACGGAGCTGACGGGCTATCCGGCCATTTCCGTGTATCACGAGTTCCGCTATCACCCCAAGTCGGTGATCGGAGGCACGTTCGACTGGATCTACGAGCACCTGGGGCTCTTCTCCTGGGTGGTCGAGATCTGGGCCCCGATGCGCGAGGCGGGCATCACCAACTACAAGTACATCGACTGGTTCCGCGACCATCCGGCCGAGGACGATCTGAAGCTCTTCCGCTGGAGCGAGGAGAAGCTCGGGGGCGCGGCGCATCACGGGTGGCGGCCGTTCGATCATCCGCAGCTCGGCCGCGTCGACATCGGTGGCTGGGACCGCTTCCACGCGTTCGGCAATCCACCGCTGTCGCTGCTCGAGAAGGAGATCGCGCGCTTTCCGCGCTGGCTCCTGTGGCAATCGCTCATCTCGCCGCGCCTCGAGCTGGTGCACGTGGGGGCAACGCGACTGGGCGCCGACACGTGGAAGCTCACGCTGGTCGTCCAGAACACCGGCTGGCTGCCGAGCTACGTGTCCAAGCGCGCGCTCAATCGCAAGACCACGCGCGGCCTGATCGCGGAAGTTGAGCTGCCGGCCGGAGCGAGCCTCGTGGCCGGTGAAGCACGCGAGGAGTTCGGGCAGCTCGAAGGCCGCGCGCACAAGCACACCGGCGTGTCGTTCTGGCCGGACTACAACATCACGGACGACCGGCGCAAGCTCGAGTGGGTCGTGCGTGGTGCGGCAGGTCAAACCATCGAGCTCGTCGCGCGCCATGATCGCGCCGGCACCGTTCGCACGGAGGTCGTACTCGCATGAAGCTTCGCATTCCGATTGGCGCAGCACTGGCCGCGCTCCTCGCGGCGTGCGCGATGCAGCCTGCGCAGCAAGCCGCCGACCTCGCGCGCGTGCAACACGTCATCGTGATCTACGCGGAGAATCGCAGCTTCGACAACCTGTACGGTCTCTTCCCCGGCGCCGACGGCATCGCGAACGCCACGCCGGCGCAGTACACGCAGGTCGATCGCGACGGCACGCCGCTCGCGCACCTGCCACCGGTGTGGAAAGGCAAGGAGGCCGATCCCGCCTTCCCGCGCGATCTCCCGAACCATCCGTTTCGCATCGATGGGCCGCCGATGAGCCTGCCGTTGTCGCTCGCCACGCGCGACCTCATCCACGAGTATTGGCGCAACCAGGAGCAGATCGACGGCGGGCGCAACGATCGCTTCGTCGCGGCGAGTGACGCAGGCGCGCTCACGATGGGCTACTACGACGGCTCGACGTTGCCGCTGTGGAAGTGGGCGCGCGAGTACACGCTGGCCGATCACTTCTTCATGGGCGCCTTTGGCGGCTCGTATCTGAACCACATCTGGCTGGTCTGCGCATGCACGCCGGTTGATCGCGACGCTCCAGCCAACCTGCGTCCGCAGCTCGATGCGCGCGGATGGCTGAAGACGCGGCCAACGTCGTCGGCGTCGGTGCTCGACGGGGCGCCGGAGTTCTTCACCGGCGAGGTGACGCCCGACGGCTACTCGGTCAACACGACGCAGCCGCCGTATCAACCGTCGCGCGTGCCGCCGGCCAAAGGCGGCGATCCACGCATGACCGACCCGGCCCAGCACGTGCTGCCGCCGCAGACGCTCAAGACGATCGGCGATACGCTGTCGGCGAAGGGCGTGTCGTGGGCCTGGTACGCCGGCGCCTTCGACGCCGCGGTGCAGGACGGCATGCAGCCGCCGGAGGTCAAGCGCGCCGTCATCTACAACACGGCGAAAGGTGCGCCGAACTTCGTCGCGCATCACCAGCCGTTCAATTATTTCGCGCGCTTCGCGCCCGGAACGCCCGACCGTGCCGAGCATCTGAAGGACTATCGCGAGCTCGTCGCCGGCATCGATCGCGGCGACCTGCCGGCCGTGACGTTCTACAAGCCGCAAGGCAGCCTCAACGAGCACCCGGGTTATGCGGACGTGCTCTCGGGCGACGAGCACATCGCCGCGTTGCTTGCCCGCATCAAGGCGAGCCCGCTGTGGCCGTCGAGCGTGGTGATCGTGACGTACGACGAGAACGGCGGCTTCTGGGACCACGTGCCGCCGCCGAAAGGTGACCGCTGGGGCCCGGGCTCGCGCATCCCGACGCTGATCGTGTCACCCTTCGCCAGGAAGGGCTACGTCGACCACACTTCCTACGATACGACGTCCATCCTCAAGTTCATCACGCGCCGCTTCGGGCTCGAGCCGCTGCCCGGCGTGCGGCCCGGCGCCGGAGACCTGACACCCGCGCTGGAGCCTTGAAGGCACGCATTCCGCCCGGCGTCTGGACGCTCGGGTTCGTCAGCCTGCTGATGGACACGTCGAGCGAGCTCATCCACTCGCTGTTGCCGCTGTTCCTCGCCGGCACGCTCGGCGCCTCTGCGCTCACCATCGGCCTGATCGAAGGCACGGCGGAGTCGATCGCGCTGATCGTCAAGGTGTTCTCGGGCTACCTGTCCGACGTGACGCGCCGGCGCAAGCCGCTCGTGCTTGCAGGGTACGGCCTTGCGGCGGTCTCGAAGATCGCGTTTCCGCTCGCCGCGTCGATCGGCTGGGTCGTCACGGCGCGCTTCGTCGATCGCGTGGGCAAGGGCATCCGCGGCGCGCCGCGCGACGCCTTGATCGCCGACCTCACGCCCGACGCCGCGCGCGGCGCCGCATTCGGGCTGCGACAGGCGCTCGACACGGTGGGCGCGATCGCGGGGCCGCTGCTCGCCGTCGCCGCCATCACGTATTTCGCGGGAAACTTCCGCGCGGCGTTCTGGCTTGCGGTCGTGCCGGCGTTCCTGTGCGTGCTGCTGATCATCTTCGGCGTCCGCGAGCGGGCTGATGCGCCGCGCACGGGGCCGCGCATTGCATGGCGCGACGCGGGACGACTCGGTGGCCGGTTCTACCTGGTCACTGCAATCGCCGTGGTGCTCACGCTTGCGCGCTTCTCCGAGGCATTCCTCGTGCTGCGCGCCCGCGACGTCGGCCTGGCGGACCAGCAGGCGCCCTGGGTGATGGTCGTGATGTCGACGGTCTATGCGGCGCTTGCGTTCCCGGCCGGCCGCGCGGCGGACCGCGGGTTGGCTGATCGCCTGCTGGTGGGCGGATTGCTCGCATTGATCGCGAGCGACCTCGTGCTGGCGCACTTTGCCACGCCGCTCGGCGCGCTGGTCGGGTCGGGGCTGTGGGGGCTGCACATGGCGCTCACCCAGGGACTGCTCGCCGCCCTGGTCGCGGCCACGGCGCCGCCCCATTTGCGCGGCAGCGCGTTCGGCGTATTCAACCTGGCCTGCGGCGTCGCGTTGCTGGCGGCCAGCGCGGGTGCGGGCGCGCTGTGGGACGGGCTGGGCCCCGCCTTCACCTTCTATGCCGGCGCGGCATTGACGACGCTCGCGGGCATCGCATGGCTGCTCGCGCGTCCGACGCTGCCCCGGCTCGCGGCCGAGCGCAACGACCCGCCCCCACGCGCTTGACGTGCCGCGGTGGCTGCGGCGTAAGCTTGGACCTGCCGCACACGACATACGCCCACGCATCGCAGCAGGAGCATCGATGAACGACGCCGCCTCCGCATCGCCTGTGCCCACCGAAGCTACGGCTCGCCCCGGCCAGCTGTATTACCGCCACCGCCTGCCGGTGCGCGTGATGCACTGGATCAACGTCGTGGCGCTCACGATCCTGTTCATGAGCGGGCTCAACATCTTCGAGGCGCATCCGGCGCTGTATTGGGGCGCGTCCTCGTACACGGGCCGCCCGCCGATACTGGAGATCGGCGCGCGCGAGCGGGAAGGCGGTCCCGCCATGGGCTACACGCGCGTGTTCGGCCATGAGTTCAACACGACGGGCGTGCTCGGCGTGCATCGCACCGCCGAAGGCATTTCCACCGACGCGTTCCCCGGGTGGCTCACGATTCCGAGCGGGCGCTGGCTGTCGATGGCGCGCGCGTGGCATTTCTTCTTTGCCTGGGTGTTCCTCATCAACGGCCTGGTCTACCTTGTCTACACCATCGTCAGCCGTCATCTTGCGCGCGACCTGTGGCCCACGCGCGAAGACATCCGTGGCATCGGCGCCTCGATCCGCGAGCATTTGCGCTTCAAGCATCCGTCAGGGGAGGCAGCCAAGCGCTACAACGTGCTGCAGAAGCTCACCTACCTCGTCGTGATCTTCGTGCTGCTGCCCCTCGTGATCCTGATGGGCGCCGCGATGTCACCGCGCCTGGACACCGTGCTGACCGGATGGGTGAATCTCTTCGGTGGACGGCAGTCGGCGCGCACGATCCACTTCATCGTCGCGTGGCTGATCGTGGCCTTCGCCGCCGTCCACGTGTTCGAGGTGATCATCACCGGCTTGTGGAACAACCTGCGCTCCATGATCACCGGGCGCTATCGCGTACCGCAGGAGGCCGCTCATGAGTGATGCACGCTTCGATCGCAAGCGCCGCCAGGCGCTCCGGCGTTTCACGGCTGCCGCAGGTGCGCTGGTGCTGGCCGGTTGCGACCGCCTGTCCAACACCGAGTGGTTCCCCAAGGTGCTTTCGGCCGGCGAGCGCCTGTCGGCCAAGGTGTCGCCGCTGTTCGCCGGGCGCGCTGCGCTGGCGCAGGAGTTCTCGCCCCGCGACCTGTCGCCGCAGTTCCGCAGCAACGGCACTGCGCGGCCGATGAATCCGCAATACGACGCGCTGGCTGCGGGCAATTTCGCAGACTACGCGCTCGTCGTCGACGGCCTGGTCGAGCGGCCGCAGCGCTTGACGCTCGAGGCCCTGCGCGCGCTGCCGTCACGCACGCAGATCACGCGCCACGACTGCGTCGAAGGCTGGAGCGCGATCGGCAAATGGAAGGGCGCACGGCTGTCGGCCGTGCTGAACGCCGCCGGCCTGAAGCCCAACGCGCGCTACATCGTGTTCCACTGCGCCGATCCGATGGAAGCCGACGGCTCGAGCCCGTACTACGAGAGCATCGACCTCGACGACGCGTTCCACGAGCAGACGCTGCTGGCCTACGAGCTCAACGACAAGGCGCTGCCGGTCCCGAACGGTGCGCCCGTGCGCCTGCGCGTCGAGCGTCAGCTCGGCTACAAGCATGCGAAATACGTGATGCGCGTGGAGGCGGTGGAGAGCTTTGCGCAGTTGCACGGCGGCAACGGCGGCTACTGGGAAGACCAGGGTTACCAGTGGTACGCCGGGATTTGAGGTTGCTCCGGCGCCTTCGCGGGCGACCCGGCCGTCACGCGAGCGAAGCCGGCGCGCAGAGCCGAAGCTTGATCTGCGCGTAGACCTGCGCGAGCCTTGCCGACGCTTCGGCGCTTGGCGGCGATCGGGCGCGTCGTCACACGACCGTGCCGAACAGCTTGCCGACGCCGGCCGTGAGCGCCATGGCGAGAACGCCCCAGAACGTCACGCGCGCCGCCCCGATCGTCACGCTGGCGCCGCCCACGTACGCGGCCAATCCGCCGAGGATGCCGAGGAAGACGAGCGAGGTGATCGACACCACCGCGATCAGGCTCGACGCGGGCACCACGCCGACGGCCAACAGCGGCATCGCGGCGCCGACCGCGAAGCTGACCGCTGACGTCAACGCGGCCTGGATGGGTCGCGCACTCAGGGTCTCCGAGATGCCGAGCTCGTCGCGCGCGTGCGCGCCGAGGGCGTCGTGAGCCATCAGCTGGCGGGCGACCTGTTCCGCCAATGCGGGTTCGACGCCGCGCGCAACGTAGATCCCCGTCAGCTCCCGCCGCTCGCCGCGATCGTCGGCGGCCAGCTCGGCCCGCTCGACATCGAGGGCAGCCTTTTCGGAATCCGCCTGCGAGCGCACGGACACGTATTCTCCGGCCGCCATCGACATTGCGCCGGCAACCAGTCCGGCGATGCCGGCGACCATGACCGCACCGTGATTGCCGCCCGCGGCAGCGACGCCGAGCACGAGGCTGGCGGTCGAGACGATGCCGTCATTGGCGCCGAGCACGGCGGCTCGTAGCCAGCCGATGCGATCGGTGCGGTGGATCTCGCGGTGGAGCCTCCCGCGCGTCACCCGCACGCGCCCGTGTAGCCGCAATCCGTGCAGAATTCGCAGCCGTCGCGCTTGATCATCGCCTTGTTGCCGCATTCGGGGCAGCGCTTGCCCGGCAGCGGCTGGTGGTCGAAGCGCTGCGCCTGCTCGCCAGGAGGCACCGCCAGGATTCCCGCGTGCGCCACCGGATAGCCTTGCTCGGTCAGGATGCCCAGCATGGCGAAGCGGTGGATCATCAGCTGCGCGAGGTACGCGATGGTGGACGGATAGGTCTGCGCCTTGGGCGTGCCGGGCGTGCGCGCCATGAACGAGCCGTTCGGCTCACCGTAGTTCAGGAGCTTGCGCAGCTTCATGCCGATCCACGCCGGGTCGTAGACGCGCATGTCCAGCGACAGCGCCTTGCACAGGCCGTCGAGCACGCGCGGATACTCGCCCGACAGCCACATCGAGTAGGGCCGGCGCTGGCCGTCGGGCATGACCAGCTCCTTGAGGAACAGCACGAAGTCGTCGCCCGCGGCGTGATTGACCACGTCGACCGTCCAGCTCAGCGTGCCGTCCGGTCCCGCCTTGGGCTCCTTGGGGCCCATCAACGCGTCGATCACGGGCGTCTTGCCCTTGCCGTCGTCGTCGAACGCACCGAGCTCGTTGCAGCGGTAGCGAATGAGCGTCGCAAAGCCCGACACGAGGCTGGGCACGCGGACCTTGCGGCCGTCGGGCGGCATGGCCATCTCGAAGCCGTCGTCGCCGCTCGCTTTTTGCAACGCGGACAGCTTCATGTCGAGCCATGCGCGATCGTCGGTGCGCATGTCCATCGACAGCGTCTTGGCGATCGCACCCAGGCCCCGCGGCTGCTCGGCGCCGTTGATCCATACCTCGAAGGGGTACGACTTGCCGTCTTCGATGTGACCGATGAAGACTGCGAAGTCGCCGAGCGGGTGGCGCACGACGTAGGTCCAGCACGGATTGCCGTTGGTGAGCTCGGGGCGCCCGGGCCAGCGCAAACTCGCAAGCGGCGGCTCGATGGTACGGTCGAGGCGGATGCGGCGGTCGGCATCGGCGGGATCGAAGTCCTGCGGTGCCGGATTGGTGGCCGTGGTTGACGCGACTTCGAGCACGGCGCCGAGCGTGCGATTGGGCCGGTAGGTGGTGATGCCCTTGAGCCCCGCGCGCCAGGCGTCGACGTACAGGTCCTCGAACGCGTCGAACGGATAATCGGCCGGCACGTTGACGGTCTTGCTGATCGCGGTGTCGACGAACGGCTGCACCGCCGCGCTCATCAGCATGTGGTCGTGCGCGCTCATGTCGAGCGCGCTGACGAATGCAGGCGTGAGCATGGCGCGCCGCTTGGCCTCGGCGTCCGTCCACACGACGCCGGGCGCGCGCGCCTGCGTGGCGTCGAAGCGCATCATCTCGACGTCGTCGCCGATGCCGTGGAGTTGCTTGAAGACGCGATATGCGTGGTCCTCGACGAGGTATTCCTTCATGCTGTCGTCGGCCATGCGCTTGCGCCGCCGATAGAACCAGCTGAAGGCAGGCTCGATGCCGTTCGACGCGTTGTCGGCGAATGCGAGGGAAATCGTGCCCGTGGGCGCGATGGACAGCAGGTGGCTGTTGCGGATGCCGTGCGCGCGAATGGCCGACTGGATCGCATCGGGCAGGCGCGAGGCGAAGCGCGGCGCGGCGAGATAGCGTTCTGTGTCGAGCAGCGGAAACGCGCCTTTTTCGCGCGCGACCTCCACCGAAGCCATGTACGCGGCGTCGCGCATCGATTCGGCGATGCGCGCGGCGAGCGTGCGGCCTTCCGGACTGTCGTAGCGCACGCCGAGCTCGATCAGGGCATCGCCGAGGCCGGTGAAGCCGAGGCCGATGCGCCGCTTGGCCATGGCTTCGCGTCGCTGCTGCGGCAGCGGCCAGGCCGTGATGTCGAGCACGTTGTCGAGCATGCGCGCGGCCACCGCAACCGTCGCTGCGAAGGCGCCGAAGTCGAACCGCGCTGCAGCCGTGAACGGATCGAGCACGAAGCGCGTGAGGTCGATGCTGCCGAGGTCGCAGCAGCCGTACGAGGGCAGCGGCTGCTCGCCGCACGGGTTGCACGCCTCGATCGTCTCGCAATAGGACAGGTTGTTGTCGCGGTTCATCGCATCGATGAACACGACGCCCGGCTCGGCATGGTCGTACGTCGAGCGCATGATCTGGTCCCACAGGGCACGCGCGCGCACGGTGCGATAGATCCAGCGTCCGTCGTCCGCGCGCCGTGGCGCATCGGGGGCGCTGGCGTCGGGCGCGGGCGGCGCCTGATGCACGAGATCCCACGGAGCGTCGGCGCGCACCGCGGCCACGAAGGCATCGGTGACGGCCACCGACAGGTTGAAGTTGGTGAGCGCGCCGCCGTCCTTGGCGCGGATGAACGCCTCGATGTCCGGGTGGTCGCAGCGCAGGATGCCCATCTGCGCGCCACGCCGCGAGCCGGCGGATTCGACGGTGGCGCAGCTCTGGTCGAACACGCGCATGTACGACAGCGGTCCGCTCGCGCGGCTGTTGGTGCCGCGCACGTGCGCGCCCTGTGGCCGGATGTGCGAGAAGTCGTAGCCGACGCCGCCGCCGCGGCGCATCGTCTCGGCGGCTTCGTTCAGCGCGACATAAATACCCACGCCGTGGTCGTCGCCGGAGATGCTGTCGCCGACCGGCTGCACGAAGCAGTTGATGAGCGTCGCCTTCAGGTCCGTGCCGGCGGCGGAATTGATGCGCCCGCCCGCGATGAAGCCGTTCTGCTGGGCCTCGAAGAACGCCTGCTCCCAGCGTTCGCGCTGGTCCGGCGCCTCGACGGCGGCAAGGGCGCGGGCGACCCGGCGGCGCACCGCCTCGATGGTCTGCTCGCCGTTCTTGGCGTATTTCTCGAGCAGGACCTCGATGGCAATGGACTGCGCCGGCCACGCGGGCGGCGTCGGCGAGCGCAAGGTGGCGGGATCGTCGAGCTTCATGGGTGAATGGGCGTTGCGCCGGGGATACGAAGGGTGAGGGGCATCATGTCATGCCTGCGTCGCGCGCTCGTTGCGCTGGATCAGAGTCGTTAGATTGGGGCGGCGAGGGACTAGGCATAGAGGCCGTGGAGGAACCATTCGCCGTCGTCGGTTCCGTAACGGTGATCGCGATAGATCCAGCGCAGCCCGCCGTCGGGCATTTCGGCAACGAAATAATCGCGCCGCAGGTCGTGGCCGTCCCACCACCCGGATTCGATGCGTTCCGGGCCGTCGCGCAGGACCCACGGGCGTGCTTCGAGGTGCTCGCCGATCGGCTGGGCGGCGTCGAGCAGCCACAAGGGACGCGGCGGCAGGGCATCGGCCTGCAGGGCGGCGGTGGCCGCCGCCGAGGCGGAGAGGTCGTCGTGCGCCTTTGCCGGACGCGTGGATGCCGGCTGCAGGGCAGCCTCGCGCTGCGCGTGCTCCGGCCGATGCTCGGCGCGCGGCGCGAGCCGCGTGACCGCTTCGTCGCCCAGGCGCGCGCGCAGGCGCTCGAACAGCGGCACTTCAACGCGCGACACCTCGTCACCGGGCAGGAGACCGAGATTGCGGCCTGCGAGCGGAGCGGTTTCCTCGCTCGCGAGCACGAGGGCTTCGACGGGCGCGGGCAGCGCGATGCGCGCGAGCCGCTCGCTCAGCACGCCGTGCAGGTGCGCAGGCGCACGTGCCGGCGCACCGAGCGCGAACGGCACCTGCGTGGGCGTCACGCCGCGCGCGTGCACGTGACGCTCGTGCACCAGCGTGAGCGCGACGCGCGTCACGCCAAGGCCGCGCGCGGTGAGCCACTGCGCGAGCTGCACGACGAGGCGATGCAATGCGAAGCCGAGCGCCTGTGCGTCGTCCGCGGGGGCGGGCAGGGGCAGGCGAGCCTCGAAGCGCGGCGGCGGTGCGTAGGGCATGCGCACATCGGGCACGCGACCGAGTGCGCGATCGAGCGCGTCGACGACTGCGGTGCCCACGCGCCGGGCGAGCCCTGCACGCGGCAGTGCAGCGAGCTCGCCGAACGTCGTGATGCCCGCCGACGCCAGCACGTCGCACGCTGCAGCATCCAGGTCCAGCCGGCGCAGCGGCACGTCGGCCAGCGCTGCAGGCAGCGCGGCTGGATCGAGCACCGGCTTGCGCGTGCCGGTGCGCGCGAGCACGAGCGCTGCGGTCGGCGTAGGGGCGAGTGCGAGCGCAGGCGAGTAGCCTTGCGCGCGCACGGCAGCCATCAACTGCGCAACGAGCGGACGCAGCCCGCCGAACAGGCGCGTGCTCGCGCCGATGTCGGCCAGCACCGCATCCGGCGGCGCAAGCGCGACCATGGGCGTGAAGCCAAGCGCAGCAGTGGCGAGCTCGGCGAGCGCTGCGGCTTCGAGCGCGGCGTCGCGCTCGCGCAGGGCCATGGCCGGTGCGAGCGCAAGCGCGGCCGAGATGAGCTGATCCGGCCGCACGCCTGCCTGCAATGCGGCGGCATTGGCACCGGCAACCCGCGGATAGTGGCCGCCCGTGCTGACCACGAAGGGCTGGGCGTGCATCGACGGGCGCAAGGCGCGTGCGAACACGTCGACTGCGAGATCAGGCACGCGCAGGCATGCCCACAGGCTGCGCGGCGCTGCCGCGGAGGTTGCGCTGGCGGTCATGCGTCGTCGCGGGTCCAGATCTGCGCTTCGGAAAAGCCGAGCGCGGCGAAGTCGTCTGCGCGCAGGTGCGCTTCGTTGGCACAGAAGAACTCGTCGAGTTGTGGTGGCGCGACGCTCGTGCCGGCCAGCATGGCGTGCGCCTGCCCGCGATGATGGATTTGATGCTGGAAGAGATGGGCGAGCAGCCGCGTGGCTGATTCGTGCTGCGCGCCCGCGCGGCGCATGATGCCCACCGGCTGCTCCAGCTCGGCATCGGCGAGACGGCTGCACGCCGCAATGAGGCGCTGATCGACGCTGCGTTGCGCGGCGGCAACCTCGGCGCACGTGGCGAAGGGCTCTTCGGGCTCGAAGAAGCGATCGGGCTGTGCGTTCACGGGCTGGCTGCGCTGCCAGCGCTCGAGGGCGTCGACGTAATACCAGTCGACCGTGACGATGTGATTGAGCGTGGCCTTGAGCGATGGAAAGAAGCCGGTGCGCGGCGCCGTGAACGCCGCCTGGTCGAGGCTTGCGCACGCTTCGAGCAAGCGATGGTTGGCCCAGGCGTTGTTGTACGCCATGGTGGTGAAATGATGCGCGAGCGCGTTCATGGCAAGCCTCGTCGCATGCTCACGCCGAAGTCCGGCGCCGAGGCAGCTGCGCGCCGTGCGCGGGACGCAGCGCGGTGCGCTGCACGACGCGCGGCGGCGCGCTGCTCGATGCAGCGGCGTTCGCCATGAGCGGAGCAGCGGCCGCGCGTGCGACATCGAGCATGACCGGCTGCGTGAGCTCGGCGCCGCGCCGCTTGAGCACATGCACGGCGAGCCGGCCTTCGTGCGGCGCGAGTGCCAGCCGCAACGGGGCGCTGGTGGCGCTCGCGCGCTGTCCCGGCCGGCGCCACAGCGCGCCCCATGTGCGCCCTTCGCGTGCGGCCACGGCGAGCCGGCGCAGCGCACGCGGCTCGTGCACGTCGAGCCAGGCGAACGCTGCGCCGCAATCGCCGGCACGCAACGCCTGCTCGTAGGCCCACAGCGAGTCGCGCAGCGTACGCGCGCGCACGACGATCAGGCGCGCGAGGTCGAGGCCGCTCGCGGCGAGCGCCGGTGCATAGGGACGATACGGCGGCGCGATCCACACGACGGCACGGCCTGCGCGCGTGAGTTGTGCGAGCACGGGAAGCGTCAGACGCAGCTCGCCGATGCCTTCACGCTCGAGCAGGATCTCGGTGAGCGCGCCCGCGGGCCATCCGCCGCCGGGCAATGCGGCATCGAGTGCTGCATGGCCGGTGGGCAATGCAGCCGGCTCGGGCGCGCAATCGCCTCCGCGCCAGATCGCCGGATGCGCCAGGACCTCGGAGAGCGCCGCGCGTGAGGACATGATGGACCGACCCGCGGTGTGCGGCTTCGTTCACGCCGATGCGCTACGCCGCGCCACGCTGGTCATGGCTGCTTCGGCCAGTGCCGCGTGAATACCGCCGCGACCTTGGGGTGCGCTTCGATGCGTTGCAGCAGCGCATGGAAGTCGGGCCGCTGCTGCGCCAGATGCGCCCGTGCGCCGGACCACTTGGAGACGACCGCGGCGTACAGGTCGAGCGCGCCGAGCGCCGCGCCGGACAGGTAAGGCCGCGCAGGAAACAGATCGGAGAAGATGTCCCAATGCATGTGCAGGCGCTCGCGCGTGCCTGCCCGAATGCGCGTCTTGACGGGCTCGTCGTCGTTGGCGTCGGCGCAGAAGCGCTCGGGATAGTCGATGATCGTGATGCACGGATAGCAGTTGGCCGCGATGTAGACCAGGCCGCGGATCGCCTGCGCCCGCGCGGCGGCATCGACGGGCAGCAGATGGGCCTGCGGATGACGCTCGGCGAGCGCAATGAGGATGGCCGCGCTCTCGCTCAGCGCCGTGCCGTCGGGGAGCTTCAGCGTGGGAACCTGGCCGATCGGATTGACCGCAAGCAGCTCGTCGAACGCCGCATTGGGCTCCCACGACGCCGTCTCGACGAGCCGGTAAGGCGCGCCGGCCATTTCGAGCGCGGCATGCACCGATGCTGCACCCGAGCCCAGCTTGCCGAACAGCACGTACGGTTGTGCATTCATGGCGATGGTCTCCCGCTCAGCCGTCTTCGCCGTCGTTGGCCATTTGCGCCATGCGCCGGTCGATCTCTTCGGAGGAGACGTCCTCAACGTGCGTGGCGATGGTCCACTGGATGCCGAAGGGATCGGACAACGTGCCGGAGCGATCGCCGTAGAACTGATCCTTGACCGGCCGCTGCTCGCGCCCGCCGGCCGCCAGCGCCTTGGCGAACGCCTCGTCGACATCCTTGACGTAGAACATGAGATGGACCGGCGAGCCGCCCAGCGTGTGCGCGCTCTTGTGGCCCATCGGCACGTTCTCCTCCGAGAGCATCACGATGCCACCGGCGATGCGCATCTCGGCGTGCGCGACCTTGCCGTCGGGACCGTCGAGCCGCAGCACCTGCTCGGCACCGAACGCCTTTTCGTAGAACGCGAGCGCCTCGGCGGCATTGCGCAGGATCAGATAGGACGTGACGCCGCGATAGGCGGCGGGAATGGCTTCGACCATGCGGACTCCTTTTGGACGAGCGATGAGCGACGCGCGGCGCGCGCCGTCAGGACGGCCAGCTGCGGCCGCTGCGAATCAAGCCGACACCGATGCCTTCGACCGCGATGGAGGCGGCTGCCGGGTCGACGACGATGGGCGCGAATTCGGGATTCTCCGCCATCAGCAGGATCTCGCGGCCGCGCCGTTTCCAGCGCTTGACCGTGACCTCGTCGCCGAGGCGCGCAACGACGATCTGGCCGTTGCGCGCTTCGGTGGTGCGATGCACGGCGAGCAGATCGCCGTCGAGGATGCCGGCATCCCGCATGCTCGCGCCGCGCACCCGCAGGAGATAGTCGGCGCGCGGCGCGAACAGGTCGGGATCGACACGGTAACGGCCTTCGACGTGCTCGGCCGCGAGAATGGGTTGTCCTGCAGCCACCCGGCCCACGAGCGGCAGCGTGCCCTGCAGCGGAACGCCCGGCTGCTCTTTCAGACGCAATCCACGCGAGGCGCCCGGTACGAGATCCAGTGCGCCCTTGCGGGCCAGCGCCTGAAGATGATCTTCGGCGGAGCTTGCGGTGGAGAAGCCGAGCCCGGCCGCGATTTCGGCGCGCGTGGGGGGCATGCCGTGCGCCTCGATATGCCCGCGGATCCAGTCGAGGATCTGCTGCTGGCGCGCGGTGAGGCGCGGCGAGGGCGCGTCGGGCGTGCGCGTGAGGTGGGCGAAGGGGCGGCGGGCAGGGGGCACGAGGACACCGTACGTATGTTCGGTACCCGTATTATATGCGGTACCTGGCCGTCGTCAAGACGGTGCGCACTGCGGTATCGTCGCGGCCACGCGCCGACGGTTCGAGCGCGAGGAGGAGCAACGATGAGAGGCAGCATCGCCGCGTTGGCGGCGTGCATGCTCGCGGCCTGCGCCGCGGGTCCCACCAGCAACCCGCCCACGGCGGCCGAAGCCCACGACATGGTGCTCGTGGGCAGCCACGACCTGCAGGCCCGCAGTGCCTACCAGCCGGTGGTGCGCGAGCAGAACGGCCGCTG
>DATILY010000028.1:0-36229 GCA_035475895.1 Casimicrobiaceae bacterium | reverse complement strand
CATCGCCTCGCCCATGAGCGTGAAGACTGCGTTGAAGTCCGCCAGATCCTCGGGCGTCAATCGACCGGTGAAGCGCTTGCCCGTTTCAAGGAACTGGACCTGGTGGCGCGCGAACGCGCGGTAGGCGTCGTCCATTTGCTCGTTCATGCCCCCCCAACCCGCATCCATGGTCTTCGGTGCATGGCTTGCGGCGCGATAGAGATCGATAGCATGGACGCGGTCGGCGAAATCGCCGAGGTATGTATCGGCGAGCCCGATTCGCCCCAGCATGCTGCCCAGGTCGGAGGCGTGGGCGTAAAGCCCGAGCGCCTCGTCGGGTCGCTGAAGTCGAAATCGCGTGAACGTCGCGATCTTGAAGTAGTCGTGGCCCAGCCGGTTTGTCGACGCTGCCACCCAACGGGCCGACGCTGGCATTTGCGCCAGCAGATTTGCCGATTCGTGCAAGAGATCGACGTATCGTCGTTGAAAGACGGCGGGATCGCCGCCTGCCTTCAGAGCGAGATTGGCACGGGCCTGTTCGAGGTCCGTGACGCGCCTGGATCGCGCGTCCTGTCGCTGCAATTCGACTTCACTGGCGGGCGGCCCGCTGCTTGACTGCGGGGCGGTCTCTGCAGCAAGCGATCGGGGACAGTTGCCCGTCCCCAATACTGCGGCCAAGACGACCGCCGCCGCGATGGAACGCACCACGCCCGCTTCGCTACTTCGACGCCGGGATCTTCCCCTGCACACCCTCGACGTAGTAGTCCATCTTGTTCAGCACGTCGTCGGTGATGGTCTTGCCGGCGGCCAACCGTTCCTTGCCGTCATTGTCCTTGAACGGGCCGGTGAACGGATGCAGCGTGCCCGCGGCGATGGCCGCCTCGGCTTTCTTCATCTGGCCCTGCGCGTCCTGCGGCACCGTCTTGCCGAACGGGCCCATCGCGATCATCCCTTCCTTGATGCCACCCCACACGTTGTCGGGCTTCCACGTGCCGTCGACCACGGCCTGCGCGCGCTGCGTGTAGTACTTGTCCCAGACGTGCGTCACAGCGGTGATCTGCGCGTTGGGGCCGTACTTCGACATGTCGGAATGATAAGCGACGGCGTACACCTTCTTGGCCTCGGCTGCCTGCACGACCGCCGTCGAATCGGTGTGGTGCGTCAGCACGTCGGCGCCTTGCGAGATGAGCGTGTTGGCGGCCTCCGCCTCACGGCCCGGGTCGAACCAGGAGCTCACCCACACGACCTTCACCTGGGCGTTGGGGTTGACGCTGCGCATGCCGCGGGTGAACGCGTTGATGCCCATCACCACTTCGGGAATGGGAAACGCGCCGACATACCCCGCGATGTTCGATTTCGTCATCCTTCCGGCGACGATGCCCGCGAGGTAGCGGCCCTCGTAGAAACGGGCGTTGTAGCGGCCCATGTTCTTGGCGTCCTTGTAGCCGGTCGCATGCTCGAAGTCCGTGTTGGGAAATTGCTGCGCGACCTTCAGCGTCGGATTCATGTAGCCGAACGACGTGGTGAAGATCAGCTTGTGACCCGATTGCGCGAGGTCGCGGATCACGCGCTCGGCGTCGGCGCCTTCGGGCACGTTCTCGACCGCCTTCGTGGTCACCTTGCCCGCAAGATTCTTCTCCATGGCGAGACGCGCGATGTCGTGCTGATGCGTCCAGCCGGCGTCGCCGATGGGGCTCACGTAGATGAAGCCGATCTTGACCGGACCGGCGTTCTGCGCCACGGCGGGCAGGGCGAGCGTGGCAGCGGCGGCGCCGAACGCCTTCAGCGTCGTCCGGCGAGTGAACGGGGGCATGAGAGTCTCCTGATTGAGCGGCGGGTTGGGCAGCGGCATTGTAGCCTCGCCGTTGCGCGCGCGGCGAATGCACCGGGCGCTGCTGACCGGGCGTGGTCAGGCTTCGGGGTGGAACGGCTTGCCCAGCGAGGCGGGCGCGTTCTGGCGGATGGCGGCGGCGTCGCGCGAGATGATCGCCAGCACGATCACGGTTGCCAGATAGGGCAGCATCGCAAGCAGCTGTGAAGGCAACTCCACGCCGGCGGCCTGTGCCTGGAATTGCGCGAGCGTCACGCCGCCGAACAGATAGGCGCCGGCCAGGACGCGCAGCGGCTTCCAGGTGGCGAACACGACGAGCGCCAGCGCGATCCATCCGCGCCCGGCGGTCATGCCCTCCACCCACGATGGCGTATACGCGACGGCGAGATACGCGCCACCGAGGCCCGCGCACGCGCCGCCGAACAGTACCGCGGCGTAGCGGATGGCGATCACGGGATAGCCGATCGCGTGCGCGGCGTGCGGCGATTCGCCGATCGCCCGCACGACGAGGCCGGCCCGGGTGCGGTACAGGAAGACGTGCACGGCGGCGAACAACAGCAGCGACACGTACACGAGCGGGTTGTGCGCGAACAGCAGCTCGCCCACCACGGGCAGCGTGGAGAGCACGGGCACGGACACCGGCTTGATGCCGGAGATGACGACGCTGATGTAGTCGAGTCCGAGAAAGGCGGACAGGCCGACCCCGAAGAGCGACAAGGCAAGCCCGGTGGCGACCTGATTGGCCAGCAGGCTGAGCGCGACGACGGCGAAGAGCAGTGAAAGCGCGGAGGCTGCAAGCGTGCCCGCCATCACGCCGACCCAGGGCGACTGGGTCTTCGCCGTCACGATGAACGCGCACACGGCACCGACCAGCATCATGCCTTCCACACCGAGGTTGAGCACGCCGGCCTTTTCGACGACGAGCTCGCCCAGCGCGGCGAACACGAGCGGCGTGCCGGCGGCGAGGGTCAATACGGCCAGATGCGTCAGCGCATCCATGGAGCAGGCATCAGGCGCGCGCGGCCGGCGCGCGGCGCACGAGGCGCACGCGAAAGTTGACGAGCACGTCGGCCGCCAGCAGGAACAAGAGGAGCGTGCCCTGGAACAACCCGGTGATCGCCGACGGAAGCCCCAGGCGGATCTGTGCCGCCTCGCCACCCAGATACAGCAGCGACATGAGCAGGCTGGCGAGGACGATGCCGAGCGGATGCAGCCGTCCGACGAACGCCACGATGATGGCCGCGAACCCGTAGCCCGGCGACATCGACGGGAGCAGCTGGCCGATGGGCCCGGCCGCCTCCTGCGCACCGGCCAATCCTGCACACGCGCCGCCGATGCACAAGCCGAGCCAGACGTTGCGCGATGACGAAATGCCGGCGTAACGGGCGGCCGCCGGGGCGAGGCCCGCAACGCGCATGCGATAGCCCGCAAAGGTGGCGCGCACGAACACCCACGCAGCGCCCACCACGGCGAGTGCCACGACGAAGCCGGCGTTGAGCCGCGTGTCCGCCAGCAGATTCGGCAACAGCGCGGCCTCGGCGAACAGGCGCGATTGCGGAAAGTTGTAGCCCTCGGGATCGCGCCACGCGCCGTGCACGAGCAGCGACAGGAGCAGGTTGGCGACATACACCAGCATCAGCGAGGTCAGGATCTCGTTGGCGTTGAAGCGCGTGCGCAGGAAAGCCGGAATCGCCGCCCACGCGAGGCCGGCGAGCGCGCCCGCCACGAGCATGGCCGGGAGCACGAGCGGCGACCCCGTGTCGCCGAACGCCAGCGCGATTCCGCCCGCGCCGATCGCGCCGAGCGCGAGCTGGCCTTCCGCGCCGATGTTCCAGACGTTGGCGCGATAGCCGATCGCAAGGCCCGTGGCGATGAGCATCAGCGGGCTCGCCTTGAGCAGCAGCTCGCCCACGCCGTAGCGCGTCGCGATCGGCTCGACGAAAAACGCCTGCAACGCGAGCCGGGGATCCTTGCCGAGCAGCGTGAACAGCACCAGGCCGATCAGCACGGTGGCCACCGCAGCGGCGATGGGCGAAAGCCACGCCGCGCGGCGTGAGGGCTCGGGACGTGCCTCGAGGCGGATCAAGCGGCCGCCGCGGCGCGCGTCGACGCATCGGCCGTGCCGGCGCCCGCCATGAGCAGGCCGATCATCTCGGCATTCGTCTGCGCGATGGGCACCGCGGGCGACAAGCGCCCTTGCGCGATGACCGCGAGCCGGTCGCACACCTCGAACAGCTCATCGAGCTCCTCGGACACGACGAGCACCGCGCAGCCCGCATCGCGGAGGTCGAGCAGCGCCTGGCGGATCTGCGCCGCGGCCCCGACGTCGACGCCCCAGGTCGGCTGCGCGGCGATCATGACGCGCGGCGACTGGCCGATCTCGCGACCCACGATGAATTTCTGCAGGTTGCCGCCGGACAGGCTGCGCGCGGTGGCGTGCGGGCCGGCGGCCTTGACGCCATACGACTGGATGATGCGCGCAGCGTAGCTCCACACCGCGCGGCTGCGGACGAAGCCGCGCGACACGAGCCCGCGCCGGTGCGCCGTGAGGAGCGCGTTATCGGCGAGCGACATTTCGGGTACGGCGCCGCGACCAAGCCGCTCTTCGGGCACGAACGCCAGGCCGCGCGCGCGCCGTGCATCGGCGTCGAGCACACCGACGGCGACGCCGCCGAGGCTCACCGCGTGCGCTGCGACGGGCTGCTCGCCGGACAGCGCGGCCAGGAGCTCCTGCTGGCCGTTACCCGACACGCCGGCGATGCCGACGATCTCGCCCGCGTGAACCGTCAGACGAACGTCGTGCAGCGCCACCCCGAATGGATCGTCCGAGGCCAGCGTGAGCGCCTCCACGACGAGCGCCGGCGCGCCCGCGTGCGCCGCACGATGGCGCGGATGCGGCAGGTCGCCGCCGATCATCATGCGCGCGAGGCTCGACGCGGTCTCGACGCGCGGGTCGCATTGGCCGGTCACCCGTCCGCCGCGCAATACGGTGGCGCGCTGGCACAGCACGCGGATCTCGTCGAGCTTGTGACTGATGTAGAGGATGCTCCGGCCTTCGCTTGCCAGGCGGCGCAGCGTGTCGAACAGCGCCGTGACGGCCTGCGGCGTCAGCACGGACGTCGGCTCGTCGAGGATGATGAGGCGCGGATCCTGCAGCAGGCAGCGGACGATCTCCACGCGCTGGCGCTCGCCGACGGACATCGAATGCACCGTGCGGGCCGGATCGAGTGGAAGCCCGTAACGCTCGGACACCGTGCGGATGCGCGCAGCGAGGCCGCGACCTGCCGCGGCAGGCTCGAGCGCGAGCGCGATGTTCTCCGCCACCGTCAACGTGTCGAACAGCGAGAAGTGCTGGAACACCATGCCGATGCCGAGCCTGCGGGCGCGCGCAGGATTGGCGATGGTCACGGGCGCCCCTTCCCACGACAGCGTGCCGGCATCCGGCTTGACCACGCCATAGATGATCTTCATCAGCGTGGACTTGCCCGCGCCGTTCTCGCCGAGCACGGCGTGGATCTCGCCGGCCGCGACATCGAGGTCGATGCCGTCGTTCGCGATGACGGCCGGGTACGCCTTGGTGATGCCGCGCAGCGCGAGCCGGACCGGCGAAGTCGCGGCGCCCGGCGCCATCTAGCGCGCCGGTGACGCGACGAGCGCGCGGTGCTGCTTCGCGCGTGCGGCACGCGTGGCGATGAGCTCGGCGGCGACGCCCACCGCGATGCTGCCCGGATCCTTGCCCGTGACGCCCGGCAAGCCGGCGCCGATGGGACACACGACCGTGGCGAGCCGGGCTGCCGGCGTGCCGCGCGCCAGCAGGCGCCGCTCGAGCTGCGCGCGCTTCGGGCGCGAGCCGATCATGCCGACGTAATGCCAGTCGTCCCGCGTGAGCGCCGTTTCGACGAGCGTGAAATCGAGCGCGTGGCTGTGCGTCATGACGAGCACGAAGCTGCCCGGCGGTGCGCTGCGCACCTCGGCTTCCGGTACGTCGCTGATCACGACCTCGACGTTCGCGGGCGGATCAGGCGGAAAGTCATCGGCGCGCGCGTCGATCCAGCGCACCTGGACCGGCAGCACGCCCAGCACCTGCACGAGTGCGCGCGCGACGTGCCCGTTGCCGAACAGCAGGACCGGAAACCGCATCGGCCGCTCGATCTGCACGACGAGCGACTGCGTGCTCGTGCCCGGCAGCGCCATGACGAACGTGCCGCTGGCCTCGGCAGCCAGGCGCGCCCGCACGAACGCGACGGCGGCCGAATCGTGCCCGGCATCGTCGAGCGAGCCCCGCGCGTCGTCCGCCGTGACGATCAGGCGCGCTGCAGCTTCACCGCCGCCGGCGATGCGCGACACCACGCCGAACGCAGCGCCGCCGCGCGCGCACGCACGCGCCGATTCGAGCCAGGTGCGCGCCTCGGCGCCGAGCGTGGCGAACACCAGCGTCGCGACGCCGCCGCAGCATTGACCCACCCGGGCGGCGAGCGGAAAGCGCACGACCCAGGTGGCCGGGACGTCGCCTTCCAGCGCTTCGCGCGCAAGGCGCGTCGCCTCGAACTCGAGGTGGCCGCCGCCGATGGTGCCGCTTTGTCCATCGGCGGTCACGATCATGGTGGCGCCCGATTCGCGCGGCACCGAGCCCGCGACGTGCGCCACCACCACGATTGCCGCGCGTCCGTTGCGCTCCAGCGCGGCGGCCAGCGCATCGATCCAGGGCGGCACGCTGCCCGCGTCGGACGTCATGGCGCGTGGGCCGCGCGTCGAGCGGCGTTGGCGCCGGCCGCGTCGACCGGCGTGTCGAACGCAGCGGCGCGGGCGCGCAACTCGGCGATGGAGGCGAGGATGCGCTCCGGTGTGGCGGGAGCGTCGAGCCGAGGCGACAGCGGCCCGTCGACCACGCTCGCGATGGCATCGCGTAAGGCGTGAAACGCGGAGAGGGCGAGCATGAAGGGCGGCTCGCCGACCGCCTTCGAGCGATGGATCGTGTCCTCCCGGTTGGGCTCGTCGTAGAAGTCGATGCGCAGCGCGGCCGGACAATCGCGCGCCGTGGGAATCTTGTAGGTCGACGGCGCGTGCGTGCGCAGGCGTCCCTGGGCGTCCCACACCAGCTCCTCCATCGTCAGCCAGCCGTAGCCTTGCAGGAAGCCGCCTTCGATCTGGCCCCGGTCGATGGCAGGGTTGAGCGAGCGGCCGGCATCGTGGAGGATGTGCACCGCCAGCAGGCGATGCTCGCCCGTCAGCGTGTCGAGCGCGACTTCCGACACCGCGGCGCCGTACGCGAAGTAGAAGAACGGACGGCCGGACAGCGTCTGGCGGTCGTAGTGCACCTTGGGCGTCGCGTAGAAGCCCGTCGCGAACAGCGGCACGCGGGCGAAATACGCGAGCCGCGCCAGCTCCGCGAACGGCAGCGTCGTGGCGCCGGCCACGACGACGCCGTCGCGCAGCGCGACGTCCGCAGCCGGGCACCCGAAGCGCGTGGCGGCAAAGGCAACCAGGCGCTCACGCACGGTGTCCGCAGCGCGCTGCGCTGCCATGGCGTTCAGGTCGCTGCCCGACGACGCAGCCGTTGGCGATGCGTTGGGCACCTTGCTCGTGTCCGACGCGCTGACCCGCACCTGGGCAAGCGGCACACCGAGCGCGTGCGCGACCACCTGCCGCACCTTGGTGAAGAGGCCCTGGCCCATCTCGGTGCCGCCGTGGTTGATCAGCACCGTACCGTCGCGATACACGTGCAGCAGCGCCGCCGCCTGGTTGTAATGCGTCGCGGTGAACGAGATGCCGAACTTGACCGGCGTCAGCGCCAGGCCGCGCTTGATCACGGGGCTGGTCCGATTCCACGCGGCAAGCGCCGTGCGGCGCGCGCGATAGTCCGCAGTTTCCTCCAGCGCGTCGATGATCTGCGGGGCGATGTTGTCCTCGATCACCATGCCGTACGGAGCGACGTTGCACTCGGTGACGCCGTAGAGGTTCGCCTTGCGGACATCGAGCGGATCGCGTCCGAGCGTGCGTGCGATGTCGTCGATGACCGCTTCGATCGCGAACATGCCCTGCGGCCCGCCGAACCCGCGAAACGCCGTGTCCGAGACGGTGTTCGTGCGACAGCGATACGAGTGGATCGCCAGATCGGGCAGCCAATACGCGTTGTCTGCGTGGAACACCGCGCGATCGTTCACCGGCCCGGACAGATCGGCCGAAAACCCGCAACGCGACGCGAGCGTCAGGTCGAGCGCCAGGATGCGGCCCTCGTCGTCGAAGCCCACGTCGTAGTCGTGCGTGAACGCGTGCCGCTTGCCCGTGGAGGTCATGTCGACGTCGCGGTCGAGGCGCAGCTTGACCGCGCGGCCGCTGCGGCGGGCCAGGATCGCCGCGATGCAGGCGAACTGGCTCATCTGCGTTTCCTTGCCGCCGAAGCCGCCGCCCATGCGCCGGCATTCGACGACCACGTCGTGTGCGGCGATACCGAGCGCCTGGCCGACCATCAGCTGCACTTCGCCCGGGTGCTGCGTCGAAACATGAACGTGCATCCCGCGGTCCTCGCGCGGGACCGCCAACGCGACCTGGCCCTCCAGGTAGAAATGGTCCTGGCCGCCGCTGCGGCACCGCCCGCGCAGGCGATGCGGCGCCCGCGCAAGCGCCGCGGCCGCATCGCCGCGCGTCACATGCACCGGCGGCAGCACGAACGAGCCGGCCGCGCGCGCCGCGTCGATGTCGAGCACCGCGGGGCCTTCAGCGATGTCGATGCGTGCGCGCAGAACGGCCCGCCGCGCCGATTCGACGTCGACGGCAGCCACCGCGAAGACGGGCTGGCCGGCGAATGCAACGACGTCCTCGGCCAGGATGGGATCGTCCTCCTGGATCGGTCCGACGTCGTTCACGCCGGGAATGTCGGCGGCGGTGATGACGTCGACGACGCCCGGCGCGTCACGCACCGCGGTCAGGTCGAGCTGCGCGAGCCGGCCGCGCGCAACCGCGCTCAAGCCGAGCGCGGCATGCAGCGTGCCGCGGGGCTCGGGCAGGTCGTCGGTGTACTGCGCTTCCCCGCTCACGTGCAGCGCCGCGCTGTCGTGCGGCACTTCGGCGCCGATCAGCGACATTCCGGTATGCAAAGGCTCGCCGGGCGCGTTCATGGAGCGTTCATCGCGACAGCGAAGTCCTCGATGCGCAGCGGCGCGGTGGACGCGCCATCGGCCTCGAGCCACAGCCGCTCGACGAGGTTGCCGAGCACGGTGCGGCGGTAGGCTGCCGAAGCGCGCAGATCGTCGATCGGCGCGAACTCCGCGGCGAGCCGTGCGGCCGCGGCGCGGAACGTGTCGTGACGCCACGGCTGGCCGCGCAACATCGCCTCGGTGGCCCGCGCACGCGCCGGAACGGGTGCCACGCCGCCGCAGCCGATGCGCGCATCCGCAATGCGCGCCCCGTCGCGTTCGAGCGCGAAGCACGCGAACACCGCGGAGATGTCCTGGTCGTAGCGCTTGCTGATCTTGTACGCGCGCAGGACCAGGTTGCGCGGCCGCGCGGGGATCCGCACGCCGACCAGCACTTCGCCGGGCGTGCGCGCGGTGCGCTGGTAGGCCACGTGGAAATCCTCGAGCGCCAGCTCACGCGTGCCCGCCGCGCCGGCAAGCACGACGCGTGCACGAAGCGCGATGAGCGCGGGCATGGAGTCGCCGATCGGCGAGCCGTTGGCGACGTTGCCACCCAGGGTGCCGCTCGCGCGGATCGGCGGCGAGGCGAAGCGCATCCACGCCTCGTGCAGCTCGGGATGCGTCGTGTCGAGCGCTGCGAAGGCCTGCGCGAGGCTTACGCCAGCGCCGATGAAGAGGCTGCCGTCGTCACGGCGCGTGAGCGCAGCAAGCTCGGCCACCTCCCCGATGTACACCATGTCGCCGAGGTCGCGATGCTGCTTGGTCACCCACAGGCCGAGGTCCGTGGCGCCGGCCACCAGGCGCGCGTCGGGTCGTTGCGCGCACAGGCTCGTCAGTGCCGCGAGCGTGCGCGGCGCGAGCCAACGCTGGCCCGCCGCCGCATAGTCGAACGTTTCAGTGCGCGCGAGCGAGGCCAGCGCGCGCACGAGGCCGGCTTCGGCGGGCGTGGGTACGCGCGTGCCGTCTGCTGCGATGCCCGGCCCGCGCCAGTCGTCGGGCGCAGGGTATTCGCCCATCGTCGCGGCCGCCGCGACGATCGGCCGATAGCCGGTGCAGCGGCACAGGTTGCCCGACAACGCGTCGCAGATCGCCTCGCGGCCTGGCGCGCGCACCTGCTTGTAGAGCGCGAAGAGGCTCATGACGAAGCCCGGCGTGCAGAACCCGCATTGGGACGCGTGCGCCGCGACCATTGCCTGCTGCACGGGATGCAGCGTGCCGTCGGCGCCGCGCAGCGACTCGACCGTGAAGACCGCCTTGCCGTCGACGCTCGGGAGCAGGCGGATGCAGGCGTTGACGGGCTGCCAGTCGAGCCGCTCACCGATGGACGAGGCAAGCACGACCGTGCATGCGCCGCAGTCGCCTTCGGCGCAGCCTTCCTTCGTGCCAGTGAGGCCGCGTGTCTCGCGCAGGTACTGGAGCAGCGTGACCTGCGGCGCGACGCCGGTCACCTCGACCGGCGTGCCGTTCAGCAGGAAGCGGATCGGCTCGGTCATTGGGGGACTTTCGCGCTGAAGGCGACGATAGCACACCGCCCGAGCGTCGCGGCGCGTGCCCGGGGCCGATGGCGGGGGCGGCGCGCGGGGCATGCGTGTCCGCCGCCCGTCCGCATGCGCGAAATGCGCGGAAGGGGCGTGCTACACTCGCCGCGACGTTGCGGTTCTCGCGGCGTCGACGTGCACGCCGCGCATGCCGACCCTTACGATCCCGACCTCGACCCCGCGCCCGGCCGATCTTCGCCGCATGCGCGCGCCGGGCGTGCGCTAGCCGCGCCCGCGCATGGCGGCCCTCGCCATCTCGGACGCCGACGGCGCCCGCGTTCTCGCCCTGTCCGGACGGCTCGACGCTTCGACCATCCGTGACGTCTGGCAGCAGGCCATCGCGGTCGTCATGGATCGACAGGTCCCACGCGTGGTGGTCGACGCGGCCGGGGTCGACTATTGCGACGGCGCAGGCATCGCGCTGCTCATCGACCTGCAGCGGCATCGTCCCGCCGGCGAAGTCTCCATCCAGAACCTGAAGCCGCGTTTCGAGGCGCTGCTGCGGCAGTTCGACCCCGCGCGCCTGACCCGCGACCTCGATCCGGAGCCCAAGCGGCATTCGTCCATCGAGGAGATCGGCGTCATCGCCGCCGGCATCGCGCGCGACACGCGCGACCAGGTACGCTTCGTCGGCGAGGCCAGCGCTGCGCTGTTCGAGGCCGTGCGGCACCCGGGCACGGTGCGCTGGAAGGACGTGTGGCGGATCTGCGAGCGCGTCGGGGCCGACGCCCTGCCGATCGTGGCGCTGATCTCGTTCCTGATCGGCGTGATCCTGGCGTTCCAGTCCGCGATTCCCATGAAGCGCTTCGGCGCGGAGATCTTCGTCGCCGACCTGATCGGCCTCGCCATGCTGCGCGAGCTCGGTCCGCTCATGACCGCCATCCTGCTGGCCGGCCGCTCCGGCGCAGCGTTCGCCGCCGAGATCGGCACGATGAAGGTCAACCAGGAGGTCGACGCGCTCACGACCATGGGCCTCGACCCGGTGCGCTTCCTCGTCACCACGCGCGTGCTGGCGGCGTTGTTCATGACGCCCCTGCTCACCCTGTTCGCCGACCTCGTGAGCCTGCTCGGCGGCGCCCTGACCATGCAGTCCTTCGCCATCCCCTTCGTGACGTTCCGCCACGAGGTCGAGAGCATCGTCGACTTCTCGGACTTCATGGCGGGCTTCGTCAAGTCGTTCATCTTCGCAGTGGTCATCGCAGGGGTCGGCTGCCTGCGCGGGCTCCAGACGGCCGCCGGGGCGTCGGCCGTCGGCGATTCCGCCACGCGAGCCGTGGTATCGGGCATCATCCTGCTCGTCATCGTCGACGGCGTCTTCGCTGTGCTCTACTTCTTCCTGGATATCTGATGGCCGAGGCCGCCCTGAACGCAGAGCGTGTGCCGGTCATTCGCGTGGAGCACGTAAGAGCGGGCTACGGTGAGGTCGTCCTGCTCGATGACCTGAGCTTCGACGTCCATGGCGGCGAGGTGTTCGGCATCCTCGGCGGCTCGGGCTGCGGCAAGAGCACGCTGATGAAGCACATGATCGGGCTCTACGAGCCGATCGCCGGGCGGATCTGCATCGACGGCGACGACATCGTCACCGCGAGCGACGAGCGCCGCCGCGCGATCCTGCGCAAGATCGGCGTGATGTACCAGTCGGGGGCGCTGTTCGGTTCCATGACGCTGCTCGAGAACGTGCGCCTTCCGCTCGAGGAGTACACCAACCTCACCAGCGGCGAGATCGACTTGATCGCCCGCATGAAGCTCGAGCTGGTCGGCCTCGAATCGTTCACGGGTCACCTGCCCGCCGAGATCTCCGGCGGCATGCAGAAGCGCGCGGCCATCGCGCGCGCCATGGCGCTCGATCCCATGATCCTGTTCCTCGACGAGCCGTCCGCAGGACTCGACCCGATCACCTCGGCTTCGCTCGACGCCCTCGTGCGCAGGCTCGCCGACAACCTCGGCGTGACGTTCGTCATCGTCACGCACGAGCTCGCGAGCATCTTCGCGATCATGGACCGCGTCATCATGCTCGACCGGCGCAAGAAGGGCATCATCGCCGAGGGCGATCCGCGCCAGCTGCGCGACACGAGCGACGACCCATGGGTGCGCCAGTTCTTCCACCGCGAGCCCGAGCTCGCCGCCACCTGACCCATGAGCCAGCGCGCCAACTATTTCAAGCTCGGCCTGTTCGTCATCGGCTCGATCGTGGCCGGCGTCGCCGTCCTGCTGATCATCGGCACGGGCCGCTGGTTCACGCCGCGCGTCAAGATGGAGACGTACTTCAACGAATCGGTGCAGGGCCTCGACATCGGCTCGAAGATGAAATACCGCGGCGTGGTCATCGGCGAGGTCACGCGCATCAGCTTCACCTACGTCAAGTACGAGCTCGACAAGCAGATGGGCGAGCGCAAGCGCTACGTGCTGGTCGAAGCCCAGCTGGAGCCGCGCCTCGTGGGCGGCAAGGCGTCCGCCGACATCGCGAGCCCCGAGACCACCGGCGTCGAGGTGGAGCGCGGCTTGCGCGTGCGGCTCGCGCCGCAGGGCATCACGGGGACGAACTACCTCGAGGTCGACTACCTCGATCCGGGCACGCCCGTGCTGCCGATCGACTGGGTTCCCGAGTTCATCTACATCCCGAGCGCGCCGTCCACCGTCACGACGTTCGTCAATGCCGCGACCGAGATCGTCGATCGCCTGCATCGGCTCGACATCGAGGGCATGGTGAACAACCTCAACAAGCTGCTGTTGACCGCCGACAAGACGCTCGGGTCGCTCGACACGGGCCGCCTGCAGGCGCGCACCGAGCAGACGCTCGGCAAGCTCGACAGCACGCTCGATCAGATCCAGGCGAAGAAGCTCTCGCAGGAAGCCCAGCAGCTCATCGCCGATCTGCGCCAGACCAACAGCGAGCTCAAGTCCACGCTGGCGAGCCCGGCGTTCCGTCAGCTCCCGCAGGATGCATCCAATGCGCTGCAGGCGATGCGCACGCTGGTCGCCGACCCCAAGATCGGGCAGTCGGTTGCGCACATGGAGCGCACGCTCGGACGGCTCGACCGGCTGTTCGGCGGCCGCGAAGCCGATCTCGGCACCACGCTCGAGAATCTGCGCCAGATCACCGATAACCTGCGGGATCTCACCGAGGACGCCAAGCGCTATCCGTCGAACGTGCTGTTCGGCGCGCCGCCGCGTCCGCTGGAGCGCACGCCATGATCCGTCCATTGTCGCGCGCACTCGCGCTCGTCCTGCTGACCGGCGTGCTGGCGCTGGCCGGCTGCTCGCTCACGCGCGAAGCGCCGGTCAAGAATACGTTCCTGCTCGAGCCCGCCATGCCGCCCGCGGTGGCGAAGACGCAGCCGGTGACCGTGCGGGTGGCCGCGGTGAACGTCGCTGCGCCGTATCGCGGCCGCTCGTTCGTGTATCGGGCCGGCCCGTTGAAATTCGAGACCGACTACTACACCGAGTTCCTGGTGGCGCCCGCCGCGATGTTCGCAGAGCAGACCACCCGCGCGCTGCAACTTGCGCACGTTTTCGCGGCCGTGATGCCGCCGGGCTCGGGCGCCGATGCGGACGCCACGCTGGAAGGCTTCGTCTCGGCGCTCTATGCGGAGATCGACAACGGAGTGCCGGTGGCGGCCGAGCTGACGATCACCTATTACCTGACGCCGTCCACAGGTGCATCGATGCCGGCATGGTCGAAGGAATATCACCGCCACGTCGATGTTTCGGCGCACACGCCCGCGGCCTACGCGGCGGCGCTCAACCAGGCGTTCGGCGACGTGCTCGCGGAGTTGACGCGGGATCTGGCTAGCGTTCAGCTACCCAAGCCCTAGCGCCTGTCATTGCTGCGCAGGCAGGAATCCAGCGACTTCGAACGTCCGCGCCTTCGCAGGCCGCGAGCAAGATGGGGCAGCCCGCTCCCGCTTCGTGAATCAGGCGCCTGCGCGGGCTACGGCGCCTTGCTCGCTCGAAGCCAGTCGCGCGGTCAGATCGTGGTCATTCGCGCCGGTGATGGTCACACTGGCGAAGCTGCCTGCAGCCAGCGTGCCTGCCTGTTCGACGCGGACGACGCCGTCGATCTCCGGCGCATCGGCGGCGCTGCGTGCGATCGCGATGGCGCCGCGGCGGCTGCGTGACGCGGGCGCCTCCACTTCGTCGATCAGCACGTCGAGCGTCGACCCGATGCGCGTGCGCAGCTTCGCGGCGCTGATCTGTGCCTGCACGCTCATGAAACGGGCGCGTCGCGCTTCCTTGACGTCTTCGGGCACCGCACCGGGCAGGTCGTTCGCGGTGGCGCCGTCCACCGGTGAATACGCGAAGCAGCCGACGCGGTCCAGCTGTGCGATGCGCAGGAAGTCGAGCAGCTCCTCGAACTCGGCATCCGTTTCACCCGGGAAGCCGACGATGAACGTGCTGCGCACGACGATTTCGGGGCGCGCGCGCCGCCATGCCGCAAGCCGGTCGAGCACGCGCTCGGGTGCGGCCGGGCGCTTCATCAGCTTGAGGATGCGCGGGCTCGCGTGCTGGAACGGGATGTCGAGATAGGGCAGGAGGCCGCGTGGATGCGCGCCTGTGGCCATGAGCGGCACGACGTCGTCCACGTGCGGATACGGGTAGACGTAATGCAGGCGCACCCATGCGTCATGCTCGCGCGCGAGCGCGTCGAGGGCCGACGCGAGCTCGAGCATGCGCGTCTTGACCGGCCGTCCGCCGACGAAGCCGGTGCGATAGCGCACGTCGACGCCGTACGCACTCGTGTCCTGCGACACGACGAGGAGCTCGCGCACGCCGGCGCGGAACAGCCGCGCCGCTTCGTCGACCACCTCGCCGATCGGCCGCGACACGAGATCGCCGCGCATGGCCGGGATGATGCAGAACGTGCACCGGTGATTGCAGCCCTCGCTGATCTTGAGGTACGCGTAGTGCTTCGGCGTGAGCTTGATCCCCTGTGGCGGGACGAGATCGACGAACGGGTCGTGCGGCTTCGGCAGATGCGCGTGCACCGCGTGCATGACCTCGGCGGTGGCGTGCGGGCCGGTCACGGCCAGCACTTGCGGATGCGCTTCGCGCACGAAATCGCCGCCGGCCTTGGCGCCGAGGCACCCGGTGACGACCACCTTGCCATTTTCGGCGAGGGCTTCGCCGATGGCATCGAGCGATTCGGCCACGGCGGCGTCGATGAACCCGCAGGTGTTGACGACGACGAGGTCGGCGCCTTCGTACGAAGGGGAGATCGCGTAGCCCTCGGCGCGCAGCTGCGTGAGGATCTGCTCGGAATCGACCAGGGCCTTGGGACACCCGAGGGAGACGAAGCCGACGCGGGGTGCCGCGCCGCGGGATGCGGTGCTCATGCGGTATCGCGGAAAGCGCGTCGCGCGCGGATCAGCGCTTCTTGTCGTCCTCGGGGGCGGCACCCGGTGCGCCCGGAAAGCCGGGGAACGGGAACGCCGCGAACATGCCGCGCGTCTGGTCCTGCATGCGCTGCTGCATGTCCATGAAGAGCTTGGCGCTCTGCTCGAGATAGTTGCCGAGCATGCCCTGCATCGCCGGCGCCTGCATCTGCATGAACTGCTTCCACAGCTCGGGCGTGATCATCATCTTGTCGCCATAGATCTGCTTGGCCTGATCCTGGAGCTTTTTCTGGATCGCCATGAAGGCCTTGACGTTCTGCTCGATGTACTGGCCCATGATCGTCTGCTGCGCGCTGCCGTAGAACCGGATCATCTGCGCCAGCATCTCGGAGCTGAACATCGGGAGACCGCCCGATTCCTCCTCGAGGATGATCTGCAGCAGGATGGCGCGCGTCAGGTCGTCGCCCGATTTGGCGTCGATGACCTGGAATTCGATGCCTTCCAGCACCATCTGCTTGACGTCGGCGAGCGTGATGTACCCGCTGTTGGCGGTGTCGTACAGCCGCCGATTCGGGTACTTCTTGATCATCCGGACGCCTTCGGTCATTGCCCCACTCCAGGGTGCTGAATCGTGGAATTATAACCCACTGATTTATCGGGCGCTTTGGAAATTTTGCGGCGCGGCGCAAAACGCATGGTGCGGCGCACCAAAAAGTGCTTGACTTGCCTTCGGGCCGTCCCTACAATTGGTTTTGTGCGGTGCAGCAAAGCAGCGCGGCGGGAGCCGGGGATCGGGACCCCCGGCAGGGCCCGCACCGGAACGGGGCAGCATCCCGTCCGGGCAGCTGCACCGTCCCAACCCCAACGGATACGGACACGGAAAGGCAATCATGTACAACCCCACCGAACAAATCGCTGAACTCAGCAAGACCAACGTCGCCAGCGCCATCAAGCTCGCGTCGATGTCGATCGACAAGGCCGAGAAGCTCGTGACCCTGAACCTCAACGCCGCCAAGCTCGCGCTGGCGCAAGGCGTCGAAGGCGCGCAAGCTGCCGCGTCGGTCAAGGACGTGCAGGAGCTCCTGGCCCTGCGCTCGAAGATCGCCGAACTCGGCGTGCAAAGCGCGCTCGGCTATTCGCGCACCCTGTACGAGCTGTCGTCGGAAGCGCAAACCGAGTTCTCGGCGCTCGCCGAGGAAGCGTGGAGCGCCTACACCAAGGGCGTCGCGTCGTGGGTCGAGAAGGCCAGCGCCTCGGCGCCGGCGGGCTCGGACGTCGCGCTGAACGCGTTCCGCTCGACGATCGCCGCCTCGACCGCTGCGTTCGACCAGTTCCAGAAGGCGACCAAGCAGGTCGTGAGCCTTGCCGACGCGAGCTATCGCGCCGCGGCGGCCACCGCGACCAATGGCACGAAGGGCCGCAAGGCCGCGTAATCGCGGCGGCGGGACCATCGTTGCGGCGGCGTCCGTCCGTACCATGCGGACGCCGCGGATCGCGCCACGGAACTTGAACTTCGCGGCCGCGATCCCATGTGGGAGCTGACGTCTCCTCTGTATCGATCTCCTCCTCCTGATTGATACAGCCTCCAAGCCCCTCGATGCGAATCGAGGGGCTTTTTCTTGCCTGCTCATCGGCGCGACCGTGCACTTCACCGGTAGCCGGCCGCCTGCAATTCGAACAGCTCGGCGTAGCGGCCGCCCGCTGCGAGCAGCGCCTCGTGCGTGCCGCTGGCCTCGATGCGCCCCTCGCTCATCACCAGGATGCGGTCCGCCATGCGCACGCTCGAAAAGCGGTGCGAGATCAGCACCGCGGTGCGTCCTTCGCTGAGCTCGCGAAAACGCTTGAACACCTCGTATTCGGCGCGCGCGTCCAGCGCCGCGGTCGGCTCGTCCAGGATCAGCAGCTGCGCGTCGCGCATGTACGCGCGCGCGATCGCGATCTTCTGCCATTCACCGCCGGACAGGTCGATGCCGGTTCGAAAGCGCTTGCCGATGACCTGGTCGTAGCCGTTGGGCAGCCGCGCGATCACTTCGTCGGCGAGGCTGCGATGCGCCGCGTCGGCGATGCGCGCATGGTCGTCGCGCGCTTCGATGCGGCCCACCGCGATGTTCTCGCCGGCGGTGAGGTGATAGCGGACGAAGTCCTGGAAGATGACGCCGATGTTCGACCGCAACGCGAACAGGTCGTACTCGCGCAGGTCGTGGCCGTCGAGCAGGATGCGTCCTTCGTCGGGGTCGTACAGGCGCGCGAGCAACTTCACCAGCGTGGTCTTGCCCGCGCCATTCTCTCCGACCAGCGCGAGCACCTCGCCGGCGTGCAGCGTGAACGTCAAATGGCGTACGGCCCAGCGCGCCGCACCCGGATAGCGGAAGCCGACGTCCTCGAAGCGGAATCCTTCACGGATGGGCATCGGCACCGCGCGTGCATCGGGCGGGCTCGTGATCTCGGGGGCGATCTCGAAGAACGAGAACAAGTCGTCGAGATACAGCGCCTGACCCGAAACCTGGGAAAAGCCGATGAGCAGGCCCTCGAGCAGCGCGCTCAAGCGCCGGAACGAGCCCGCGAGGAAGGTGAGGTCGCCGATCGTGAACGTGCCGTCGAGCGTGCGCCACACGATGTAGGCGTACGCAGCGTAATACGCGATGGTGCCGAGCGCTGCGAGCGCGCTGCCCCACGCGGCGCGGCGCACCGCGATGGCGCGGTTGGCATCGTAGAAGCGCGTGGCGAGCACGCGGTAACGCTCGATGAGGAACCCGTTGAGGCCGAAGATCTTCACTTCCTTGGCGGTGTCGGCGCTGGCACCGGTCTGGCGCACGTAGTCGAGCTCGCGCTGCTCCGGCGTACGGGCGTAGTTGAGCGAATACGCCTTGGCGTTGAAGTGCGCCTCCCCGATGAACGCCGGTACCAACGCGCCGGCCAGCAGCACCAGCAGCCAGGGCGCATACGCCACGAGGCCGGCGCCGAAGCTCACGACGGTGACTGCGTCCTGCGCCTGTCCGAACAGTTGCGCGATGAGGCTCGAGCGGCCGGCCGCCTGCCGGCGCGCGCGCTCGAGCCGGTCCTGCAATTCGCTGTCCTCGAAATCCTCGAGGTCGAGCGTGGCGGCGTGCGCCATCAACCGCAGGCTCGTCTCGTTGCTGAAGCGCTCGGACAGCAGGCCATCGAGCAAGGACACGCCCCGCCCCAGCACGTCGGAGAGGACCGCCAGGCCGAACTCCACCGCGAGCAGCAGGACGATGCGGTCGAGCAGGCCTGCGGCGAGCCATGCGCGCAGGTCCGGTGCGCCGTGGGCCTGCGCGGCGAGCCCCACGACTTCGTCGATGATGAGCTTGCCGATGTAGAGCGTCGCGATCGGCACCAGCGCGCGCGCGACGCGCAGGATCGCCTGCGACGCGGTGAGCGCGGGGCTCGCGTGCCACACGAGCGCAATGAAGGGCGGGAGGTTGCGCAGCGCACCGAGGCGCTCGCGCAAGGACGGGCGGCGCGGACCGGTGACGGTGATGGTTGCGCCGTGCGGCGTGCTGCCCGGGGCTTCCGATGACGGCATTGCGCGATTGTGCCGCACCAATGAAAACGGCGGCCGCGCGGGCCGCCGTCACGCCGATGATCAGGCGATCAGAACATGTGCTGGCCGCCGTTGATCGCGATGTTCGCGCCGGTCAGGAACGCGGCTTCGTCGCTCGCGAGATAGGCGACGAGGCCTGCGACTTCCTCCGGCTTGCCAAGGCGGCCCATCGGGATCTGCGGAATGATCTTGCTGTCGAGCACGTCGCGCGGAATCGCCATCACCATCTTCGTGCCGATGTAACCGGGCGAGATGGTGTTCACCGTGACGCCCTTGCGCGCAACCTCGAGCGCAAGCGCCTTGGTGAAGCCATGCATCCCCGCCTTGGCCGCCGAGTAATTGGTCTGGCCGAACGCGCCTTTCTGGCCGTTGACGGACGAGATGTTGATGATGCGCCCCCAGCCGCGGTCCACCATGCCGTCGGACACCTGCTTCGTCATGTTGAAGCACGAGTCCAGGTTGGTCTTGATGACGGCGTCCCAGTTCGCCTTGTCCATCTTGCGGAACGTCATGTCGCGCGTGATGCCGGCATTGTTGACCAGCACGTCGATCGATCCCTGCGCTTCGCTGACGTTCTTCACGCAGCCGACCGCTGACGCCCAGTCGGCGACGTCGCACGGGTACGCGCTGAAGCTGAAACCCTGGCCGCGCATCGACTCGAGCCACTCGTTCGCCTTCGCATTGCCCGGTGAATGCGTGGTCACGACGTTGTAGCCGAGCGCTGCCATCTTGATGCAGATTGCCTCGCCCAGGCCACCCATGCCGCCGGTGACGAGCGCTACCCGTGGAGTTGCCATGTCGAACCCTCCTGGTTGAACCGCGCGGGCCCGGCGTTTTCGCCTTCGCCCGCGCGAACGGAGCTCAGCGCTCCACCGCCATCGCAACGCCCATGCCGCCGCCGATGCACAGCGAGGCGAGGCCCTTCTTCGCATTGCGCCGGCGCATCTCGTGGAGCAGCGACACGAGCACGCGGCAGCCCGATGCGCCGATCGGATGGCCGAGCGCGATCGCGCCGCCGTTGACGTTGATCCTCGACGTGTCCCAGCCCATTTCGCTGTTGACTGCGCACGCCTGGGCGGCGAAGGCCTCGTTGATCTCCATGAGGTCGAGGTCGGCGGGCTTCCAGCCGGCCTTCTCGAGCGCCATGCGCGAGGCGGGCACGGGGCCCATGCCCATGAGCGCCGGATCGAGCCCCGTGGTGGCGAACGACTTGATGCGCGCCAGCGGCGTGATGCCCAGCTGGCGTGCACGCTCCGCCGTCATCACGAGGACGGCTGCCGCGCCGTCGTTGAGGCCCGACGCATTGGCCGCGGTGACGGTGCCGTCCTTGGCGAACGCCGGCCGCAGGGCCTGCACGGCGTCGAGCGTCGTGCCGGGCTTGATGTATTCGTCGTTCTTGAACGCCACCGGATCGCCCTTGCGCTGCGGAATGAGCACGGGAACGATCTCGTCGTTGAAGCGTCCTGCCTTCTGCGCGGCCTCGGCCTTGTTCTGGCTGGCGACGGCGAGCTCGTCCTGCTGCGCGCGCGACACGCTGTACTTCTTGGCGACGTTCTCGGCGGTCGTGCCCATGTGGTACTGGTTGTACACGTCCCACAGCCCGTCGACGATCATGGTGTCGACGAGCTTCGCGTCGCCCATCCGGAAGCCGTCGCGCGAGCCGGGCAGCGCATGCGGAGCGGCGCTCATGTTCTCCTGGCCGCCGGCCACGACGATGTCGGCGTTGCCGCATTGCACCGACTGCGCGGCGAGCATCACCGCCTTGAGGCCCGAGCCGCACACGACGTTGATCGTCATGGCGGGCACCGCGTGCGGAATGCCGGCCTTGATCAGCGCCTGGCGCGCGGGGTTCTGCCCGCTGGCTGCCGTGAGCACTTGTCCCATGATCACTTCGGACACTTGCTCTGGCGCGACGCCGTGCTGCGCGAGCAGCGCCTTGATCACGGTGGCGCCGAGCTCGGGCGCCGGTATCTTGGCGAGCGAGCCGCCGAACTTGCCGATGGCCGTGCGCAACGCGCCGGCGATCACGATATCGGTCATGGGGATTCTCCGTGGAGTCGTGCCGCGGGGCATCGACGCCGCCGCGAGCGGTCATGGTAGCGCAACGGGCGAGCAGACGTTGCTCGACGCGCGCGCGTTATGCGGAAACCTTTTCCAGAACGTATTCGCCCGGGGCTGCAGCGAGCGGCGGATAAGCCGCGTTCCCCGGGGCGCGCGGGGCCTTGCGACGCGCGCCGCCACGCACGGCGAGCCACCGGTCCCAGTGGGTCCACCAGCTGCCGGGCACCTCGCGGGCGCGGGCCAGCCAGGCGTCGGGATCCTCGGTCAGCAGATCGTTTTCCCAGTGCTGCCGCTTGGCCGGCATCGGCGGATTCACCACCCCTGCGATGTGGCCGGACGCGCCGAGCACGAAGCTGCACTCGCTGCCGAGCAGCGTGGTCGTGCGATAGGCCGAGCGCCACGGCACGATGTGATCGTCGCGCGACGCATAGACGTACGCGGGCACGGTGATCGCACCAAGGTCGATCGATTCACCGAGCATGGTGAGCGCACCGGGCTCGCGGAGGCGGTTGCCGACGTACATCTCGCGCATGTAGTACGCGTACATCGGGCCCGGGAGATTGGACGAATCGGCGTTCCAGTACAGCAGGTCGAACGCTGGCGGCGTGCGGCCCTTGAGGTAGTTGTTGACGACGTAACTCCACACGAGCTCGTTGGCGCGCAGGCTCGCGAAGGCTCCGGCGAGCTCGCTGCCGGGCAAGCGCTGGCCGCTGCACAGCGCCGGCTCGCGCGCCGCGAGCGCCGTGGGGGAGATGTACACGCCGATGTCGCCGGGATCGGCGAAGTCCAGCAGCGTGGTCAGGAACGTCGCGCTTGCGACGCTGGTGTCCTTGCGCGCAGCGAGCACGGCCAGCGCGCATGCCAGGATGGTGCCACCGACGCAAAAGCCCAGTGCGTTGAGCGTGCGGCTGCCGGTGATGGCGCGTACGACTTCGAACGCGGCGAGCGGTCCCTTCTCGAGGTAATCGTCCCACGTCAGGCTGCCAAGCTCGGCGGGCACGTTGCGCCACGAGATCATGAACGTCGTATGGCCCTGCTCGACGGCGTGGCGCACGAACGAGTTGGACGGCGTGAGGTCGAGGATGTAGTACTTGTTGATGCACGGGGGCACCATCACCAGGGGACGCCGGTACACCGTGGGCGTCGCCGGATCGTACTGGATGAGCTCGATGAGCTCGTTGCGGAACACCACGCTGCCGCTCGTGATGGCGAGGTTGCGGCCGACCTCGAACGCGGACTCGTCGCTCATCGTGATGCGGCCTTTCGCCGCATCCTGCAGCAGGTTGGTGAGGCCCTGCACGAGGCTCGCCCCCTCGGTGTCGACGGCGCGCTGCAGCACTTCGGGATTGGTCGCGGGAAAATTCGTCGGCGCGATCGCGTCGAGGTACTGGCGGGTCGCGAACTGCAGTCGATGCTTGTCGACCGGCGGCAGCCTCGCGCTGTCGGCCAGCGCCGCCACGTATTCGGCGTAGAGCAGATACGCCTGGCGCAGATACGAGAAATAGGGCTGCTCGCGCCACGCCGCAGCGGCGAAGCGGCGGTCGTTCGACGGTGTTTGCACGATTTCCGGCATCGAGGCGCCCGGCTGCGCAAGCGCAGCTTGCGCCGCGGCCCATAGTGCTTCGAAGCGCGGCGTGAAGCGCTCGTTGAGTGCCGCCACCGCGGCAGCGTCGAACGGTGCCGCAATGCCGGGCAGCGGAACGGGTGCGCCGGGCACGCTCGCGCCGCCTCCAAGCCACCACTGGCTCCACTGCTGGAGCGTTTGCTGCCACTGGCTCGCAAGATCGAGCCATGCGGCCGGCGCGTCGGAGACGATCGGTGCTGTCACGAAGGTATGTCGCGCGGCGCCAAAGGCCGCGAAGCGAGGCTTCATTCTAGCGTAGGCCGCATGGAACACGCAGTGCGCGCGCCTGCGCGTTTCCAGCGAGGCTGCATACTGTGGAGGTTGGCCCAGTCGCCATGCACATCGTCATCCTCGCCTGGCTGTACATCACGTTCACCATGGCGCTCGCGTTCGCCAGCGGCGTTGCCGGCGCGCTGTTCTTCCTCACCGCTGGCCTGTGCCCGGTTGCGCTGTACGCATGGCTCGCGCTGCGGCGGCGCAGGGCGGCTCGCGCGCGCGCAGCAACGGCCGAGCGAGCGCCCGACGGCCGTTAGGCCCGGTCAGCCGCTGCGTCGTGCAAGCAACGCGTCACGACGTGCGAGGCTCTCGGCCGGCCAGCATGCGGTGCGGTCGTAGTACTCGGCAAACGCGGGGATGTGTGGCGGAAGCACGACCCACGGCTGCTTCGACGCGGTGAAGATGTGGACGTCGGGCGGCAGGCGGTCCGGATCGTCCAGCGTGCCGACGCGCACGAACCGCAAGGCGTCGCCGGCCCCCGCGTAGTTGCTCCACACCGCGATGCGGCACACCGGGCAGCGCGCGATCTTCTGGCCGCGTCCGCTGTTCGACGGCGTGACGACCACATCGGGCTCGCCGCCGAGCAGGACGACGCGATCTGCCTCGATGAGCGCATTGAGCGCGAACGATGCGCCCGTTTCACGCTGGCACCAGCGGCAATGACAACAGTGCACGAACAGCGGGGCGCTGCTCATGCGATAGCGAACGGCGCGGCAGGTGCAGCCGCCGTCGAACGTCGTCGTGGCATGCGCCGTCATGCGGACCTCATGGCTCCAGCGCGAGGTGCGCCACGGCGATGACGCCGATGCCGAGCAAGATGGCGATCATCTGGCGCGCCGTTTCGAGCGGCTCGGGACGCCGGTGCAGGCTCGGGATGAGGTCGGCGACTGCGACGTAGAGCAGGCTCGCCGCCGCAATGGCGAGCACGACCGGCAGCGCGCGCGCCATGTCGGCCAGCGCGCCATATGCGGCAAGTGCGCCGACCAGCGTGGCAAGCCCCACGGCGACATTGAACGTGAAGGCCTTGCGCCGCGTGAAGCCCGAATGCAGCAGCACCGCGAAGTCCCCCACCTGTTGCGGCACCGCGTGCGCGACGATCGCGATCGTCGTCGCCACGCCGAGCGGCGTATCGGCGATGAACGCGGCCGCGATGACGATGCCGTCGCAGAATGAATGCACGCCGTTGCCGATGAGGATCATGAGGCCCGGTCGCCCGGCGCCAGGACCCGCATGCAGCGCGTGGTCGTGCTCGGTCTCGTCCTGGTCGTGCGCGTGCGCTTCGTGGCCGTGCGCGTGGCGCCAGAGCACGAGCTTTTCGAGCAGGAAGAAACCGAGCAGGCCGGCGAGCATCGTGACCATCACCGTCTGCGGCGTGCCGGTTTCGAGCGCGTGCGGAATCAGCTCGAGGAACACGGCACCGAGCAACGCGCCCACCGCGAACGAGACGAGCGGCGCTACCCAGTGCCGGGACAATCGCAGGGTCGATGCGGCGACGATCGTCGAGAGCACGCCGCCTGCAAGTGCCGCGGCCACGATGAACCCCAGTGCGGCGCTCGCGTGTGTCACGCCTGTTCCGGCTCGATCCAGATCACCGCCGCCATGCGCCCCGTGGTGCCATCGCGGCGATAGGAATAGAAACGGGCCGGGTCGCGCACCGTGCACCACTCCCCGCCGTGCACGGCGCCGATACCGCACGCGGCCAGCCGCAGTCGGGCGAGGCCCGCGAGATCGGCGCGCCACTTGCCCGGACGCTGCGCAACGAAGCAGGCAGCCGCCGTGCGATCGTGGCGCGTGAACGCGCGATGAACGTCCTCGCCGACCTCGAACGCGTCCGCGCCGATGCCCGGTCCGAGCCACGCGACGATGTCCGCCCCGGGCGAGCCCATGGCCTCGACGGTGTGCTCGATGACGCCGCTTGCAAGGCCACGCCAGCCGGCATGCGCCACCGCGACGACGGTCCCTGCGCGGTCGGCGAGGAACACGGGCAAGCAGTCGGCGACGCGCACGGCCAGCGGAACCGCGGGCGCGCGGGTGACGGCGGCGTCGGCCGTGGGCGGTGCGGCTTGCGGTGCTGCGAGCGTCGCGACGGCCGTTCCGTGCACCTGCGTGAGCCATGTCGGCGGCCGCGGCAAATGACGCGCGAGCAGCCGGCGGTTCTGCGTCACGGCGGCAGGCTCGTCGCGATCGGCGCTGCCGCCCCCCACGTTGAAGCTCGCATACGCGCCGCGGCTGACCCCGCCGTTGCGTGTGGTGACGAAGGCGCGCACGCGCGGCGCGACCGGCCACTCGGGCACGAGCCACTCGGACGCTGTGGTTGCGGGCCTAGGCATGCTCGCGCGCGTGCGCACGCACCGTGTCGATCAGCGCCTGCAGGTCCGCTGGCGGCGCCGCGGCGAACTTCAGCGCTCGTCCGCTGACCGGATGCGTGAAGCGCAGCGCGGTGGCATGAAGCGCCTGGCGACCGAACAGCAGCACGCCACCCCGCACGCGCCGTGCGCCGTACGCCGGGTCGCCGACCAGCGGATGACCAATGGCCGCCAGATGCACGCGGATCTGGTGCGTGCGACCCGTTTCGAGGCGGCAGCGCACCAGGGTGGCGGCGCCAAAGCGCTCGACGACGCTCACGTGCGTGCGCGCCGCCTTGCCCTGCGCCACCACCGCCATGGTGGTGCGTTGCGTCGGATGGCGTCCGATGGGCGCGTCGATCGTCACCGCGCGCTCGACGTCGCCATGCACGAGCGCCAGGTACTCGCGGGTCACCGTGTGCGCGGCGAGGTCGCGCACGAGCGCGGCCTGGGCGACCGGGCTCTTGGCCACGACCATGAGCCCGCTGGTGTCCTTGTCGAGCCGATGCACGATGCCGGCCCGGGGCAGGTGGACCAGCGCCGGTGCGTGGTGGAGCAGCGCATTGAGAAGGGTTCCCGCGCGGTTGCCGCTGCCCGGATGCACGACGAGCCCAGGCGGCTTGTCGAGCACCAGGAGGTCGTCGTCCTCGTAGCGGATGTCGAGCGGAATGGCTTCGGGCGCATCGGTCAGCGACGGCTGCTCGACCGCTGCAACGGCCACGGCTTCGCCGCCGCGCAGCTTCTGCCGGGCCGTGGCAGCCGCACCGTCCACCTGCACGACGCCCTGCGCGATCCACTGCTGGAGCCGGCTGCGCGAATGCTCGGGCATCAGCGCAGCGAGCGCCTGGTCGAGGCGGCGCCCGGCGAAGTCGTCGGGAATCGTGAGCGTGCGCACGGCCGCCGCCCCTGCGTCCGGATGACCCGGTCCGCTATAATCCGTGCGGCTCACGAAGGACGCGGCAATGATGAATGGATGGCGGAACCGGTGGCGAAACTGCATGCGCGCAGTCTTTGCCTGCGTGCTGATGGCGATGTTCGTTTCCGGCTGCGGTCTGCTGCCGGACGTCAAGGACGAGACGGCCGGATGGTCGGCCGAAAAGCTGTACGGCGCTGCGCACGACGCGATGCTCGAGGGCAATTATACGCGCGCGACCAAGCTGTTCGAGACGATCGAGTCGCGCTATCCGTACGGGCGCTATGCGCAGCAGGCGATCCTCGAAGGCGCCTATGCGAACTGGCGCAACAGCGAGCAGGCGGCCGCCACGGCTGCATGCGACCGCTTCATCCGCACGTATCCCAATCATCCCAACGTCGACTATGCCTATTACCTGAAGGGCCTCGTGTACTTCCGCGAGGACCAGGGCCTGTTCGGCTACGTCTACGAGCTGGACCTGTCCGAGCGCGATCCCAAGCAGATGCGCGAGTCGTTCGCCGCGTTCAAGGAGCTCGCGCAGAAGTTTCCGGACAGCAAGTACACCGAGGACGCCAAGGACCGGATGCGCTACCTCAGCAATGCGCTGGGAATGTACGAGGTCCACGTCGCGGAGTACTACTACAACCGCGGCGCGTATGTCGCTGCCGCGAGCCGTGCGCAGGCGTCGCTGGTCAACTTCCCGCAGACGCCGTCCAACGAGAAGGCGCTCGACATCCTCGCCAAGAGCTACGACAAGCTTGGTCTCGCCCAGCTGTCCGACGATTCCAAGCGCATTCTCGCCAAGACCTTTCCCGCGAGCGTCTACGTCGTGGGCACGCCTGCCAAGCCGTGGTGGAAGTTCTGGTGACCGGCCGCGAGAAACGCGAGCACGTCGTCTAGCTCGCGCGTGCGCCGCATCGGCGGCAGGCTCTGCCAGATCCGGCGGCCGTAGGGCTTGTCGGTCAGCCGAGGGTCGCCGATCATCAGCACGCCGCGATCGGTCTCCGTGCGGATCAGGCGCCCGGCGCCCTGCTTGAGGCTGATCGCAGCCTGCGGCAGCTGCCAGTCCATGAAGGCGTTGCCGCCGTTCCGGGTGAGGCGCGCGAGGCGCGCCGCGAGCAGCGGATCGTCGGGCGGCGCGAACGGCAGCTTGTCGATGACCACGACCGACAGTGCGTCGCCCGGCACGTCCACGCCTTCCCAGAAGCTCGCCGAGCCGAGCAGCACCGCGTCGCCCAGCATGCGAAAGCGCATCAGCAGCTCGGTGCGCGAGCCATCGCCCTGCACGAGCACCGGGAAATCGAGGTTCTCGCGCGCCAGTGCGGCGCACAGCCGCTCGCGCGCCAGATTGAGGGCACGCAGCGTGGTGAACAGCAGGAACGCGCGGCCGCCGCTCGCACGCAGGATCGGCAATGCCGCGTCGACGATCGCTTCGGTGTGCTCGCGCGAGTTGGGTGCCGGAAGATCACGCGGCACGTACAGCAGGCCCTGGGCCGCGTAGTCGAACGGGCTGTCCCAGCATCCCGTGTCGGCTTCGGTCAGGCCGAGCTGCGCGGTGTAGTGCTCGAAGCTGCGGCCCACTGCCAGCGTGGCCGACGTGAAGATCCACGCGCGGCCGGTCGCGTCCACCTGGCGGCGAAAGATGTCGGCGACCGACAGCGGCGACGCGTGGAGCTGGAATCCTTGCGGGGTCACGTCGATCCACCGGATCCAGTCCGCGTCGTCGTCGTTGCCGCCGCGCAAGCCGGCCTGCCAGCGCGCAAGGCGGTCGGCGGTTTCCTGGGCACGCCGTGCGATCTGCGCAAGCTCCTCGCTGCGCTCGGCGAAGCGTGTCATCTCGGTGGCGAGCATATCGAGCGCCGCGGCCAGCGCGTCGAGCGCCGGCGCGAATCCGGGCGCTTCGGCGATGCGCTCCTGCGCGAATTTGCCGGTCGCCTCGCCGCATGCGAGCCGCAGCTTGCGCAACGCGGGCTGCAATGCCGCAGCGGCATCCGGCAGTTCCGGCACGTCGCGCGCGCCGGTGCGCGCGGCGACTTCCGCATCGCGCGCCAGGTCGGCGACCTGCCCCGCCGTCACTTGCTCGCCGAAGAACAGCGTGGCGGTATCCGGCAGCTGATGCGCCTCGTCGAGGATCACGGTGTTGCAGTTCGGCAGCAGCTCGGCGAGACCTTCGTCGCGCAGCATCACGTCGGCGAAGAACAGGTGATGGTTGACGACGACGACATCCGCATCGAGCGCCTCCTTGCGCGCCTTCATCACGAAGCACTCGCGATGAAACGGGCAGTTGCCGCCAAGGCAATTCTCGCGCGTGGACGTGACGAGCGGCCAGATCGTGGCGTGCTCCGGCACGTCGGCGAGCTCGGCGCGATCGCCCCGCAGGCTCGCCTGCGCGAAGCTCACGATGCGCGTGAGATGACGCGCGTCGTCGCGGCTCGGCAGCCGGCCCTCGCGCGCGGCGCGCTCGAGATGGTAGTGGCACACGTAGTTGGCGCGGCCTTTCAGCACCGCGATCGTGACGGGCAGCTTGAGCGCATCGCGGATGAGCGGCAGGTCGCGATCGAACAGCTGGTCCTGCAGCGTCTTGGTGCCCGTCGAGACGATCACCTTGCCGCCGTACAGCAGCGCGGGCACGAGGTAGGCGAGCGTCTTGCCGGTGCCGGTGCCGGCCTCGGCGACGAGCTGGCGGCGCGCGGCGATCGCCTCGGCGACGGCCTGTGCCATGGCGAGCTGCTGGGGCCTGAAGCGGAAGCCGGGCAGCGTGCGCGCCAGCGTGCCGCCCGGTTCGAATACCTCGGCAAGCGCGGTGTCCGCCACCGCGGTGTCCGGCGCCAGCACGGCGGCGGCCGGCGCTGCGTCGGCGTTCAGCTGCGCGGCGCCTTGTCGCCGGTGGGCTTGTCGGCGGGCGCGATCTTGGACGCCTTCGCGGCCGCCTTGGGTGCGTTCTTGGGCGTCGTCTTGGCCTCGCGCACCCGCGGGACGGGCGTGGTGCGTTCCTTCACGACCGCGACGATGGTGCGAATGCCGTCGATCTTGTCGTGGAAGTCCTGGTAGGTGCGGACGTTCACGCGATCCTTGTACTGCTCGTCGGTTTCGCCGCGCGTCCAGCGCAGATGCTGCAGCGCCGAGAGCCAGTACTCGTGCAGGCTTTCCACGCCTTGCGTCGCCTGCTTGGAGATGCGCGCTTCCTTGAGCGCGGCCTGGTACGGCTTGGCCATGTTGAGCTTCTGCTTGTCGACGCAGGACTCGTATTTCGCGGCGTTGAGCCCTTCCTGCGAATCCTCGTAGCCGAATTCGAGGATCTCGATCGACTTCACGTTGCGGCACATGGTGTACAGGTGCTCGACCGCGTCGAGGAAGCAGTCGAGCGCGCCCCGTCCATCCGCGTGCGGGCAGACGTAGTTGTAGGCCGGGCCGGGGTTGCCGCCGATCATCTCGGCTGCGGCGGTGTGCGGGGCGAGCGTCAGGGCAGCGAGAACGAAGCCCAGGAGGGAGGTGCGAGGGAAGCGCATGCGATGTCGGTCCGGCGCAGTTGAGCCGGCCGATCGTAACCTGCGCGGGTATACCGGCTCAAGTCCGCCGGACGGAGTACCAGGACTGGCGCCGAAGCCGAGTCGCCAGACCCGCGTCGGCGCAGGCTCCGATCTATGCCGTATGTGCCGCCGTCATGCTCACCGCCCGTACGGACCGTCGGTGATCCATCAAATAGTGCAGCCGCCCGACACCTCGATCACCGCGCCGTTGATGTACGACGCTTCGTCGGAGGCGAGCCACGCGTACGTGTTGGCGATCTCCTCGGGCTTGCCGAGGCGGCCCATGGGCACCTTGTCCTCCATCATGCGGATCACCTTGTCGGGGATCGACGAGAGGATCGGCGTCTCGATGAAGCCGGGACAGATCGCGTTGGCGCGAATGCCCTTGCGGCCGAGCTCGCGGGCCCAGGTCTTCACCATGCCGATGACGCCGAACTTCGTGGCGGCGTAGTTCGTCTGGCCGAAGTTGCCGTAGATGCCCACGATGGACGAGGCGTTGAGGATCACGCCGGAGTTCTGCTCGAGCATGATGTCGACGACCGCCTTGGTGCAGTTGTAGACGCCCTTGAGGTTGACGTCGATGACGCGCTCGAATTGCTCGTCCGTCATCTTCTTGAATTGCGCGTCCTGCACGATGCCCGCGTTGTTCACCAGCGTGTCGATGCGGCCCCATTTGGCCATCACGCCGCTGACCATCTGGGCGATGCTCTCCTTGTCGGTGACGTCGACTCGCCAGCCGGCGGCCTCGCCACCGGCGGCCTCGACTGCCCTAACGGTGTCCTCGACGGAGGTCATGTTGATGTCGCAGACGGCGACCTTGGCGCCTTCGGAGGCGAATTTCAGGGCGGTCGCCCGGCCGATGCCTTGTCCGGCGCCGGTGATGATCGAGACCTTGTCGGCCAAGCGCATTGAGTACTCCACAGAGAGAGTTGCCGCAGTGCAGCGGACACCTGAACCGACATACTCTAGCTGACGGTGCTGCGTCGCACAAGGATGATGCACCACCGGCACGCCCCGCGATGCACGAAAATGAGACACTGCATTTCCGTGGTGCAACAGGGACTTGGGCCGCACGTCGCGGCGCGCTTGCACCGCGATGCAGCAAGACCGCCGGTCAGGCCGTGCGCCAGTGCTCCACGACCAGCGTCAACCCGAGCAGGCCGTTCCATTCGCGCACTTCGGGGCGGTAGAGCGCGTGGATCCGGGCCGGCAGGGGCCCCGGCTCGTCGAAGGCGATTCCCTCGAACCGCTCGCCTTCCCGCTGCAGCACGACGCGCAGGTGGCGCTCGCCGACCACGCGCTGGCTCTCGACCGTGAAGCGGTCGTCGAATGCGGGCGGCGCAAGGCCCTGTCCCCAGACCCGCTCATGCAACGTGCGCGCAAGGCCGAACGTAAGCTCACCGCGGCCAAGCGCGCCGTCGCTGGCATGCACGCGGTGCAGATGCTCGCGCGTGAGCAGGTCGCGCGCGGTCGCTTCGAATGCCTGTGCAAATGCGTCCAGGCCGGCCGCGTGGATGGAAACGCCTGCAGCGAATGCATGACCGCCGTAGCGCTCCACGACGTGCGGAAGCCGCTTGGCGACGCGGTCGAGCGCATCACGCAGATGCAACCCGGCGATCGAGCGGCCCGATCCTTTGAGCGTGCCGTCGGCTGCGCTGGCGAACACGATCGCAGGCCGGTGATACCGGTCTTTGAGGCGCGAGGCGACGATCCCAACGACGCCCGCGTGCCATTGCGCTTGATGCACGCAGACGGTATAGGCGTCGCCGTCGACCAGCACCGCGGCGCGTTCCGCCGCTGCCATCGCTTCCTCGTTCATGCCGGCTTCGACGATGCGCCGCTCGCGGTTGAGGCGGTCGAGCTCGCCTGCCAGCGACTCGGCCTGCGCGTCGTCGTCGGCGAGCAGGCAACGGATGCCGAGCGACATGTCGGCAAGACGTCCTGCCGCGTTGAGCCGTGGCCCTGCTACGAAGCCGAGATCCGTCGCGGTGGCGCGCCGCACGTCCCGGCCCGCGACCTTGAACAGAGCCGCGATGCCGGGACGCGCACGGCCGGCATGCAGGCGCGCGAGGCCTTGCTCCACCAGGATGCGGTTGACCTGGTCGAGCACGACGACGTCCGCCACCGTGCCGAGTGCGACCAGATCGAGCAGCGCGCCGAAGTGCGGCGGCTCGCGTCCCGCGAATGCGCCGTGTTCACGCAGCCGCGCGCGCAAGGCAAGCAGCACGTAGAACATCACACCGCAGCCGGCCAGATGTCGCGACGGAAAACCGCAGCCCGGCTGATTGGGATTGACGATGATCGCCGGCGCGGGCAGCGTGGCGGCCGGCAAGTGGTGGTCGGTGATCAGCACGTCGATGCCAAGCGCCGCCGCTGCGCTGACGCCTTCGTGGCTCGCGATGCCGTTGTCCACCGTGACGAGCAGGCGGGGTGCATGGGCCGCCGCGAGCGTGACGATCTCCGGCGTGAGGCCATAGCCGAACTCGAAGCGATTCGGCACGACGTAATGCACGTCCGCCCCGAGCGCACGGAGGCCGAGCACGCCGACGGCGCACGCGGTCGCGCCATCGGCGTCGTAATCGGCCACGATGACGATGCGCTCGCGTTCCGCGATGCCGCGCGCCAGCCGGTCAACTGCGTCGTCGATGCCCTTGAGCGACGCATACGTGGGCAGCGCGCTCAGTGCGTGGTCGAGCTCGCTGGCGGTCGCAATGCCGCGGGCGGCGTAGATGCGCGCAAGCACCGGCGGCAGGCCCGCGGCGAGCAATGCCTCGACTGCGGCGGGGACGGTGCGCCGCTCGATCGCGGCCGCGACCGGCGCGCGGGTCGGCGCTTCGATCACGTACCCGCGCGTCCGGGCACGGTGAACGAGCGTGGTCCGAACCGCGCGGTGAGCCGCGTGAGCGCACCCGGCGCGGTCGCGCGCCAGCCCGCTGCGAGGCCGCCGCCGTCGGCGACGAGGTCGAGCGCCGGCAGCTCGCGTCGCTCGAGCTTGCCGAGCGCGGGCTCGAAGACGCGCTCCGTGAACGCGTCGACGTCGGCGGCACCCGCGATGGGCGCATGCACGCGCACGATGCGCGCGGGCTCGATGGCCCCGCGCAGACGGGAAACGTAAGCCACGCCGCGCAGCAGGTCGCCAAGCGGCGTGCCGGGCGCGTCGGCCTCGATCAGCGGCGGCCGCCCGGCATCGTTGATGCGCCCGCCGCCGGAGAACCAGACGGCATTCGCGGGTGGCGCGCCGAGGGCTTCGCGGTGCGCGTTGACCGGATGCGTGTGGAGCAGCATCTGGATCTCGTCCTGCCAACGGCGCCATTGCACGGCGGCGTCGCCGCGCGGCAGGGCATCCGCCAGCGGCCCGTTCTGCGCCCGCTCCAGCGACACCGTGGTCAGCGCGGGCGGCGTGGCGACGCGCGCCAGCCATAGGCTCGGCCGGGCCGCCACGAACATGATGCCGTCGCCGTGGAAATGCGCGTTGAGCGCGGTGATGAGCTCGTCGGCGTCGGCGGCGGACAGGTCGGCGACCCGGCCGGCCAGTGCGACGTCGCTGCGCCCGGCCACGAGGGTCACGGGGTCGGCGAGCATCCAGTAGTCCGTGCCCGGGGACAGTCCCGCGCCCGCGGCGGTGAGCGCGCCGAGCGGCGGTGTGCCGCGCAACCCCAGCGCCGCGCAGACGAGCGCCGCAATGCCGTCGTCGCTGACCGCCGGTGCGCCGGCATAGCGTGCAAGACGGGCGAATGCGGGGCGCGAGCGGCACGCGGTTGCGTGCGCGAGCAGGCCGGGCGCGACGAGCAGCATCGCTGACGGAGACGTGGAGCGCGAAAGGGCTGCGAGTCTAGCATGCGATAATCGCCTGCTTCCTACGACTTTGGTCGCGCTCACCGGCCGCCACTCCTCTTGTCGTTCTACGAAATGGCCGTCGGCCTGCGCTACACGCGTGCCCGCAAGGGCTCCGGGCGCAACGCGTTCATCTCGTTCATCGCGTTCACGTCGATGGCGGGCATCTGGCTCGGCGTCGCCGCGCTGATCGTCGTGCTGTCCGTGATGAACGGGTTCCAGGAGGAGCTGCGCAACCGCATCCTGTCGGCCACCTCGCACATCGAGATCCGCGGCGAGCCCGCGCTGCGCGACCCCGCCGCCGTTGCAGCCGCGGCGCGGCGCAATCCGCACGTGGTGGCGACCGCGCCGTACGTCGTCGGCCAGGCGATGCTGTCCGTAGGCGACGCCAACCGCGGCGTCATCATCCGCGGCATCGATCCTGCGCAGGAAGAGAAGGTCGCCGACATCGAATCGCACATGCGGCGCGGCTCGCTCGGGACGCTCACGCCGGGCAGCTTCGACATCGTGCTGGGCGCCGAGGTGGCGCGCGCGCTCGGCGTGCGGGTGGGTGACAGCGTCGTCGCGATCATCCCGCAAGGTGTCGTGACGCCCGCGGGGGCGCTGCCGCGCATCAAGAGCTTCACGGTCTCGGGCATCTTCGAGCTCGGCATGTACGAGTTCGACAGCGGCCTCGTGTTCGTCAACCTGGACGACGCCGAGCGGCTGTACCGGCTCGAAGGCGCCAGCGGCGTTCGTCTCAAGCTCGACGATCTCTTCGCCGCGCCGCAGGTGGCACGCGAGCTGCTCTCGGCGTTGCCGGAGGACGCCAGCGTCAGCGACTGGACGCGCAATCACGCGAACTTCTTCCGCGCGGTGGCAATCGAGAAGCGGATGATGTTCCTGATCCTCGCGCTCATCGTCGCCGTCGCCGCATTCAACATCGTCTCGGCGCAGGTGATGACGGTCACCGACAAGCGCGCCGACATCGCGATCCTGCGCACGCTCGGTGCGGCGCCCTCGTCCATTCTTGCGATCTTCACGATCCAGGGCGCGCTCATCGGCTTCATCGGGACGCTCGCGGGCATCGTCACGGGCATCGTCGTCGCGCTCAACATCGAGACCATCGTGCCGGCGATCGAGCGCACGTTCGGCGTGCAGTTCCTCGACAAGAGCGTCTACTACATCAGCGACCTGCCCTCGCAGCTGCAGGCCAACGACGTGATCGCGGTGGGCCTGATGGCGCTGGTGCTCGCGCTTCTGGCCACCCTGTATCCGAGCTGGAAGGCCGCGCGCGTCAATCCGGCCGAAGCGCTGCGCTATGAATGACGCCACGGCGGGGGGCACGGGCGCGCGGATGATGCGGCCCGACGGCGTCGTCGACGTCGCCGCGCCTCCACGGGCGCACGCCCATGCCGCGGTGCCGGTCCTCGCCTGTCGCGGCCTGCGCAAGACCTATCGCACCGGGCCGCTCGACGTGCAGGTGCTCGACGGCGTCGACCTCGACGTGCGTGTCGGCGAGCGCATCGCGATCGTCGGTGCATCCGGGTCGGGCAAGAGCACGCTGCTGCATTTGCTGGGCGGCCTCGACGTTCCCACGGCAGGCGAAGTGAGCGTCGAGGGCCAATCCTTCGCGACGCTGTCGGAGGCCGAGCGCGGCCGCGTGCGCAATCGTGCGCTCGGCTTCATCTACCAGTTCCATCACCTGCTGCCCGAATTCACCGCGCTCGAGAACGTCGCGATGCCGCTGGTCATCCGGCGCGAGCCGGCCGCCGCAGCGCGCGCGGCCGCGCAGAGCATGCTGGAGCGCGTCGGCCTCGGCGCGCGCGTGCGCCACCTGCCCGGCGAGCTGTCCGGTGGCGAGCGTCAACGGGTGGCGCTTGCGCGCGCGCTCGTGACGCGGCCGCGCTGCGTGCTGGCCGACGAGCCAACGGGCAACCTCGACCGCAAGACGGCCGGGTCGGTGTTCGATCTCATGCTCGAGCTCAATCGCGACATCGACACCGCACTCGTCATCGTGACGCACGATCCCGAGCTGGCCGCCCGGACCGAACGCACGCTGCAGCTCGTCGACGGGACGCTGCACTAGCGGATCATGGCAGTGCAGCGCGGGGATCGGACCGCGCAACCGGACTCGTGCAACCGGACCCGCGCACGCGGGCGACGAGGGCGTGCGCTCCGGCTTCGGTGCAAAGCGCATCGCACCGATGCGCGCTGCGCGCGCATTAGATGATGCTGCACAGGCGCCTGCGCGCACGCCCTCGCCGCCCGCAGTCACGGTCGAG